>JAIXKK010000055.1 GCA_026954325.1 Bryobacterales bacterium | reverse complement strand
GGAAGAGGGAAGCATGATCTGCAACTGCAGACAGCGGACGGGCGGCTGCATCTGCTGACAGATACGGAGTATGACGGGATGACGCGGGAGGCGGCGTCGTTCATGCCTCCGCTGAAGGCCACGGCAGAAGAGCGGCGGGATCTGATTGCGTATCTGAGCCGGCTGGGCGGGATTGCGATTGGGCCTCCGGAGGGAGTGAAGGATGAGATACCGGAGGCGGCCGTCCAGCGCGTGCTGCATCCGGAACCGGGGGAGTGGCCGACCTACAACGGCACGTTAAGCGGGAACCGGCACAGCACACTGGCGGAGATCCATACGGGCAACGCGGAGAAGCTGCAATTGCAGTGGTCGTACGCGATTCCTTATCCAAGGCTCGAGACGACTCCGCTGGTGAGCGAGGGGATGATGTTTTTGAGCGGCCCGAACCAGGTGTGCGCGCTCGATGCGCGGACGGGGCGGGAGATCTGGTGTTATTCGCGGCAGAGGACGCCGGCGGGGAAGATCGCGGGGGACGCGGCATTGGGCGCGAACCGCGGCGTAGCGCTGCTGGGGGATCGCGTTTTCTTTGCGACGGACAATGCGCACCTGATATGTTTGAACCGCATTACGGGCGGATTGATGTGGGAGGTCATCATTCCCGAACTACCCGGGCCGTATGGATCCACGGCTGCGCCGCTGGTGGTGGGCGATCTTGTTGTTACCGGGGTAGCAGGCGGAGACCAGGGGATCCGGGGGTTTCTGGCGGCGTACAAAGCAGCGACGGGGGAACCGGCATGGCGGTTCTACACGGTGCCGAAGCCCGGGGAGCCGGGGTCCGAGACGTGGCGGGGCAAGGCGATCGATGTAGGCGGAGGGGCGACGTGGCTGACGGGGAGCTATGACGCCGAAAGTGGTTTGCTGTACTGGCCGACGGGGAATCCGTTTCCGGATACGGACGGGGATGAGCAAGCGGAGACAACCTGTACACGAACTCGGTGGTGGCGCTGGAGGCGAAGACCGGCAAGTTGAAGTGGCATTTCCAGTTCACGCCGCATGACCTGCATGATTGGGATGCGACGGAGCCTTTGGTGCTGGTGGATACGAAGTTCCAGGGGCGGGAGAGGAAGCTGCTGCTGCAAGCCAACCGCAGCGGGTTCTATTACGTGCTGGACCGGCTGAGCGGGGAGTTTCTGCTGGGCAAGCCGTTCGTGAAGAAGCTGACGTGGGCGAGCGGGATTGGGGCGGACGGACGTCCGCAACTGGTGGAGGGGAACCGGCCGTCTGTGAAGGGAACCAAGACATGCCCGGCGGTGCGGGGAGCGACGAACTGGTATTCGACGGCCTTCAACCCGGCGACGAGGCTGTTCTATGTGATGGCGGTGGAAGACTGCAGCATCTACAAGCAATCAAAGCTGGGCGGATATGAGCCCTATCCTGATCCGGCGGACCCGCCACAGAAGTATCTGCGGGCGCTCGATGTGGAGACGGGACGGATTGTGTGGGAGATACCGCAGGTAGGGGCTCCGGAAGCGAACTACTCGGGTGTGCTGTCGACGGCGGGCGGAGTGGTGTTCTACGGGGAGACGGGCGGCGGATTCGCGGCGGTGGACGCAAGGACAGGCCGCACATTGTGGCACTTCGAAACCAATCAGGTATGGAAGGCGTCGCCGATGACGTATATGGTGAAAGGGCGGCAGTATGTGGCGATTGCGGCCGGCGGGAACATCTTTTCTTTTGCTCTGGCGAAGTGAGGTCAGGAGCGGCGGCTACGGTAACCGCCACCGATTGCGCCGAGGTCGATGAGGACGGCGAGGACGACCCAGACGATGCCCGCACCGCTGGTGGAGATTCCGTTGTTGACCATGTAGGCGTAGACGATGGTGGTGAGGGGCAGGAAGAGGAAGCCGATGAGGGGGAGGAGCATGCCGTGGTAGGCGCGTTCGAGGAAGTGGGTGAAGAGGTAGAGCGCGACGATGGCGACGCGGGGAAAGAGAAGGACGAGGCAGGCAGCAAGACAAGGCATGGGCGTAGACCCCCACTCTAGCGCACCGGGGGCGGCGGGGGCGGGGTAAGACTTCGACGATGGCAAGGGGGCGGGCTTGGGTTTGAATGGAGATAGCACGCCCCCAATCCGCGGCGAGCACCGCGGGACACATCACTTGTAGTTGCTGTAAGGACCGGCGCGGGAGACGTCGGTGGCGGCGAGGCCATCCTCGTCCCAAACGATTCTCCCGTTACGAATGGTGAGCGCGGCGCGGAGGCGCCGGCCGGCGGTGAGTTTACCGTTGCCGGAGTCGAGGAAAGCGAACTTTCCGTTCTCGAGGGCGATAACCGCCACGTCGGCGTCCGCGCCCTCGGAGAGAGTACCGAGGTCCGTGCGGTGAATGGCTTTGGCGGGATTCACGGTGCTGCGCTCAATCACCTGTTCGAGAGTCATGCCGATGTTGAGGAACTTCGACATAACGTTGATCAAGGTGGCGTGCGGGAGCATGATGCTGCCCTTGTGGATGTCGGTGGAGATGGTATCGGGAAGGAAGCCCTGCCGGATCATGGGCACGGCGATGCGGAACCAGAAGCTGCCGGAACCGTGGCCGACGTCGAAGAGGACGCCGCGCTTGCGGGCTTCCCACATGTAGGGCTCGACCTTTTTCCGAGCGTCGAGTTGCGGGGTGACGCGGCCATAGAAGTGGGTGTGGATATCGCCGGGACGCATGTGCTTGAGGATGAGGTCTTCGTAGGTGCGTCCGGGCTTCTGGCCGAAATCGACCATGACGACCGTACCGGTGAGGGTGGCGGCTTTCACGGCGTTGTCGACGGCGATCCAATCGGGCGGTTGGTAATGAGCGGTCTTGATGCCGACGATGAGATCGCGGTGTTTGTTGACGGTTTCCACAGCCTTGTCCACGTTCATCTGCCTGGGGTCATTCTCGATTTCAGGGCCGTACATGCCGCCGGCGACGATGTTGAGAAAGGCGAGGACGCGAGTGTGGGACCGCGCGATGACGAGGCGGCGGAAGTTCTCGAAGGTATCGGCTCCGGAACTGCCGGCGTCGACGGCGGTGGTGACGCCGTTCGGGAGAGCGTTGTGGTCAGGGTTGAGATTGAGCCAGGCTCCCTCGGCATCGAAGTGGGTGTGGATATCGATGAGGCCGGGGGTGACGTAGTATTCGGAGACATCGATGACGGTACGGGCTTTCGAAGGGGGAAGGTCTTTGCCGACGCGGGCGATGGCGTGTCCGATGATGGCGACATCGAGGCGCTGATTGCGATGGTTGGCCGGGTCAATGACATGTCCATTCTTGAGGAGGATGTCATAGACCTGGGCGTGAGCGGAGAAGGCGGCGAGGAGGAGGATGAGACTTCTCATTGGATCACCTCATAGTCGCCGGCCTTGGTCCATTCGGGGAAGGCGAGGCCATCGGCGTCGTAGACGATTTTGCCGTTGCGGACGGTCAAGACATTTTCCAGTTTATTTGTTCCGAGCCGTTTTTTGCCCCAGGAATCCTTGAAGGCAAAGGTCCCGGTGCGCAAGGCGAGGACCGCGATGTCGGCGGCGCGGCCTTCGCCGAGCGTTCCGAATTCCGGGAAACGGTGGATGGCCTTGGCGGGATTGACGGTGGAGCGGAGGATGGCGTCCTCGAGGGTCATGCCGAGGAGCATCATTTTAGAGATGCAGTTGGGCATGTCGCTTTGCTGGATCATAATGCTTTCGGCGTGGAGATCGGTGCTGATGGTGTCGGGATAGAAGCCCTGGCGGGCGGCGGCGGTGGCGACAGGCCAGAGGAAACTGCCCGCGCCGTGGCCCATGTCGAAGAGGACACCGCGGCGGCGGGCTTCGAGGGCGTAGTCCCGCACCTTGCCGTTGAAGCGGGAGACGATCTCGATCTGGCGGTCATTGTACATGTGGGTTTTCATGTCGCCGGGGCGCATGTAATCGAGGAGCGTTTCGCGGGAAGAGCGGCCCGTGTTGCTGAGAATGCCCTGGTCGACCATCACGGGGACACCGGCGAGGCGTCCGGCTTCGATAGCCCGTTTGATGGCGTCCCAGCCGGGCTTGCCGAAATGAGCCAGCTTGATGCCCACGATGACGTCTCGGTTGTTACGGATGACCTCGGCGGTCTTATCGGGCAGCATGTCGGCGACATTGTCTTCCGAGGCCGCGCCGGTCATTCCACCTCCGGCGATGTTGAGGAGAGCCAGAACGCGGGTCTGGCAGCGGTCCACAATTTTCTTTTTGAAATCGGCGAAGGTGCGATAACCGGGGCCGCCGGCGTCGACGACGGTGGTGGTTCCGGTGATCAGGGCGGTGTCGTCGGGGAAGATGGCGCCCGAGTAGCCGTAGGAGTGGAAGTGGAGGTCAATCAAACCGGGAGTGACGAGGTAGCCCGAGGCGTCCAAGACCTTTCTGGCCTCCGAGGCGGGGATGTCCGCGGCAACACGCGCGATGCGGTTGCCCTGAATGGCGACATCACGAACAGTGTTGATGTTGTTGGCGGGGTCGAGAACGCGGCCGCCCTTGAGGAGGATGTCGTATTGCTGCGCGGAAGCCTGAGCGCCGAGCAGGAGGAGGATCACGGTAAACATGGATGCAAACAGCATACAGCGAGAAGGAGGTGGAATGGGAAGGGGCGGGCTCGTCGCGTGGAGGCGAGGCGCGTCCGGCGGCTCATGGCGGCTTGCGGGGACACTTCCCGGGGGTGTGTTGGAAAAGAGCAAGAATTGGAGAGCATTTTTCAGGGAATTGGGTTACTTGCGCACCTGGTTGAGCATGTCCTGGATTTGGGAGTTGAACAGTTTCGCTTCTTCTTCGGCCTGCTTGACGGTATCCTTGACCTCTTTCTTGAGGAGGGCCTGGGTTCGATGGGTAAAGGCTTGAGCGTTGGCGAGTTTGGGGGCGTCCTTGGGGAGTTGGCTGGGGAACTGCTCGCGGTAGAGACGGTCATTCTGGAGGCGGCGCAGTTCGGCGATGGCGCGATGGAAGGCGCGTTCGTTGGCGGTGCGGTAACGCTGAAGGCGATCGGCGAGTTTCATGAGTTCGGGGTCAGTGGAAAAGATGAGGTCTTCGCCGGTTTGCTCGCCGAGGGTGGTTTCCTGAAGGGAGATGTTGCGTAGCTTCCAGGCTGCGAGGATGAGTTCGTCGAAGACGAGGAGTTCGGCATCCCCTTTGGGGGTGAATTCGGAGAGGAGGCGAGCGCGGAGGCGGTCAAATTCGGGCTTGTCCTGTTCGGCGAGGAAGAGGCGTTGAGAGGTGAAGCCGTGAGTGCGGGCGTTCTGGGAGGAACGGGCTTTGCCTTCGGGGGTAACGGGGCCTTGGGACCTGGCTCCGTTGCTGCGAGCGGCGTCGCTATGAGCTTGACTGATGGTGGACATAGGGTTGAACTCTGGCCTGGTTTTACCACGCGGAGGTTTCAGGATTTGCGGGGTGGGTTTGTAAGTGGTTGTGGAGGAAGGGGGAAATATTTGTGAATTGAAGGGGACCGCATTTTTTCGCGGAGGCGGTAGAGAGGGCGGAGAGGAATTCAGGTTGTGATTTTCTCCGAGACAGCCTGCTCACCCCGGAGACGCCGGCCGCGGCGTTGCGCAGGCAGTTGACGGCTTGCCATCTCGCCTCACCGAAACAATCCAAACCGCTGGATCGGTTCGTGGAAGAATCCCCAGGTTCCCCCGAGCCTGCGTTACGGGACGGGTGTGAGGCCGTGGCGGCGCATCACCGCGCCAATCGCCCCGGCATTGGGCGGTCCACCGTGGGCCGCATTGACCACCGCGGCGACTTCGCGGAAGTAGCCCGGCCCGAGAACGCCCGGAGTGACAATGCCGAGCATCTTCGCTCCGGATTCATGCAGGTTATCGAAGCGGTGCACGGCCCCGCGGGGGATGCAGAGGACTTCGCCTGGTCCGATGGTGATCTGCCAGCCGTCCACGGTCCAGGTGAGCAGGCCTTCCAGTCCGTAGATGGTCTCCTCGTAGGCGTCATGGCTGTGCGCGACGGGCACTTTCGCTCCAGCGGGGACTTCGAATTCGAAGACCGCGACAGAGCCGCCCGACGCATTTCCTTCGAGCAGGAACCGGACGGTCACCTGGCCGATCCGGATCTCATCTGCCGTAGCTGTCATTTCCTTGCTCCTTTTTTTCCTCTCTTTCACAGGCTGAGTTTTCCCTGCCAAAGAGCCCTCTCTCCGTCCGGCAGCCTCGTTTCTCAGAGCCGCGGCAAGGCTTCGTATGGCCCAGGATGCGGCGCCCGCCGCTTCTTTCCCGGACAGGCCGCACGTTCCGGCGAGCCGGTGTCACATCGCGGGGTCCGGAAGGCGTTCATGACGAAAGCCCTCAGGCGGCTCAAAAGAAAGTCGATGTATCTAGGCCTCACTGCTCTTTCTTCTTACGATCTTTCTTCTCACGGAGGCTCCGGAGCCCCTCTGGTATGATAATCGCAAGAAATGAACCGTAGAGCTTTTCTCCATACATGCCTGGGCGGCGCCGCCACCCTTCCCTTATCCAGAGAGGCCCGCGCAGCCAGCTTGCCGAAGTCGAAAATCACGCGCATCCGGTATTACAAGACTCCCACCGATGCCGCCGGCAGGCCGAACACAAAGCAACCTCTCTTCAACCAGAGCACGAACGTGGTGCTGGTGGAGACTGATTCCGGCTTAGTGGGCGTGGGGGAGGGCGGCGCCCACAACACCATGGAGCAATGCGCCGGATTGTTAATCGGCCAGGACCCGTTCCGCACCGACAGGCTGTGGCAGATGATGTACCGGTCGTACTTCTATCCCGCGGGGCGCGAGAAGGTGCATGCCTTGGGCGCGCTTGACATGGCGCTGTGGGACCTCAAGGGCAAGGCGCTCGGCGTGCCCGTCTATCAAATGCTCGGCGGACAAAGCCGTGATTACGTCGAGTGTTACTCGACCGGCTATCCGGCGAAGGGAACGCCGCAAGAGGTGGCGCGGGCCTGCGTCGAAGCGGGCTTTCGCGCGTATCGCATCTCCACCGATTCGCGAGGGCCGGTAATGGACCGTTTCGACAACGTCAGGCGCACTTATGAACTCTGCCAGCAGGTGCGGGAGGGCGTGGGCAAGGACGGAGCATGGTGCATCGATTTCCATACGGAACTCGACATGCCTGATGCGGTGGCGCTAGCGAATAGGATTGAACCGCTGCGGCCTTACTTCGTGGAAGACCTGGTGCGAAGCGAGAATCCGGGCATCTACCGCATTCTGCGGCAGCAGGTGAAAGTCCCCATCGCCGTGGGCGAGCAGTTCGGTCCCAAATGGGATTGGAACGAACTGATCGAGAACAACCTGGTGGATTACGCGCGCGCCACGATACCCAACGTGGGCGGCATCACGGAGTTCATGAAGATCGCCGCGATGTGCGAAACCCATTACATCGGTCTGACGCCGCACTTCACGGGGCCGATTTCCGAGGCGGCGATGGTGCATTGCATGGCGGTCTTCCCCGGTCCCGGGCTGATGGAGATGGTAATGGGCGGCACGCGGCCATGGCCCTATCTGAATCACTTCTATGACCTGAAGAACGGTAAGCTATGGCCCAATGACAGGCCGGGCCTCGGCGTGGAAGTGGACACGGCGAAGCTCCAGCAAATCGGGGATTTCACGGAACACTATGACTTGACTCCCATGTTGAAGCGGCCCGATGGCTCGCTCACCAACTGGTAGCGCCAGAGACGCTCACGGGCAGGGCCGCCTGACGCCGGCGTCACACCGCCATCCCCTTCCACGCCTTCGCCGCCGTCAACCGCACCTTGCGATTCCCGCTCTTCAGCATCGGGTAGAGCGCCGCCGCCGCCTCCGGAGCGCCCAACCGCGCCAGCCCGATCACCGCCGCGCATTGCAGGTGCTCTTCCGGCCGTGCTATCACCGCCTTGTAAATCCGCATCGCCTCCGCGCCGTTGCCCTGCTCTCTCTGGTGATCCGCATAACGCAGCACGGCATCCACATCCGCTCCCTTCGGCCACTGGAATGCGCCGGCGGGCTTTTTCCCGATCCTTCCAAAGGCGCTTACCGCCGCGCCCGCGATGCTCGCAATCGGGGACCGCATGGCAGCCACGCACAGGCTCACCGCCTCACCGGCGCGCCGGTGACCGAGCGCCGCCAGAATCCGCGGCTTGAACTCATCGGGCGCAGCGCGATAGGCGCCCACCAGCACCTGGTTCACTCCCTCGCCGGGGATTCGTTCCAGGCAGTAGATGGCCTCCTCCCGCAGATCCGCATCCGCCAGCCATTTCGCGATTGCCGCGGCTTCCGATTCCGGCGCAATGCCGGAAAGGAGCCGGCACGCGAGCACGCGCGCGGCCAGCGGATTCCCTGCTCCGCCGAGCCCCATCAGTTCCTTCCCCACCGCCCCGCGCCGCCCATCGGCTGGATCCTTCCCCACCGCGTGGACCATCGTCGTGATCGCTTCCCGCGCCGCTTTCGCTACGCCGGGGTTTGACGAGGCCGCGAGTTTCCCCAACTCCGCAATGGCAGACGCGTCCGCGTCCCCTGCCGCGCGCCACGCCGTGAACCGCACGTCTTTGTCGCCGCTCTGTATGTCCGCAATCAGTTTCTCATTAGCCATCGGAACATCCTCCCCTACAAGTGCCACGGCCCGCGTCCCGGCCTGGACAACAGCCGGTTCGCCTCATCGTCGTCCTTCACCCGCTCATTCACCGGGTCCCACTCGAGTTTGCGCCGCAACTGGAAGGCGATGTTGCCCAGGATGCACAGCGTCGCCACCCTGTGTCCCGCCTCCATGTGCATCACCGGCTTTTCCCGGGACTTCACGCAGTCGAGAAAATTCTCCATGTGCCCCGGGCTGCGGAACACCTTCACTCCGTCCCACGGAGCCGTGTAGTCCTTCGCTTTCTGCTCCGTCGCCGTCCCCGCCCCATCGCCAAGCGTCACCGTCAACCGCCCATTGTCGCCGTGGTAGACAGCGCCGTACTGCGCCTGCAACTCCGTCGAAGGCTCGCCCGGCTGCGCCCACACGAGCGTCCAATCCGGATTCCTGAATTCGTAGGTCACGCGCATCGTCACCCCCGAATCGTACATCCCGTCGTGCGGCGGCTCGCCCGCCGCCTCGACGCTCACCGGACCGGTGGCGTCGCAATCCATGATCCAGTTGGCGATGCTCATCACGTGCGCCCCGCGGTCGCGGATCTGCCCTCCGCCGAAGTCGATCATCCAGCGGAACTGCCCGTGCGTATGCTTCACGTTGTAGGGCAGCCACCGCGCCGGCCCCACCCACATGTCGTAATCGAGCCCCTGCGGCGGCTCGGCGTCCGGCGTCCAATCCCCATCCGGACTCGCGTAGTGCCAGCACAGCACCTCCCGCACCTTCCCAAGCTGCCCGTTGCGAATGTACATCGCCGCCTGCCAGGCCGCCGGTTGGGAACGCCCCTGGGAGCCGATCTGCACCACTCTCCCGTAGCGGTCCGCCGCCGTCACCATCGCGCGGCCCTCTTCCACGGTGTTGCACGCCGGCTTCTCGCAGTACACGTCCTTCCCCGCCTGGCAGGCGAGAATGGTCAGCAGCGCGTGCCAGTGGTCGGGCGCGGCGATCACCACCGCGTCCACGTCCTTATCCTCGAGCAGCCCGCGAAAATCCTTGTACATCTTCGGACGCCCGCCAACCCGCGTCGCCGCCGCGTCCAACCGGCTCGAATCCACGTCGCATAACGCCACGCTGCGCGCCGCCGACTGCCGGCGCGTGCCGTCCCCGCCCAGGTTCGAGGGCGCGGGAATCGCCTTTCCGAAATCCGCCTCCGGCCGCAGAAATCCGCGTCCCCGGCCCCCGATGCCGATATGGCCGAGATTAATGGTGTCACTCGGCGCCGGGCCCTGCATACCCATGGCGCGCGGCGGAACAATGTCGAACAGCGGCACGCCGGCCGCGGCATGAAGAAACGTTCTCCGGGATGGTGTTCGCATAAGATTGCCTGTCACAGAATACTGCGCTCCTCCCACCCGCGCAAGCTCACTTGTTCACGCTCCCTGCATTTTGGGCTGGAATTTTCCATGAAAAAGACGATAAAATTCAAGGCCATAGAAACAGGAGGGATGACACGTGAAGAGCCTTGCCTCTTTCCGCCGGAACCTTGCCCGAAAACCGTCCGCTGCTCTCGGTTTTCTACTTCTTCTTACCAGCGCTTCGCTGAGTGCCGCGCGGCTTACCGAAAGCTATGGAAAGCTCCCGCTCCGGTTTGAGCCCAATCGCGGCCAGGCGGACTCCCGCGTCCGCTTCCTCTCACGCGGACCCGGCTACACCATGCGTCTGCTGGACAGCGGCGCCGAAATCGCGTTTGGCTCCGGGGACAAGCGAGCGCTTGTCCGCATGCGCCTGGAAGGCTCCGTCCCGCCTGCCGAAGCGACCCTCCTCGAGCCGCTCCCCGGGGTGAGCAATTACTTCGCCGGCAGCGGCCCCTCCCAGTGGCGCACCGGCATCCCAGGCTACGCGCGCGTCTCCTACCGGGGCGTGTATCCCGGCGTCGACCTTATCTACTACGGCAATCAGCAGCAACTCGAGTACGACTTCCGCGTCGCTCCCCATGCCGACGCCGGCCGCATCCGCCTTGCCTATGACGGGGTGGATTCATTGCGCATCGACCGCTCGGGCGACCTCCTCCTCGAGACACGCGCCGGGACCCTTCGCCAGCGTAGACCGGCCGTCTACCAGGAGATTGACGGGCGCAAAGTGGAACGTAGAGCAGGCTACCGCCTCGAAGCAGGCCGGAAGGTCAGCTTCGCCCTCGGGCCCTATGACCGTTCCCGTCCCCTCATCATCGATCCCATCCTCGCCTACTCCACGTTCCTCGGCGGCATCGGTCTTGACCGCGCCCGCGGCATTGCCGTCGACTCCACCGGAGCCGCTTATATCGTTGGTGAAACCACCTCCGCCACCTTCCCCACCGTTTCCGCGGCCCAGGGAACCGGAGGCGGCTCGCTGGATGTCTTCGTGACGAAACTGAATCCGGCCGGCAACGCCCTGGTCTACTCCACCTACCTTGGCGGCTCGGGCGATGACGCCGGATTGTCCATCGCGCTTGACGCCGCCAACAACGCCTACATCACCGGTTACACCCAATCCACCAACTTCCCCACCCAAGCCGCCGCGCGCGGATCTTCCGCCGGAGGCACTGACGGCTTCATCGCGAAACTCGGTCCCAACGGCGACACTCTCATTTTCTCCACCTACCTCGGGGGTTCGGGCGAGGACCGCGGCGTCTCGATCGCCGCCGATTCCACGGGCGCTTACGTCGCGGGGAACACCAGTTCCGCCGACTTCCCCACCGCCTCCGCTCTCTTCTCCTCCTATCGCGGCGGCGCGCGCGACGGTTTCATCGTCAAAGTGGGAACCGCCGGAGCGATCGCATTCTCTTCCTTCTTCGGCGGCAGCGCCGATGATTCCGCCACCGGCATTGCCGTCGATTCCTCCGGCATTTACGTCACCGGCTATACGTCCTCCACGGATCTTCCCCTTCAGGGCGCTCTCTACGGCGCATCGGCGGGCGGCGTGGACGCCTTCGCCGCGAAACTCAATCTCGCCGGCAACGCCATCACCTATTCCACCTATCTCGGGGGCTCCGGCGATGACCGCGCCACTTCCATCGCCATTGACTCCACCGGCGCGGCATACATCGGCGGGTGGACCTACTCCTCCAACTTCCCCCGCTCCTCAGCCTATAGCTCCATCTTCGGCGGCGTCTTCGACGGGTTCCTCACCAAGCTCAATGCCGCCGGCTCCGCTCTGGTCTACTCGACCTTCCTCGGCGGGAACGGCGAAGACCTCATCACCAGCGTCGCCGTCGACGCGAACAACCAGCCCTCGGTGAGCGGCTACACCGCATCGTCCAACTTCCCCACCCTCGGCTCTTCGGCCGCCTATTACAACGGCCGCAACCAGGGCGCCTTCGCCACCCGTTTCACTTCCTCGGGTAACGCGCTTTCCTACTCCACCTATCTCGGCGGGACGAGTGACGACCAGTCCAACGGCGTCGCCGCGGACCCCAATGGCGCGGTCTACGTGGCGGGCTCGACGCAGGGCCCCGACTTCCCCACCGCATCCGCCTACCAATCCTCCCTCCAGGGTTCTTATGACGCCTTCGTCGCCAAGCTGATTGATGGCGCTCCGCTCACCTTCACCGTCACCACCAACCCCGCGGGATTGAACGTCACCGCCGATGGAATCACCGCACCCAGCCCCCGTTACTTCGGCTGGACTCCGGGCTCCACCCATTCGCTGTCCGCCCCCACGCCGCAAGGCAACGGATCCACTCGAAACATCTTCTCCTCCTGGAGCCAGGGCGGCGCCCAAACGCAGAACGTCACCGCGCCCTCGGCCAACACAACCTACACGGCCACCTACTCCGTGCAAAACCTATTGAACCTCACCGCTTCGCCGGCCGGCGCCGGCACGGTCTCTGCTACCCCCTCCTCTGCCGACGGTTACTACGCCTCGAGCGCAACCGTCTCCGTGTCGGCAACCGCCGCCGCGGGCTATGCCTTTGCCGGATTCAACGGCGACCTCACGGGAATCACCTCCCCGCAGAGCCTCTCCATGCCGGCGCCCCGCAACGTCACCGCCACCTTCTCCTGCGTCTACAGCCTCACCGGCTCCACCATCGATGCCGGAGGCGGCGCGGGCGCCGGCAGTTTCGGGGTCAACACCGGCGCCGCCTGCGGGTATAGCGCCACCAGCAATGCCTCCTGGATCACTGTCATTTCCGGCGGCGCGGGCTCAGGCGGCAGCACGGTCAATTATCAGGTCGACGCCAACCCGACCACATCTCCGCGCTCGGGGATGATCACGGTGGCGGGCGGCAATATCTCACTCACCTACACGATCAATCAGGCCGCCATGCCGCCTGCATCCCTCAGCTTCTCGACGTCCCCGGCGGGGCTCCAGGTCCTAGTCGATGGCACGGTCTACACCACCCCGGCCACCTTCCAGTTCGCCCCCGGCAGCGCTCACCAGGTAGGGGTGCCCTCGCCTCAGGGCTCCGGCGGCATTCACTACAACTTCACCGCCTGGAGCGACGGCCTGGGGCAAACGCACCAGGTGACCGCGCCCGCCGCGGGCGTTGTCGCCCTCACGGCCAGTTTCAGCACGTCTTACCTCCTCACCACCATCACCAGCCCCGCCGGGACCGGCGCCATCCTCGCTTCCCCGGCCTCCGCCGACGGCTATTACTCCACCGGCGCCGCTATCCAACTCACCGCTTCCCCCGCCGCCGGAGCCACGTTCACCGGGTGGTCCGGCGCCCTCACCGGCACTACCAACCCACAGTCCCTCGTCATGGACCAGCCGAAATCGGTAACCGCTTCCTACTCGCCCACCACTTGCGGCAGCAACTACACGTTGAGCCCGCAGGCGATCACTGCCGAGGCGGCGGGCGGAACCTTCACCGTCAACGTGGCCGCCGCCGCCAACTGCTTCTGGAACGCCGCCCTTTCGGGCGCGTTCATCGATCCCTTCCTCTCCATCACCGGCCCTCCCTCGGGCACCGGAAACGGAAGCTTCCAGTTCACCATCCAGGCCAACGCGACGCAGTTCCCGCGGACCGCCTCCATCAACGTGATGGGCCAACTTGTCCAGGTGGCGCAGCACGGCGTGGGCGTGGTGCAGGTGTTCAATGACGTCGACCCGTCGAATATCTTCTTCGACTACATCACTCTGCTCAACCGCTATGGGACCTCGAACGGCTGCGCGCCATCCATTTTCTGCATCAATGACGTCACTACTCGCGGAACCATGGCCGAACTCGTCATCCGCTCCATGCTCGGCGAGGTGTTCCCCTATTCCCAGACCCCGCTCTTCACCGACGTGCCGGCCACCCACCCGCAGTTCAAATACATCCAGAAGATGAAGGAACTCGGGATCACGGATGGCTGCACAACCACCACCTACTGCCCCGCCGACCCAGTCACGCGCGGCCAGATGGCGGTGTTCCTCATTCGCGGCAAACTCGGCGTCAACTCACCGAAGAATTTCACTTACAACGCCACGCCCTACTTCCTCGATGCCCAGAGCAACAACATCTTCTTCCCCTATATCCAGAAGATGCGGGACCTCGGCATCACCAACGGCTGCACCACGACGAATTACTGCGTGAATGATCCGAACACTCTCGGACAGATGGCGGTGTTCCTCATCCGGTCGTTCAACACCCCGTAACGGCACTCATATCATGAGCAAACGGCTTCAAGTTCTTATCCCTGATGAGGAAATGGCGTCTATCCAGCGCCAGGCCAAGAGTGAGAATCTCACCGTGGGGGAGTATGTGCGCCGGGGCCCTGCGCGAAGTGGAATCCCTCCGGCCCACGAAGAGCCCGGCGGCTAAACTCGCTTCGATCCGGGAAGCCGCCCTGTACTCCTTTCCCACGGCCGGCGTGGAGGAAATGAATCGGGAGATCGAACGGGGCTATCAGAGGTGATCTTCCATTGAACGGAGGGAGGCAATTGCTCCCACGATCAAAGTTCTGTTGAGCGTCGTGGATAACGGAGGGCAGAGCGCACGCGATGCGCTCCACATTGCGGTGATGGAGCGCTACTCGATCAAAACGATCTTTAGCTTCGACCGGGACTTCGACCGCTGGCCGGGGTTGGAACGGATCTCAAGAACCTGATCACCAGAAGCAACGAGCGCGGGCCTTCGCCCAGCGAGAACCGATGACGAGCCCGTGTACCGTTTGCAGGCTTACCGTACTTCCGCCACCGCCGGCGCGGGAGAATCCATCCCCTGCTCTTTCCCCTTGGAACGCCGCGAATGCAGGTTGCCGAGCAGGATGTAGAACACCGGCGTCAAGTACAGCGTCACCAATTGGGAAAACAGCAATCCGCCGACAACCACCAGACCCAGCGGCTGTCTTGCCTCGCCGCCCGCGCCATAGCCGAGCGCGATCGGAATGGCTCCCAGCAATGCCGCCATGGTCGTCATCATGATCGGACGGAAACGGATCAGACAACCTTGATAGATCGCCTCCGCCGGGCTCATCCCGCCACGCTCGGCTTCCAGCGCAAAGTCGATCTGCATGATGGCGTTCTTCTCCACAATGCCGATCAGCATGATCAGGCCGACGAAAGCGTAAATATTGAGATCCATCTTGAAGAAGTACAGCGTCAGCAGCGCGCCGAATCCCGCCGAGGGCAGTCCGGAGAGAATGGTCATCGGGTGAATGTAGCTTTCGTACAGGATTCCCAGCACGATGTACACCACCATGATCGCGATCACCATCAGGACCCAAAGATTGCCCAGGGAGTTGCGGAAGGCCTGCGCCTCACCCTGGAAGGCAGTGCTGATCGAATCGGGCAGCAGACGGTCGGCCGTGTCCTGCACTTCCTGCACCGCGGAGCCCAGCGAATGGCCCGGCTTCACGTCAAAGGAGACCGTCACCGCCGGCAATTGCCCGAAATGACCGATGGTCTGCGCCCCCACCTGGATCGTCTGTCTGGCCAAGGTATCCAGGGGGATCAGGCTTCCGGTGGCCGATTTGAAGTAGAGCAGGGAGAGCGCCTTGGGATCTTTCTGGTAGTGCGGCTCGAGTTCGAGCAGCACTTTGTATTCATTCACCGGCGAGTAGATGGTGGAGACCCAGCGCGGGCCATAGGCGTCATATAGCGTGTTTTCAATCTGCTGCGCGTTCACCTGAATGGCCGCCGCCTTATCCCGGTCAATGGTGAGGTGCACTTCCGGGTTCGAAATCAGCAGACTGCTCGAGACGTCCTGCAACGCCGGGAGGCGCCGCAACTCGTCTTCGAGTTTTTGAACCGAGGAGTAGAGCGCGAGTTTGTCCGGAGACTGCAAGGTGAACTGATAGAGGCTCTTCGTCACCTGCCCGCCAATGCGGACCACCGGCGGATTCTGCAGGTAGACCCTCATTCCCGGCATGCCCTCAAGTTTGGGCCGCAACTCCTTCATCACGTCCGTCACCATCAACTTGCGCTCGTGCCGGGGCTTGAGGTGGATCACCAGTTGACCGAAATTGGGGCCTCCCAGCGTAACGGAAGTCGCGCCGCCGATGCTTGAAACAAATGCGTCGATGTTCGGATCCTGGCGCACAATTTCGGAAACGTGTTTCTGGTATTCCACCATCTGGTCAAACGAAGTGCCTTGCGCCGCCTCGGTTATGGCCAGCAACTGATCGGTGTCCTGCTCGGGAATGAAGCCTTTGGGGATATTGACGAACAGGTATCCCGTGCCGGCGAGCACGAATACAAACACCACCATGATCGCGGCCCGATGCCGCAAGGCCGTTTGCAGGGTGACGTCATACATGCGGAGCAGACCATCGAAGAACCGCTCCGTGACGCGGTAAAACCACGAATGTTTCTCCTCGCGCGAGGACTTTAGAAAGCGGCTGCACAGCATCGGCGTCAACGTCACCGATACCACGCCGGATATCAGAATGGCCGCGCAGATGGTGACCGCGAATTCCTTGAACAGGCGCCCCAGGATGCCGCCCATGAACAGCACGGGAATGAACACCGCCGCCAGCGACAGGGTCATCGAAACGATCGTGAATCCGATCTCTTTCGACCCTTCCACCGCCGCCCGCATCGGGCTCTCGCCCATCTCGAGGTGCCGGACGATGTTTTCCAGCATTACAATGGCGTCGTCCACGACAAAGCCGATCGACAGGATCAATGCCATCATCGAGAGGTTGTCGAGGCTGTAGTTCAGCAGGTACATGACGGCGAATGTCCCGATGATGGAAAACGGGAGCGCCAGGCTGGGGATGATGGTGGCTGAGAAATTGCGCAGGAACAGGAAGATCACCATCACGATGAGTCCCAGGGTGAGCACCATGGTGAACTTCACGTCCTCAAAGGATTCGCGGATGGTTTCCGACCGGTCGTAGAGCACCTTCATTGAGACGGACGGCGGAAGTTCGCTCTTGAACACCGGCAGGAGTTTCTTCACGCCGTTGGCCACTTCCATGGTGTTGGTTCCCGGCTGCCTCTGGATGCCCAGCACAATGGCGCGCTCCGCCATGTCCTTCGAGTAAAGCCAGGAAGCAGTCTTGTCGTCCTCGACGCCGTCGAGAATTTTTCCCAACTCCTCGAGCCGCACCGGTGAACCCTTACGGTAAGCGACAATCAGCGGCTTGTATTCATCGGCGCTGGTCAACTGGCCGGTGGCCTGCAGCGTGAAGGCGCGCCGCGGCCCGTTGATGGTGCCGGTGGGCAGATTGACATTCCAGCTCTTGAGCGCGGTTTCCACCTCGTTCAACCCCACCTGGCGGGCGGCGAGCGAATGGGGATCCATCTGGATGTGAACCGCGTATTTCTGCGCGCCCAGCACCTGCACCTGGGCCACGCCGTTGACCATCGAAATCCGCTGCGCCACCCGCGTTTCGGCATATTCATCGAGCGTCCACAGCGGTACGGTCCGGCTGGTCATCGCGAGGTACAAAATGGGCTGATCGGCGGGGTTCACCTTGGCGAAGGTAGGCGGTGTCGGCATGCCTTGAGGAAGCAGGCGCGAGGCCTGCGTGATCGCTCCCTGCACGTCCACGGCCGCCCCGTCGAGATTACGGCTGAGGTCGAATTCCAGCGTGATTTGCGTCGAGCCCAGGGAGTTCATCGAACTCATCGACTGCAGCCCGGCGATCATGGAGAACTGGTTTTCGAGCGGCGTCGCCACCGACGACGCCATTGTTTCCGGACTGGCTCCCGGCAGTTGCGCCGTTACCAGCAGCGTCGGAAAGTCCACGTTCGGCAGGTCACTGACGGCCAGCGACCGGTAGGCCACCGTTCCGAACAAGGTGATTGCCGCCATTAACAGGCTTGTGGCAATCGGCCGCTCGATAAATCCCAAGGAAATGTTCATTGCTCAGCCCCAAGCAGTTTTTCCCGCAGGCGCGAACCCTTCACCCGCGCCGCCTTGCGCCCGGTGATCCGTTCGAGAGCCGCCGCCATGTACGTATACACCACCGGGGTGAGATACAGAGTGATCACCTGGGAGAAGGCAAGCCCGCCCATCACGGCCAAGCCGAGCGGGCGCCGGGCTTCGCCGCCGGAGCCATAGCCGAGCGCCATCGGCAGCGCTCCGAGAAACGCGCACATGGTAGTCATCATGATCGGCCGGAATCGCGTCAGGCATCCTTCATACACAGCGTCGCGCGGATTCTTACCTTCGCGCCGCTCCGCCTCCAGCGCAAAGTCGATCTGCATGATGGCGTTTTTCTTCACGATGCCGATCAGCATCATCAATCCCACAAACGAGTAGATGCTGAGATCCACTTTGAACAGCGTCAGCGTGAGCAGAGCCCCGAAACCGGCGGATGGCAGGCCGGAGAGGATCGTCAGCGGATGGATGTAGCTTTCGTACAGCATCCCCAGCACGATGTAAACCACAAGGATCGCCACGGTCAGCAGCAGAGCCATGTTCTGCATCGAACTTTCGAATACCTTCGCGGTGCCGGAAAATTCCGTCTTGATGGAGCGTGGGAGGGTGCGTGCAGCGGCCTCCTCCACCTCGTCAACCGCGCGGCCTAGAGGAACGCCCGGCTTCAGGCTGAAGGAGATACTGACGGAAGGCAGTTGGCCGGTATGATTGATGCTTTGCGGGCCGGCGTCGTTCACCATGCGTGTGACGGCCTGCAGCGGAACCAGGTCGCCGCTGGAAGATTTCAAATACACCTCGGAGAGCATATCCGCATGCCGCTGGTATTGCGGCAGCAGTTCGAGCATGACCTTGTGCTGGCTGATATCGTCATAAATGGTCGAGATCCAGCTCGGGCCGTAGGCATCGTAGAGGGAAGATTCAATCTGTTGCGCGTTGATGCCGAGCGCCGCCGCCCGGTCGCGGTCGATTTCCACCTTGACGCGCGGGGTCTTCAGTTCCAGGTCGGAGTTCACGTCGAGAACGGATGGCAAGGCCGCCACCACCTTCTCGAGCTTTTGCGCCTCCCGCTGCAGGCGCTGCGTGTCCGGCCCCTGCAAGGTGAACTCATACGTACTCCGCGATCCGCGCCCGCCGATGCGGATCACCGGCGGAAGAGTGAGAAACACGCGCACCCCGGGGAAGCCCGATAACTTGGGCCGCAACTCATTGATGACCTCGGCCGCCGAGAGATCCCTGTCTGCCCGCGGTTTCAACTGGAGAAACATGCGGCCGGAATTCGCGCTGCCGAACGAACTGTTGCCTACCATCGAAAAGAAGGATTCCACGTTGGGATCGGCCAGCAGGACTTTGTTCACCATCTCCTGCAACTGGCTCAGCCTGTAATAGGAAGTACCCTGGGCCATCTCCGTCTGAGCGTAGAACTGGTCGTTGTCGGCTTCGGGAATGAAGCCCTTCGGCACGATGACATAGAGATATCCGGTTGCGGCCAGCACGGCGATGAATACAGCCATCATTACCGGGCGGTGGTGAAGCACCCAGGACAGGCTCCGGGCATACATGTTATGCATCGTCTGGAAGAATCGCTCCGTCACCCAGAACAGTGACCCGTGTCTTGTGGTGTTCAGCGGACGCAGCATGCGGCTGCAAAGCATGGGTGTAAGCGTAATCGAGACCAGGCCCGAGAACAGCACCGCCGCGCAGATCGTAATCGCGAACTCGCGAAACAGCTTGCCGAGGATGCCGCCCATGAACAGGATGGGGATGAAGACAGCCGCCAGCGATAACGTCATGGACACGATCGTGAAGCCGACTTCGCGTGATCCGTTGAGCGCGGCCTGTAACGGCGTCTCGCCATGCTCCAGATGCCGCACCGTGTTTTCCAGCACCACGATGGCGTCATCGACGATAAAGCCCACCGACAGGATCAGAGCCATCATCGACAGGTTGTCCAGGCTGAAGTTCAACAGGTACATCATCGCGAACGTGCCGAAGACGGAAAAAGGAAGGGCCAGGCTGGGAATGATGGTGGCCGGCACGTTCCTCAGGAAGACGAAGATCACCATGATCACCAGGCCGAGCGTCGCCACGAGGGTGAACTTGATGTCGACGAAGGCATCGCGAATGTTCTTCGACCGGTCGCCGCGGATGGTCAGCGTCACCGAAGGCGGCAATTGGGAATTGAAGAACGGCATGAGTTTCTTGATCTCGTCAGTGACTTCGATGACGTTGCTTCCCGGTTGCCGCATCACCATCAGGTTGATCGCCCGGATGGCGCCTTGCTCTTTGTTGATCAGCCACGAGGCGGTGCGATCGTCCTCGACGCCATCCTCGGCGGTGGCCACCTGGCTGAGCCGGACGGGGACGCCGTTTCGCCAGGCGACAATCATGTCGCGGTAGCCGGCGGCGTTCATGAGCTGCCCGTTGGTCTGGACTGTGTAGGCC
>JAIXKK010000109.1 GCA_026954325.1 Bryobacterales bacterium | reverse complement strand
GTTTGCGGTTCAAGAGCCGGTTCGATCCTTATTCCCCAAAACTGTTAAGCACCCATCTGAAAGCAGGGATGCTGATTGCGGGCGGGAGCGAGAGCTATGGGATGACATCGCCGCCGGCGATATACAAGAACCTGGTGATTTGCGGGTCGATTGTGCCGGACGGAGAGCCGCGGGGTCCGAGCGGGGATGTGCGGGCATTCGACGCGTTGACGGGGAAGCCGGCGTGGCGGTTCCATACCGTGCCGCGGCCGGGTGAATTCGGGCATGACACGTGGGAAGGGGAGGGATGGAAGAATCGAGGCGGAACGAATGCGTGGTCCATCCTGAGCGTGGATGAGGAGCGGGGCATCGTGTTCCTGCCGCTGACGTCGCCCTCGACGGATTTCTGGGGCGGGGACCGCAAGGGGATGGGCCTGTTCGGCGACTCGCTGGTGGCGCTGGACGCGGCAACAGGGAGACGGCTGTGGCACTTTCAGACGGTGCATCACAATGTGTGGGATTACGATCTGCCCGCGCAGCCGGTGCTGGTGGAGGTGAAGAAAGATGGGCGGTTAACGCCGGCGGTGGCGCAGGTGACGAAGACAGGGTTCACCTTTCTGTTCGAGAGGATGAAGGGGACGCCGGTTTACGACGTTGTGGAGAGGCCGGTTCCGGCGAGCAGGATGCCGGGGGAGCAGGCGTGGCCGACGCAGCCGTTTCCGGTGAAGCCGCCGCCGTTTGCGCGGCAGAGCATGAAGCCCGAGGAGTTGACGGATGTGCCGGAATCGCGGGCATTCTGCGCGGGATTGATCGAGGGGGCGGAGTTCGGGCAGTTGTTCACGCCGGCATCGGAGAAGCCGACCGTCCTGTTTCCGGGGACGAACGGCGGAGCGAATTGGGGCGGGGCGTCGTATGATCCGGAGACGCGGACGCTGTATGTGAACTCGCACGACAACGGGATGCTGGTGCGGATGGTGAAGCGTCCGGAGGGGTCGGCGGTACCGTACCGGACACGGGGTCCGGCATATGGGCGGTTCTGGGACAAGAACCGCTATCCCTGCCAGAAGCCGCCATGGGGACAGTTGACGGCGATCGATTTGGATAAGGGCGAATTCCGATGGCAGGTGACGCTGGGGGCATTCGACGAGCTGACGGCGAAGGGGATTCCTCCGACGGGGACATCGAACATCGGCGGGTCCGTGGTGACCGCGGGAGGGGTGCTGTTTATCGGGGCGACCAATGACAGCCGGTTCCGGGCGTTCGATAAGGATACCGGGAAGCTGCTGTGGGAAACGCGGTTGCCGGCAAGCGCGCATGCGACTCCAATGACCTATGTTGGTAAGAAGACGAAGAAACAGTTTGTGGTGATCGCCGCTGGAGGCGGCAACAAATACAACGAGACGTTTTCCGATGCCTTGGTGGCCTACTGGTTGCCCTGACACTGGCGGCGGGTGAGGGGCCGTTTTCGCACAAGCGGCACGCGCCGCTGAAGGTGGCGTGTACGGAGTGCCACACGGGGGCGGAGCGGAAAGAGGCGGCGGGCTTTCCGGCGGTAGCGAAATGCCAGGTGTGCCACAAGGAATACGGCGCGGCGATTCCATCGCGGCGGGTTTATAAACTGCCGGACTTCGTGTTTTTCAGCCACGCGAGGCATGTGAAAGTGGAATGCCGCTCCTGCCACGGGGATGTGTGGGAGCAGGAGCAGGTGACGGTGTTTCGGGCTCCGAAGATGAAGGAGTGCGTGGATTGCCACAAAGAGCGGCACGCGGCGGAGCGATGTAACGTTTGCCACGAACTGGGGCAGTGACGGAGAAGCCTGACACCTTAACCTAATGGACTGATCCATACAGGAGAGAACCTTTCCCGGGATGCGAGCGGTGTAGGCAAATTTTCGCGCAGAGACGCGGAGACGCAGAGTTTTTGGGGTACGGAAGTGATCAGTAGCAGGTGGTGGTGAGGCGGGCGCTCGATTCTCCGCGGAGCCAGATGTAGAGGGGGGCTTTGGGGGATGGGGAGGGCCAAGGCATGCTGATACGCAGGGATTGCTTTTGTTGTTGGCCGGCGAGGGGGGCGGGGAGTTCGGTGACTTCGCGGCCGGCGTTGGGGTCCCAGGCGGTCTTGCCGATGACTTCGAGGTTTTGTCCGGTGAGGATGGCGGGGTAGGTTCCGTCAGGGTTTTTGTCGCCGGTGAAGGTGAACGATTCGATGTGAGGGAGGCGGAGGGCGCGGCCGAGCGTGGCGGGGTCGGAGATGAGGCCGTCAACGGTTTGGATGGCGGCGGTGAGGGTGCAGTTCGGGGGGCCGAAAGCGGGGTCGGTGGTGAAGAAGAGGGAAGCAGGTCCGGTGGCGGAGAAGGGAGCGGATCTGGTGACGCCGCCGCAGTCGAGTTGGATGGCGGTGATGGGGGTGGATGAATCGGTTTCGAGGGAAAAGCCGGAGGAATTGCCGGCGGGGAGTTCGGCCTGGTTGAGGGCGACGCCGAGGTCCTTGGGGACGGAGGATTTGACGGACTTGATCAGGGGGCGGGGGCCGAGGATGTCGATGGCGGCGGCGAGGCGGCGTTTTTCGGCGGCTCCTTCCTGGAGGAAGAGGAGGTCGATGCGGCCGCCCTTTTTGGCTCCGCCGGCGAGGGTAACGGTGGCGGTGCGAGTGGCGGGATCGGGGCCGGGGGGATCGAGTTTGATGGAGGCTCCTTCGGCTTCGAGTTGGGTGATCTTGTCGAGGCCTCTGCCGTGGAGGGTGATGGTCCGCGGCGCGGATCCGGTGGGGAGGCGCAGGGGGAGGTTATCGATGTGGACGTTGTCAGGCAGGACCTGGACGGCGATTTCGTGGGGGCGGGTATCGGGCTGCTGCATGGCGAGGAGGTAGGCTCCCTGGCGCACCTCGCCGGTGTCGAGTTCAAGGTCCATGGTTTTGCGGAGGCCGGAACGGGGGCCTTGGGGGATGATGAACTGGAGAGGTTTGGCGAATTCGAGGGAGGCTCCGGCGCGGCGGATGGAGACCCTCTGGACGAACTCGAAGTCCGGGCCTTCGAGGGTGAGGCCGGTGAGGCCATCGCCTTCGACGAGGCGGGCGCGAGAGGCGGGGGTGAGGGCGGACCGGGAGAGGTCGGCGAGCGGGGCGAGATCGAGGTCGCCGGTGACGGAGACGGTATCCCAATCCCATTCCCCTTTCAGGTGGTAGGGGCCGGGCTTGCCGGGGAAGCCGCGGAGGTCGATTTCCAGGGTATGGCCGGGGAGTCCGGTACGGAGGTGGACGGGAAGAGGGTCGCCGCCGGCGGAGGGGGTAAGGGTCCAGCGGTCCATACGTTCGGCGTTCCGCCAATCGGCGGGTTTGGCGGCTTTGATGAGGACGGTGGAGCGGGCTCCGATGGGGACGCGGAGGCTGGAGGCAAGAGCGAGGGAGGGGGGAGCGGCATCGAGGATGCGGCGCGCCCAGAGGTAGACCTGGCGATTCCGGCTGCGGGTGAGGACGCGCGGGACGCAGAGGGAGAGGGATTCGCCGGATTGCTGAACGAAGGCGGCGCGGAAGTCGGTGTCGGGGAAGAGCCAGGGCTTGATTTCGGAGAGGGCTCCGCCGCCGGGGAAGAGGCCGCCCGCGTTTTCAAAGAAGCCGACGCTCGCTTTGTTCATGAGGGTGACGGGGCCGACGGACTTGCCGCCGCCCATCGGATTGTTGGCGAGCACGGTGGTGTTGAGCGCGCGGAGGAGGGTGTAGAGGGCCTGGTTGGTGGGGTTGCCGCGGTCAAGGCTTGCGGCGGCGTCCTCAATGCCGGCCTCGTCTTCATCGGGCAGGGAGGTGAGGGTATCGACGGTGTCTTCGATTTCGGTGGTCTGGTTGGCGTAGTCGGCGAGGGCGGAGATGAGTTCGTCATTCCTGGTGACGAGGGTGTTGACGCGCTTCTCATCGAGACCTTGGGGGCCGAGGACGAAGACGGCGAGATCGACGCGGAAGGGGACCTTCCACTCGGCGGGGGAGGCGGCCGGCTGGAAATCGAAGATGGTGAGGCCGGCGGAGGCGGATTCGGCGGAACTGAGGACGAGGGCGACTTTGGCGTCTTTTTTCAAATCGGGCGGGAGGTCGACGGGCTTGTACAGGATGGCGCTGCCTTTCTCGATGCGCTTGATGCGGGAGAGGCTGCGGATGCCGCCGCCTTGGGGACGGCGGACATCGACGCGGATTTTGGCGGCTTCGACGCCTCCGGTGCAGGGGCGGGTTTTGACGGTGACTCCCAGGGACAGGGCGGGGAGCAGGGGGAGGAGCGCCAAGGCGCGGCACATGAGGATAGTGTAGCTGGGGAGCGGATGGATGTCTCGCAGAGGCGGTAGAGAGCGCGGAGATACGGACGGGGACGATTTCAGGGGTTGACGGGAATGTGGTTTGGGCCGAGTTCCCGCATGACGACGAAGCCGGCCAGGTCTGTAACAGAGATGCGAGGTTTGTCATGGCAGCGCGGTCTGAGCCGTCAGGCGTGCGTGAAGCGGTCCGGGGTAACGTGTTCGATGTCGAGCGCGCCCTCCCTCGAAGGCGGGGTCATGAGCATTGGCGTCGATGTGCTCGGAGAGAATGGGACCGGGGCAGATGCCGGCGGCCTTGAGGATCGGGTCCTTGGAAGACGCCCGGCGTTTGGGTTGAGCGGCGGAGGAAGGCTTTACTGTTTGGTGTCGAGGGGGTGTTTGGCTCCTTCGAAGAACTCCTGTTGGAGGCGGGGG
Organism: Bryobacterales bacterium; assembly: GCA_026954325.1. GTDB lineage: Bacteria > Acidobacteriota > Terriglobia > Bryobacterales > Bryobacteraceae > CADEFT01. The sequence goes on along the minus strand of JAIXKK010000109.1, from coordinate 15,636 downwards.
CCGGTCTGGTCGGCCTTGATGGCGCGGATGGCGTTGGCGACGGCGGAGGCCCAGGCTTTCATGTCGAATTCGCCGAGTTCCTTGCCGGCGAGGGTACCGTCTCCGGCGTAGTGATCGGGGAACCTGGCATACCACCAGATGCCGGTGTAGACGCCGGTGGGGAGGTCGAGGCGGTTGCGATCGGCTCCGGATTCGGAGGCGGCGCGGTCCATGTGGACGAGGTCGGGGCGGGAGATGAGGGTGTGGGAGGTTTCGGATTCGCCGGCGTGGCCGTCGGTTTTGGAGCGGAGGGCGGGGCGGCCGGGCGGATATAGGGCGCGGGCGTAGACGTAGACGATGTAGTCCCTGGACGATTGGAGCTGGGATTGGGCGAAGAAGGGCAGGAGGTTGTTATTGCCGCCGTGGCCGTTGACGATGAGGATTTTTTTGCAGCCGTTGCGGGCCATTTCATCGGTGGTTTCCTGGAGGAGTTCGAGTTGGAGGCGGGCGCTGTAGGCGATGGTTCCGGGTTCGTGCCGGGCCTCGAAGATCTGGCCGTAGAAATATTCGGGAAAGACGATGGCGTACTCCTGTTCGGCTCCGTGGAGGGAGGCATAGCGGACGTTGATGAGGTCCGCGCCGAGGGGGAGGTGGGGGCCGTGCTTTTCGATGATGCCGAAGGGGAGGACGCAGACGTTCCGCGCCCTCCGCAGGGCTTGGACGAAATCGCCGGCGGTGAGTTCTTCCCACTTGACGGGGAGCGATTGGGCACTGGCGGCGACACTGATGGCGAGGAGCGAGAGGAAGAGGCGCATGAGCGGATTGTAGACCATCACAGCGGGGGGATGCGAGGTCAGACGGCGGAGCGCTGAAGGACCGCAGGAGGTCCTGGAACCGGGTTCGGAAGTTTTTCGCCTCCTCTTCGAGGCCGGATTGCATGGAATGGAGCCAGCCGCGGAGGGCGGGCCGGGTGAAGGCGGCGAAGCCGGCCGGTTCCCGAACCTTTTCCCGCGGGAAATGCCGGTTCTGGGTATCGGCCGACGACAGACTGCTCGCAGGCTGGTACGTTCTGGTATCTCGCTGAGACGCAGAGGGCCGCGGAGATTTTTTCAAGGTGATTGCCTGTCGAGGTGGGCGGTGGTGGTGAGGGTGGCTCCGTCCGGGGATTTCCATTCGGTACGGTCGATCATGACTTTGCGGCCGCGGTGGAAGTTGCTCTCGTGGGTGGCGAGGGTTTGGCCCTGACGCTTGTAGCGTGTGACAAGGATAGGGGCTTTCCATTCGATGGAGACGGCGTCGAAGCCGGCATGGCCGATGACGGGGTAGTCTTTGCCGCCGGGGGCGGCGGTGTAGTGATAGGAGTAGGGGGTTCCATCCTGGAGCTTACCGGTGGAGGTGAAGCGAAAGCCTTTGGGATCAGGCAGGTAGGTGAGGACGACGTCTTTCGGCGGGTCGCCGGGGAACTGGGACTTGGCGGGGTCCATTTTCCAGGCTCCGATCCAGGGATCGGCGGCGTGGAGGAGGGTGGCGGCGAGGAGGGTGAGGAGGAGAGGGTGCATAGGGAATGAGGATGGACCCTCGATTTCCCGGCGTGTGTCAGGCACACGTGACTGGCCCAGAAGCAGACCGCGCGAATCAGACACAAGCCGGGCTGATCAAGGGCCCTAACTAGTAGTCGCACAGACAGTGGGTTTCGTTACAGACACTTCCGCAGCCAACCGCGAGGAATGGTGCGGTCAGGAAATACCCACAAAGTGGGGTCAGGGTGGCCCCCATCGAGGATTTGACCGAGGGGGGAATAGGGCATAGACTGATGAATCGTTGTACATGGATACTCTGGGAAACGAAGGTTTATGCAGATGAACAGGCTCTGGATGGCTGGGTTGGCGGTGGCGTCGGTGATGGCGCAAGGAGAGGGGAAGACGATCCGGACGATCGCGGGGACAGGCGTTGCGGGTTATGGGGGAGACGGCGGGGCGGCGGTTTCGGCGCAGATCAATAATCCGTACGGGCTGGCGGTAGGACCGGACGGGGCGTTGTATGTGTGCGAGATCGGGAATCACGTGATCCGGCGGATCGATTTGAAGAGGGGAACGATCAGCACGGTGGCGGGGAATGGGAAGGCGGGGTATTCGGGGGACGGAGGTCCGGCGCGGGAAGCATCGTTGAATGAACCGTATGAGATCCGGTTCGATAAGGCCGGGAGCATGTTTTTCGTGGAGATGAAGAACAATATTGTGCGGCGGGTGGATGGGAAGACGAAGATCATCTCGACGGTGGCGGGGACGGGGCAGGCGGGATTCAGCGGGGACGGAGGTCCGGCGGCGAAGGCGCAATTGCGGCAGCCGCATTCGATTGCGTTCGATCCGCAAGGGCGGCTGCTGGTTTGCGACATAGGGAATCACCGGGTGAGGCGCGTGGATTTGAAGACGGGGATCATCACGACGTACCTGGGGAACGGGGAGAAGAAGCCGACGCCGGATGGCGCTCCGGCGGCGGGGACACCGGTGTACGGGCCGCGGGCGATCGACCTGGACCGGGAGGGGAACCTTTACCTGGTGCTGAGAGAGGGGAACGCGGTGTACAAGGTGGATGCCAAGAGCGGGACATTTCATCACATTGCGGGGACGGGCGAGAAGGGGCATACGGGAGACGGGGAGGACGCGCGGAAGGCGAAATTGAACGGGCCGAAGGCGATTGCATGGGCTCCGGAGGGCGCGGTGTACATCGCGGACACGGAGAGCCACACGATCCGGCGGATTGATTTGAAGACGGGGATTCTGGCGACGGTGGTAGGGGATGGGGAACGCGGGGACGGGCCGGAACCGGAGCCGGGGCATTGCCGGTTGGCGAGGCCGCACGGGGTGTTCGCGGGGAGGGGCGGAGTGTTGTATATCAGCGACAGTGAATCGCACAGGGTGCGGGTTTTGCGCTAAGAAGAGAGCCAGGAGAGCCCGCGCTACCAGGTGAGGCGGAGGCCCATCTGGATGTGGCGCTCGAGGTTGGTGACGCCGGTGATGTTTCCGAAGTTGGAGTTGGTAGGACTCAACTGGGGGCCGGAGAAGACGGCGTGGTTGAAGGCGTTGAAGAACTCGGTGCGGAACTGGAGCATGAGGCGTTCCTTGATGGGGGTGTTCTTCATGATGGAGGCGTCGACGTTGTTGGTGGCGTCCTGGCGAAGGCTTCCGAAGCGGGTGGGGAATGTGCGGACGTTATCGGAGAGCTGCTGGCTGGAGACGCGGTTGAAGCGGGAGGTATCGAAGGCTCCGTCGACGCCGCGGGCGTTCCAGTGGAGGTCGCCGCCGAGGTAGATGACGTTGCCCCAGTCGCCGGCGGGAGCGCCGCTTTCGTAGGAATAGATGCCATTGACGATCCAGCCGCCGATGATGCGGTTGAGGACGGGTCCGGCGGCGCCGGCGAGGGGTTTGCCGTGGCCGAAGGGGAGGTCGTAGCTGAAGCTGGTGACGAAGCGGTGGGGGCGGTCGATGGAGCCGTTGCGCTTTTCGGGACCGGAGAAGTCGTTGAGGCGGCTGGTCTCTTCGATGGTGCGGGCGAACTGGTAGTTGGCGAGGAACTGGAGGCCGCTCGAGAAGCGCTTTTCGAGGCGCACCTGGAGACCGTGGAAGTAGGAACCGCCGTCATTGGCGGATTGCAGGGTGACGGGGTTGGAGCCCGCAAATTGGGGGAAGGCGCGAACGAGTTGATTGAACTGCACCTTGGCGCCGTTGAGGTTGGTTCCGGGAAGGAGTCCGGCGAAGGGATTATCGACATTGGCGGTGTTACGGTCGATTGTGGGCTGGTCGCGGGAGGGGAGGGTGCTGAGGAACTGCCTGGGGAGGTAGGCGAGCTGCTGGTCGATGGGGAGACGGACGGAGCGGTTGCCGGTGTAGCCGATCTCGAAGACCAGATTGTGGTAGAGTTCGCGCTGTATGTCGAGGGTCCAGCGGACGGAATAGGGATTGCTGGGGTTGGGGTTAAAGAAGGAGACATTGCGGCCGAGGAAGGTGGCGAGACCGAGAGAGGAACCGGTGGGCCGCTCGATGCCGAGGGGGAAGGGATTTTCGAGGGTGGAGGTGGGGCGAAGGCCGCCGGTGGCGGAGGCACCGAGGATAGGGGTGGATTGGGAGAAGCCTAGCTGGTTGAGTCCGGTGGTGCCGATGGGGAAGACGAAGACGCCGGCTCCGCCGCGGAGGACGGTTTTGCCGCCGGGGCCGGCGGGGGTCCAGGCGAAGCCGAAGCGCGGGCTGAAGTAGCCGGACTTGGTGTGATAGATCTCATTGCCGTTGGGACCGGCGAAGAGGACGCCGCCGCGGACCTTGAATTGATCGACGGGGAGACCGGGGGCGGGCCTGGCGGCGTAGGCGGCTTCGGCCTGTTTGGCGATGGGGCTTGGGGTGGTGTAGTCGAAGCCGTTGACGGAGCGGTTGAAGCGTTCGGTGGTGGGGAGGTCGCGCTCGAAGCGGAGACCGAGGTTGAGGGTGAGGTTGGAGCGGACGCGGAAGTCGTCCTGGAGGAAGAGGGCGTAGTACTTGGCTTGCTGGGTGCGGAAGGTGTTGATATCCCAGCTTCCGGCGGTGGGGTAGCCGAGCATGAAGGAGGCGAGGTCCTGACCGAGGGGGCGCGGCGGTGAGTTGTCGAGGGGGCCGCGGAGAAGATCGGAGCGGAACTGGTAGGCTCCGCTCGAGTTGCCGTAGCCGGCGGAGCTTTCGCGGTATTCGCGGACATCGGTTCCGAACTTGAGGACGTGCTTGCCGTGGATCTTGGTGAGGCTGAGGAAGAGCTGGAAGATGTCGAAGGGGGTGGTATCGCCTCCGCTGTTGCCTACGTCGGCAAAGCGGTCGAGGTCGATGGTGGGGAGGACGTGACGAGCGGAGTAGGCGAGCAGGGATTTGGAGAAACCGAGCTGGGTGAAATCATAGCCGTCGCTCGGGCGGGTGTTGGATTCGGTGAACCGTGTCCAGTTGAGGCGGGTGTTCATGACGAGGGTGGGGGAGAAGGTGTAGACATCGTCGATCATGCTTCCCCAGTTGATGCGGCCGAGGAAGTTGCCGGTGGCAATGTTTTTGAAGGCGTTGCCGCGGTTTTCGACGCGGTCATTGTGGCGGAAGTTGTAGAAGAACTTGTGGCGGTCACTGAGGTTGAAGTCGAGGCGGCCGAGCTGGCTGTCGTAGACATCGGAGCGAACGGAGTTGGCGAGGTAGTTATCCTGGCCGTCGCGCCCGCCGGTCTGATTAGGGAGCGGGTAGAACTGCATGTAGTTCTTGGCGATGGCGCTGAGGCGGGAAGAGGGGAGGATGTTACCGGCAAAGGGCTGGCGGCGGACGCGGGAGCCTTCCTGAACGCCGGTGAGGGGATCGTAGAGCTGGTAGTTGGAGCCGACGGAGAGGAGTTGCGAGAAGTCGCCGCCGCGCTCGGCTTGAGTGGGAACGGTGCCAGTGATCGGCTCGGGGAAGGAATCACGGATGCCTTCGAAGCCGAAGAACCAGAAGACGCGGTTGCGGCCGTTGAAGAGCTTCGGAATGAAGATGGGGCCGCCGCCGTTGATGCCGTACTGGTTGAAATTGCCGGCGGGTTTCTTCTGGCCGGAGCGGTTGGTGAAAAAGGGGGTTGCGGCGAGGCGGGAGACCTGGTTGAAGTCGTAGGCCGCCCCGTGGAAATCATTGGCGCCGCCTTTCATGACCACGTTGACGGTGCCTCCGCCGGTGTGGCCGTAAGCGGCGTCGGACTGGAAGGTTTCGACCTTGACTTCCTGGACGGCGTCGACGGGGGGATTGTAGGCGACACGGCTGTTGCGGGTGGTGTCTGGGGCTCCATCGATGAGGAGTTCGTTACTGCGGCTGGGAGCGCCGCCCATGGAGAAATCGGAAGGGCCGGCGTTGTCGAAGGGGCGTGAGAACTTTGGGTCGCTATTGGGGGTGACGCCGAAGGCCAGTTGGGCGAGGACGAGGGGCGTGCGGCCGTTCATGGGCATGTTTTCGATCTGGCGGGAATTGATGACCTGTCCGGTGGAGGCGGTGGCGGTTTCGAGGAGGGAGGATTCGGCGGTGATGGTGACGGACTGGCCGACATCGCCGAGTTCGAGGGCGATGTCGAGTTGCCGGCGCTCATTGGTGGCGATGTGGAGGTTGGGGTTGGAGTAGCGTTTGAAGCCGGGAGTTTCGGCGGTTACGGTGTAGGGGCCGGGGGGAAGGAAGGGTAAGGAGTAAGAACCATCGGCGCTTGAAGAGGTTTGGAAGCGGGCGCCGGTATCATTATTAACGGCAGTGATTTTCACGTTAGGGACGAGGGCTTGTTGCTGGTCGATGACGCGGCCACCCAGGCTGCCCCGGAACTCCTGCGCAAACACGGCGGTTGCGAGGAGAGACACAAGTACCCACTGAACAGAGACTATGCGACGTAGCATATAACACGGACTCCCCGAGTATAGAAAGGCGGGCGAGGGCCGAGCCTTTAATTACACCAACTGGAAGAAATGATACTACAAGAGGGGAAGCAGGGGAAGAGGGAGAGTGGAAGGAGGGGTCCTGTTAAACAGTAATTATTTTCGTTTGACAAGAGACTTCGAACACCCATATAATTGAACCTTCTACCTGGGTCCATATTTACTGCATAAGTTTTGGAGAGGATGTAGCGGCGTAAGTTCCCGCCTTGCAGGTGGCTAATGTCTCAGATTTTTCACCCAAGCACCAATAGTGTAGCGAAGGTCAGTATTGTCGCCGTGCTGCTGCTGGCAGGCGGCGCAGGCTATGCGCTGATGGGGGTCAACCGATCTCCGTATGTTTCGAGGGCGAAGATCCCGTTCGATCAACCGGTACCGTTTTCGCACAAGCATCACGTGGCGGGACTGGGGATCGATTGCCGGTATTGTCACGCGACGGTGGAGCGAACGGCGTTCGCGGGGATCCCGGAGACGGAGACGTGCATGAGCTGCCACTCGATGATCTGGACGAACGCGAAGATTCTGGAGCCGGTGCGGCAGAGCTGGGCGACGGGGAAGAGCCTGGAATGGACGCGAGTGCATGATCTGCCGGGGTTTGTTTACTTCAACCACAGCATCCACGTGAATAAGGGGATGGGTTGTTCGGAGTGCCACGGGCGAGTGGATCAGATGCCGCTGATGGAACAGGAGCACACGCTGTACATGGAGTGGTGCCTGGACTGCCATCGGAATCCGGAGGCGCGGGTGAGGCCGAGGGACAAGGTTTTTCAAATGGACTACAAACATCCGGAATGTCTTCCCGGGCTTGAAGGAGGGGAAGGCAAAGCAGGAGAGACAAAAGAGCCCTGCGTTTCGCAGGAAGAGCTGGGCAAGAAGCTAGTGGCCGAATACAAAATCCAGAAGCTGACGGATTGCTACACATGCCACCGATGAGTGGAACACAACCTTTCAAAATATTCGGGCAAGGCCCTCGACTGGATCTCGAGGCCGTGCGGGAACGGCTGAGCCAGAAATCCGGCCAGGAGTATTGGCGGAGCTTGGAAGAGCTGTCGGATACGCCGGAGTTCCAGGAATTTCTCGACAACGAATTTCCGCAGAGCGGGACGGACTGGCGGAATCCGCTGGACCGGCGGAACCTGCTGAAGCTGATGGGGGCTTCGCTGGGGCTGGCGGGGCTGACGGCGTGTACGCGGCAACCGCTCGAGAAGATAGTGCCCTACGTGAAGCCGCCGGAGGAGTTCGCGGAGAACGTTCCGGTGTACTATGCGACGGCTCATATGATGGGTGGATACGCGACGGGCGTGCTGGTGGAGAGCCACCAGGGGCGGCCGACGAAAGCGGAAGGGAACCCGGATCACGCGGGGAGCCTGGGGAGCACGGATATCTTCGCGCAGGCAAGCCTGCTGACGTTATACGATCCGGACCGGTCGAAGACGGTGTTGCGGGACGGAGAGATCAGCAATAACACGTCGTTCTGGGCGGCGCTGACGGTGCTCAGAGAGAAGCACTTCGGGGCGAAGGGCGCGGGGATGCGGATCCTGACGGAGACCATTACGTCGCCGAGCCTGATGGAGTCTATGAAGGCGCTGGCGGCGATGATGCCGGAGCTGAAGTGGCACGTTTGGGACCCGATGAATCCGGACGGAGCGCGGGGAGGGGCGAAGCTGGCGTTCGGAGAGCCGGTGTCGCACCATTACAAGCTGGATACGGCGGACGTGATTTTCTCGCTCGATTCGGATTTTCTGTACACGGGTGTGGGAGCGGTACGGTACGCGCGGGAGTTCGCGGCGCGGCGGAAGCCGGAAGAGGGCAAGAAGCGGATGAACCGCTTCTACGCGGTGGAAACGCACCCGTCGGTGACGAGCGTGCTGTCGGACCACCGGCTGGGGGTGAAGCCGAGCGAGGTGGAAGCGATCGCGCGGAGCCTGGCGGTGAAGCTGGGGGTGGCGGTGGATGCGCCGGGAGTGCCGCCGCAGGATGCCTGGGTTGCGACGCTGGCGAAGGATTTGGCGGCGCACAACGGGACGAGCCTGGTGGTGGCGGGCGAGCATCAGCCGGCGATCGTGCATGCGCTGGCGCACGCGATCAACGAGAAGCTGGGGAACGCGGGGAAGACCGTGATCTACACGGAGCCGCTCGAGGAGAATCCGGTTGCGCACGCGGATTCGCTGAAGGAACTGGCGGCGGACATGGACGCGGGCAAGGTGGAGACGCTGCTGATTTTGAGCGCGAATCCGGTGTACACGGCTCCGGCGGATTTGAAGTTCCGCGAGGCGTTTCTGAAGGTGAAGAACCGGATTCAGTTGAGCCAGTACCAGGACGAGACGGCGGCGCTGTGCAACTGGCACATTCCGGAAGCGCACCCGCTGGAGAGTTGGGGCGATGCGCGGGCCTATGACGGGACCGTGACGCTGATGCAGCCGCTGATCGACCCGCTGTACAGCGGGAAGACGGTGATGGAGATCATCTCGGCGCTGCTCGGCAAGCAGGGAACGAGTTACCAGATCTGGCGGCGCTACTGGCGCGAGCGGATCAACGCGAAAGATTACGACGCGCAATTGCAGAAGGCGCTGCATGACGGATTTTTCGCGAATTCGGCTCCGGCGGCGAAGACGGTGGCGGTGAAGGGGGACCTGAAAGGGGTTGCGCCCACGCCGGCGGGAAGCGGGCTGGAGATCAGTTTCCGGCCGGACCCGACGGTATTGGACGGGCGGTTCGCGAACAACGGATGGCTTCAGGAGTTACCGAAGCCGGTGAGCAAGGTGACGTGGGACAACGCGGCATACATAGCTCCCTCGACGGCGCAGAAGCTGGGAGTGACGACGGACGACGTGGTGACGATCAAGGTGGGCAACGGATCGGTGAACGCGCCGGTGTGGGTGGCTCCGGGGCAGGCGCGCGACACGGTAACGGTGCACCTGGGTTATGGCCGGACGAGCGCGGGGAAGGTCGGGACGGGGACCGGCTTTGACGCGAATGCGCTACGGACGCCGCAGGCGCTGTGGGCGGCATCGGGAGTGGAGATCACGCCGGCGGGGCGGCGGTACAAGCTGGTATCGACGCAGACGCACCACGGGATACAGCAGATTACCGAAGCGGATGCGGCGCAGAGCGAGCGGCGCCTGGTTCGAACGGCGACGGAAGAGGAGTATTTGAAGAAGCCGGAATTCGCCAAGGAGATGGTGGAGGATCCGGCGGCGGCGTTCAGCCTGTACGCGCCGGGGTTCGACTATTCGCAGGGATACCGGTGGGGGATGGCGATTGACCTCAACGCATGCAGCGTGCGGGCGTGCACGATTGCCTGCCAGGCGGAAAACAACATTGCGACGGTGGGCAAGGAAGAGGTGCTGCGCGGGAGGGAGATGCACTGGATCCGCGTGGACCGCTACCACAAGGGCGAGTTGGACAATCCGGCGGCGTATGCGCAGCCGGTGATGTGCCAGCACTGCGAGAATGCGCCGTGCGAGATAGTGTGTCCGGTGGCGGCGACGGTGCACAGCAGCGAGGGGATCAACCAGATGGTTTATAACCGCTGCGTGGGCACGCGGTACTGCTCGAACAACTGTCCGTACAAGGTGCGGCGGTTCAACTTCTTCCTGTACAGCGATTGGGATACGCAGAGCCTGTGGGGTTTGCGCAATCCGGACGTGACGGTGCGGAGCCGGGGCGTGATGGAAAAGTGCAGCTACTGCATCCAGCGGGTGAGCCGGGCGAAGATTCAGGCAGAGAAGGAAGACCGGCGGGTGAAGGATGGCGAAGTGGTGGCGGCCTGCCAGCAGGCGTGCCCGACGCAGGCCATCATGTTCGGCGATATGAACGATAGAGAGAGCAAGATCGCCAAGTGGAAAGGCGATGCCAGGAACTACGGAATTCTCACGGACCTCAACACCAAGCCGCGCACGACGTATCTGGCGCGCCTGGAGAATCCGAACCCTGAACTAACGCAGGCATGACAGGAGAAGGACGCGAGAAATGGAGAAAGTAGAGAAGGGGACATTGACGGCGCAGGCGGGTCCTGATCCGATGCTGGCTCCAGGGCACAGTTATGCGACCGTAACGGACAAAATCGCGGCGGTTCCGCTGGAAGTGGGGTGGCCGAAGTTCTGGATCGTGGGGTTCACGATCGCGTTCAGCATCCTGATGATGCTGCTGGCGACGATCACGTACCTGGTATTGAAGGGGATCGGGATCTGGGGCGTGAACGTGCCGGTGGGGTGGGGCTTCGACATCATCAACTTTGTGTGGTGGATCGGCATCGGACACGCGGGGACGCTGATCTCGGCGATTCTGCTGTTGCTGAAACAGCAGTGGCGGATGTCGATTTCGCGGTTCGCGGAGGCGATGACGCTGTTCGCGGTGGCGTGCGCGTTCCTGTATCCGGCGCTGCACACGGGCCGTCCGTGGGTGGCCTACTGGCTGCTGCCGTATCCGAACACGATGTCGATGTGGCCGCAGCCGCGCAGCCCGCTGCTGTGGGACGTGTTCGCGGTATCGACCTACGCGACGATTTCGCTGGTGTTCTGGTACGTGGGATTGATACCGGACCTGGCGAGCATGAGAGACAAGGCGAAGGCGAAGTTCGCGCAGGTAGCGTACGGGCTGCTGGCGCTGGGGTGGCGCGGATCGGCGCGGCACTGGAACCACTATGAAATCGCGTCGCTTGTCCTGGCGGGGATGTCGACGCCGCTGGTGTTATCGGTGCACACGGTGGTGAGCTTCGACTTCGCGGTGGGTCTGATTCCGGGGTGGCACACGACGATCTTCCCGCCGTACTTCGTGGCGGGGGCGATCTATTCGGGATTTGCGATGGTGCTGACGCTGGCGATTCCGCTGCGAGCCTGGTACAAGATGCAGGACTTCATCACGATGAAGCACATCGACAACATGTGCAAGGTGATGCTGGCGACGGGGCTGATCGTGGCGTACGGATATTTCATGGAAGCGTTCATGAGCTGGTACAGCGGGAACCTGTGGGAGCAGTTCATGTTCAAGAACCGGACGACGGGGCCCTACGGATGGGCGTATTGGTTTCTGATCCTGTTCAACATCATGGTTCCGCAGGTGTTGTGGCTCAAGAAGGCGCGCGCGAATGTCGCGCTGGTGTTCATTCTTTCGCTGGTCATCAACATCGGGATGTGGCTGGAGCGGTTCGTGATCATCGTGACGAGCCTGCACCGGGATTTTCTTCCCTCGAGCTGGGGGATGTACTATCCGACGAAGTATGACTGGAGCATGTTTATCGGCACGATGGGTTTGTTCCTGACGCTGCTGTTCCTGTTCGTGCGGCTGCTGCCGGCGATCTCGATTTTCGAAGTGCGGACGTTGATCCCGCGTGCGGAGAAAGGGGGCAGCCACTAAATGCGCAAGCCACTATACGGCCTGATGGCCGAATTCGAGACGCCGGAGCAACTGGTGCGCGCGGCCGAGGCGGCGCATCACGAGGGGTACCGGAAGATGGACGCCTACTCGCCGCTGCCGATCGAGGAGCTGCATCACGCGATGCACATACCGGATTCGCCGCTGCCGAAGTTCGTGCTGGCGGGAGGGATCGCGGGAATGATCGGCGGATTCGGGCTGCTGTACTGGATTGCGGCGATCACGTATCCGTTGAACGTCGGGGGCAGGCCATACAATAGCTGGCCGGCGTTTATCCCGATCACGTTCGAGACGACGGTGCTGCTGGCCGGTCTGACGACCCTGGTGACGCTGGTGTTCCTGTGCGGGTTTCCGATGCCGTACCATCCGGTATTCAACGTGCCGCGGTTCAAGCACGCCTCGCGGGACCGATTTTTCCTGTGCATCGAGGCGGAAGACACGAAGTTTGATTTGCAGCGGACGAAGGAGTTTTTACGGACCCTGCACGCGCATGAAGTGGCGGAGGTGGAGATTTGAGATACGTACTGCTCATCGCCGGCGGGTTGACCCTGCTCGGGTGCCGGCAAGACATGCATGATCCGCCGCGCTACCGGGTGGATGCGGGTACGGATTTCTTCGGAGACCGGCGGGCGGCGCGGCCGGCGATCAAGGGGACGGTGGCGCGGAACATGGTAAAGAGCGCCAACCCGGCGTATTGGACGGGGTTGGCGGACGGGAAAGTAGTGGACCAGCTTCCGGTTCCGTTTACGAAGGAACTGCTGGAGCGGGGGCGGGACCGGTATAACATATACTGCACGCCGTGCCACGGTTATACGGGCTATGGGGATGGAATGATTGTGACGCGCGGGCTGAAGAATCCGCCGTCGTACCACACGGAGGCGCTGCGGGACGCGCCGATCGGGCATTTCTTCGTGGTGATGTCGAACGGGAGCGGAGCGATGGCGAGCTATGCGGCGCGGATTCCGGTGAAGGACCGCTGGGCCATTGCGACCTATGTCCGGGCGCTGCAACAAAGCCAGAACGTGAAGGTGGCCGAGTTGACGGCGGATGAGACGCAGAAGGTGAATGCCGGGCCGGCGGCGATGGCTCCGCGGCGACGGGAGAAGGAGGCTGCGAAGTAATGACGGAAGCGATGCGGCCATATCTGGATCGTTTACAGAGCCGCGCCCTGGTGGTGGGGGTGGCGGGTTTGCTGGCGACGGGCGCCGGGTTTGCGATGAATTCGGAGCAGTTTTACCGCTCGTACCTGCTGGCGTTCATGCTGTGGGCGGGGGTGGCGTTAGGGAGCCTGTCGCTGCTGATGCTGCACCATATGGTGGGCGGCGGCTGGGGAGTGGCGATCCGCAGAGGGCTGGAAGCGGGGACGCGGACGCTGCCGCTGGTGGTGCTGCTGTTTCTGCCGCTGGCGCTCGGCGTGCACAGCCTGTATGAATGGTCGCACCCGGAGGTGGTGGCGAAGGATCCGGTGCTGCAATCGAAGCAGATGTATCTGAACCAGACGGGGTTCTACATCCGGGCGGTGATTTACTTCGTGATCTGGTTTTTCCTGACGGCGCGGCTGAACAAGATGACGGAAGAGCAGGAGAGGGTGGGATACCGGGCGATCCGGCCGCGATTGCAGCGACTGAGCGCGCCGGGGATCATCATCCACAGCCTGTGCATCACGTTCGCGTCGGTGGACTGGGTGATGTCGATCGAGCCGCATTACTTTTCGACGATCTACGGGGCGATCTTCATGGTGAACCAGGCGCTGTCGACGTTCGCGGTGATGATCTTCGTGCTGTGCCTGCTGGCGACGAAGGAGCCGATGCGGGGGGTGGTGAAGACGCAGACGTATCACGATTTGGGAAGCCTGATGTTCGCGTTCAACATGCTGTGGGCGTACGTGAGTTTTTCGCAGTTGCTGATTGTGTGGTCGGCGAACCTGCCGGAAGAGATCGCGTACTATGTGAAGCGGATGCGGGGGGGCTGGGAGTATGTGGGGCTGGCGGTGTTTCTGTTCCACTTCTGCGTGATCTTTGTTTTACTGCTGATGAAAAAGATCAAGCGCGATCCGCATCTGCTGCGGAAGGTGGCGGCATACGTACTGGTGATGCGGGTGTTGGACCTGTTCTGGGTGATCCGGCCCGCGTTCAGCCATGGAATGGAGAACGGGGCACCGGCATCGCACTTCAGCATTCACTGGCTGGACATTGCGGCTCCGGTGGCTTTGGGGGGGATCTGGATGGCGTTTTTCGCCTTCCAATTGAAGAAGCGTTCGCTTGAGCCGTTGGCGTTGGAATAGGGGGAAACAATGGACACGATTCATCATCACATTCCGGCGGCCGAACCCGAGGCGACGGACGCGAACATACCGCTGGTGGCATGGTCGACGATGGCGATTCTGCTCACGCTGGCGGTGTGCATCATCATCTCGGGGCTGATGTTCCGGTATGAGGAAAGCGCGATGCCGAAGCCGAAGGGGATTTTTTCGAATCAGCGGCATCTGCCGCCGGCCCCCCGGCTGCAGGTGTTTCCGGCGAAGGACCTGGCGGCGTTCCAGGCACAGCAATTGAACCGGGCGGAGAGCTACGGCTGGGTGGACAAGCAGGGCGGAACGGCGCACGTCCCGGTGGAGAAGGCGATGGAGATGCTGCTGAAGAGCGGTCTCCCGGTTCCGGTACAGAAGAAGCCCGCGGCGGGCGCGGCAGCGAAGCCGGCGGTAAAGCAGTAAGAGGAAACATGCGCAGTTGGATAGTAGCATTGGGGATTGTTACATCGGCCTGGGCGCAGTCTTCGCGGCAGAATCCGGGAGACCAGACGCAGTTGCTGAAACAGGTGGCATTTGAGCAGAAGTTGAACGCGCAGCTTCCGGTGGATCTGCCGTTCCGGGATGAGACCGGGCGGACGGCTCCGCTCGGCGAATATTTCCAGGGCAAACCGGTGGTGCTGGTTCCGGTCTATTACGAATGCCCGATGCTGTGCAATCTGACGATGAGCAGCCTGGTGAAGACGCTGAAGACGCTTCCGCTGACGCCGGGCAAGGATTTTCGGGTGGTGATGTTCAGTTTTGACCCGCGGGAGAAGCCGGAACTGGCGGCGGAGAAGAAGAAGGCGTATTTGAAGCGGTACGAGCGGACGGGGACGGAGGCGGGGTGGAGCTTTTTGACGGGCGAGGAAGAGAATATCAAGAAGCTGACGGAGTCGATGGGATTCCGGTATGCATTCGATCCGACGATTCAGCAATACGCGCACGCGGCCGGGTTCGTGGTGGCCACGCCGGACGGACGGCTGTCGCGGTATCTATACGGCATCGAGTATTCAGGGCGGGACTTGAGGCTGGGGATATTAGAATCGTCGAAGGGGAAGATCGGGGATCCGGTGGGGCAACTGCTGCTGATGTGTTTTCACTACGATCCATCGAGCGGGAAGTACACGCTGCAGGTGTTGACGGCGCTGCGGGCGGCGGGCGTACTGACGCTGGCCGTGATCGGTGGATTTCTGATTGTCAGTTTCCGGAGGGAGAAGCGCCAGAAGGCTTGAGCCGGCGGCAAGAGATCTCGCATGAACAAGACATTCTCTTTACTACCTGAAGCCGCGAGCAATCTGGCCACGCAGATTGACGACCTGATGACGGCGGAGATGCTGTTTTCCGTGTTCTTCACGGCTTTGATTTTCGTTACCGTATTCGTATTCGCGATGAAATACCGGCGGAGATCGGCGGAGGACCGGCCGCCGCACATCCACGGTTCGCTGTTGCTCGAACTGGCGTGGTCGCTGATTCCGTTCGCCATGATCCTGGGGTTTTTCGTCTGGGGCGCGAACATCTACTTCCGCGCCTACGCCACGCCGCAGCCCGACGC
>JAIXKK010000228.1 GCA_026954325.1 Bryobacterales bacterium | reverse complement strand
CACGGATGCCGCTCCCACCGTGCGCAGCGGCAAATCCCCAATGCTCGAAATATCCCTGTATTGCGCATCCGTGTACAACGGGTAGTCAATCGACCCCATGCGGATATTTCCCGAGGGCAGAATCAGGTTCGCGTCGTTTACGCTACGGACAATATCCATCGGACTCAGGTGGTGCGCCGCCAGTTTCACCGGATCCACGTACACCATGATCTGCCTGTACAATCCGCCGAACGGTGGCGGAGTTGCGGAGCCCGGCAGTTTTGCCAATTGCGTTCGCACGCGGTAATGCCCCACCTCGCGCAGTTGCGCTTCGCTCATTCCTTCGCCCTTCAGCGCCACCAGGCACACGGGCAGCGCCGCCGCGTCGAATTTCATCACGATCGGCGGGAGCGTCCCGGGCGGCATCCTGCGCATCTCCGCCGCCGCCAGGTTGCCCATGATCGATACCGCCGAATCGGCGTTCGTTCCAGGCTGAAAGTACACTTTGATAATGCCCACGCCCGGGAGAGATCGTGATTCGATGTGCTCAATTCCCGGAGCCAGCGTGAAGAACCGTTCCTGCCGCTCGACAATATCCTTCTCGATCTGCTCCGGCGGCATCCCCGGATAAAACGTCGCAACCGCCACCACGGTCTGGTCCAGCACCGGAAACATGTCCACCGGCATGCGCATAATCGCGGTGATTCCCATCACGCACAACACCAGCGCGCACACCACCACGAAATAAGGGTTTCTTATCGAAAATCCAGCCATGGCTTTCTATATTCCGCTCTCTCGAGGCGTCACCCGCTCTCCCGGGCGCAACAAAGTCTTGTTGCCCACCACCACCATCTCCCCGGCCGCAAGCCCGCTCGTCACCTCTACCTTCGCCGCTGTCTCCATCCCCGTCTTGATCACACGCTCCTCGATAACGCCCTGTTCACTCACCACCAGCACCGCCTTCTTTCCATCCGCCGAGGCCAGCGCCTGAACGGGCACCGTGACCGCGCGATTGTTTTCCTCGAGCGTCAGCTTCACTTCCGCGTACATCCCCGGCAGCAGCGTCCCATCCGCGTTCGGAACGTCCACTTCCACGTTCATCGTCCGCGTGGCCATCTCCACGTCTCCCGTGAATCGCGCCACCGTTCCGCGAATTCTCCGGCGCAGCGAGGTCACTTCCATCTCCACCACCTGCCCCAGCCGCACCTTCGAAACCACCGATTCCGCCACCGGAAGAACCAGCCTCAGGATGTTCATCTGCGCAATGCGCACCATCGGCATCGCGTTCGGCGATGTCCCCGCCTGAATCAGCGCCCCCGTGTCGGCGTACCGCTTCGTCACCATCCCCGTGAAGGGAGCCGTGATCGTCGTGTAGTCCGTCAGCGTGCGCGTGCGGCTCTCGCGCGCCTGCGCCGCCTCCCCATCGAACTCCGCGCCCGCAATCGCCGCCTTCGCCGCCGACACCTGCGCCTCCGCCGCCCGCTTGCGCGCCAGCGCTTCGTCGATCTCCTGCTGAGCAATCAGCCCTGGCTCGGCTTTCATCACTTTTTCCAGCCGCTCGTGCGACAACTTCACCAGACCCAGGTTCGCCTCCGCTCGTTCCAACTCCCCGCGCAGCCGCATCAGTTCCGCCGAACTGCGCCGTTTCTCCGCGCTCGCGTGCGCCACGTCGTCCCGCATCTCCGGCACTTCCAGCGTCGCCAGCACCTGTCCGGCCTTCACGCGATCCCCCACGTCCACCTTGATGTTGCGCAAGTATCCCGCCACCTTCGCGTGCACGTCCACCACCTGGAACGGCCGGAACTCGCCGCTCTGCGTGATCTCCTGCCGCAGCGGTTCCGTGACTGCCTTCACTACGGCTACGGGATTCGGCTGCCCAGGCGGTGAGGCCGCGGCCCCCGGAGCGGGCGCCGCCGGAGATCCGCAGGAAGACAGAAAAAAAGCTCCGAAACAACCAGATAGGGCGAGAAGACAGATGGGGTGGTTAAGCATGCTAATAAGGTCCTGTTACTCGGCTGTTATGTTATGTTAACCAAACTGTAACGAAACTGCCACCCGTTATCTCCCACATGCCGAATACGCCGCGGCACTGCCATCAGCCGCCCGTCCGCGTCTACGCGCCGCGTTGCTCCTTCAACCGTTTGTCCGGGTACTGGAACCCCTAAACCAAGAATATATTTGCATGCCCCCCTGATAACACGGTAGGATTACCCAAACTCAATTTATGGCCGATCCAACGGTGCCCGGCTCCAACCGGGCTCGCCGCATTGCCCGTGCCGCCGGTTCACGCCCTCCGGGCGCGGCGATTATCCTCCTCCTTGCCCTTGCTTTGTACCCTCAATCCCCGGATCCACCGTCCTATGACGTGATTGTCGTGGGCGCCGGCGCCGGAGGCGTCGCGGCTGCGCTCCAGGCGGCCCGCATGGGCGCCCGCGCCGCCCTCATCGAAGAGACAGACTGGATCGGCGGTCAGATGAGCGCCTCCGGCGTGTCCACAATGGATGAAGGCCACTTCTTCGCCGCCAACCCCACCGGCATCTACCGCGAGTTTCTGGATCGCGCCACGGCCGTCTACTCCTCGCGTGGCAAGTCCGTGGCCACCTGCTATTGGAGTCCGTCCTCTCATTGTTTTGAGCCTCTTCAGGTCGAACGCGCGCTGCGCGCCATGCTCAGCGAACAGCCGGGCGTCGATCTCTACCCGCTTACCACCGTCAGCGCGGTCCTTCTCAGCGGGGCCGCGGTCAGCGGCGTCCGCCTCTCCTCGGGACGCGAATTGGGAGCCCGGGTCACCATAGACGCCACCGAGGCCGGCGACCTGCTTGCCTTGGCCGGCGCGGAGCACTACGCCGGCAACGGAGCCGGATCAACTCCCGGCGGCTGCGTCCAGGACATCACCTACGCCGCCGTCATTCAGCGCTACGATCCGCTCCCGGCCGGTCTTCGTTTCACGGAACCCCCGCCCGGCTACCCTCAGGCGCGTGATGAATTCCGCCGTACTCTGGCCCCCCTCCCCTTCAATGACCCTACCCGCTACCCTGTCAGTTTTCAGGTTCATAACCAGTACCGCGGGCTTCCCGATCTCAACCGTCCCGGCTCCTATACCTCGCTCGACCCCGCGATCATCACGAAAACCGGCGTCAACTGGGTGAATGATTTCCCTACCTATTCCCCCTACGCTACCGACCCCCTTCGCCGGTTTCTCCTCCCAGCCGCCTTCCTCGCCAACCCGGCCGTGCGCGACCAACTCACCTGCCAGGCAAAACTGAAGACCCTCAATCTCCTCTACTTCATTCAGGACCCGGAGGGCCTCAACCAGCCCGATTGGTCAGTGAGCCAGGATTTCGCCGGTTCCCAGGCGCAACGCTACTGCTCCATCATTCCCCCGTCCATGAAGAGCATCGAAGCGCTTCTCCCCCTGCGCCCCTACATCCGAGAAAGCCGCCGCATCATGGCGGTCCACGATCTCACCATCAACGACATTCGCCGCGTCCCCGGCCCCGACGGAGTGCCCCGCGGCAAGCCTCTGCCCACCGCGGTCGCGCTCGGCGACTACTTCGTCGATCTCCACAACTGCGATTCGACACCCGATCTCGAAGCGCGCTTCGGCGAAACCTCCTCCGATACCGGAGGACTCGACGGCCCCTTTCATGTGCCCTTCGAGAGCTTCCTCCCCAAACGCCTCGATGGATTCCTCGCCGCGGAGAAAAACCTCGGCTACTCCCGCCTGGCAAGCGGAGCCCTCCGGCTCCAACCCGCCGTCATGTCCACCGGCCAGGCCGCCGGAGCCATCGCCGCGCTCGCCGCCGCTTCCCGCATCCAGCCGCGGCAGGTCAATCCGCTCCTCGTCCAGCAGGCTTTGGCAACCTCCGGAAGCGCCATCTCCCTGTACGCGTACTCCGATGTCCCCTTCGGAAGCCCTTACTGGGCCGATGTCCAACTCGCCAGTGTTCGAGGTCTGATGCTCGGCTACAGCTTCACCAACTTCGGTGTCACGGGAGTGATCACCCGGCGTGAAGCCGCTCTCGTATTGTCCCGTCTCCTGAAACTTCCCGCCGCGCAACCTGCCGAGGGAATCTTCGATGATGTGCCCCCCACGGATGCCGCCGCCGCGGCCATCGAAGCCATTTATCGCCGCCGGATTACGCAGGGCTGCTCCACCACGCCACGGAACTTCTGTCCCGGCGCCACACTCACGCGGGAACAACTCGCCGCTTTCCTCGCCCGCGCCCTCCAACTCCCCGGCGCCTCTGTTACCCTCGCGGATGTTTCTCTCCAGAACCCACTGTACCCCTCCATCGCATCCGTCTCCGCCCTTTCGATTATGGAGCCCTGCGCCCCCGGCCGGTTTTGTCCCGGCGCACCCGCTCTCCGCGGCGGCCTCGCGCGCAGCCTTATCCGTGCGCTATCCGTGTTGAATAGTCTCTGAGTCAGAGTTGCCGCATGATGGCCTTGATCCGCGTGGTTACAGATCCTCAGGGCGCAATCCAGTGCGCTGTGCGATCCCGGCAAGAATGACCGGTCCCAATTCCCCGCGAGGGCCGGGCGCTCATGCTGGAATAACCCGGCCTGCGCGGGTGTCTCACCGTAAACCGTTACGCCTGTCAGTGCAGGAATGCCGGCCGGCTCTCCAATGGCACGACGCCACCGAATTATGCCTGATGCGAAAATCCGGTACTGCCGGTGCTGTTACTATGAAATTCATGTGAATCCGCGTGACGGAAGTCACAGCATCCGGGCACGGGATTGCTAGAAGATCGAACCGGCCGCTTCGCCGGCCACTCCCAATGACCTTCGCGCGCTCTGTTTCTCTACATCTCATCATCCTGGGTTCCGCGACTGTAGCGCTGGGCCAGATTGCCGATTTTCCGGGGCCCCATCAAAAAGGGCCGTTCGCGGTCAATGGGCTCAACTACGTTGAGATGGTCGGTGGATTCGTGGATCCAGTGAACATCGGCGTGCCGGTCCCGCCGATCGATCAAGCGATCGCGGAAGTTGTAGCCACCGGCGCAAATCTGGTGAAGATCACTGTAACCACCGGGTTCATGCGGAATTACAACGACAATGCATACGATCCGTCGATCCCGCTGGAATACAAGCCCGAAAATGTGCTCGCGTTTGGCCGCAAGCTCACGGCCCGCGGGGTTCCCTGCATGCTCCAGCCGTTTTCCGCCGTACGTGGAGTGATCGCCGGAGCGTCGGACCTAGGGACTGACCGGCCTAATCCCGCCGACCGGCGCGCCTGGATGGCGCAACACGCGCCGCGGATCGTCGCTTTCGCGGAACTTGCCGAGCAGATGGGCTGCGAGTACTTCGTGGTATTCGGGGACGAAGTTGAACACCTTTTCGCCGATCCACGGTTGGAGGACCAGTGGGCGCAAACTCTGGCGAGCATCCGTAAGGTCTTCAGCGGCAGATTGACATCGACCTCGGGCTTCTTCGACGGCGTCTATTGGCTTAGCCGCAATACTGTTCACTTAACGATCCTGATCCGCTTGGCGACGTCAAGGCGACGAGTGCGTTGGGGTGCTCGCGGCCGCAACGGATAGTTACTCATCTTCCGCTTCACTCCGCGCGGGTTGATGCGATTGCGGCTGGAACTAACGCGCTCTTGCAGGATCTCGTCGAGAATTGTTTCATGCAAAGCGTTCCTCTGCCGAGGGGGGAATAGCGGCAAAGCGGGCGATGCGCCGTTGGACAACGCGCACCGAATGGAGAAACGACAGGCGGTCCGGGTCTTCGCCCGCACGCAGGGCAGCCTCGCCCATGAGGCCGCGAATCGCATAGTGCGCCAGGAGCAGGCCGTGGAACTCCTGCCGGACCAACTCCGGGGTCTTGCTGCGCAGCACGATGTGAGCGCCGCGCAGATGCGTCTTCAGTTCATCCAGCGCAGTCTCTATCTCCCAGCGTTCGTGATACAGCGCCGCCAGTTCTTTGGCTGGAGCCAACTTGTGGTCCAGGATGGTGGTGACTAGCCGGTAAAGTGGTTCCGAGTCCGGAACGTTGTGCAGGCGATATTCAATCACCCGTACAACAATCGCCTTGCGCTGTCTATGCCGATCCGCGGTCTTGGGGTAGATGCGGCTAAGATAAGAGCCGTCCGGAAGACGTTGATCGACGTCCAAACGGACGTTCTTCTTGACGCGCCAGAGCAAATCGGCTCCCGTCCGGGCCGCTCTCTGCCAGAGCTTGTAACTGGGAAAGAGTCGATCGGCCATGCACAGCATCCCTTTTTGCAGGGCGGGCACGACGTCTTCGGCCAGAGTCAACTCATCGGTTTTATACTCGGCCATGCGCGCCGCCCAGAGCACGTGCGTCCCGTTTTCCAGCAGCGCAACGAAACGGATTTTGGGGAAGGCGCTGCTGCCCCGGCTGGAGCCCGGACGGCCGAACGCTTTGTCGTTGTCCGCTGTATCGGCCACGTCCAGCGTGCTGCCGTCAAGGCTCACCAAGCGCCATTGCCGGAACCATGCGCCTTTCGTTTGCTCCGTGGCGATAGGGGCTACCACCGCCTTGTACAGCGCTTGCAGCGGTTCGGCGCCCAAGCGGCTGCGGGCCTGTGAGATGCCGGACTTGCCGGCCACCTTCACCGCTGCCGATGGGTCCATCAACCACTGCACGCCTTCCAGCAGGCAGCGCAAAACCTCGCGGTAAGAAGACCGCATGAACAGCGCCAGCGCGATCACATAGTAGACGACTACATGAGCGGGGAGGTCGCGCTGGCGGACGCTGGCGCGTCCGGTTTGTTGGAGTACCGCGTCGACCTTCTCGCGCGGAAAGAACTTGGCGATCACACCCAGGCTGATGTAATCGGTAATGCGGCTGCCAGCCGGTAACGATGCCACCGTCCGTGCCATGGGAGCCTCCTATTCCTGGCGCTCTGACACGGATGTTTCCGGCGGGGGGACTCCCTGGCCGTGAGGCGCCAACGAATAGGGGAAACGCCCGCGGATGAACCGGTTGAAGTAGCTGCCCTTGGAAGGCGCCTCCAGCAGGGCTTCGTGCACTGCCGGTGGAACGCCGGAATATTGATAGATCGCCCGGCTACGGAATTCCAACTGCAACAGTTCGCGGGCCTGGTCGTAGGCAACCGTCGTGAGCGTTGTGGATTCGACGGCGGTAATGTGCATGCGATGACCTCCTTGTGGAGGCATCCGCCCCAAAAACAGAATAGCACTAAAATGTTCTTAAGTGAACAGTATTGGGCTTAGCCGCCATTCGCCGCGGCTGATCTCGATGCTCGATGTCTTCGGCATCGGCTTCTTCCCGGCGTACACCGACAAGGCGGATCCGACCATAGAGGAATTAATCGCGTCCTATCGGAATAACAAGAACGGAAACGACACGCTACAAGCGCTGGCGGAAGTTCACACGAGGTACGGCAAGCCGGTGCTGATTACCGATCTCGCCTATGGCTCATTCTACGGAGCCAACCTCGGCGAGGATCAACTGTTCCGTCTTCCTCGCGAGCAGTTGAAGGTCGATTACCGGGCCCAGGTCAATCTGTATGAAGCGTTCCTTCGCGCGATGGCTTCGTTCAAGTCAAACTGGCTATTGGGCGTGGTGTTCGATTCCTTTGACCGGATTCCCTATTCCTGGAAGGATCGAGCCACCGCGGTGTTTCTCGGCAGCGCCGGAGAAAGCCTCCGTGAAAAGCCGGCGCTCCAGACACTCACCCGTTGGTATCAATCGGAGGCAGGAGTCGCGGCGCCCACGAGCGGCTGGTGGAGAAGTCCCGAGACGCCCGGGCTCCTCTACGCCTTGGAAGCGGAAGCGGGAATCGTTCGTCTCGCCGGCCTGGACTACTCTTCCGGCGGCGCTCCGCAGTGGAGTTGGGCGCGGTGTATCGAAACCTCGCCGGGGAAATACGTGGGCCGAGCGCAGTTCTATTCTGGCGGGGCGACTTTGAACGGCCCGCCCGCGCAGCCGAACCGGATCACCGACGGCTCCAAGGTTAATCTCGAATTCGATAGCGCCGCCACGGCGCGATTCAGCGCCGGAGATCATACGGTTTTCCTCGAGCGCTATCCATTCAGCGAGACTTGGGCCTCCACGCCTGCCGACGCGCCGCGCACCGGCTGGTGGGACCAGGTGGACCAATCCGGGCGGGGCTATTTCATAGAGGCGCAGGGAGACAAACTTCTTGTAGGCGGGCTGCTCTACTCGGAATCCGGCCAGCCGGCATGGTTCACCGCATCCGGCGCGCTGGAAGGAAAGCGAACGTTCTCCGCCGGCCTCGCATTCGAGGGACTCAAGCCAGACACGACGTGGGCGCCGGGCGAGCAGGCGATCAAACTCGAATTTGTTTCACCATGGCGCGCCATCCTGTCGCTCGGGAAAGAGACGCCGGTCGAAATTCGGCGCTACCGTCCGAGAGAAATCGGATGGGCGGGACTCACGCCGGAATTTACGGGCAAAGCCGTCGTCAGTGCCGCGAGCTTCCGGCAGGGGATCACGCCCGGCGGAATTGTCTCAATATACGGAACCGGACTGACGAGGGGCTTGGAGGGAGTGACGGCAGCGTCCTCGCCCCAGTTGCCGATCAGCTTGCAGGGAACGTCCGTGACCGTGAACGGCAGGCCGGCGCCGCTCTACAGCCTGAGCCGCACGGACGGGACGGAGCGGATCGACTTCCAAGTCCCGTACGAACTCGCCGGCCAGAAGGCGGCAACCGTCATGGTGATGAACAACGGCGCCGTCAGCGCTGCAATTCAGGTTGACGCGTTCCCGGTTCACCCGGCACTCTTTACCACCGACGGTTCGCACCTGGTGGCGCTACGCGCTAACGGCACCCCGGCAACCGCGGAGAACGCACCCATGTCCGGAGAAACCATCTCCGTCTTCGGCGCCGGTTTGGGACCCGTAACACCCGTGCCGGAGACGGGCAGTCCGGCGCCATCCGATCCACCCTCCACGATGGATCTCGCTCCGATCGTCCACTTCAACGCGAAGATGGCCGAGGTGGTCTACGCCGGGCTTGCGCCCGGCGTGGCGGGGCTATATCGGATCGACCTGATTGTGCCCGACCGCGTCGGGATCGGTGATCTTACCTTCTATATCAATGTGAGCGGGCTGAACAGCAACGTTGTGAAGATTCCCGTCCAATCCGGACAATTCAGATGAGACATTCCAGGTTTGCACCCATATTCACACGCCAGTTTGATACGCGAACAGCCCGCATCCGGTGTAGATAGCGTTCAGATTCGGATGCACGCGGACGTAGCGCGCGTTGGCGAGGCCGTCATCCCAGCCCTGTATCGGCGTCGACGGCGGACCGGGCAGAAACTCGCTTTTCGCACCGCCGGAGCTAACGGTTAGCCTTGCCCCAAGCCCGGCCTAGATCACCCGGATGGCCTTTTCGCCCCGCGCCGCCACCTGCCCCACTCTCACGGCGGAGGGAACGCGCTTCTCGAACGTCCTTCCATCTCCGAGAGGCAGGGAAATCAGCAGTCCTCCGGATGTCTGCGGATCGTAGAGCAGCAATTCCAACTCTTCGGGGATCGATTGACCGAGAGCCACATCGCAGGAGGCGAACTCACGGTTGTTCTTCAATCCGCCGGGTATGGCTCCGGCCCGGGCGTAGGATAAGGCTCCCGGCAGGAGCGGCACGCGGTGAGCGTCGATCTCGAGGGTCACGCCGCTGCCCAGGGCCATTTCCCGGGCATGGCCGAGGAAACCAAAGCCGGTGATATCGGTGCAGGCGTGAACGGAAAGACCTTCGAGCGCCTCGGCCGCCTGGCGGTTCAGAGTAAGCATGGAGTCCATGGAATCGGCCAGGTGGATCAGGCCGGCCATTCCGCGCTTCAAGGCTGTGCCGAGAATCCCCGTTCCGATGCGCTTGGTGAACCAGAGTCCGTCTCCGGGCAGAGCCCCGGAATTCGTCCAAATGCGATCGGGATGCGCCACGCCCGTGACGGCATAGCCGAACTTGACATCGCCGTCATTGATACTGTGGCCGCCCACCACGGCGCAGCCGGCCTCCGTCATCTTCGCGGCGCCTCCCTCGAGGATTTGTCCAAGGGTGTCGAGATCCCCATTGCCGGGATAGGCGACGATGGCCAGGGCGGTGAGGGGACGCCCTCCCATGGCGTAGACGTCGCTCAAGGCATTGGCTGCCGCAATAGCTCCGAAGGAGAACGGGTCGTCAACGATCGGGGTGAAGAAATCCACGGTCTGGATGAGCGCACACTCCGGGCTCAACCGGTACACACCGGCGTCGTCGGACGTTTCAAAGCCCACCAGAACGTTCTCGTTGGCCACCTTCGGCAGGCGGCGCAACACCTGGTCCAAAACCTTTGGACTCAATTTAGACGCTCAACCGGCGGCCTTCACGTGAGCGGTAAGGCGTACCTCCTGCATTCCATCTCAGTCTAGCAGCCGAACTCAGGTGATCCTCAGGTGATCTCCGCTCTAGGCGAAACCAGAACCCTCTGGTATCCTGGGTCAGGAGCGTCACTGCCGGGTTTGTAATTTGTCCCTTAAAAATTGATCCGATACAATTTGTCATGGAGCCCGGCTCGTTCAGATACGCCGGTGAGCAAGCTCGGCGGTGAAAGACCCGCGGCAGAGAAGCCTGAAGGCGTCCGGAGGGTTCCCCCCTTTTTGGTATCCAGGGGTCAATGACGGGGATGGATACGGTTCGGCGGTGCGCTCCTGAATCCCCCTCCAATCCATAGCATGCGTATTCTTTTCATCGGCGACATTTTCGCCTCCGCCGGCCGGAAACTGGTCGCCGACCACTTTTCCTACATCCTCGAGAGCGAAGGGATTGACCTCGCCATAGCCAATGCGGAAAACGCCGCGGGCGGGTTCGGCCTTACCCCTCCACTGGCGGGCGAGCTTCTTGATTTGGGCATCGATGTGCTAACCAGCGGCAACCATATCTGGGACAAACGGGAGATCTACGAATACCTTTCGAAGCAGCCGCGCCTGCTGCGTCCGGCGAATTACTCGCCCGAACT
Organism: Bryobacterales bacterium; assembly: GCA_026954325.1. Classification (GTDB taxonomy): domain Bacteria; phylum Acidobacteriota; class Terriglobia; order Bryobacterales; family Bryobacteraceae; genus CADEFT01. The sequence continues at coordinate 9,433 of JAIXKK010000228.1, read as the reverse complement.
CCCCGGCCAGGGTCTGGTGGTGGTGGAGGCACGCAATGGCGTTCCCTGCGCCGTCCTGAACCTCCAGGGAAGGACGTACATGCCGGCCACCGACTGCCCTTTTCGCAAGGCGGATGAACTGCTGGCCTCGCTTGACGCATCGGTCACGGTGCGCTTTGTCGATTTCCACGCCGAGTTGACGAGCGAAAAGATGGCAATGGGCTGGCATCTGGATGGGCGCGTATCCGCCATGGTGGGGACGCACACCCACGTACCCACGGCCGATACCAGAATTCTTCCCCGCGGAACGGCCTATCAGACCGACGCCGGGATGACGGGACCATACGACAGCGTCATCGGGGTGGAAAAAGAACCTGTCCTGCGGAAGTTCCTCACTTCCCTTCCCGTCCGGTTCGAGGCGGCGCGGGGCAACGCCCAACTGCATGCCGTCGTAGTCACCGTGGCGCCGGACACGGGGCGTGCGACATCCATTCAGAGGCTGGTGATCCGGCAGGACGGAGAAGCCGGCTAGGCCCGGCCTTAGCCGACGGCCAGCGCGGCTTGACAGAGATCGGCCGCCGCCGCATCGACGAGTTCGATGTGCTGAAGGCAAGGGAACTGATCTGTTGTTCCCATTCTTGCTACGAAGAGGCCAAGGACCTTGAAGTGAAGGGCTGTAATGCGATGTACCATTCTCTTCGCCGGACGTGCCTGGACATCCGCTCTTCCCAGATCAGAGCCCGGGGATGCTATGCTTCCGGCGCGAGCCCCTATCGGGCTTTCGTTTTCAGCCTTAAATGTCCAAATCCATGACCGTTATTGGCGACGGAGACTCCGTATCATTAAACGAATTTCTCAGTGTGGAAAGTCAAGGTCGCCAAGCCCGCACAAAAGTCCTATCGCATCTTCCCGCAGCACATCCAGGCCCTCCGCGATAGCCGCGTCCATCAAGTCGCGTGCTAAGCGTTCGCCGCTCACCGCAATCGCTTTGCCGGGCCGCTCAAAACGCGGCGATACGCTGCGATGCCGGAGCCACTCGTGGCCTCCGCGTTTCGCCGGAGAACAGGTAGAGACCGGCGACGCGCTCTACAACGATGTCCGGCCGCATTGACGAAGTTATCAACTAACTTTCCAGCCCCAATGTCCACCGATCGTCCATACCAGTGTCCTGCCTGCCGCCGGCATTTCCGGTCCCACGGCGCCCCGCGCGCCACATGGACCCCGACCACGCCACCCCGCGGCAGTGCCGGAATTGCGGGAAGAGGCTGAGGGAGGGGGAGTATCATCGGTGCTGGGGACAAGAAACATGCCGGCATTGGCGTAAGCATCGTTATTGGCTGCCCATCTCCGCACTACGATTTGCGGTACTTCGGTAGGATAACGATCAGCCACAACAGCCCTGCAAACGCGATTCCCCAACAGAATCCCACCCCGATCAGCCTGACCATGTCTAAACCGCGGATCGCCTGCGAGTGTGGGTCCCCCAGAACCCGCAGAAACGAAAGAACGCCGAATAGCAGTGGCATAAGAATGGAGCCGAAAATCAGCCCCGGCAACGATCGCTTTGTGCTCTGTCCCGTTGTTTGCATGGATGTCATCCTTCCTTGAAATCGCGCCGGCCGCCCACCTGTCCGCGGCTGAAGCCGCCGGGAAAAGTCCCAAGTTCTTAAACTATACGCGACCGCACCTCCGTTGGCGCCTCGTTGCATTTGGGTGGCTCTCACCATGTTTAGCGCAAGATGGCGGGAAAATAGCTCAAACTCACACAAACGGCCAGGCCGGCGTCTATTTTCGCCGGCCCATGATATCGAACAGCAGGTTGTCGTGAATCTCCTGCACGCTCGATTTTGCTTTTGCGACCACGCCGCGGTCCTCGACGCTCACGTCCTGCTCGAGGCCGGTCAGCCGCCGCAGAATCTCCCGCATCCGCATTTCCGCCCGCTTGAAGTTCTTCGGGCTCTTACTCGGGCTTTTGCCGGTTCCCCGCAGCGCCTGGTCGCACAGTTTGACCGCCTCGGCAACGTCTCTCATACATTGGCGGAATTGCTCGAACTTCCCATCCTGGTACTGTTTCCGCGCCCCGGTGATCTGTTCGGAGGCAAAACCCAGCGCTTTCTCATACCTCTTGTCGGGGCGCGGTTCCGCCCGCACGGCATCGAGGTCGAGAGGGGGCTGCTGCGCCCAAAGGGAGAATCCAAGGAGGAGCAGAAAACACTTCATCGCTTGTTCAGTATCTTATGAATCACCTTGATGCGCTGCCGGGCTTTGAACTCCTCGTCGGGATGCCGGTTCTGGCTGAGTGAAAGGAACTTCTCATAATTCGGCAACGCCAGTTTGTATTCGTGATTGCGGTCGAGAATGATCGCGCGAAAGTACCAGTAAGCAGGGTTCTCTTCCCCTCCCAAGGCCTGCGCGCGATCGAGCGCCGCCAGCGCCTGCGGGTAATTTTCGAGAAGAATCAGCATTCCCGCCAACTCGTTCCACGCCTCACGGGAATCGGATTTCAGTTGCGTGGCCTTGTAGAATTCCCGGGCGGCGGCCTGAAAATTGCGCTGGTCGCGCAACGCCCTGCCGTAGTACAGGCGCAGGTCCAACTGATCCGGTTCCGCCGCCACGGCCTTCTCGAGCAGCGGCAGCGCCTTGTCTGATTGTTTGGCGCGCAGATAGGCGGTGGCGAGCGCCAGGCGGTTGGCGTTGGTCGGGGATTGCTGATAGGCGCGCTCGAGTTCCGGAATCGCATCCGCCGCTTTGCCGCCCTCGAGCAGCAATTCACCCAACCGCTCCCTTGCGGCCGGGTCGCCGGGAAATTCGCGATAAAGCGGGATGGCCTTTTCGGGCTGCTTCGCCTGTTCATAGAGACCCGCCAGTTCAAGCAGCGCGCGCTTGAATTCCGGCGCCTCGGCAGCCTGGCGGTAGTAAGGGTCCGCGTCCGCAAGACGGTTCAACTTCGCCAGCGCGCGCGCCAAACCGGCCGCCGCCTCCGGAGATTTCGGCCGCGCCCCGAGCGCCGCGCGGTAGAAGGGCTCCGCCTTGGCGAACACACCCGTTGCCGCAAGCGCTTCGGCGAGATAGAAGGCGGGCCGGTACTCCCTGGGTTTCTGTTGCGCCGCCGCTTCGAGTGGTTTCACCGCTTCGGCGGCTTGCTTTTGTCCGAGCAGCAGGATGCCGAGATTCAATTGCGCCTGATAAAGCCCCGGCTGATCCTCGAGCACCTTGCGATAGGCTGCAATGGCCTCGTCGTCCCTGTTGAGCATGCTGAGGGAGAGGGCCAGGTGAAAACGCGACGTCCAGTCCTTCGGATCCGCCTCGATTGCCTTGGCGAACTCCCCGGCCGCGGCGGCATAATTGTTCGCTTCCAAAGCCTTGCGGCCTTCCGCGACGTGGTCTGTTTGTTGCCACCAGAAAAGCAAAAAGAGGGCAGGCGCCAGTGCCATACCCTCAGTGTACGCGAACCATCACTGTTCGGACCGCGTCGCGGCCTACTTCAATTCCGTGATCTCTTTTTCCTTGGCCTTCGCCGCTTCGTCCATCTTCTTCGTTTCCGCGTCAGTCAACTTCTGCACTTCATCGAGGGCGCGGCGCTCCTCGTCCTCGCTGATGAGTTTGTCCTTCACCAGCTTTTTCACAGCCTCGTTGGCGTCGCGCCGGATGTTGCGGATGGCGACGCGATGGTCCTCGGTAACGGTGTGCAGGTGCTTGGCCAGTTCCTTGCGCCGGTCCTGCGTGAGCGGAGGAATGGGAACGCGAATCAGTTTCCCGTCATTCATGGGGTTCAGTCCGAGATCGGAGGAGCGGATGGCCTTTTCGATGGGCCCGATCTGCGAAGAATCCCAGGGCTGCAGGGTAATCATGCCCGGTTCGGGAACGTGCAGCGTGGCCAATTGGTTCAGCGGCGTCAACGTTCCGTAATAATCGAGCTTGATGTTGTCCAGCAGGCTGACGGAAGCCCGTCCCGTGCGAATGGTGGACATCGCGTGGATCAGGTCCGCCAGAACCTTCTCCATGCGCGTCTTCGCATTCGCTTCGATCTCTTTCACGCCCGCTGAATTGGTGCTTGGGCCGGATGCGGAATGTCCTTGTTTCATATCAGTTCTCGTCTCGTTCACGAGCGTATGAGCGTTCCTACCGGTTCGCCCATCGCCATTCGCATTATATTGCCGGGAGTGGTCAAATTGAAAACCAGAATGGGAAGCGTGTTTTCCCGGCACATCGCCACGGCGGATGCGTCCATCACCCGCAACCCCTTGGAAAGCACCTCCTGATAGCTCACCTCGCGATACAGCACGGCGTCGGCGGACTGCATCGGATCCCTGTCGTACACCCCGTCTACCCGAGTGGCCTTGGCGACCACCTCCGCGCCTATCTCGAGCGCGCGTAGCGTGGCGGCCGTATCCGTGGAAAAGTAGGGGTTGGAAGTCCCGGCGACGAAAATAACGATTCGTCCCTTCTCCAGGTGGCGAATGGCCCGTCTGCGGATGTAGGGCTCGGCAATCTGGTTCATGTGGATGGCCGTCATCACGCGCGTCGCGATACCCTTCTTCTCGAGCGCGTCCTGCAGCGCGATGCCGTTGATCACCGTGGCGAGCATGCCCATGTGATCCGCGGAGACGCGGTCCATGTTCTGCGCCGCCGCCGAAACTCCACGAAAGAAATTGCCGCCCCCCACCACCAGGCCGACTTGAATGCCGGTTCGAGCCAACCCGGCGAGTTCCGTCGCCAGGGACTCGATGCGCTCCGGATCGATTCCGAACCGGTTGGATCCGGCCAGAACCTCACCGCTCAACTTCAAAAGGATGCGTCGGTAGCGAGCCACGGCGGCGCCCTTTACTCAGCGGCCTGCGCGTCACCCACCTTGAACCGCACGAAGCGGGCGATGGAGATGTTTTCTCCGAGTTTGGCGATCTTGCTCTTGATGAGATCTTCCACTTTTATGGTGTTCTCTTTGACGAACGGCTGCTCGAGAAGGCAGATCTCCTCATAGAACTTGGACATCCGGCCCTCGAGGATTTTGTCAAGGATCTTCTCCGGCTTGCCTTCGGCGAGCGCGCGGGCGCGCTGGATGTCCTTCTCCTTCTCGATTACCGCGGCCGTAACGTCTTCGCGGCGGATGAATTGCGGATCGGCGGCGGCAATCTGCATGGCGATGTCTTTCACCAGTTCGGCAAAGTCTTCGGTTCGCGCCACGAAATCCGATTCACAATTCACCTCCACCAGTACGCCCAACTGTGAGCCGGGGTGAATATAGCTGCCGATCACGCCCTGTTTGGTGGTCCGTGCCGATTTCTTTGAAGCAGAAGCGATGCCGCGCTTGCGCAGGACCACTTCCGCCTCCGCCAAATCTCCGTTGGCCTCCTTCAAAGCGGCTTTGCATTCCATCATCCCCGCGCCGGTCCGGTCGCGGAGTTCCTTCACCATCTGGGCGGTTATTTCGGCCATGGTTCTGATTCCTTCGGTTTCCCCAATCATCATCTCGATACAGCGTTCGCGAACACCGCGCTAGCCGCGGAATCCGAGGTCTTCCTCCGCTTCCGCGCGGCGCCGGCCCTTGATCGGCAGCGTGGACAGATCGTCCTCGACGAGGCTTTCCGCCATCAACTGCTGGGAGTATTGCGGATCGAGGTATTGGGTAATGTCCGCGGGTTCACCCGTTCCCTCGTCGGCCGATTCGGCGGCGGCGGCCACGGGCGCAAAGTCGGCTTCGGACACCCTCTGCCGGCCTTCGATGACGGCGTCCGCGATCTTGTTCGTGAACAACCGGATGGCGCGCAGGGCATCGTCGTTGCCCGGGATCACATAATCCACCATGTCGGGGTCGCAATTGGTGTCCACCACGGCCACCACGAGGATGCCGAGTTTCTTCGCCTCGGCCACGGCAATGGATTCCTTGTTCGAATCCACCACGAACAGCATATCCGGCAGGCCGGGCATGTCCTTGATGCCGGCGAGGTTCGACATGAGATGCTTGCGCTCGCGCTCGAGCCGGATGACTTCCTTCTTCGAGCGGCCGATCCAGCCGTTCTCGGCGATCTCGTCGAGTTCCTTCAACCGGTTGATCGACTTGCGCACGGTTACGAAGTTCGTCAACAGTCCCCCCAGCCAGCGCTGGTTGACATAATACTGGCTGCAGCGCGAGGCCTCTTCCGCCACCGCTTCCTGCGCCTGTCTCTTGGTTCCCACGAAAAGAACCGTCTTGCCGCTCCCCGCCATTTCTTCGACAAACCGCATGGCGTCCTTGAACAGCTTCAACGTCTTTTGCAGGTCTATGATGTAGATCCCGTTACGTTCGCCAAAGATGTATTCCTTCATCTTTGGGTTCCAGCGCTTGGTCTGGTGCCCGAAGTGAACGCCCGCTTCGAGCAATTCTTTCATGGTAATCGACGGCAAAATGCCTCCTTGATCGCGCCTTTACGGCGGTGAAAGTTCGCAGCGGTCCAAAGCGAGATTTGCGCGAACCAGTCAACTCCGCCAAGGCTCCTGTTGGTTTCCTACCGCGACGCACCCTCCGAGGAGTGCGCCGAATCTCAACGAAGTGGATGCTTCCCCAGCTAGCGCTTGGAGAACTGGAACCGGCGGCGGGCGCCTTTCTGCCCGTACTTCTTCCGTTCGTGGGCGCGCGGGTCGCGCGTCAGGAAGCCAAGGCCTTTCAGTTTGCCGCGCAGCTCGGCATTGAACTCGACCAGGGCGCGCGCGATGCCGAGACGCACGGCGCCCGCCTGGCCCGCCACTCCTCCGCCGTTGGTGAGCACCAGTACATCGAACTTGTCCGCCGTCTCGGTAGCCAGCAGCGGCTGGCGCACCGCGGCCCGCGAAGACGGAGTGGTGAAGAAGTCTTCCATCTCACGGCCGTTTACCGTGATCTGTCCCTTGCCGGGACGCAGGAACACGCGGGCCACGGAACTCTTCCGCCGCCCGGTCCCCAAATGTTGAATCAACGTACCTGCCAAAACGCAACCTCGCTATTGGAACCGCGCCGGCGGCGCGGGTTGAATGTTTCTTCATGCAACCGGATCGCGGGGATTCCGGCGGTGTGGATGGTCGTCATGCAGCCTAGGCGTTCATCGGCACGGGCTTCTGCGCTTCGTGAGGATGCTTGCCGCCGGCGTAGACTTTCAATTTGCGGAAAAGCTGCTTGCCGAGTTTGGTCTTCGGCAGCATTCCCCGGATTGCCTCTTCCACCATCCTGGTGGGCCGCTCGACGCGCACTTTCCGCGCCTGCGATTCCTTCAATCCACCCGGATAACCCGAGTGGCTGCGATAAAACTTCTGCTCTTCCTTGGCGCCGGTGAGGCGAACTTTTTCGGCGTTGATCACGATGACATGATCGCCGGCGTCCAGGAACGGGGTGTATCTCGGTTTGTGTTTCCCGATGAGAATCATTGCCGCCTTGCTAGCCAACCGGCCGAGCACGGCGTCTTCCGCATCCAGCACAAACCACTCTCTCTCGATTTCCAGCTTGGAAGGAAACTGCGTTTTCATACAGACAGACGATCTCCGTTAGGTCCCTACAAAACCTTCAGTCTAGCGGAGCGTAGAGCCTTCTGTCAAACTTCCTCTTGCCTTTTGAGCAACTTTCAGACCGTCCCCATATTTCGCCACGCCGGGGATCGTCACGGGAAGGCGGCCCTGAATCGAGATCTCTCCGCGCAGCGCGCCGAGCATGGCCAATTCGCTGGCCGGAACGGTGCTGAACGTTGCCAGGTAAGCCTTCACGGCGGGAAAAGCTCGCAGCAGGTAGGGGTTCCCCATGCCCACGAGAACCAGCGGCTTTCCGCTTGCTTCCAGCAGCTTGAAGAAGCTCATGAAGTTTTCAGAGAGCGCCCCGTTTCCACGAAACCCGGCGAAGGCCGCCACCACGGAGACGTCACACGACCCGGCCAGCTTCGCCGCCTCTTCGATCTCCGGCATGGGCATCATGGGATCAAGCAGCGCGCGCTTGGCGCCGGGCATCTGCTCCTTCAATACGGAAATGAGCGTCCGCCCCTGCTGCCCATAGCGGCTCTCGCTCAGCGCGTACCAGCAGGCCCGCTCCGGCGCGGCGAGCGGCACGAGTCCCCCCTCGTTCCTCACGAGCGTCACTGCTTCGCCGGCGACACGCCGCGCCAGTTGGTTGTCTTCCTCCGTCGCCAGTTCGTCTCCGATCGCCTCGAGGTCCACCAACCGCTGGCGATGGAGTCCCAACCGGACCTTCGCCCGAAGGAGTTTCTCCACGCTCTGATCGATGCGTTTCCGCGTGATCCGCCCGCTCCGCACAGCCGCCACGACCGCCCTCACCGCCGCCTCCGGATGCGGCGGCATCAACAGCACGTCCGCTCCGGCCTCGATCGCCCGTACCGCTGCTTCCCCACTCGGAAATTGCTTGCGGAGACCGTCCATGTCCATCGCGTCGGTGGTGATGATTCCGCGAAAATTCAACTCGTTGCGCAAGAGTCCGGTAAGCACCGCGGGAGAGACGGTGGACGGAAGTTCCCTGCTCTCGATGGCGGGAACCCACAAGTGAGCCGTCATAACGGAGTCGATTCCATCCGCGATCGCGGCGCGGAATGGAACCAGTTCCAGTTCCTCGAGCCGCTGCTTGCCGGCGTCAATCCTGCCCAGGCCGGCGTGAGTATCCACGTTGGTGTCCCCGTGTCCCGGGAAGTGCTTCACGGTCACCAGAACCTTGTACCGCGGATCGCTTCGCGCCCCTTCGATGAACGCGGTGACGTATTTGGCCACCTCGTTGGGATTCTCGCTGAAGGCGCGGATATTGATGATCGGATTATCCGGATTGTTGTTGACGTCGGCGACGGGAGCGAAGACCCATTGAACGCCGATGGCGCGCGATTCCCGGGCCGTTGCGGCGCCCAGTTGACGCGCGGCCTCGAGATCCGACGCGGCGGCGAAAGCCATGCTATGCGGAAACTTGGTGGCTGACAAGACCCGCATCGACGCTCCCCGTTCAAAGTCCCCGCCTACAATCAACGGGATGCGCGTCAGTTTTTGCATGCGGTTGAGGAATGCCGCCGCAGCCGTCGGTTCGGCGTACTTCACCAACCCGTTTTCCGAGCGGTTCACCAGAATCATGCCGCCGACGCGCGTCTGCCGCACCTCCTCCGCGAACTTACGATAGGTCTTGGAACGCACGCTCGGATTGTCGCCGTAAAACGGAATCACGATGAGTTGCGCGACCCGGTCGTGCAGGGTGAGTGACTGCATCCAACGGCTTACCTGGGCGGATTCACCGGCGGTTGCCTTGCCGGCGGTGCTCCTCTTGGCGGCTACCGCCGGGGCGCGGGCGCCACGAGTCTGCGGAAACAGAAGCAAAGAAGAAATCAGGAGGGCAAAACCAGCCCGGTGAGCAAACATCGATACTTCTAGGATACGCTCTTGGATCTGGCTTTGAGCGGAGGCGCGGTCCGCGAGAATTGTCCAATACAAGATGAGCATGAAACTGGCGAAACGACGGGGGCAGTTT
>JAIXKK010000149.1 GCA_026954325.1 Bryobacterales bacterium | reverse complement strand
TTGCCCCAGTTCGGCCTCTTCGCGGTGTTTGCCGCCTTCCATGTGTACTTCTGCTCCGCCCTGGCGCGCGGATTAGCTTCCCTCACCTGCTCGGCCGCCGAGGCACGGCGGATCGCGGAGAAGCGGGAAGCGGAGTTGCGCGATGCTTCTCTCCGGGTGGAGCGAGCCGAGCGCGCGAAGAACGAGTTTCTCGCCAACCTCAGCCACGAGGTACGCACCCCCATCAATGGAGTGCTGGGCATGACACGCATTCTGTCGGAAACCCGTCTCACGCCTGAACAGCGTGAACTCACCGAAACGCTTCTGCGCTCGACGAGGGCTCTGCTCGAGGTGATGAATGAACTGCTCGATTTTTCCCGGCTCGAAGCAGGGAAAATGGACCTTCAACAGAAGACATTCCGCTTCCAGTCTCCCTACGACGATGTGCTGGAACTGCTCGGTCCGATGACGGAAGGGAAAGGCCTCGAACTGCTCTGTGAACTGGATTCCCGTATTCCGCTCGAGGTCACCGGCGATGTCCGCCGCATCCGGCAGGTGCTCATCAACCTCGCCGGCAACGCACTCAAGTTTACCGAGTTCGGTCACATTCTCATCGCCGTCAGCCTCGAGGAAGAAAGCGATTCCGGCCTCCTCATCCGGACCGATGTCGTCGACACCGGGCCAGGCTTTACGCCGGAAGAGCAGACGCGGTTCTTCCGGCCCTTCAGCCAGGGAAGCGGAGAACTTGTCCGCAAGCACGGAGGAACCGGTCTCGGATTGGCCATCGCAAAACGTCTCACGGAGATGATGGGCGGCGAAATCGGAGCGCGCAGCGTCGCCGGCAACGGAGCGCGGTTCTGGTTCACCTTTCGCTGCCGGCGCGTCCCCGGCAAGGAGTCTTTTCTCGAGACCGCCGATCTCACCGGCAAGAGGATCCTAATCCTTTGTCATTACTCCTTCGCGTCAACAATCATCGCCAGTCAACTGAGGCAGTGGGGAATACAGGCTTTCGCAGCCTTCCACGCGGACATGGCGATCGGGGAGCTGGTTCGTTCGCGGCAACTTAACCGGCCCTATGACGCCGTCATCGTGGACGGCGAGGCGGAGGGGCGCTCGCTCGCGGATTCGTGGTTGGAGCGGCTGCGCAAAGCGCAGGCTATTCCCGCCATCCTCATTCTTCCCTTCGGCGGGATGGCCGGCGGCCGGCCGGGCGTTTCCGAATGCCAGGCTGTTCTGACGAAGCCCCTCCGCGTGAACCAGATGCTCACCGCGATCCGTCAATGCCTGGGGTTGCTGCCCGCCACTCCCTCGGAGGCTCCCGCCGAGGAAGCGGACGAGGTGGAAAGCGGCTGCGTTCTGCTTGTGGAGGACAACAGCATTAATCAACGCGTGGCCGCGCGTATGCTGGAAAAGCTGGGCTACCGGTACGAAATTGCGCAGAACGGACTCCGCGCGCTCGAGTTACTCCGCGGGAAGTTCTATCTGGCGATCCTCATGGATTGCCAGATGCCGGAAATGGACGGGTTCGAGGCGACGGCCGAGATTCGAAAAACGGAACGCGGCGGCGATCGCATCCCTATCATTGCCATGACCGCGCTGGCAATGAACGGCGACCGCGAGCGCTGCCTGGCAGCGGGAATGGATGATTACATCAGCAAACCGGTCCACATCGAGGAGTTGCGCGCGGTGCTCGCCCGTTGGGGCGAGGCCGCGCGGAAGGTGCGAAAGAAGGCCGCGGGCGCCGATTCCGCGTAAGCCTCCCGGCCGTGCGCCCGCCGCCTGTACCGCGCCATAATCTACAAATGAGCAAAACGATCATCCTTCAAATCCTGGTGGTGTCCGCTGTCTTCGCCGCCGGATTCCTGGCCGGAGAAATCCGCGCCGCCGCCCGGTCCAAGGTATTCGAGCTGCGGACCTACACGACGAATGACGGAAAACTCGGCGATCTGAACAAGCGGTTTCGTGAGCACACCATCGGCATTTTCAACCGGCACGGGATGAAGAGCGTGTGGTACGGCGTGCCGCGCGAGGCGGCGCTCAAGGACAACACGCTCCTCTACATGCTGGAGCATGAGAGCAGGGAAGCAGCGCAGAAATCCTGGGACGCCTTCCGGAGCGATCCGGAGTGGAAGAAGGTGGCGGCGGCATCGGAAGCAAACGGGAAGATCGTGAACAAGGTGGAGTCGATATTTCTGGACCCGACGGACTATTCGCCGCTGCGGTAGGCGCGAGCGGCTGAAGTGCCGGGGCGCCGGAGCACTTTTCCGGTTGCGCCCCCCTTTTCCGCCGTTATAGACTAGCATCGTTTAGGGTTATCTTACCCAGTCAACGAGGTCTGGATTCATGCTCCGTCACATTCTTCTGCTCCTTTTGTCTCTACTCGCGGCGAATCTCGTCTTTGCTCAAGGCGAACGAGCTACGATTTCCGGTACCGTCACCGACGCTACCCACGCCGTTGTTCCCGAGACGTCTATTACTGTCCGCAATGTGGACACCAACGTTACCAACACCACCGTATCCAACAATGACGGGATCTTTGTCGTTCCCGCGCTGCCTCCGGGGACGTATGAGCTCACCGCGGAAAAGACAGGATTTCGGGCGTTTCGAACCACCAGCATCCCGTTGTCGGTCGGTCTGACCGCGACCGTGAACGTGGTTCTCGAAGTCGGCACGCTTGCCGAAGCCGTGGAAGTGCAGGCCACCGCCGTGCAATTGGAAGCGCAGACCTCCGGTCTTGGGAAGACCGTCGAGACCCGGCGCGTGGTGGAGTTGCCGCTGCTGGGGCGCGACCCGCGCCAGTTGGCTTCGCTTGCCCCCGGCGTCATCCCCACACGCGGCCAGGTGGCCGCCGGAGGCGACGCGGTGGGTTCGGCCGGAAATGCCAGGATTTCCGGCGGCCTCGCCAACCAGAACGCGATTCTCATGGACGGCGGCGATACGCGCGGATTCACCTCCGGCGGCCAGTCCTACTCATTTCCCATTGAATCGGTGGCGGAATTCAAGGTAGAAACCGCGAGCTATGCGGCGGAATTCGGACGCGCCGGAGGCGGGGTGATCAATGTCGCCTCGAAATCGGGCACCAATGAATTCCATGGCGTGCTGTACGAATTTCTGCGGAGCCAAAAGCTGAATGCCAACTCGTGGTCGAACAATCGCAACCGCGTGGCGCGCCTGCCGTTCCAATACAACCAGTACGGCGCGGCGGGCGGCGGCCGCATCATTCGCGACCGTACGTTCTTTTTCCTGAACTATGAATCCATCGGCCAGGGAACTCCCCAGTCGTTTCTCAACACGGTGCCGCTTCCCGAATGGAAGACCGGCGATTTCCGTAACGCCAAGGATCGCAACGGCAACCAGGATGTCATCTACGATTACCTCAGCACCCGCGCGAATCCGAATGCGCCGGGCACGTTCATTCGCGACCAGTTCCCGGGCAACATGGTCCCGGCCAGCCGCATTCACCCGATCTCATCCAATGTGGCGAAATACTGGCCCGACCCCAACCGCGCCGGCGAGCAGTTCGGGCAGATCAACAACTTCTTCAAGTCGGGAAAGAACGTCTATAACAACAACATCTGGTTTTCGCGCATTGACCACGAATTGAGCAAGAAACACCGGCTGTTCGGGCGCTTCGGCGGCTCGCAGAACGAGCAGTTCCTGAAGGGCATCGTGGACCCGGTGTTCCCCGGCGGCACCTTTACGTACCAACCCACGCGCAACGCCGGCATCAGCCTCACTTCCACCTTCACACCGACGCTGCTGGGCGAGTTCCGCGTATCCTACACCCGGCTGCAATACAACACCACGCCGGTGAGCGAAGGGTTTGACATGTCCACGCTCGGTTTCCCCACCAGCCTGGCCAGCGCGGTGACCTATAAGCAATTTCCCGAGATTCTGGTGCAGCAGTACGCCACGGGCACGGGGTTGGCGGTGGCGACATTCGGCGCCAACGAGGTGGGCAATCTCGGCGTGGGACAGACCGGTGGGAACAGCAAGAACCTGAGTCCGCAGGATTCCTGGCACGCGCTGTATCACCTCACCTGGATTCGCGGGAAGCACAGCGTCAAGGTGGGCGTGGATCTGCAGCGCATGAAGATGGCGGCCTTCCTGTCGCGCAACTCGGGCGGCCAGTTCGTCTTCGACCGCACCTATACGCAGGGGCCGAACCCGGCCGTTACGGCCATCAATTCGGGCAACGGGTTCGCCAGTTTCCTTCTGGGAGTGCCGATTTCCGGCAGCATGGAGACCACTCCGCGCATGTCTCTGTTCCAACGCTATAATGCGGGCTACATCCAGGACGACTGGCGCATTACACCGAAGCTCACGCTGAACCTCGGCTTCCGCTATGAGTACACTTCTCCCTACGGCGACAAGTTCGGCGCGATCGGCTATTTCGACCCCAAGGCAACCGAGCCGCAAACCGGGCTGCCGGGGATTTTCAAGTGGGTGCCTCCGGGCGGCTACCACAGCGACCCGAACTACAACACCCCTGGACCTCGCATCGGGATCGCCTACCAGTTGAGCGGCAAAACGGTCATTCGCGTCGCGAGCGGAATTTTCAATTCGGCCAACAACGGGTTGAACGCCGCTGCTACCGATTTCGGTAGCGGCCTGTTCACCTCCAACGCGGTATCGCTGGGCGCGCCGAACCCGATCCAGTTCACTCCCCCGGTGGGGGGCTCCTGGTCCAACCCCTTCGCCGCCGGTTTCGTCTTTCCCCAGAAGGGCGTGACCACATTCGTGGGACAGAACATCCGCGTCGATTTCAAGGATCATCCGCTGGCCTACCTGGCGAACTGGACGCTCTCCATCCAGCGGCAGTTGCGATCCGACACGCTGGTGGAAGTGGCCTACGTGGGCACCAAGGCGACGCACCTGTTCTGGAACCGCATGGACAACGCCAACGATCCGCTGCTGCTGAGCCAGTACGGCTCAAAGTTGCTCGATGTCGTTCCGAATCCGTTCTACGGCAAGATCGTGGGCGGCGTCGGGGCATTCCCCACCATCCAGCGGCGGCAACTGCTGCGGCCGTTCCCCCAATATCAGCAGATTCTCGCGGTGCGCAGGCCGTATGGCGACTCCAGCTACCAAAGCATGACCGCGCGGCTGGAAAAATCCTACGGCAGGGGGTACACGCTGTCGGTGGCTTACACGCTTTCGAAGCTGATCGCCTCGACGGCGGAATCGAACTCGTGGGTGGTCGGCCCCTCGAACGCGCTCTACAATCCGAAGTACAACCGCGGCCTCGACGCCAACGACACGCCGCACCGTCTTGTCATCAGCCACCTGTGGGATCTTCCCGCCGGCATCGGCAAGGCGCACTTCTCCAAGGGCGTTGCGGCGCGCGTGCTCGGCAACTGGCAGTTCGGCGGCATTACCGTTCTCCAGGCCGGCCGCCCGATTCTTATCACCGGTCCGGATACCACCGGTCTGCTGGATTTCATCTACACCAACGGACGCGCCGACCGGTTGAAGAGCGGAGTGATCAGCAATCCAACGAAGACGAAGTGGTTCGACACGTCGGCCTTCAAGGCCGCGGCGCCATTCACGGTTCCCACCGACAGCCTGAGCCAGCCCGACCTGCGCACTCCGGCGCGCTACGCCTGGAACTGGTCGTTCTTCAAGAACAATCCGATCAAGGAACGTTACAATATCCAGTTTCGCGCGGAGTTTTATAACATCTTCAACACGCCGCAATTCGATGTCCGCGGAGCCTCGACCGACGTTTCCAACGCCCTCTTCGGACAGATCACCGAGGGCGGCGGCAACCGCAACATCCAATTCGGTATACGATTGGTTTTTTGAGGAAGGAGGACCGGAGACATGAAACTGGACCGGCGTCATTTTGTACGGATGGGGGCCGCCACCGCAATGGGAGGCCTCCTCGCCCTGGCGGCGCAGGAAAAACGAGTGGCGGGCATCAAACTCGGCACTTCCTTCACTCCCGCTCCCAAGGAAAACGACTTCGAGATGCTGCGCTACTCGGGAGTAGAGGCGGTGTCCATCTGGACCACCATCGAGAACAACAACCTCGAATGGATGCTGGCCACGAGGAAGAAACTCGAGGCCAATCACGTCGAGGTGTACAACATCGGCATCCTTGATCTGCATTGCGATCCCACCATCGTGCTCGGCCTTGACGGCGTGGACAACAAGATCGCGCAGTACAAGGCGTATCTCGGCAACCTCAGCCGCGCGGGAATCCACTACACCACCTACGCGCACATGGCGAACATCAAGATCCAGAAGGTGCCCGGCTACTACCAGACGTCCATCCAGACGGCGCGGGGCGGGGCTCCGACACGCGAATTTGACCTTGCCGTCGCGCGCACGCTTCCGTTCTCCCACGGCAAGGAGTATCACGCCGATCATATCTGGGGCACGTTCACGAAGTTCATCCGCGCGGTGATGCCCGCGGCGGAGAAGAACAAAGTCCGCATCGGCCTTCATCCGGATGACCCGCCGGTGGACACGCTGGGCGGAGTGGCGCGCGTGTTCCGCAACATCGAAGGATACGACCGCGCGTTTCAGATCGCCGATTCGGAAAACTTCGGCGCCTGCCTCTGCGTCGGCACCTGGGCCGAGGGCGGCAAGATGATGGGCCTCTCTCCCGTCGAGGCGGTGCACTACTTCGGCAAGAAGAAAAAGCTGTTCAAGGTGCACTTCCGCAACGTCACCTCTCCGCTGCCGAAGTTCCGCGAAGCCTTCCTCGATGACGGCTATGTGGATATGTACGGCGTGATGCGCGCCTTGAAGCAGGAGAACTTCACGGGCATTATCATTCCCGATCACGTTCCGGGCGGAGGATACCCCGCGGCCAACCTGGTCTACACCATCGGCTACATGAAAGCCCTGCGCGACCGGGCGAACCGCGAGGTGGCGTAGGGCTACCGGCTCACGACGGGATTTCCGTGCTCGTCCAGGTGCGGGTACGGCCCGCCGATGCGGAAGTGATCGAGGATATAGTCGTTGTACTGCGGGGTGGGATCAAAGTAGCCGCCCTTGCGGATGTGCTCTTTGATGGCCGCCTCGTTGAGTTCCACTCCCAATCCCGGGGAGTCCGGCACAGTGATGAATCCGCGGTCGACAATCGGCTTGTGCGGCCCGGTCACCAGGCTGTCCCACCAGGGAATATCGACGGCGTGGTTTTCCATGGCGAGCATGTGTTTGATGGTAGCCGCCATGTGGACCGAGGCCAGACACCCCACGGGCGAACCGGCGAAGTGGATGGCCGTCTGCACGCCATGCATCTCCGCGTAGTCGGCAATGCGCTTCGTCTCGCGGATGGCTCCCGAAGTGAGCGGATCGGGATGAATGATATCAATGGCGCGGTTCTCAATGAGGCTTTGGAAGCCTTCCTCGAGACCGAACAGGCTCTCGCCGGTGGCAATCGGGGTGCTGGTTGATTCCGACAACTGTTTGTAGGCCCGCCAATTTTTCGGCGCATCCCCTCCCGCGCCGAGGTGGCCGATCTGAATCATGTCTTCAAGCCAGGCCAGATCGTACTTCTCGAACGCATGGGCGTAGCGAATGCTGTCCTTCAAGGTCAAGGGGCCATAATGATCGGAAGCGAGCGGCTCCTCCCATCCGATTGCGTCGCGCACGGCCTGAATGTATTCGCAAAGGTATTGCAGCCCTTTTTCGGTGGCGACGCCGAGGCTGTTGACCGCTCCGGGCCGGTGGGCCACGAGGCTGGTGCCGATGTCCATTTTGAAGAACGTGAATCCCTTTTCCTTGCGCTTCTTCAAGCGCTCGGCGAATACCTTCGGATCCTTGCTTTGATCCGTGTCGCAGTAGATGCGAATTTTGTCACGATACTTGGAGCCCACCAGGCGCCACGCGGGCACGCCGTACACTTTGCCCGCGATATCGTGCAGCGCCATGTCCACGGCGCTGTAACCGCCGCCCAGGCGCTGCTGACCGGCGAAGTTGCGAATGCTGTCCAGGATGGGCTCGATGTTGAGCGGGTTCTTGCCGAGGAGATGGGGTTTCAACACGAGCGCAATTCCTTCGCGTCCGGCGTCGCGCACTTCTCCTAGCCCGTACACTCCCTGGTTCGTATCAATGCGGATGATGGGGTAGTCATAGTTGGAGGCGATCAGTACCGATCGCATGTCAGTGATCTTCAACTGGCTGGGCGAAGAGTTGCGGTTGAAGCCGCCCGAAGCGTTGCTTTGCGCGCCGGCCGATTCCCTGGTCATTTGGAACATGCCTGCAACACCGCCCGCCAGGGCAAGGAGCCTTCTGCGCCCGATTCGGGAGCGATTAGAAAAAGATGAAGGGATAAGGGACATATGAATCCTCATCAGAGAAAATACTGGTTCGCGCGGGAGAATGCAAGCCGGACGGGTTATCTATGGTTGTCTATTGCTTCACGAAAAGCGACAGCGCCATGGCGAAGCCGATGAAGATGACCGCGCCGCGCACGAACCGGTGGCCCATCTTCCGGGCGAACCCCGCGCCTCCGTAGCCGCCGACGACGGCTCCGGCGGCCATGAGAATCACATCGGGCCAGAACACCATGCCCGCATAGATGAAATAGACCGCGGCCACGCCGTTGATGCAGAGGGCGAAGAACATCTTCAGCCCGTTCATCTGGTGGATGTCGTCGAGCCCGAGGATGCTCAGGGCGGCCAGCATCAGGATGCCGATGCCGGCTCCGAAATATCCGCCATACAGGGCGACGAACAATTGAAAAAACATGGCCCCGGCCAGCCACCCGGTGGTGGCATGTCCCATCCCGCCTCCCAGGGGTCCCGAGGATTTCGCTCGCGCAGCGGAGCCTCGCGGGCCGGCAAGTTCCGGCGCGCCGGCGCGTCCCGCGCGAGCTTTCAAGGCGCGTTGCACGGGTTCCCGCACCAGGAACAGCAGGGTCGCGAAAAGAATGAGATAGGGAACCAGCGCCTTGAACGCGGATTGCGGCGTCGAGCGCAGCAGCAGCGCGCCGCCGATGCCGCCGATCAGGCTCGGGGCGACGAGCGCCAGCAGGCGCCCCGGCGTGCGGCTTAATTCCCTGCGATATCCCCACATCGCGCCTAAACCGCCCGGCCAGATGGCCACTGTACTGGTGGCGTTGGCGATGATGGGCGGCAACCCCAGCCATACCAGCGTGGGAAACGTAAGCAGGGTTCCGCCTCCGGCAACGGAGTTGATGATTCCCGCCGTGAAGGCCGCGCCGAACGACACCGCGCCGTGGACTATGTTCTCGTTCATTCGTTTTCAGGTTATGTGGTGGAGGCAGCGGCGCGCCATTGCGCGCCTTCAGGTGGTGACGGGGCCCGCGCCGCCCTTCATGAAATCCTTGTTCCTGTCGCCTACCCAATAGCGCTCGCCCGCGATGCACCAGATGAAGTGCAGCGGGTCTTCCTGCGAGAACACGGGATGATAGTTGAGGTAGGGAATCGTCACCATGTCGCCCTTGCGGACACTGTGCACGAAACTCAGCGTCTCCGGCGATTCGTAGACTTCCATGGCGCCGTGGCCCTGGATGAATACGTAGACTTCCTCCTGGTCCGTATGATTGTGCGGCGGCCAGGAGCGGGCATACGGCTGAAAGAAGGTATAGCCGGCCACCAGTTTGTCAGCCTCCTCGGTTACGTCGAACATGAGGTACACGTCCTTGCCCTTGAGGCGGCGGATGCGCTCGTCCCTCTGCGAAAACTCCGCGAACTGGCTGTGGAAGATGGGGTGCGCCTTTGCCGCCGGCGCGGAGCACTGCACCAGTCTTGCCGTCTCGACTCCAGGATTGGAGAGGCGGAACTCGGCGCCGCGCGGAACGTACAGCGTGTCGTAGTTGGAAAGGCTGAACTCCTTTCCATCCACCTGTACTCTGGAACTCTCCTCCCACTGAAACAGAAGCGCTTCCTCCCGGGGAAGACAGATATGCCGCGATACGGCGCCGGGGGGGACTTCGTACACGCCACAACTGAGGAATTCGAGGTTCGCGGTCTCGGGCGTGAACCGCTGGCGGAAGGCGACCCCGGCATCCGAGGAGCGAATCATTGTCGCGGGCTTTACAGTGGAGGACATGAGATCAGATTCCAGGAAGTTTGTGCGGGCATGCACGCCATAAACGAGGAGTGTAACACCACGATAAGATGAGAATCATCATGAACCGCCGCAAGCTGTTGACCACTGCCGCCGCGCTTCCGGCCGCCGCTCTCCCCATGCCTGCCGCCACCACCGGCTTGCAAAAGCAGATGAAAATTACCGGCATCGAGACGGACCTGCTGAAAATGCCGCCGAAAGAGCCGAATTACGACGCCATCCACAAACTGGGCGTGGAAGGCGGTTCGGTCATTCTGCGCATCAAGACGGATGCGGGCATCACCGGTTGGGCCGGCGCCTCGTTCGGCATGATCGCCGGCGGACCGCGCGTGGTGCAGACTATCCTCGAGCAGGAAGTGAAACCGGTGATCACCGGAATGG
The DNA here is from genome assembly GCA_026954325.1 of Bryobacterales bacterium. GTDB lineage: Bacteria > Acidobacteriota > Terriglobia > Bryobacterales > Bryobacteraceae > CADEFT01. The sequence goes on along the minus strand of JAIXKK010000149.1, from coordinate 10,040 downwards.
ACCCGTCGTTTCCGCGCAAGATCCGGGCCGAGCTTTGGAAGGCGCTGGAGTATCATAGCGCCGGCGGCGTCGTCCACTTTGCCATTTCCGCCACGGATATCGCGGTCTGGGATATCCTTGGCAAAGCCGCGGGACTGCCGGTGTGGAAGATGCTCGGAGCGTTCCGTGACCGCATGCCCGTCTACTCGATGTGCGGCTGGTACTACGACAACGACGGCGATCTTTCCAAGTACAAGCAATCGATCGAGAGCGCGTTAGGACACGGCTACAACGCGATCAAGATCAAGGTGGGCCGCTATTCGATCGAGGACGATGCGCGCCGCGTGCGAATGGCGTTCGACCTGGCGGGGAAGGGAAGGCGCGTCCTCGTTGACGCCAACCAGGTTTTCAACCGTAACGAAGCTCTCCGCCGCGGACGCGTCTATCAGGAGATGGGCTGCTTCTGGTACGAGGAGCCTCTGATGCCGCATGAAATGGCGGGCTACACGGAGCTCGCTGAAAAGCTCGACATCCGTATCGCCACCGGAGAGAACCTCTACACGAAATATCAGTTCGCCGATCTCATCGCCCGCAAGGGCGCCGATGTGGTGCAACCAGACAACCGCCGCGCCGGCGGGGTCACCGAGTGGATGGAGATCGCCGCCATCGCCGACGGCTACGGCCTTGAACTCGCCAGCCACGGAGGCGGTTCGGCGAACATGAACATGCTGCTCGCCATGCCCAACGCCATTTATATGGAAACCGGCGGCCCGCAGAAGTTCGTGGATGGTGAAGTCCCGGCTCCCGAGGCCCCCGGCATGAGCACCGAAGTCCCGCCGTCGCAGATTGCGAAATACAAAGTGGGCTAGCGGCAACGGGCGCGCTAAAACCGGAACTTGAGCCCCATCTGCAACTGGCGCGGCAGGTTGCTGTTCGAGGTAACAAGCCCGAAACTGGCCGTGCCCAGCGTGGCGCCGGGGGTTCCCCAGTTGGGGTGATTTGTCGCGTTGAACATTTCGGCCCGGAATTGCAGGCTCTTGCTCTCGGTCAGCATGAACTGCTTGACGAATGAGAGGTCGAGGTTGCTTGTGCCGGGGCCGATCACGATTCGCCGGCCGGCGTTGCCGAGTTGATACAGCGCGGGGCGCACGAAGGCGTCCGTGTTGAAGAAACGAGCGCGAGTGCGCTCACTGCCCTCGAGGTTTGCCTCGGCGATGCGGTTCGGGACCTGCAAGTAATTTCCACCCGTGTTCAGGTTGTCGCCCAACGTGGTGACGTTGAACGGATTGCCGGTTTCGAAGAACAGGAAGTTGCTCAACTGCCAGCCGCCGAGAAACGCATCCAGCGCGCGGTTGATATTCCTCCCCCAGGCGCGGCCGCGCCCGTAAGGGATCTCCCACACCCCGGCCAGGAAGAACCGCTGCTTCCGGTGCAGGTAGGAGAGGCCCTTGTCGTTCAGTGTATTGAAGGGGTTCAGCGTCTCGCCACCCAGCCCTCCGTTGTCGATTGTCCTCGACCAGGTGTATCCAGTGGAGAAGTTGACGCCGTGCGAGAAGCGCTGTTGCGCGCCTATCTCCAGGCCATGGTAGCCGGCGAACCCTTCCGATTTCGATAAACGCACGGAACTCAGGTTCGTGAACGGCCGCCGGGACTGCACATCCCCCGCTCCGGGCGTGGTGACATTGGGATAGCGGAAAATATCGAGCCCGGTGGACTTCGTCCCGACATAACCGGTCTTGATGACCAGGTTTTCGGTAAGGGAATGCTCCAGGTAGTAGTTCCACTGCTGGACATAGCCATCCTTTGCGTTGATGTCTATGGCCAACATGGCGGGTCTGCTGCCGGGCGCCACGAAATTGACGACTGGAGTCAGGTCGTCCATCGGGAATGTGGCGATATCCTGCTGCCGCACTCCGAGCGTGACGTCGCCGGTGCGGATGAACGGAGGATTGATGGACATTCCGATGGCATCCTGCGCGGAGTAGCGCTGGTAGAAGATGCCGTAAGCCCCGCGAGTCACCCATTTGGGAGAGATCTGGTATGCAAAGCCGAAGCGCGGCGCAAAGTTGTTATTGTCGTTGTGCAACAAACTGCGGCCGAGAGAATCGGGACGCTTCCGCGCGATCGGACTGTTGGTGGCCTCCGGGGTAATGATAACCGCGCTGGCGGGATCGGGCTGATAGAAGTTGGAGATCTTGTCGCGGTTGGCGACCATGCGCCCCATCCACTCGTAGCGAAGGCCGAGATTCAGTGTCAGTTTGCGGGTAATTTTCCAATCATCCTGAATCCAGGGCATGGCGTGCGTGTGGCGGAAGTTCGGGTCAAAGATATCAATGCTGGCCTGAATCTGCCGGGGCAGGCCCATGAGAAGATCCGCCATCGCGAAACCGCGCGATCCCGCGCCCGCGGTCCACTGGCCGTTGAAGCTGTGCTGGCCGGCGGGCCGGATTGCCTCGGGGAAGGTGTCCCGGTAGCGGTTGCCGGTGAAACCGGCCCGCAGGGTGTGCTTGCCTCTCACCACCAGCAGGCTGTTGTGGATCTGGAAGATCTCGCTTTTCCAGGCGCGCGGACCCGAGACGCCCTGCCCAAGGGTCTTGCCGCTGGGGTTGCCCATGGTGCTGAAGTCCGTCACGTCGAAGTAGGGCGCATGGTAGCAGGCCGGCTGGTCGCAGGCGCCCCGAAGCCCCAACTCGGCGGCGACATTGCGCGTGTAGGCGCTCTCGGTAGTCTCGCGCTCATAGAAGCGGCTGTAGCCCGCGCGGAAATCATTGATGACGGACGGGCCGAAAGTGTGCGACCAGTTGGCCATGGGTTGCTGTCCGCGGATGTCCTGGTGATAACTGAACGCCGGCCAGACCGGCGGCCCGATGGTGGCAATGTCGGAAATGATGTAACGGCCATAGAGCCGGTCATTGGTGGTGAAGTTGTGATCGAAACGGCCCACGAACTGATTGTTGGCGGTTCTCTGCGGCTCGAGCGATTGATAGTTATCCAAGGGCAGGAGCGTGCCGCGGCCGGTGCGGTTGGGGAGCGGGACGAACTCGCTCACGAATTTCACCGGCAACGGGTTATGCCGGCTCCGCGGGACGATGTTTCCGGGGAAGGGCAATCCGGAAGTCCAGTCATAGACCGCGATGGGCGTGCGCAGAGAGGCGTCCGTCCCGAGCAGGGCGGAGAAATCGCCGGAGCGCATTTTGGCGTCGGGAACCGTGGTGTTCTGCGTGAAGCCCTGCCGCAGGCGCATGGACTCCCAGGAAAAGAAGTAGAACGTCTTGTCTCGCAGAACGGGGCCGCCGAGGGTGCCGCCGAACGTGTTGCGGCGCAGTTTGCCCTTGCGGTCGGCGAAGCTGTCGCGGGCGTCCATTTTGTCATTGCGCAGGAATTCGTAGAGGACGCCATGGATCTGGTTGGCGCCGGAGCGGGTGACAACGTTGATGTGGCCGCCCGCCTCGCTGCCGAATTCGGCGCTGTAATTCGCGGTTTCAATCTTGATTTCCTGGATGGCGTCCACCGAGGGCGCGAAAATATTGGTCTGGTGCGAGGCCTCCTTCCCGGACACGCCGTCGAACAGGTACTGGTTATAAGTGGGATCGTGTCCGTGGACGCTGAAGGAGCCGATCCAGGAAGCGCGCTCGGTCTGGTGGCGGGAGTTGCCGGTGGAGTCCGAGACGCCGGGCGAGATCAGGCTCAGTTGCATGAAGTCGCGAGCGGCCAGAGGCAGTTCCACCACCGTGCGGGTGTCGATCAGGTTGCCGACCTGCGAATCGCTGGTCTGAAGCAGCGCCGCGGCGGCCGAGACTTCGACCGCTTCGGCCACCTGTCCGATTTCCATGCGGAAGTCCATTTCCACTGTTTGGTTCACGTTCACGGCAAAGGTTTCCGTGACGCCCTTCTTGAATCCCTGTGTCTCGGCGGACACGCGATATCTGCCGACTCTTACGGTGGGGAACACGTAACGGCCTGCTTCATTCGTGACCGTGGTTTCCGTGGTCCCCTTATCGACTTCTTCCAGGGTGACGTTAACGGACGGCATGACCGCGTCCGAGGTATCCCGGACGGCGCCCGTAACCCTTGATGCGACCTGGCCGTAAACGAGGCTTCCGCAGACGGCCGTGAACAATCCCAGTAAGCGTACGCTTCCCTTGTACATTCCTGACCTCCGTTACGTGGTAAACCAGCCCGATCAGTATACACGGGTTTTTTTCGGAATTCAGAGTGGCGGAGTTTCAGTTCAGAAAATCCATCGGCACACCACGGGCGCGCCGTAATGCGGCGCCGCGGGCGCAATCTGCTCTCAGGCGGGCTTGATGCCCACCACCATCGAATCCGGTCCGGTCAGATGCTCCACGCGAGTCCCGGTAAAGCCTGCTTCGCGCATCCAGTGGATGCAGTCCGCGCCGGTGTAGTCGAATCCGGCCGGGGTCTCGATGAGCATATTGAGGCTCATCAGCAAGCCAAAGGCATTCCGCGAACGGCCGTCGTCGATGATGCTGTCATAGACCACCAGGGCGCCCCCGGGATGCAGCGCATCAAACGCCTTGCGGATGAGCACGCGCTTCTCGTCGAGGGACCAATCATGAAGGATGTGCGCCAGTGTAATGACGTCGGCGGCGGGGAGCGGGTTTTTGAAAAAGTCCCCGGCGGCGAAAGCCACCCGGCCCGCGAGTCCGTTGGCCTCCACGTATTCTTCGAATACGGGACCAACTTCCGCGAGGTCAAAACCAGTGCACGAAACATGCGGGTGACGCCGTGCGACGGTTACCGGCAAGTCCCCTTGGGCCGTCCCCACATCCACGTGGCTGCGGTAGCGGTCCCAAGGGAACTTCTCCGAGATCGCGACATTGGCTGCGTGGCTGATGCCGGACATCGCCGAAAGGAATTCCTTGAGGCGCGCCGGGTCCGCGTAGAGAGCGACGAACGGTGATGCTTCGCCCAGGCGGGATTCATTTTGAGGCTGTCCGGTTCGCAGAGCCCCGGTGAGGTGGTTCCAGAATCCGTAAAGGCGGTGGTTCGCCATCTCGAGCACGCCGCCAATGTATGTAGGTTTACGGCGATCGAGGAACAACTCCGTCGACGGCGAGTTGGAATAGTTTCCATCGATGCGCTGTAGAAGGCCGAGCGCCACCAGAGCGTCGAAGAAATCCCGGGCGCCGCGCGGGTGCAGGCCGAGACGCGCCTGCAAGGTGGCGAGGTCTTCGGGATGCTTCGCCAGTTCGGTGAAGACCCCCATCTCGACCGCGCTGAGCAGAGTCTTCGAGGCCCAGAACCCAAGGCCTATGTTGAGGATGTGTTCAGGGGAAGGGTGTTCCGTAACGCCTCGCGTCCTTGTCTTGGAAAGGATTTTAGAACGGCATGTCTCGCCGGACAGGGGTCATTGCGAATGCCGAATTCTGTAAGAACTTATACGGATTGATGGGATTCCCGTGATCGCGCACCTCGTAGTGCAAGTGAGGCGTGGTTACGCGGCCAGAGGCGCCCGAGTAGGCGATGATTTCGCCCAACCGCACCAATTGGCCGGGTAGGACGCTCGGCCTCGACAGATGCGCGTAGTAAGTCTGCATTCCACCGGGGTGATCCACAATCACGATTCGTCCGTAGCCCGACATTGTGCCCACGAAGCTCACGGCGCCGTCAGCGGTGGCGCGAATCGCGGTTCCCATCATGGCGGATATATCGACGCCGGCATGGAAGGCGCCGTCGCCGGAGAAGGGATCTGTTCGTTGTCCGAAATAGCTAAGTAGCCGCCCTTGCAGAGGCCATAGGCTGGGCCGGAGATTCACGAACAAGGCTGTGTTGCGAGTGTGCCGGCTGATGCGCGCGGATTTGAGAAAGTCGTACTCCGCCAGGCTTTCGTGAAGCGTGGGCACCAGGCGCCCCTCTTGAACGATATCGGGAGGACCTTCCAGTTTTCGTTTCAGACCGTAGGCGACCGAAACCTCACTTGCGAACAACTGCAGGTTCGCCAGTTGCTCGTTGGTTTGGTTTGCCGACTTTTCCAGTTTCTGATACTTGTTCCGGAGAGATTCCACCTCCGCGCGTAAGTGGTTATAATTGGTGACTTTCCAAACCATCCGCAGATAGCTGGAAACCATGCCGAAGAGGGAAAAAGAGCCGAGCAGGGCGAGCGCCAGAACCGCATAGACAGCGTGATGAGGAACCTGGATGCGGCGGAGACGCCCATGTAACGAATGGGCTACAACGAGAATGAAGTATTGCTGCTTCATGAAAATCAGGAGAAAGCTGAGCCAGCCCCTTTGAGAAGGATAGGGGCCGAACACAACCTGCTGCAAAAACTACGAGAGAGCGACTACACCTACCTACAACTCTTAGACGTTACCAGAACAGGCATAGTGTGTCAATCAGAAAGTGCACAGGCGCGGCATTTTGACACACATTAAAAAATGACGTACATGTATATGATTCAACAATAAGTTAGGGGTACAGGCGAGTGATCCGCCAACCGTGATCCCTCTGTCTTGTGTACCGGATCCGGTCGTGCAACCGGTTTGCCCGGCCCTGCCAGAACTCGATCCAAACCGGAGATAGCCGGTAGCCACCCCAGTGTTCCGGCCTAGGTACTTCCAATCCGGCGTATCGCGTCTCCAGGACGGCCACACGCTCTTCCAGAATTCGGCGATCCGGGAGCATCGCGCTTTGCTCGGAAGCCGCCGCGCCCATGCGGGCGGCCAGGGGGCGGGTACGGAAATATGAGTCGCTCTCTTCCGGACTCACTTTCGACACTACGCCATGAATGCGCACCTGACGTTCCAATTCGTTCCAGTAGAAAAGTATCTCGGCTACGGGATTGGATGACAGATCTCTGCCTTTCTGGCTGAGGTAGTTTGTATAAAAAACAAAGCCGTTCGCCTCGATTCCTTTTAGCAACACCATTCGCACGTGGGGCGCGCCGTCCTCTCCGGTGGTAGCCAGCGCCATGGCATTCGGCTCCCGCAGGCCGGCATCCACGGTTTCCTGGAGCCAGACGCGAAACAGGATGAGCGGATCGGCATCCGCGGTTGACTCATCCAGTGGTTGTTCGCGGTATTCCTGACGAATGCGGGCAAAATCCATCTCCTCAGTGTAATTCGCGTCCGTCCTGCTTTTCCCGTTACCCTGGAAGAATGATGCGACACTGCCTGCCCGGCCTGCTTCTTATGGTTACCGCTTCGAGCGCCGGGCAATATACGAATGAGGACCGGGAAGCGTTGGTTGGCCAGTTGGCCGAGTCGAAGCGGGAGTTGGTGGTTGCGACCGAGGGCTTGAATCAGGAGCAGTCCACATGGAAGCCCGATTCGGCCACATGGTCCGTGCTCGAGGTGATGGAGCATCTGGCGCGGATGGAAGATTTTCTCTTTGGAATTCTCGAGGAGGCGCTGGAAAAGACGGAGCCCATCGCCGATGACGCCAGGCTGCCGAACCCCGCGGAAACGGACCAGAGGATACTGCTCCAGATGCCGGACCGTTCCGTAAAAGCCAAGTCTCCCGAACAGGGGTTGCCGAAGGAGACCTATCAAAATCGTGACGAAGCCTTCGTTGCATTCGCGCAAAAGCGCGGGAAGACGATGGAATTCGTGCGCACGACGAAGCTCGATCTGAGGCGGTATCGAATCAACTCGCCGTTCGGCCCCATCGACGCGCACCAGTGGCTGCTCATGGTGAGCGCCCACACGCAGCGGCACATCAAACAAATCGATGAGTTGAAACGTCATGAACTCTTTCCGAAGGCCGAGTAAGAATTACCTGCCGGCACGGTTCAGCCATCTGTAAGTAGCTGAAAGATAAAAATCCTTACGCTTGGCATGGATCTTGCTTCTCTCCTTCGTGGAGGGATCATGTACCGGCGGTTCGTTGTTCTCATTCTTGCACTCACGATCGCGGGCTGCGGTAAGAAGGCGGCCCAAGAAGCAGGGCCGGCGCAACCAGGGGCAGCCGGGCAGACTGTGGCGCAGGTTCCCTCGGAAATGGTTTCCGCGTCACAAGCAGCGGAAACACCAGGCCGGCAAACAGCCGCTGCCGTAGCCCCGAAGCCGCTGCCTCCGCCTTCCGTGACCCTGCCCGCGGGCTCCGTGCTTCGTGTCCGCACGAGCACTACGCTCTCGACGAAAAACTACCGGACAGGGGACAGGTTCACGGCCACACTGACCGAGCCATTGGTGGCCGGCGGTAAAGTGCTTGCCCCGAAAGGCGCTCAAGTGGCTGGTCTGATTGCGGATTCCAATCCGGGAGGACGGGTCAAGGGCAGGGCCCACATTTCCATTCGCCTCACTTCGATTGACGTGAACGGCGCGCCGGTGGCCGTTTCCACGGGCGCCTTCACCCGGACGGCTCGCGCCACGAAGAAGAAGGATGCCGCCAAGATCGGGATTGGCAGTGGGATTGGAGCCGCCATCGGCGCGATCGCGGGTGGCGGAAGGGGCGCTGCCCTTGGAGCCGCCGCCGGCGCGGGAGCCGGCACGGGCGTAGTGTTGGGAACGCGAGGAGCCCCGGCCGTCATCCCGAGCGAATCCGTGCTCACGTTCCGTCTTCGCAACGCGGTGACGGTCCGGTCCCCGGAAACGCGGGGCTAGGTTGCGCGCGGCTCCGCGATGAACCGGTAGCCCACCCCGCGCACGGTCAACAGGTGGCGGGGATGCGACGGATCGTCTTCGACATATCGCCGCAGCCGCACCATGAAGTTATCAATTGCCCGCGTATCGGTATCCTCGTGCAGCCCCCATACCTCCTCCAACATTTTCTTGCGCGACACCGGTGTGCCTTCATGTTGGATCAGGTATCGCAAAACGTTGGCTTCCATGAGCGTGAGTGGAAACACCTGGCCGCGGACATGAAGTTCCAGCCTGTCGAAGTTCACGGTCTTGTCCCCGAACTGGAATTCATCCGCGGGGGGCGTTTCCGCCGGCGCCGCCGGCGCCCGCGTGGAAGCATCCAACGAGGCCCGCAGCCATTCCCTCCGCCGCAACAGGCCGCGGAGACGGGCGATCAGGATGGCCAACTCAAACGGCTTGGTAAGATAGTCGTCCGCGCCCGCGGCGAATCCTTTCAGAACGTCTTCCGGATGGCCTCGCGCCGTGAGCATGAGCGTGGGGACAAATTGTCCTTCCCCGCGCAGTTCAGACATGACCGAAAAACCGTCCTTACCGGGCAACATCACATCCAAGATGACGAGGTCGAAACCCGAAGGCTGGGCGCGCAATACGTCGAGAGCGGCCTCACCCGTCTCTACCACCTGAACCTGGTAGCCTTCGTCCTCCAGATTGAACCGCAGCCCCTCGGCGAGGTGCTGCTCGTCTTCCACCACAAGCACTTTATTCATTATTTTTTCGCAATGGGAAGTTGCAGAACGAACGTGCTGCCGCGCCCCGGGCCTTCGCTTTCCGCCCACGCGCTCCCACGATGCCGCTTCGCCACCGACCGCACGATGAACAACCCCAGTCCCGTTCCCTTTACCCGCGACGCCATCGGGCCCGGGGCGCGGTAGAACCTCTTGAAGATCCGGTTCAACTCCGCCTTGTCGATCCCGGCCCCCTGATCTTTCACACGGACTTGGACGTTTCCATCCGCTGCCGGTGTCTCCACCGTCACGCGAACGTTCTTGCCCGAATACTTGACTGCGTTGTCAATCAGGTTCTGCACCGCCGCCTGGAGTTCATCGAGTTCACCCATCACGGTGACCGGAGGGCCCGGGCGGTAGACCAAACCCTCGGGCGGCAGGCGGTGCAGATTCCGTGCCCGGGCGATACAGCTTTCCACCACGCCTCCCAGATTGATGGGCGCCGGATGCAGTTTCTTTCCCGATGAGGAAATGCGTCCCGTACGCAGAACCTGCTCGATTGTTGCCAGCAGGCGGTTGCTGTCATCGAGCATGATGCGGTAAAACTCTTTCCGCTTGGCCTCATCCACCGCCCGCGTCTGCAGCGTTTCCAGATAGAGCCGGATGGAGGCCACCGGAGTCTTCAACTCATGCGTCACCGCGTTGATGAAGGCGTCATGCTGCTCGTTTCTGCGGATTTCGCGCACCAGAAAGATGGTGTTCAGCACCACGCCGGCGATGATCATCAAGG
>JAIXKK010000176.1 GCA_026954325.1 Bryobacterales bacterium | reverse complement strand
GATTTCGATCTGGAAGCCCTGGAAGTGACCCCAACACTGAACCTCAGCACGCCGGAGGAACTGCGTTTGCGCCTCCATTGGACCGCTGTTCTGCACGGGCGGATCAAAGCCGATATCGCGATCACAGGCGGCGTCCACACAGGTTACGACGTCATCAAGAGCATGATGGCGGGCGCAAAAGCGGCTTGCGTGGCAAGTGTGCTGCTGCGGCACGGCATCGGCTATATCTCTCGCATCCTGAGGGATGTAACCGATTGGATGGAGGAGCGGGAGTACGATTCGATCGAAGAGATGCAAGGCTCGATGAACCAGCGGTCCGTGGCGGATCCTAGCGCGTTCGTGCGAGCAAACTACATGAAGGTGCTGCAGGGCTATTCGCTGCGCCCGCGCACGATTTGACCGGGGACAGGAATCGAGGAGATCGCATCTCCTCATACGGCCCGAGGAAAAGCGTCTGCGCCGGGCTTTCGCCGGACAAGGCGCTTTAGGGCATGCATTTGGGGGAGTTCCCGCGTGCCTACCGCGAGAATAGGCAGCAGGGGCAAGCGGCAGAGCCGAGCGGCCATTCGACGGCTCACCGCGCCATTGCCCGGCAGCAAGCTCCGGCCTCGCCCGCGCAACAGCGTCGCACGTGAGGATGCGCATACCAAAAAAACGCCCAGACGTTGCCGTCTGGGCCCGAAAAGCCGGCTGCTGATCCGTAGATCAGCGCCGGTTCTGAATCGGATGAAAAGCCACCTACTGATGAAAGCGGAATTTTTCCGCGGATCGCATCAGCGGCTTTGGAAAAAAATCAGTTCCGTCCCCGGCCGCCGCCGCGGGAGACACTGCCGCCACCACCCCTCGACATACCGCCTCCACTGCTTCTGGAGACCCCACCGCCGCCACTTCGCGTCATAGCGCCGCCGCCGCGCGAGATGCCGATTGAGCTTCCACGGGACATTCCACCCGAAGAGTACGACCCTTGCGAGGACGACCGCGAGTAGCCACCAAAGGAACCCGAACTTCGCGAAGGCGACGAGTAACCGGGTGAGCTTGAGCGAGATGGCGAAGAAAAGATGCTGCCCGATGGCGAAGAATAGGAGCCGCGAGAGGATGCTCCGGAGGAATAACCACGGCTGCTCTCCGATGAGGAGCTTGCGCCGGAAGACGTACGAGATCGCGAATACGCACCGTAGCTACCGCCACGATCCGACGAAACGACCGAGCTGCCACGGCCGGAAAATGCATCGCGATCGGCTGAGGAGCCCGATCCGAAGGTGCTCGCACGGCTGACGCCCCGGGAAGACGGCTCTCCGGTCACTTCAATGCCGGAGGCGGCGCCTCCGTCGAAGCGCCGCCAATTCGAACCATCCAAACTGGAACGATTGCCGCCACCGCGGCTCGACGATGATCCGCGCCCGGCAGGGGAAGAAACCGAGCCGGATGCTCCTCGTCCGGTTGTGCCCTCACTGGCTCCCCGTTCCCGGACAATCGACGGATTCACGCGAACCCGCTCTGAGCCGGATGCGGCGGAGCTTCGTCCCGAATCCGAAGCCGCACCCGCCATCCCACGGCTGGAGCCTCTCGAGTAGGCGCCGCTCGTATCTGGCGAGGCCGAGCCTCTCGATCCGCTGGCACCACCAAAGCTCCTCCAACCGCTATTGGATTCTCCACGCGCGGCTGGAGCGCTCTCGCGCGGATTGGATGTGGATGGGGAGGTGATCGCCGAATCCCTTCCGGAAGCGCCGTCCCTCGATGTCGAGGTTCCGGCGCCGCGGCCCGCTGGTTCACCAAAGCGCCGCCATCCGGAGCTTTCCGCGGAATTGCCTGCATTGCCGCGGCCGCCGGCTGCCGGCTCCGCCGAACGTGCGGCCGGCGCGGTAGTACCCGAGGCGCCCCGGTTCACCGGTTCGCCAAAGCGCCGCCATCCGCCGCGGTCCGCGCTCTGCTCCGTGGAGATCGCCGCGCCGCGTTGTGTGGCCGCATTGCCTACACCGCCCCGCTCCGGCACCTGCCCGCGAGTCGCGGCAGCGCCTCGCGCGGACGCGCCTACCTGACCGGGGAGGCCGGCAGACTCACCGCCGGTGAGCGCATTCCCCGCACGGCCGGGCGCGGAACCTCGGGTAACGGTATCGCCGCGTGCTCCCGCCGCACCCCGCCCGGAAGCAGCCGCCGCGGTGTTATCCGCTGGAACGCTGCCCGCGCGGCCTGTCGCGCCATTCACACTGGAGCCACGCCCAAACGTTCGCTGTTCGTAGCCCTCCATTGCCGCGCGCTGTGCGTCGAAGCTCGGACGCTCCGTGCGCGTGGCCGGAACGCGAGAGTAAAACTGACGGTTTTCGGTGCTGGCCAAGCGGCTTTCCACCTGCCCGCGATTCACTGCGCGGCTGCTATATTGCAGGCTGCCGCGATCCGGCGCCAGCGGTAGGTTGCCCTGCACAATGTTTCCGCGCCGCAGCGTATCGCTCGAAACACGGATCGGGTTGACACTCGCGCCACGGCGGAACGAATCTCCGTTCACCACGGTGACTCCGTTGTCGACGCGTGCATTGCGGTACACATTCGTGATGTTGACGTTGTTGACGATGTTGACGCTGTTGTCAACGTAGGTGCGATTGTTCCGGTAGCCGCCGCCGTACCAGCTGCTCCAGCCGCCACCCCACCAGCGGTGGAAGGGCTCGTAAGGCGCAAGCGGCACCCAGCCGACGTTCCCGAAACTGAAACCTATGCCCACGCTGCCGATGTGGAAGCCCACAAAGCCGACGACAGCGGGAGAGTAATAGTGACGCATGGAGCCGCCAGGCCACCAACACCAGCCGTAACCGGGGCTATTGAACCAACGGCCGTAGTG
>JAIXKK010000031.1:7646-20728 GCA_026954325.1 Bryobacterales bacterium | reverse complement strand
AGCGTGAAGGACCTGATGAAGATGGTGACGGCGGAGCCGGCGGCGGTGCGAATGGCGATGGACGTGAAGCAGATCCGCACGGTGACGGTGACGAACCGGATGGAAGGTCCGGTGGAGTTGGAACTGGCTCCGCTTGCGGCGAAGGACGTGACGGCGAAGCTGGCGCGAACGGAGTTGAAGGCAAACGAATCGACGGAGTTGGAGATCACGTTCACGCCGGGCGGGAGCGCGCGCTACGGATCGAGCGAAGACGTGCGGGTGAAGGTGAAGCCGACGAACAGCGAGATTCTGGTGCGGGTAGTGTTTTTGCCGCATTGAGTGAAGAACGGGGCAGGCGGGAGGCCCGCCCCTGGCCGTTGGGAGTTAGCGGGGAACGCCGAGTTTTTCGGCGATGGCCCGCAGGAGCGCGCGGTCTTCGATGGAGAAGCCGGTTTCGAGTTTTCCGAAGAGATCGGTATTTTTGACGGCGGCGATGCCGCCGAACTGAAAATAGAGTTCCTCATTCGGCTCGAGCGGGCGGAGCGGCACGGGGATTTCGAGGCCGGTAACGGGCTGATCGGGCAACCCCGGGGCCTTGATGGGGATGTTCACCCTGGCGGCGTCTTCGCGATCGAGCATCAGCGGCTCGAGGACGGGCTTCCCATCGGGACCGGCAAGGGGAGCGCCGTTGTCCGCATAGGCGATGACGTTGTCATAGATGATTTTGCGTTTCGGGTAGCTCATGGCCGCGGGGTCAAACCACGACTTGACGGGCTTGTTCCCGTCATAAGGCGGGGCATCCATGCCCGTGGCCTGTTTATAGGCTTCGCGCGTCTGAAAGACGGGATACAGGTAGAGACTGGCGATGCCGTAAGTGGGATAGGGAAGAGCGGACAATTCTACTAAACCTCCGGCCATAGGATACAGGCGCGGATTGGGGACTCTCGGAGATCGCGATGGATTTTGATTGAAAATACGCGAGAAAAAAATTTGAATTGGTGGTGAATATATAGTTTAGTTCAATGGGGGTGCGAGGAGAAGAGGGTTCTCGCAGAGCCGCGGAGCTCGCAGAGGGGAGCAGATTCGTGGAGTATGCTGGCGCGGCCGGGCGGCGGGATGGGTGTGGTGCGTAAGGCTTTCGATACGCGCCTGGACCGGGCGGTGGCGCTGACGGTGCTTCCGCGGGACCGGACCCTGGATTTGGAACGGAAGCGCCGGTTTGTTCCGGAAGCGAAGGCGGCGCCGGCTCTCAATCATCCGAACATCGTCACCATTTACGAGATTGGCACGCATGACGGGGCGGACTTCATCGCCATGGAGTTCGTGGAGGGCAAGACGCTGGAGGAATTGATTTGGGCGCAACGGCTCGATGCTGTCCGCAAGAGGCCGGTTGGCGCGGCGTTCGAAGTGCATCCGTTCCACTCGGTGAGGAACCCGATTCCGAATGCCGTGTCATTCGGGCCGGCGGCGGCGCGAGATTTTCTGATCTACAGCATGGGGGACAATACGGCGAATGTGTGGGTGGGTGAGCCGCGAAAGCAGGAGCGTGAGAGAATGCAGGCCGATGGCAGCGGTTTCAGGAGGCTTTGCGGTCATGGCGCGGCTTTACCCGATCGGAGAGTTGCTCCATCTCGAGGTCGATGGCACGGAGGACAGCGGCGCGCGTGCGCGCCCGCGCCTCGGCGGGTGAAGCCCACTTATGAAACTCGGTGAGGAGGGTGGTCTCTACGTGCTCGATGCGGATCTCGAAGCGGGTTTGCATTTCGCGAAGTTGCTCTGCAATCCAGTTTCTATCCTGGTCTGTGAAGCTCATTCGGTGTTCGGCTCTCCTGCGATTTCGAGTGTAGGCTATTTGAGGCCGTTTGGTCAGGCGACCGTAGCCCCAGCCGCAAGTGTGGGTGTATGGCGACTTGGCGATTGACTCGCGAATGACGAGTTGGGCGCGGTAAGGGCGAGGGGCAATATGGTAACCTTGAAGATTCAAAGTGGTCGCTGGTGCCGGCCCGAATCAGTGAATCATTCGTTCTAAGAACGTATCCTTTCGGAGAGGCGGACTTGATTGTCAGCTTCTTCACCCGGGATCAGGGGAAGTTGCGGGGCGTCGCGAAACGAGCGCGGCGGCCCAAGAGCGCCTTTGGCGCCGGGCTGGAACGGTTGTCGCTGGTGCGGATGCACTATTTCCAGCGGGAAACACGGGAGCTGACCACGCTCGATTCGTGTGAACTGGTGCGATCTCCATTTACTCTGCTGGGAAATTTCGAGACGGGAGTGGCGCTGGATTACATGGCGGAAGTGACGGATGAGCTGTTGCCGCAGGGCGAAGCGAATGAGCGGCATTTCCGGCTGCTGGTTGCGGTTCTGGAGTATCTGCAGACCCAGAAGGGCAATCCGGCGGCGGCGTGGCCGGCGGTGTTGTATTTCGGCTTGTGGGCAGTGCGGCTGGCCGGTTTTTTGCCCGCGTTGCGGGTGAAGCCGGAGTCGCTCGAGATTGCGCGAGAGATGTACGAGACACCGATTCGAGACCTGACGGCGCGGGAATGGACGCGGCAGACTGCCGCGGACCTGCGCCAATTGATCAACCGCCTTATCGAAGAACAAACGGAGCGCCGTCTGCAGAGCGCGCCGATGTTAGAGAATCTCTGACAAAGCAGTTGGCTACCGCATGGACACCTTCCAGGAAACAATCTTCAAACTAAAAAGATACTGGTCTGACCGGGGCTGCATCATCCAGGAGCCCTACGACGTGGAAGTGGGGGCGGGCACGATGTGTCCGGAGACCTTTCTGCGCGTGCTGGGGCCGAACCCATACCGGGTGGCGTATGTGCAGCCGAGCCGGCGCCCGGCGGACGGGCGGTACGGGGAGAATCCGAACCGGCTGTACAAGCACCAGCAGTTGCAGGTGATTCTGAAGCCGTCGCCGAACGACATCATTGATCAATACCTGGGGAGCCTGGAGGCGATCGGGATTGATCTAACGAAGCACGATTTGAAGTTCGAGGAAGACAACTGGGAGTCGCCGACGCTGGGGGCGTGGGGAATCGGGTGGCAGGTGATGATGGACGGGCTGGAGATCACGCAGTTCACCTATTTCCAGCAGTGCGGCGGGATTGATCTGGATCTGGTACCGGCGGAGATCACTTACGGTCTGGAGCGGCTGGTGGCGTTCCTGCAGGGGAAGGACAGCGTGTTCGATATCGACTGGACGCGGGAGGTGAAGTACGCCGAGGTGCGGCACGTCGAGGAGTTGCAGCATTCGGTGTACAGCTTCGAGATGGCGGACGTGGGGACGCTATGGCGGCTTTTCGAGTTATATGAGAAGGAGTGCCAGCGGCTGACGGAGGGCTACAAGGGTTTCCCGCGAAAGGAACGGTTTCCGGTGCTGGCGGCGTATGACCAGGTGTTGAAGTGCTCGAACCTGTTCAACCTGCTGGACGCGAGGGGGGCGATCAGCGTGACGGAGCGCGTGGGGGTGATCGGGAGGGTGCGGAAGCTGGCGGTGGGGGTGGCCGGGATGTGGCTGGATCAGAACATGCCGGCGGCGGCGGAGGTGGGGCAATGAGTACCGCTCCGCTGTTGATCGAGATTGGGGTGGAGGAGATTCCGGATTGGATGATCGCGCCGGCGGTGGAGCAGTTCCGCGCCATGGTGGGGAAGATGCTCACCGAACAGCGGCTGGGCGGGAAACTGCGAGTGGCGGACGGGACGCCGCGGCGCATTTTCGCGATCTTCGATGAGGTATTGGAGCAGCAGCCGGACGCCGAGGAACTGGTGACGGGTCCGGCGAAGGCGGCGGCGTTCAAGGACGGAAAGCCGACCGGGGCGGCGATGGGATTCGCGAGGAAGAACGGCGTGGATGTGGAGCAGCTACACATCGAGAAGACGGCGAAGGGCGAATATGTGGCGGTGCGGAAGCGGACGGAGGGGCAGGCGGCGAAGTGGGTATTGGGGGAGCAGATCGCCGCGCTGATTCCGAAGATCTATTTTCCGAAGACGATGTACTGGACGGGGAAGAACGGGGTGCGGTTCATCCGGCCGATCCGGTGGATTGTGGCGCTGCACGGGGACAATACGGTTCCGTTCGAGGTGGCGGGGGTGGCGGCGGGGTATTACACGGCTCCGCACCGGCATTTGGGAGCGGCGACGGTTGGGGTGAATGCTGAGAATTATGTGGATCAACTGGCCGATTACGGGGTAATAGTGCAAGCGGCGAAGCGGCGGGAGATGATTCTCACCGGGATTTCGCAGTTGCTGATGGGGCGGGGGCTGCTGGCGAAGATGGACGAGGCGCTGCTGGAGACGCTGGTGTATCTGACGGAGTGGCCGGCGCCGATTCTGGGGAGCTTCGATGCCGGGTATCTGTCGCTGCCGGAGGAAGTGCTGGTGACGGTGATGCGGCATCACCAGAAGTATTTTTCGGTGACGGATGGAAAGGGGAAGCTGGCTCCGCACTTCATTGCGGTGATGAATATCAAGGAAGATCCGGATGGGCTGGTGCGGCAGGGCAATGAGCGGGTGCTGCGGGCGCGGTTCAACGATGCGCGGTTTTTCTGGGAGTTCGATCAGCGGAGGAAGCTGGCGGAGAGGGTGGGGGATCTGGCGAATGTGACGTTCCAGGCGAAGCTGGGGTCGTACCTGGACAAGACGAATCGATTGGTGGGCGTGGTGAAGGAATTGGGGGGCAATGCGGCGGCGGAGCGGGCGGCGCTGTTATCGAAGTGCGACCTGACGACGGACATGGTGAAGGAGTTCACGGATCTGCAAGGCGTGGTGGGCGGATTGTACGCGCGGGCGCAGGGGGAAGACGAGGCGGTGGCGCAGGCGATTTATGACCACTATAAGCCGGTGAGCATGGAGGGTCCGATTCCGTCGACGGCGGAGGGTTGCCTGGTGGCGCTGGCGGACAAGGTGGATACGCTGCGGGGGTGTTTTGCGATCGGGCTGATTCCGAGCGGATCGAAGGATCCGTTCGCGCTGCGCCGGGCGGCGCAGGGGGTGGTGAAGATCCTGGTGGAGAGCGGGCTGTCGATTCCGCTGGCCAGGCTGGCAGCGGGGGACAAGGGACTGCAGGAGTTCTTATTGGACCGGGTGCGGTATTACTTCAAGGACGTGAGAGGGTTCGCTTACGATGAAGTGAACGCGGTGCTGGCGGCCGGGCATGACGATTTGCCGGATGTGGGAGAGCGCCTGGCAGCGATTCAGGCGGTGAGGCCGACGGCGGATTTCGAGCCGTTGGCGGCGAGTTTCAAGCGGATCAAGAACATATTGCGGCAGGCTGAATTCGAAGGCGGCGGCGGGGCGGTGGATGGGAATCTGCTGGAGGCGGGGCCGGAGGCCGGGCTGGCGGCGGCGTTCGAAGATCTGCGGACGCAGGTGGCCACATTCCGGGGGAGGAAGGACTATCGCACGGCGCTGGCGCTGATTGCGTCATTGCGGCCGAAGGTGGACCTGTTCTTCGACAAGGTGCTGGTGAATGCGCCGGATGAGAACGTGAGGCGGAACCGGCTGACGCTTCTGGCGAATATATTAACCGAATTTTCCGTGATCGCCGACTTTTCGGAGATCGTGACCAGTTTCTAATGGAAGGCATATTAAGGAGAGATATTCAGGTATGAGCAAGTACGTTTACTCGTTCGGCAACGGGACGGCCGACGGCGAAGGCAAGATGAAAGATATTCTCGGGGGCAAGGGAGCGAACCTTGCGGAGATGAGCCGCGCGGGCGTGCCGGTTCCTCCGGGATTCACGATCGCCTGCCAGGTGTGCAACCTGTATTTCGAGGCCGGGAACCGCGTTCCGGAAGAGATAACGGAGCAGATGTACGAGGCGCTGGGGATTCTGGAAGGACGGATCGGGAAGCGGCTGGGGGATGCGGACAATCCGCTGCTGGTGAGCGTGCGGAGCGGCGCGAAGTTTTCGATGCCGGGGATGATGGACACGATCCTGAACCTGGGCTTGAACGATAAGAGCGTGAAGGCGGTGGCGAAGCTGACGGGCGACGAGCGGTTCGCCTATGACTGCTACCGGCGGTTCATCCAGATGTTCAGCGGGGTGGTGCTGGAGATTGCGAAAGACGAGTTCGAGCACATCATCGAAGGGCGCAAGAAGAAGGTGCGGGTGAAACTGGACACGCAACTTTCGGCGGCGGACTGGCAGGCGGTGATTGAAGAGTACAAGAAGCTGGTGAAGAAGCACAGCGGGCGCGAGTTTCCGCAGGACTGCAAGCAGCAACTGGAGATGGCGCGCGATGCGGTATTCCGTTCGTGGAATAACGACCGGGCGATCTACTATCGCAACATGAACAAGATTCCGCACGATTTGGGGACGGCGGTGAACGTACAGGCGATGGTGTTCGGGAACATGGGCGAGACGTCGGCGACGGGCGTGGGCTTCACGCGGAACCCGGCGACGGGCGAGAACAAGTTTTACGGCGAGTTTCTGGTGAACGCACAGGGCGAGGACGTGGTGGCGGGAATCCGGACGCCGCGGCCGATCGAGGAGCTGGGCAAGGTGATGCCGGAGGTGTACCAGCAGTTGCGGGACATCACGGCGATGCTCGAGAAGCACTACCGGGACATTCAGGATTTCGAGTTCACGGTGGAGAAGAACAAGCTGTGGATGCTGCAAACGCGGAACGGGAAGCGGACGGGACCGGCGGCGGTGCGGATAGCGGTGGAGATGGTGCATGAGGGGTTGATCAACAAGAAGGAAGCGGTGATGCGGGTGGAGCCGGCGCAACTCGATCAACTGCTGCACCCGATGCTCGATGGGAAGGCGCTGAAGAGTCTGACGAAGCTGGGGAAGGGACTGCCGGCGTCGCCGGGCGCGGCGGTAGGGCGGATTGTGTTCACGGCGGACCACGCGGTGGAGCAATCGAAGAAGGCTCCGGTGGTGCTGGTGCGGAAGGAGACGGTGCCGGACGATATTCACGGCATGGAAGTGGCGAAGGGGATTCTGACGTCGCGCGGGGGAATGACGAGCCATGCGGCGGTGGTGGCGCGGGGCATGGGAACGCCCTGCGTGGCGGGCGCGGAGTCGATCAGCGTGGAGGAGCGGAGCCAGACGATCAGCGTGGTGGTGGATGGGAAGAAGGTAACGCTGAAGGAAGGCGATTGGCTGTCGCTCGATGGATCGACGGGGGACATTTACGCCGGGCAGGCGCACACGCTGGAGCCCGATCCGACATCGGGCGTGCTGGCGGAGTTCATGAGCTGGGCGGATGCGTTCCGGGGCAAATTCGGAGTGCGCGCGAATGCGGATATTCCGCGGGACGCGAAGCAGGCGCGGAAGTTCGGGGCCGAGGGGATCGGGCTGTGCCGCACGGAGCACATGTTCTTCGGCGAGGACCGGCTGCCGCACGTGCAGGCAATGATCCTGGCGGATGACGAGAAGGGCCGGCGCAAGGCGCTGCAGAAGCTGCTGCCGATGCAGCGGGCGGATTTCGCGGGGTTGTTCAAGGCGATGGACGGATTCCCGGTGGTGATCCGGACGCTGGATCCTCCGCTGCACGAGTTCGTGCCGAAGCGGGAAGATCTGATGGTGGACATCGCGAAGTTGCCGCATGCGGACGTGAAGACGAAGAAGGATATGGCGGCGCGCTACCGGATGACGGTGGGCGAGTTGAAGAAGGGCCTGCCGGAATTGCTGAAGCGGGTGGAACAGTTGCACGAATTCAACCCGATGCTGGGGCACCGCGGATGCCGGCTGGGGATCACGTATCCGGAGATCACGGAGATGCAGGCGCGGGCGATCTTCGAGGCGGTGGCGCAGGTGGCCAAGAAGGGCGTGAAGGTGATTCCCGAGGTGATGATCCCGCTGATCGGCGGGGTGGAGGAGTTACAGAATCAGAAGAGCATTGTGAAGAAGGTGGCCGACGAGGTGCTGGGGAAGGCCGGGATGCAGGACCAGGAGTACATGATCGGGACGATGATCGAGATTCCGCGGGCGGCGCTGACGGCGGACCGGGTGGCGGCGGAGGCGGAGTTCTTCAGCTTCGGAACGAACGATTTGACGCAGACGACGATGGGCTTGTCGCGCGACGATTACGCGAGCTTTTCGAAGGATTACCAGGAGAAGAAGATTTTCAAGGCGGATCCGTTCGCGGTGCTCGATCAGGAGGGCGTGGGCAAGCTGGTGAAGTATGGAGTAGAGAACGGGCGGGCGACGCGTCCGGACCTGGAGATCGGGATCTGCGGCGAGCACGGCGGGGAGCCGAGTTCGGTGGAGTTCTGCTTCCGGGTGGGGATGAATTACGTGAGCTGCTCGCCGTATCGCGTGCCGATCGCGCGGCTGGCGGCGGCGCAGGCGGCAATCAGCGATAAGAGTGAAGTGGCGCGGACGGCTTAGGGCCGGGCGCTGGTTTGATTTGGGGTTGGTTCCTTCGGGGGCCGGCCCCTTTTTGTTTGTGGGGCAGGATATCTTGATGAAATGAGAGATCCGCACGTAGCGGTGAAGGTAACAAATTTTCGCGCAGAGACGCAGAGACGCAGAGTTTTTGGGAGTCGGGGCTGGTGAGGCTAAATGTCAGCGAGCGAGGGGCAGAAGGAGGATTGGGTCCTGTTCGAGGCCGGGGTTGGGGTCGGGGTCGGTATAGGGGGGCGGGGAGTCTTTCCAGAAGAGGATTTCCCAATCGGAGCGGCCGTGGACGTAGAGACGGGCGATGGGGCCGGCGAGGGTGTCGGTTTCGCCTGGATTGATGCCGAGGACCTGAGGGTAGAAGCCGGCGTCGTAATCGACTTTGCCGAGGATTTTGCCGGGCGGGGACCAGCCGGCGGGGTTGGAGAGATCAGGGTTGAAGGTGACGTAGATGCCTTCCTGAGGCCAATTGGGGGAGCAGCAGGAGTGGCTCATGAGGATGACGTAGGATTCGAGGTAGGAATTCCAGTGGATGGAGGGGCCCCAGAAGGAGTTGGCGCCGGGGCTCTGCCAGGCAACGGCGGCGGGAAAGACAGGGGTGAGATGGCCGCCGAGGCCGGGTTCGGTCCAGCCGCCGTCATAGTATTTCCAGACGGCTCCGGCGGGGCTGGCGCGGTAGTCGAGGCTCATGCGGGCGATGGCGACGCCCTGGGTGGAGACATCGCCGCCGTAGTTATCGAATAAGAAGTAGAGATAGGCTCCGTCGCGATCGGGGATTACGGAGAAATCGCCATGGCCGCCGCCGAAGAATCCGTTTTGCGCGGAGCAGTCGATGGGGTCGGGGGCGGAGAGGATGATGCCGAGGTCGGTGAAGGAATTGCCGCCGTCGGTGGAGACGAGGGCTCCGATTTCGGGGGCGGTGAGTTTGGAGTTGGGGCAGAGGCCGGGGGGTTCGTGGTGATACCAGGCGTAGAGGGGTCCGTTCGGGTCCTGCCAGACGGCTTCGATCCACATGGGGAAGTGGGTATCCGAGTTGATGTGAACGGGCTGGGGAGTGGAGAGAGAGAACTGATCGCCGCCGTGGCTGATGAGGGAACTACCGATGGAGTTGATGAGATGGAATGTGCCGCCGCGCCAGAATGCGGGGCTGTTGGAATCGACTTGGGCGGGCATTTTCCAGGTGGGGGCAGTGCGGATTTCCACCCGCTGGGCGAGGGAAAGGGGCGCCGCGGCAAGCAGACACACGAATATCCAATGGTGACGCATGGTGATTCGGGAAGGCCAATATTTCGACGGGCGGGAGAGGAAGCCTTCTGAGTAGATAGGCGCGGCGGAGAATCGCGTGGTTACCTGGGAATGTAAAGAGGGAAGATGGCGTCCCCAGCGGGATTCGAACCCGCGTTATCGCCGTGAAAGGGCGGTGTCCTAGGCCGGGCTAGACGATGGGGACGCTAGGAGAGGGAGGCCGGACGTCTTCCAATGTAACACTTCCGGAAGGCGAATCTCAACCTGCCCCTGGAGATGAGAAGGTTTGGAAATTGGTGGAGTTAGAGGGTTTTGAGGTAGGCGATGATGTCGTTTTTTTCCTCATCGCTGAGGATGCTTTCATAGGCAGGCATGCCGTTTCCACCGGTATTGATGATGGCGCGGACATTGGCTTCATTGACCGGCTTACCATTGGTAAGCTTCTCGTGCTTGAAAAGGCCTTTGAGCCCGGGGCCCATTTTCTTTTCGGTGCTGTCGGTGTTGTGGCAGACGCTGCATTGTTCGAAGGTTTCTTTACCCTTGGCGGCGTCACCCTTGGCCGCGTCGCCTTTCTGAAAGCCGGACAGCAGATTAGCCGCCAACAAGGCGGCCACGATACCAACGGGAGCGATCATTTTCATCATGGGAAACCAGTTTCTCCTGTGATGGCGAATAGCCGAGTATTCATTCTACACGAAAACGTGAAGCAAGCGTAATAGGAAGACGTGGTAGGCTGACGGAAAGATACGGTTGTGAAAGGATTTTAAGCAGGTGGAAGACGCGGGGAGACCGGTGATTCTGTTGTTTGCGAAGGCTCCGGTGGCGGGGAAGGTAAAGACACGTCTGATGCCGCCGCTTGATGGGGAACAGGCGGCGAAGGTGCATGAGGCGCTGGTGGGGGAGATGTGGGTGCTGCTGGGGGAGTTGGGGGAGGCGGACCGGGAATTGTGCACAGACGAGGAAACAATGGCATGGCCGCAGGCGGCTCCGCGGAGATTGCAGACGAGTGGGGACCTGGGGGAGCGGATGTTTGCGGCGCTGGCGGAAGCTTTGGCGAACGGACGGCCGAAGGCGATGATTGTGGGGAGCGACACGACGGGATTGCCGGCGGAGCGGCTGCGGGCACTGCTGCGGAGCGAGGCGGACGTGGCGCTTGGCCCGGCGGAAGACGGAGGTTTTTATGCAATCTGCTGCGGGAGGGTGGAAGCGGGCATGTTCGACGGGGTGAGGTGGTCGACGGCGCATGCGCTGGCGGACACGGTGGCGGGGGCTCTACGGCGCGGGTTGGCGGTGCAGGTGGGGGCGCCGTGGTTCGATATCGATACAGTGAAGGATTTAGAGCGGCTACCGGTGGAATTGAAGCGAGAAATCGGTTGGGAGCGTCAATAGAAATATGAGGATATTACTGTTCAGCGGAAAGGGGGGGGTGGGGAAGACGAGCCTGGCGGCGGCGACGGGGACGCGGCTGGCGAAGATGGGATACCGGACGCTGGTGATGAGCGTCGATCCGGCGCACAGTCTGGCGGACAGTTTCGATTTGGGAGGAGATCTGTTTCATGGGCGGACGGCGGATCCGCTGGAGTTGCGGGAAAACCTGTCGCTGCTCGAGGTGAACATCCAAAAGGAGATCAAGCGGCATTGGAAGGAGATCTCCTCATATGTCGTGGCGGTGCTGCGGGCGACGGGCATCAACAACGTAGAGGCGGAGGAGTTGGCGATTCTTCCGGGGATGGAAGAGTTGAGCGCGATGCTGTACGTGAACGAGTACCGGCGGAATCAGTCATACGATGTGGTGGTGCTCGACTGCGCGCCGACGGCGGAGTCGATCCGGTTTGTGAGCATGCCGAACACGCTGGATTGGTATATGAAGCACATCTTTCCGTTCCAGCGTAGCCTATTGAAGGCGGTGCGGCCGATCGCCAACCGGGTATCGCCGGTGGAACTGCCGCCGGATACATATTTCCGGAACATACAGGACCTGTTCGCGAAACTGGAAGGAATCGGCGAGGTGTTGGAAGACCCGCGGACGACAAGCGTGCGGCTGATTACCAACGCGGAGCAGATGGTGCTGCGAGAGACGCAGCGGGCGTTTGTCTACTTTTCGCTACATGGGCTGACGGTGGATACGATTGTGGCGAACCGGCTTCTGCCGGAGCGGGTGAGCGATGAGTATTTCCGGGATTGGCGCGAGTCGCAGCAGAGGATTCTGCGGATTATGGACTCGTATTTCGCGCCGGTGCCGGTGAAGCGCGTGGAACTTTTCCCGAGGGAGATGCTGGGTACGGAGCGGCTGGAGGAACTGGCGGAGATGCTGTATCCGAATGGGGAGGATCCGGCGGCGCTGGTGAGGACGGAGCGGCCGTACACGTTCACCAAAGAAGAGGATCATTACGAGGTACGGCTCCAGATGCCGTTCACGGAGAGACAGGAGATCGGGCTGTTCAAGAAAGACGATGAGTTGGTGGTGGAGATTGGGAGTTTGCGGCGGCACATCGGGTTGCCGACGACGATGGCGGCCCTGGCGCCGGTGCGCGCGCGGCTGGATAATGGGGTATTGACGATAGTGCTCAAGGAGAATGCAGCATGACGGAAGAGAAGACAACGGAAACCTGCGGCGGGCGGCAGACCGGCTGTGCGTGCATGGGAGCGGGGCCGGTGATTTCGGAGATGTTCAAGCGGTTGGGGCCGGATGAAGAGGTCCGGCAGCACTTCCGGAACGCGCGGATCGAGTTTTTGAAAGGGATACGCGAGATGATCGACCGGCGGATTGGAGAGTTGTCGAAACAGACGCCACACAAAGGCGCCAAGGTGGTGGTGGAGTAATTTCACGTATCATGGCGCTGAAGGAAGGCGACAACGCACCGCCATTTGAGCTGTTAACGGATGAGGGGAGGCCGTTCCGGCTTTCGAGCTTGAAGGGGCGGAATGTGGTGCTCTACTGGTATCCGAAGGCGGACACGCCGGGATGCACGAAGGAAGCGTGCGAATTCCGGGACAGATTTCCGGACTTTGGCGGGGTGGACGCGGTGGTGTTGGGAATCTCGCCGGACGAACCGCGGGCGCAGGCGAAATTCAAGAAGAAGTACAATTTGCCGTTCGCGCTGTTGTGCGATGTAGAGCACAAGGTGGCGGAGGCGTATGGTGTGTGGGTGGAGAAGAACATGTACGGGAGGAAGTACATGGGGGTGGAGCGGACGACCTTCGTGGTGGGGAAGGACGGAGTGGTGAAGAAGGTATTTTCTAAGGTAAAGCCGGCGGGGCACGCGGCGCTGGTGCTTCAAGCGCTCGACGAGTTGGAGTGAGCCGGGGGGGCGGAGAAATTGATTCACTTGAGGGAATCGTGATAGCCTGAAGGGGTCGCTTTTTGCGCCCGTAGCTCAGTTGGATAGAGCGTCTGGCTACGAACCAGAAGGTCGGGTGTTCGAATCACTCCGGGCGCACCATGAGACGTACGTAAGCGTCTTGTGAACCACCATGGAAGGCTCCCGGCGAGCCCGGGGAGTCTTTT
>JAIXKK010000031.1:0-3332 GCA_026954325.1 Bryobacterales bacterium | reverse complement strand
TGATCCAAAACAACCTGCGGCTCGTCCGCTTCTCGTTTTAATAAACTCCCGCTAGCTCTTTGCACGCGCTTCGGCGACCCGGCTGATCTTCACCCGGAACGCTTCGGGGCCGCGTTCGAGGTATTCCCAGCCAAGCTGGCCGTGGCGCATGAAATCCATTTGCATGCGGAGTGGATTTGGATCGTGATCGTTGATCAGTACGAACGATTCATCCACCTTCAATGCATCAAAGGCGGCAAAAACAAGGCCATGCCGCTGGCCATGAGGGATTGCGCGTAAGTCCAATTCCTGGTTTGACATGAATCCAGGATCTCCTATCAATACTAAAACGTCAGTGATCTTAGTCACAGCAGATACGACCAGGAGGATGACCTAAAGGGCCGTGCGGGAAGATCGAAAGATAAACCGGCAGCCTGGGCGGGCGTGATAGGTTAGAAAGTTTAAGGGTGGAATAGGGCGAAGGGCCGCAGGCACCGCGGCGCGAAGGAGAATCATTGCGGCATGATGAGCAAGGCCCTCGAGGAATTGCGGCAGTTTGACACCTGTGCGATAGCGAACGCGATTGAGCGATTCGGTTTGCGGCTGAAGAACGAAGGTTTCACGCGGCCGGGATTGCGGTGTTTCACGGGCGACTATCCGACCGCGCTCGGGCGCGCGGTGACGTGCCGGGTGAAGACGGCGAATCCACCGATGACGGGGCAGTCCTACTATGAGCGGACGGACTGGTGGGATCTGATTAATTTGGTGGAGGCTCCGCGGATTGTGCTGATCGAGGACCTGGATGGGGAACCGGGGTTGGGGTCGTTCGTGGGGGAGGTGCACTCGGCGATTCTTGCGGCGATGGAGTGCGCGGCGGCGGTAACGAACGGGGCGGTAAGGGATCTGCCGGCGGTGCGGGAGATGGGCTTTCCGCTGTATGGGGGCGCGGCGACGGTGTCGCACGCCTATGCGCACATGGTGGATCATGGAGAACCGGTGAGTTTGTTCGGACTGGAGATATCGTGCGGGGAACTGGTGGCGGTGGATTGCCATGGTTTGCTGAAGATACCGGTGGAGATCGTGGAGGAACTTGTGGCGGCGGTAAGAGAGATTGCGGCCAAGGAGCGTAAGATTGTGGATCTCTGCCGCTCGTCCAATTTTTCACTGGAACGGCTGAAAGCGGCAGTAAGAGGAATGTGAGCAGAGGGGTGTATGGCAAAGATACGTAGCGTACTCATAGCGGCCGTGATGATTGCGGCCGGTTGCTCGAAATCCAAACAGCCCGGGACGGTGACGGCGGCCTCGGCTCCGGCTAAGCAGACGGTAGCGGTGGCGAAGACGACGGTGGAGCCGATGGCGCAGGAACTGGTGTTGGCGGCGGAGTTCAAGCCGTACCAGGAAGTGGAGGTGATGGCGAAGATATCCGGTTACATCAAGAAGATGTACGTGGACGTCGGGGATTGGGTGAAGCAAGGGCAGGTACTGGCGACGCTGGAGGCTCCGGAGATGCACGACGACCTGGTGCGGATTCTGGCGGCGATTGAGCGCAGCAAGGCGGATGTGGAGCGGGCGAAGAACGAAGCGCAGCGGGCGGAGGCAACGTATCAACTGGCGAAGTTGACGAGCGAACGGCTGACGGCGGTGTTCGAGACGAAGCCGGGGATGGTGGCGCAGCAGGAAGTGGATGACGCGCAAGGGAAGGCGCGGGTGGCGGCGTCGCAGGTGGACGCGGCGAAATCGGCGTTATCGGCGGCGTTGAAGGCGGTGGAAGTGAACGAGGCGGAAGCAGCGAAGACGCGGACGCTGCAAAGCTACTTACAGGTGGCGGCGCCCTTCGCGGGGGTGGTGTCGAAGCGGTATGCGGACAACGGGGGATTGATTCAGGCGGGGACGTCGTCGCACACGCAGGCGATGCCGCTGGTGCGGTTGTCGCAGAACAGCACGCTGCGCCTGGTGCTGCCGGTGCCGGAATCGGCGGTGAGCCAGGTGCGGCTGGGAGCGCCGGTGGAGATCCGGGTGCAGTCGCTGGGGCGGACATTTCCGGGGCGGGTGTCGCGAATTTCGGAGCGGGTGAATGTCGCGACGCGAACGATGGATACGGAAGTGGACGTGGAGAACGCGAAGAGCACGCTGGTGCCGGGGATGTTCGCGGAGGCGGTGATCACGTTAAAGGAGATCCCAAAGGCGTTGGCGGTTCCGGTGGGGGCGGTGGACCACGAAGGGGAGAAGCTGTCGGTGATGGTGGTGAAGGGCGACAACAGGCTGGAGCGGCGCGAAATCCAGGGCGGGATCGAGACCCCGCACCACCGGCAGGTGATAGCGGGATTGGAGGAGGGGGACATGGTGGTGATCGGGCGGCGGGATCAGCTTCGGGTTGGGCAGTTGGTGGCTCCGAAAGAAGTAACGCTCGAAGCGGCGGGGGGAAAGTAAACCGTGTCCCGCTTTGCAATTCAGACTCCGTATTTCATTATCGTGTTATGCCTGGTGACGCTGGTGGTGGGCATCAACAGCGTGATGCAGATGCCGGTGGACATGTTCCCGGCGATGAACATACCGGTGGTGGCGGTGGCGACATTTTATAACGGGATGCCGCCGGAACAGATCGAGGCGGACATCACGGGGCGGTTCGAGCGGTTCTTCACGCTGGCGAGCAACGTGGACCACATCGAATCGCGTTCGTTGCCGGGGGTGAGCATCATCAAGGTGTTTTTTCAGCCCGGGAGCGACGCGGACGCGTCGGTGACAACGATATCGAACCTGGCGATGGCGAACCTGCGGCGGTTGCCGCCGGGTACGCTGCCTCCGGTGGTGTTGAAGTCAGACGCATCGAGCCTGCCGGTGTGTCTGGTGACGTTCAAGGGAGAGGGGTTGACGGAGACGGGATTGCGGGACCTGGCGCAATACAACGTGCGGAACCAGGTGGCGGTGGTGGCGGGGGCGAGCGTGCCGCAGCCGTTCGGGGGGCGGTACCGGCAGGTGATGATCTACGCGGATCCGTTGAAGCTGGAGGCGTATCACATGAGCCCGATGGACGTGGTGAGGGCGGTGAACGACTCGAACCTGATTTTGCCGGCGGGGGATATTCAGATAGGGGGTAGAGATTACAACCTCTATACGAACAGCCTGGTGGAGAAGGTGGCGGACATCAATGATCTGCCGGTGAAGGTGGTGAACGGGGCTCCGGTGCGAATTTCGGACGTTGGGGTGGCGAAAGACGCGCAGCAGATCCAGACGAGTATTGTACGGGTGGACAGCCAGCGCTCGGTCTACCTGCCGATATTGAAGCAGGGCGGGGACACGAACACGATTTCGATTGTGGAGGGAGTGCGGAACGTGGTGGGGGACCTGATCGA
>JAIXKK010000002.1 GCA_026954325.1 Bryobacterales bacterium | reverse complement strand
ACGAGGCCCGGCTCGCCGATGCTCCAAGCTATTGAGTTTCGCATAATAGAGTGACAGAATATCGCGTTGTATAGTGACACACCTCCTCCCTGGCTGTATCATTGGATATGGCATTGCCTCAGCCTCGCGATTTCTCTTGGTTAGAGAAGAGACGCAAGCAGGCATCGCGTCTTTTCGCTAAAGGTCAGACGGTATTGGCATCGGTCGCGCGCCAACTCAACGTCTCCCGACAGAGCGTTTCCCGCTGGTATCAACTGTGGAAGAAGGGCGGCGCCGGAGCACTCAAAGGCGCAGGACGAGCGGGGCGTAAACCGCGCTTGTCCTCCCGGCAACTTCAGCAACTGGAAACCGCCTTGCTGCGCGGCGCCGCGGCGCATGGGTTCAGCGCCGAGCATTGGACGCTGACCCGAGTGGCGGTGGTGATTGAGCGCATTACCGGGCAAAAGTATCACCCGGGTCATGTGTGGAAGATTCTGGGATCGATCCAGTGGAGCCCGCAAAAACCCGAGCGGCAAGCTAAGGAGCGGAGTCAGGAAAAGGTGAACTATTGGAAGAACGTGCGCTGGCCGGAGGTAAAAAAAACGCTGCTCGCCAACAAGCCTGGATCTTCTTCCACGATGAAGCCGGATTCACGCAGCAGCCGTCGGTCCGCACCAGTTGGGCGCCGCGCGGCAAAACACCGATCCTGAAACCGCGGGGAAACCATTGGAGCAAGACGTCGGTGGCGGCGGCTCTGGGTTTCCGCTGGGATGGCGCCAAGACGCGCTTGTTTTCCCGTACCAAACCGGACAGCTACAACAGCGACTCGCTGATTGATTTCCTCAAACAGTTGAAGCGATTTGTCGGTGGCCGGAAGGTGATCTTGATCTGGGATCATCTGCCTGCTCATCGCAGCCGGGCGATGAAAGCGTTCCTGCAGAGCCAGCGTCTCTGGCTACAAATTGAATGGCTCCCCGGATATGCACCGGATCTTAATCCCACCGAGCAAGTGTGGAACAACATCAAGAGCAGGGAGATGGCGAACTTGTGTCCGGACCAGTTGGAGGAGGCAAACAAGGCATTCAGGCGTGGCTTACAGAGACTCGGTCACACGCGCAATCTGCCCTATTCCTTCCTGCGACACGCTGGCCTTTCTTTTTGACTTGTTTGTCACTGTATTATGCGAAACTCAATAACTCAGGTTAACTGCTCTTTTTAGGGTCAAAGTTGGAAAGGCCGTTCAGACGGTGTGTATTGCGGCCGAGTGTTCCGAAATTTCCCAGCAGCGGCTGGGTGAGCCCGAGCATCGAGGCATAACCCGCCATCACGGCGGGGCTGCCCGCCGGGAACGGATGGAAGGCGAAGGCGCCCGGCGTGTTGGGACGGATGAAACCGGCAGTATCGGAGACGGAAATGTTCGGCACTCCCAGCCGCGGCCCTGCCTCGAAGCTGACGGGGAATCCGGCCCGCCAGGCCGAGACGCCGGACATGCCCCATCCGCCCAGCCCGCGAGCCAGCAAACGGTTGGACAGGCCCTTTCCCCACGGCAGTTCCCAGACGTGAGCCACCACAAGGCGGTGCGGCAAATCGAAGCCCGAGACGCCGCGGTTGCCGCGCGCATTGCCGGGGTTCTGGACTTGCGTGCTGTCATTGGGAATAGTGGTCAAGGCGTCGGAGACGTCATCGATGGACTTGGCCCACGTGTAGGCAACATGCAGCGAAAGCCCTCCGCGAAATGGGCGCGATGCCGTTACCTCGAGAGCGTGGTAGTTGGAATTGGCTGAGTTGTCGTAGTAGTTCACGGAATTGAAGCGCGGGTCCATCCGTCCACTGAAACGCGTGGCGGCGCCGCTCAAAGCGGCATAGGAGGCGCGGAATTCCGCCGCGCGGGCGGCTTCGTCGCTGAGACTGGTAGCGGCGGCAGGCACGTTGGCGTTGAGGTTGAGCGGGCGCAGGCGCTGCAGGAAGTTGCCCTTGGTTCCCACATAGCCTGCCTTCAGCACGAAGTGTTGAGGCAACTCCCGTTCCATGCCGAAGCTCCATTGATGGACTTGCGGATTCTTCAGGTTCGGGTCGAGGACGGGAACGATGTTGCCGTAGTTCAACACGTCATTCCGGATAACGCCCGCCATCGTTCCTGCCTGCTGCTGCACGGCTGCCGTGCCCGCCACAAGATCGGCCCAACTGTTCGCCCCCGTGAAACTCGCCGCTCCGCCGAGGCTTGCCGCCGAGTTGAACGGGGGGAGGGAACGCTGCCCCGTGATGGGGCTCAGATAATTGAAGTCAGAGACCAACCCGTACCCGCCGCGGATGACGAGTTTGCCGCCGCGCGGATTATAGGCGAAGCCGGTGCGCGGTTGGGGATAGGCGTCGGCATGGATGGCGGCGCCGCCCACCGTAAAGCATCCGAGGGGTCCGCTGCCCGCCGCGCCCAGGCTGTCCCGGCAGTCGAGGTCGAGGTTCGAAACCAGGTGGTTCACTTCCTTCACCGCGCCGTACAACTCCATCCGGAAACCCAGGTTCAGCGTAAGATGCGGCGTCACGCGGTAATCATCCTGAAGGAACGCTCCGGCGAGCCACGTGCGGTGACCTCGGAACGTGCTTCCGAACCGTTGCGAGAACGCGCTGGGCCGTCCGGCGGCGAAGTCATCCCAACCGAGGAACGTGTATGTGCCGCGGGTTTGGGAATCGAGGAAGCTGTTGAGCTGGTAGCGGTAGAAATCGCCACCCAACTTCACGTTATGAGCGCCCTTGGTGAAGCTGACCGTATCCCCCGCCTGCCACGTGTTCTGAATGCGCCCCTGCGGGGCGTTGTCCGCCTGCCCGAAATTCGAAACCTCGCCGTTGGCGAAGTTGATCCGAGGGCCGGTGGCGGCATCCGTGAGAAGACCAAAGACCGGGGTAGTACGTCCGAAACCGGCCCGGAACTCGCTGATGACGGCTGGGGAAAACACGTGCGTCCCGTTGAGATTTGCGCTGTAGACGCTATTGGCCGAGTTCAAGCCGAAGTTGTTCAGGTTGGTTCCCACGAAGGTGATCGAGGGCGCCGTGGCGTCGAGACCCGCGGCTCCGAAGCGCGCGTAGAGGCTGTCGCGCGCGGATAGCTGATGATCGATGCGGACCGAATACTGGTGGAAATCAGCCGCGTTGGGCGCGCTCTGGCTGACGGTCCCTCCCGCGGTTGTTTCCGTTTCGGGCGCGGGAAGTTTGTACTGTTCAAGCAGCTTCTTCGACGTGGGGTCCGTCACCTTCGCGATCATGGCCGCGTTCGGCACGGAGGCAATGCGCGTATCGCCGAGACCCCGCACGGGCACTACTTCGGCGGAAAGAAAGAAGTGGGTCTTGTCGCGAATAACGGGCCCTCCCAGGACGCCGCCGAATTCATTGAAACGGTTGACGCTCGCCGAGCCGCCGCGGTCAAACCAGTCGCGCGCGTTGAAAGCGCTGTTCTGGAGGTATTCATACACTTCTCCGTGGAACTGGTTGGCTCCGGATTTCGTGATGTACTGCACCTGGGCGCCCGAGTTTCGGCCGAACTCCGCGCTGAAGTTGTTCGTGATCACCTTCACTTCTTTGAGCGACGAGAAGTTCAACGGCCCGTTGTTCGTCGATCCCGTGCCGGCGGTGGAGATGTCCGTCGCCGTAATGTTGTCAATGGTGATATTGTTCGCCCGCGCGCGGTTGCCGTTGCTGATGAAACTCCCGGAATTGAAACTCGCCGGGGCCGGTACGATACCCGGCAGCAGCAGCGCGATGGCGTTCGGGTCCCGGACGACGGGGATATCCTGCAACTCTCCGCCCGCGAAGGACTCCTGGCGCTGGGCGCTCTGCGCGTCGAGCGGGCTCGCGGCGTCTGTAACGGTGATCTGCCCGGTCACCTGCCCTAATTCGAGTTTCAGGTTGACCACGGTCACTTCCGCGCTGCGTACACCGGCGGATGCGGCCAGGCGCCGGAATCCCGGCGCCTCCACGGTGATCTGATAGTCGCCGACTTTGAGTAGCGGGAATGCATAGCGGCCCTCCGGATCGGTCTTGAAAATCCGGGTTTGCCCCGTTTCGCTGCTCGAGAGGGTCACCTTGGCTTGGGCCACCGCGGCTCCGGCGGGGTCTGCGAGCGTGCCGCGAACCTCGCCGGTGATTTGCGCAACGGCAGGAGCGGATGTGAAGAGGAGGAGGATGAGTAAACGCACAGCTACTGCCATATTGTCCTAATCGGACGGAAATGGGGCAGGCGTAAGAGCAAATTTACGAGTGAGACAAATTTACATATGTGACAGCCGGTTGCTTCCCATTCGCGCCGCCAGACGCATCGCCGCTTTCATGCTCCCCGCGCCGGCGATCCCTCTCCCCGCAATATCAAATGCCGTTCCATGGTCCACCGAGGTCCGGATGATGGGAATTCCAATCGAAACATTGATGGTATGTTCGAAATCCAGAAGCTTGATCGGAATATGCCCCTGGTCGTGATACATGGCGATCACCAGGTCATAGCCGCCCCGGGCCGCCTTCAGGAATACGGTGTCTCCAGGAATGGGCCCTTCGCACCGGATCCCCTTCGCCTTCGCCTGCTCGACCGCGGGCGCGATGAACCGCTCATCCTCGGTTCCGAACAAGCCGTGCTCTCCGGCGTGCGGGTTGAGGCCGCAGACGGCCACGCGCGGATCGGCGCATCCGATCAGCCGTACGGCGCCGGTGGCGAGTTCGATGGTGCGCAGGATGCGCTCGGGTTGCAGTTCGCAGGCGCGCCGGAGGGGGACGTGCGTGGTCACATGCGCGACTCGCAGGTGGTCGTTGACCAGCAGCATGCGGGATTCGCTGCCGCCGCACAATTCCGCGATAAATTCCGTGTGCCCCGTGAACGGGATGCCCGCCATCGTCACTGCTTCCTTGTTCAGCGGCGCGGTGACCATGGCCTGGGCCTTGCCTTCGAGGCAAAGAAGCGTGGCCAGACGGACATATTCGAGACCTGCCTTGCCGCAGCGGGCATCGAGGCGGCCAAAGGCGAAGTCCTCTCCCGCGAGGGCGCCCGGATCCCGCCACGCGATTCCCGCCTCGGACGCCAGCGCATCGAGACCCGCGGCATCGATCATCTCGAGCGGCTTGCGGTCGCCGACGACGATCCAATTGGCCAGCGCCCGAAGACTCTCCTCGGCCAAAGCCTTCAGGACGATTTCCGGGCCGATCCCGGCCGGATCTCCCATGGTGAGGGCCACCGTTGGTTTCAAATCGATTCTCCTCTTAACAGCCGGACCGCGCCGGCCAACACGTCTATCTGACCAAACCCGCCTGATTTTGTGGCGATGGGCAGCCCATCGAAGTCACCGCCCATCCACACGCCCCATGGAATGCCGGGAATCTCTTCACCCGCAAGGCGGATGCCGTCCGCTCCCAAATGGCCGGCGATGGCTCGCGCTGTATCGCCGCCCGCGATCAGCAGGGCCGAACGCGGCAAAGAGGATAACAAGCTCTTGCAATCCGCGGAGTCAAGACGGTCGCGTTCGATTTCGAAAATAGAAACGCCATCAAGGTTCCGCGCGCGCAGCAACTCCACTTGCGCGAGCGTAACGGGGTTGCGCGACCCCGCAATCACCGCCACTCGCCGATGGCACGGATGGAAGCACGAATCGGGCTTGCGCGGCAGGGTGGCTGCAATTTTCCGCGCCAGCGCGCCCGAACCCGCGTAGACGGCGTCATCCTCGAGGGTTGCCGGCAGTTCATCCAGGCGCTCGAGCCATTCCGCCTCCGGCAGCCGCTGTCCGCTGTCCTCTCCATGAACAAAGAGCACTCCCTTGCGGATGGTCCGGCCCATCATCGGGTGAGCGGGAGCCAGGATGATGCGGACGTCCGGAACGGCGTCTCTGACTGCCTCGAGTTCGGCCAGGAGATTGCCTTTCAATGTCGAGTCCAGTTTCTTGAAGATGCGGCGGCCCGGGGCGAGGGCGAGCGCGGCCCGGACGCGGGCGTACGCCTCCCCGGGATCGAGATGGCGGCTGGAGGTTTCAAAAACGGGGATGTCACAATTGGAAGGATTGGCCGGCGCGTGTCCGTGAAGCCAGATGCAGGTGGAATAGCCGCGCGCCGCGAACGGGGCTCCGGCGTCGCCCGCGCCCGTGAGGTCATCGGCGATGATGGTCCAGTTCGCCTCCATGCGGCTACCGCATATCGTTGAAATGCAGGATGGCGTTGAAAAGCATGTGGAACTCGCCGTGGTTCTGCCAGCGATAGCAGGGATTCGTGGCGAACATGAGGATACGCCCGGCTCCCGCCGGGACGTCAACAACGGCGGCCTTGTTCCGCGTTTCCGCGGCCCCTTTCATCAGACCGCTCAGAACGGAATCCGCGGTTCCCGGAAAGCGCAGCAGCACTTCCTTCTTATCCAGATCGGGGACAGTGAGCAGAGGGCCGTTGGCGTAGCGCACGGGGATAGTCTTGCCCGTGTAGCCATAGAACAGCGGATGAGTGGGCTGCTCGATACCGGCGCTTACAATTGGGCCGGGAGCGTAGAAAGCCGGCGAGGGACGAGCGGCATCCACGCGGGGAGCGAGGCCGAAATCGGCCGGGAGCCAGCTTGCCTCGCCGAGCGTGACGAGGACGCCGCCGCCATTGAGGAACTTCTCGATTTCCGCCACGCCCGCGATTCCCATCCCGCCGCTGATATCTTCCGATTCGCCGTACATGCCGAGGTTGGCATACTTCTCCGTTTTCTTGTAGGCGAGGATCCTGCCCCTCGCGTCTACGTCATACACGATGCTCTTCCCATTGCCGCGGCCCTGGCTCGGCATCAGGATCACGTCATACGCCGCGCGTAGATTGCCGCTCCTGATGCGCTCCTTGTAGATAAGATCGTAGGGGATCTCGAACTGATCGAGCGCGTAGCGCACCCAGCCCACATCCTGCGTGCTTCCCCACGTGCTGAATACGGCAAGCCGCGGCATCTCCACTTCGTGCCGGGGCGCATCGGGCATGGTTTCGAGCGAACTGGCCGGAAGACCGAGTTCTTCCACGGCGAGTTTGATTCGCTGGTGCAGGTTCTCGTTCGGACCCTGGACGGGAATCAGCAGCGAACCGGCGGGGTATTCCACTCCCGCCGCGGCAAAGGCTTTCTCCGCCGCTTCAAACTTAAGGTCGCGCAAACGGCAGCGCAACGTGATGAGGGCGTTCGCGCCGTAGTCCGGGATGACGTAGGCCGAGCGCGCGGGAAAGCCGCTGAGAACGCCCTTCCATTCGAATTTCCCAACAGGTTGGACGGCGACCGCCAGCACCGCCTTATCCTCGATCTCTTTCACGGGCACGCCGGTCATCAGCCCCATCGTCCAGCCTGTGTCGTCATAGGTGCGGAGGTTGGGGTCGGGGAAAGACTGTTTCTCGAGCAGGATCTTCGCCAGGCGTCCGTATGGCTGATCGCGCTTGATGACGAACGAGCCTTCGGGGAAGCTCCCCTCTTTCAGCTGAAAGCCGGAGGTGGCGCGCCCTACTTCGATGCCTTGGCGCCGCAGTAAATTCACGAGCAGCGCCACCCGGTTCATATCCTTCCGGCCTCCGGGAATCACGTATCCGAAGGGAGCCTGCGTGCGGCCCGATTCAATGGAATTCCGGCTCTTCTGATAGAAGTTCTCGAGAACGGCCTTGGGGAAGTTCGACGTGAGCTGGAGAGCCGAGAGGACCGCCGTTTCACTGTAGTTCGTATTGTCGCGCATGGACCACTCGACTTCCGGGTAGGGCGGCATCGGACGGTACCATTCGCGTTTCGTGACATCATTTCCGCCGCGCCGGTCGCCCGCCACCTTGCGCTTCATGGTGTTGCCGCCGCCATTGCCGAAGGTCTCATACATGCGCGTCATGCCGTTGTGGTTGGACGACATGAAGCCGAGGTAGCCGGGAGACCACATGTCCACGAACGCATGCGTCCACACTCCGGGCATGCCGAAGCGGGCCATGGTGGCGAGTTCGTAGTTGGCAAACCAGGGAAGCTCGGCGTAAAGGATGGGGTCAAGCGTGGGATTTTGCGGAGATTGCCCGCTGAATGTGTAAAGGAACGGGACGGACTCGTGGAGATCGTGCATGATGGGCGGATGCCATTGCAGGTACCACGCGAGTAGGTTCCGCATCGTGACTTGCGAGTAATTGATATCGCGATTGTTGTCGTGATACACGTACTTGCCCCAGAATGGCGGGCCCGGGAGGCGGTCGTCTTCGGTCTTTTCGTTGATCTTGTAAGCGTAATACCAGTCCAGGTAGCGGTCGCGCCCGTCAGGGTCGGCCACCGGGGTGATGGTGACGATGACGTTGTCGCGGACGCGCTTGATGAGATCGGAATCCTCCGCTACCAACCGGTAGGCGAGTTCCATCAGCATTTCCGAGGGGCCTGTTTCGTTGCTGTGGAGGCCGCCCATTAAATGGTAGACCGGCTTGGCGGAAGCGATGATTTCCTTCGCCTGTGCGCCGGTGATGGCCCGGGGGTCGGCGAGTTTGGAGAGCGCGTCGCGATACTTGTCCAGATCCTTGATGGCCTCTTCCGAGGCGATGGCGATGACGGCGCAATCGCGGCCTTCGTCGGTCTTGCCGGCCTCGATGATTTTCACGCGCGGCGACGCCGCCGCCAGCGCTCGGTAGTATTTGAGTATGTCCGCGTAGTAAGTGAGTTTCTGTGGAGTTCCGATGTGGTAGCCGAGGATGTCCTTCGGTGTTGGTACGTTGGCGACCTTCGGCAGATGGGCGACGAGAGGAGAGAGAAATTCAGGCCTGGTGGTCCACTGCGTGACGGAGGCGGCGAAATCCGGATCCTCGGCCGGGGTGGATTGGGGGCGCGCCGGCAGCGTAAGAAACGCCACGAGAACAAGGATGCGCGTGGTCATCCTGTTAGATTTCCCCCTGCTCAACCGGTTTTGTGGCAGAAAATAGACGACTTGCCATGCGTACCAAAATGATACCAAGCGCAACCGCCGCCCGGCCGCGAACGCCGCAATCGAACGATGCCCAGCAGTGTATACTGATCCGGTTTGCACGGGAGGCTTGGAACATGCGGTTCACTGCGATTCTGCTACTGAGCGTGTGCCCGTTGGCCGGCGAACTCCGCGATGTGGTGAAGAGCGCCGGGATCGACAAAATCTTCGCGCGGACTTCGAAATCGGCGGATGTTCTCGCCAAGACCAACTACGCCGTGCAATTTCGTGTCATCTCCGGTGCGGACGCGCGGGCCGCCGGCCAGGAGGCCGGCGAGTTCTGGTTCGTGAGACGCGGTTCCGCCAATATCTCCCTCTCCGGCCGGCGTCACGAGGTGAACGCCGGCGATGTGGTCAGCGTGCCGCGCGGCACGGAATATCTGATCCACCCAACCTCGGGCCGTTTTGAATTTGTGGCCGTCCGCGTTTTCCCCGCCACCCGCCGGATGGGCGTTGGCATCGGAGCCGCCCCCGAACCGCATCCCATGCCCGATGTCGCCACCAAGGCAGCGATTGACGCGACGCTCGCCACCGCCGCTAAGAACGTAACACTTCATTCCGCCGGAGCGGTGCTGATCAACCATGTGATCTACAACGCCGCGCACGGCCCCTGGGAAGTCCATCAAACCTGTGACGACCTTTACTTCGTGCGATTGGGGACCGCGCGGGCGAAGCTCGACGGTACGCTCATCGGCGGCAAGGAAGAACCGCTTGGCGAGATTCGCGGAACCGGCGTAACCGGCGCGCGCGACTTCACCATCGCGCCGGGAGACATGGTGGTGGTCCCACGCAATACCGCGCACTTCATGGATCCCGGCCGGGCAAGACTGGGTTATCTGCTGGTGAAGATCTGCGATTGATTCCTCAGACGAAAGCTCACGGCGGTTGTTTCGTATTGGCGGCGTAACTCTCAGCAATCCAGCGAAACACGGTGTCGTCGTCAAATCGAATCAAACTACCGAACGGCAAGGAGGTCTGTATATCCGGATACCGTAAAGCTTTGCTTTGGCTGGCGACGCACGTAGCCGCCGGGGTACTCGGTCTTCAAACTGCCGCGGCGCAGTGCCAGAACATGGGCTTTGGGATCAACCAAGTCTGCGTCGAACCGGGTGCGTGCGCCTACTTCAAGCTGTGCACCCAGATGGTCCGCTACGAGACTCCTGGTTGCTTCATTCCGGTTAACGTGCTGGAATGCAATTGGTTTGGTTGCAACTTTGTAACCTCATGCAGCTATTTCCGCGGCTGGACAAGAGGAACAGCATCATGACCCTAACTCTTCTCTCGAAAGGCAAACTTCAATTTACGGCGCTATTAACCGGCGCCATTGCGACATTCTACGCCGCAAGATATCTACGGGTAGTTCAAATGGCGAATGCTCAGGTCACTGCCGCGCCATTCTTCCTGGAACTCATGATCAGCCAGCCTGGCCCGGACGGAACGCTGGTTCCGTTCAGGCGTATGGCTTTGGCCCGCCGGTCGGACGGAACAACGGTATCGATCGAATCCGCCGGTTTTCTCCATTCCGGCCAAACGTCCCGCAAGGTGACCTTCCTCGACGGGCGTTCGCTGAGCATCGTCGATGCGTTGAAAATGAAAAGCACTTGGCCCGTGCAGCGTCCGGAGGTAGTTGCCGCGCTTCGGGCAAGGCTCACGTCACCGCAAAAGGATTGCATGCCCCCAAGCGGCCGAGGCCCGCGGCTGCTCGGCATGGAAAAGCTCCACGGCGAGGATGCTGCTGTCATTCAATCGCCGCTCGACACCCCGGTTGATATAATTGCGGTCACAGGATGGTTAACAAGCCCGGGTCAAGATTGACGGCGGCTTTGCATACGTTCTCATCGCATGCGGCCTGCTTGTTGCTGTCAACCTGGCCTATGGCATTCATGCGCACGGCGTCGCCCACTGCTGCCCGCTTTGCCATTTCCGGCAGATTCCATACATTGAAGCGGCCCGCGTCCCTCGCATCCCGCCTCCGGTAGCCCAAGAGGCCCAGCCGGTATTGAAACAAGCGGGAATCACAGCCGAACCGGTGGTGACCACCGCATTTGGCCGTGCTCCTCCCAGTTGCTGACATTTCGAAGCGATCCGAAATTGCAGCATATGGTTCAAAGGAGCAAGGAATGTGTGGAAGTGCGAAATAATCGCGCTCGCCGCGTGGGCGGCGATGCTGCAGCCAGGCTGTAACCGCGAAAAAGCAGTCACCTACGCCGCCACGGCGCAACCGGCGCCGGAACAGGCGGGCTTGTTTACCGTGAGCCGCGAGCAACTCGGCCGGTTGATCATCTCCACTCCGCGGAGAGCCGACTGGAGCATCACCGTTCACACCACCGGGACGGTCGACTGGGACGCCGGCCACACGACGCAGGTGATTACCCAGGTGAGCGGACCCATCTCCCGCATCCTCGTGGACACCGGAGCCATGGTCCACGGCGGCGATGCGCTCCTGTACGTCTCGAGCCCGGATGTCTCGGCTGCCATTGCCGCCTACAAGAAGGCGCGCAATCAGCGCGATTTAGCCAGACGGTCGCTCGACCGCGACAAGGAACTCCTCGACCGCGGCGCCATCGCCGAGAAAGACCTCGAGGCGGTCCAAGCCGCCTACAACGACACCGCCACGGACGTCCAAAACAGCCTGCAGACACTCAGGATTTTCGGCATCAGCAAGCAGGACCTCGATCAGGCGGAACAACAGGGGGCCTCCATCAACCCCGAACTCCCCGTGCGTTCTCCCATTGCGGGAACGGTAGTCCAGAAGCTGATATCGCCCGGCCAGTTGGTGCAGGCAGGGCAGACCACGTGTTTTCTTGTGAGCGATGTCTCCACCGTCTGGGTGCAGGGTCACATCTTTGACCGCGACCTCCCGTCGGTGCGCGTAGGCGACCTCGTGGATGAGTTCAATGCATCCATCCCACAGCCATTCCACGGCGTGGTTTCCTATATCGGCGCGATGGTCGACGCTCCCACGCGAACTACCCCGGTGCGCATCGTCACTCCGAATCCGCGAGGCTTGCTCAAGAAAGACACGTTCGTCGAGGCGGTCATCCACACGAGAACGAAAAAGAACATCCTCGCCGTTCCGGTCTCCGCCGTGCTGCGGACCGCGGAGAACGAACCGTTCGTCTATGTGGAAGTACAGCCCGGACAATTCGCGCGGCGGTTGATCACCACCGGCGAGCAACAGAACGGCAAAGCCGAGGTATTGAGCGGACTCAAGGATGACGAGAAGATTGTCGAGGAAGGCGGACTGTTCCTACAGTTCGCGGAAAGCAATCAGTGAGCACAGGCCATGATTGAGCGTCTCGTTTCCTTCGCCCTCTCCCAACGGTTCCTCATCGTCGTCGCATCGCTGCTGTTGATGGCATGGGGCGCCATCTCGTTCCGGAAACTGCCGGTCGACGCCTATCCCGACCTTTCACCGCCGCACGTGGAAATCATTTCGCAATGGCCGGGGCACGCGGCCGAGGAGGTGGAGAGGCTGGTGACCATTCCGATTGAAATCGAAATGAACGGAATTCCGCGTCTCGATTCGCTGCGGTCTATCTCGCTTTACGGCCTCTCCTCGGTTCAGATGAACTTCGATTTCGCCGCCGATCCGTATTTTGTTCGTGAACAGGCCTTCGAGAGAGTTTCGAGCGCCGCCGTTCCAAGCGGCGTTACCCCGAGCCTCTCCCCTCTCTTCAGCCCGAGCGGCCTCATCTATCGCTACGTTCTGCAAAGCCCCGACCGTACTCCGCTGGAGTTGAAGACCATCGACGATTGGGTGGTCAACCGGAAATTCCGCGCCGTCTCCGGTGTCGCCGATG
Source organism: Bryobacterales bacterium (assembly GCA_026954325.1). GTDB lineage: Bacteria > Acidobacteriota > Terriglobia > Bryobacterales > Bryobacteraceae > CADEFT01. The sequence goes on along the minus strand of JAIXKK010000002.1, from coordinate 8,023 downwards.
ACTCCGGGCTCGGCGGCGCCACCATGCAGTACCAGGTATTGCTCGATCCGAACAAGCTGTTTTCCTACGGCATCACGGCGCCTCAGGTTGTCCAGCAGTTGAGCGGCAATAACGCGAATGCGGGCGGCGGCTTCATCTCCCAGGGCGGGCAGTTTTACTATATCCGCGGCCTCGGCCTGGTGCGGGATACGAAAGATATCGGCAACATCGTGCTCTCCGTTCACAACGGTATTCCCGTCTACGTCCGCGATGTAGCCGAGGTGCGCATCGGCCATGCCGTTCGTCTCGGCCAGTTCGGATTCATGCGGCAGGACGAAGCGGTGGAAGGCGTGATCCTCATGCGCGTCGGGGAGCAGGCGCAGGTGGTTCTCGACCGCATCGAGAAGGTGACGGATGATCTCAACAGGAACGTCCTGCCGCCCGACGTGAAAGTACATGCCTACTACGATCGCCACGATCTCATCGACGAAACCACGCGCACGGTGGAACGGAATCTCCTCCGCGGCATGCTGCTGGTGCTGGTGATTCTCGGCATCATGCTCCTCAATTTGCGCAGCGCGCTCATCGTGGCCGCCGCGATTCCGTTCGCGCTCCTGTTCTCCTTCATCTGTCTCGACTGGCGGCGCATTCCCGCCAATTTGCTGTCCATCGGGGCGATCGACTTCGGAATTATTGTCGACGGCGCCGTCGTCATGGTGGAGAACATTTTCCGGGAGATGGCGCGGCGCCATGGTCAGGATTACAGCGTTACGGAGGTGATCCGCATGGCCGCGAAGGACGTGGAGCGGCCCATCTTCTATGCGATTGCCGTCATCATTGCGGGGTATATTCCCATCTACGTTCTCGCCGGTCCTTCCGGCAGGCTCTTCCAGCCGATGGCCGACACCATGTCGTTCGCCCTGCTCGGGTCTCTGCTGTGCACGTTGACGCTGCTGCCGGTTCTCTGCGCCTATTTTCTGCGCCGCGGTGTGCGCGAGCCGCGCGCTCGCCTGTTTTCATGGATCCAGTCGATGTACGGATTCGTGCTCGGGCTTTGCCTGCGCTTCCGCGCGCTCACCGTAGCCGTCTGTCTGGCTATCTTCGGCGCCTCCCTCCTGCTGATTCCTCTCATCGGCGGCGAATTCATGCCTCACCTCGATGAAGGCGCTCTTTGGGTTCGCGCCACCACTCCCTACACCATCTCGTTCGATGAGGCGGCGAAACTCTCGCCCCAAATCCGCAACATCCTTCTGAGTTTTCCGCAAACCAGCGTCGTCGCCAACGAACTTGGGCGCCCGGATGACGGCACGGATCCCACGGGCTTCTTCAACAACGAATTCTTCGTTTCCCTCAAGCCCTACGACAATCCGGTCTGGAAGACCGGCGCCATCCGCGACAAGAAAGAACTTATCAAAGCGATTCAGCGGAAGCTTGCTTCGTTTCCAGGCATCATTTTCAATTACACCCAACCCGCCGAGGACGCCGTCGATGAAGCGGAGACCGGTCTCAAGAGCTCTCTCGCCGTCAAGATCTTCGGAACCGATCTCGCGACGCTCGATTCGAAAGCCCGGCAGGTGAAAGACCATCTCTCTCGGGTCCGCGGCATTACCGCCATCACCGTGGTTCGCGAACTGGGGCAACCCAGCATCATCATTCAGCCGGACCGTGAAAAGATCGCCCGCTACGGGCTCAATGTCGGCGACATCAATACCCTCATCGAGACCGCCATCGGCGGGACAGCGGCCACCCAGGTGATCCAGGGAGAACGCCAGTTCGACCTCCAGGTGCGCATGCAGGAACCCTTCCGCAAGGACATCGACTCGATCAAAAGCCTGCTCATCGCTACGCCGGATGGGAATCATCTCCCGCTTAGCCAGTTCGCGGATGTGTCGGTGGAAAACGGCGCTTCGTTCATCTACCGTGAAGCCAACTCGCGCTACATTGGAATTCAGTTCAGCGTGGAAGGCCGCGACCTCGCGGGCGCCGTGGGGGAAGCCCGCCGCAAAGTCGAACAAGCCGTGCCGTTGCCCATGGGGTACCGCTACGACTGGGGTGGAGAATACAAGGACTATCTTGCCTCGCGCGAACAGATGAACGTGATTCTGCCCTTGACAGTCCTGTTGATTCTCCTCATTCTTTTCGCGCTGTATGGCAACCTGAAATTCCCGCTCATCATCTTCCTCAGCGTCCTTGTGACGGAACCCGTCGGCGGGCTGCTCGCGCTCTGGATTACGGGCGCCAACTTCAGCGTCAGCTCGATGCTGGGGTTTGTCGCCTTGATGGGTGTCGCCGTGCAGACCAGTGTCATTCTTTATTCCTTCATCAACAAGCTCCGGGCGGAAGGGGTTGACATCTCGCGCGCAACCATGGAGGCTTCTCTCCTTCGCCTGCGGCCCATCATGATGACGGCGCTGGTGGCCTGTCTCGGCATGATTCCCGCCGCCATGTCCACCGGCATCGGCAGCGATTCGCAAAAGCCGTTCGCCATCGTCATCGTGGGCGGCCTCATATCCCGCCTGCTGCTGTCGATCTTCCTCTCTCCCGTTCTCTACTCGCTGGCCGCCCGCGACGGCGATACGCTCCGGGTCTGAGCTTCGCGCCTACGGGATGACGTCGCGTCCCACGGCCATATTCAACTGATTCGCGGCGATGAGATACGCCCCGATCAGGTTGAGGTAGTTCACCTGCAAGGCGCGGTAATCATTCTGCGCCTGTAGAAAGTCGAGCAGCGAAGCGGCGCCGCGCCTGTAGGCGAACGAGATGATCTCCCGTACCTCTGTCGCCTTGGGAAGATACTCACTCTTATACGGACGCAGTAAAGCCAGGTTGCCGTTCAGCGCGGCGTAGGCGGACTCGACATCGCCATAGACCTGCGCCTCCACGGCATCCCGAAGCCTTTCACTGCGCCGGATATCGAGGTCCGTTCGCGCCTTCTCCCCCTGATTGCGGTCAAACACCCGCAGCGGAATGCTCACGCTCACTCCGAAGTAGTGCGGCAAAGGCGGATTGCGAGCGTAGTCCATGCCAAACACGGGGTCCGTCGACCCGTTGGCCACGGCGAGTTTATGATCGGTCCGTGCTTTATCCACGGATTCGAGCGCCGCCCGGAGGTCCGGCCGGGCCGCGGCGGCGCTCCCGCGCAGTTCAGCGAGAGGCGGCAACTGGTCCTGGAAGTCGAAGATACCGGTCACATCGAACTGATCGAGCGGGGTATGGTCGTTAAGCAGGGTGAGGAGTTGGATCTTCGCCGTCCGTAGATTGACTTCCGCCATCTGGACATCGGCTTCGAACTGTACGCGCTGCAATTGCAGCCGGTAGAGATCCACCTTTGACAAATCTCCCGAGTCGCGCCTCTGCCGGCTGATCTTCAGCACATCGTCATAGTAGTCGCGGTTCTGCTTGGCAATGGCGAGCACGGCCTTGGCTTGCAGCGTCTGGGAGAAAGCGTTGTGCAGGTTGAACAGTAAAGTGCGCTCCAGGTCCTGCTGTTGCGAAACAGCCACGGTGGTGGCCTTCCGCGCGCTCTCCAGCCGCAGTTCCCGTTTGTGGCGCCGTTCGTGGAGGTAGTCAAAAGATACGAACGGCAGTGCAAAGCCGAACGGCCGGTAGGGATTCGTCGAAAAAGGGTCGATCTGGTCCACCATGAAGGTGAGATTCGGATTCGGGCGGAGAAATGCGGACACCTCCTGCGAGCGCGATTCTTCAATCCCGATCTCACCCGCCCGCAAGACCGGGTTGGAAGCCTCGAACTTATCGCGAATCTGCCTCCATGTGAAGGCGTTCCGCGCCGCCGTGACCTGGAGAAAACACGGCATGACGGTGATCACGGCCAAAAGGCGCCGGAAAAAACAGGACATAGATATCTCCACGTTCAGTATGAACCGCCGGGCGCCCTGATCGGGTGGCGGCCTGTGTTGACCAGGCCGCCCCGAACCGCTAAGAATTGAAGAACCGGAACCGCTTCCACCTTGTCAGATCCGCCGCGGATCTGGCTGAGCACTCCGGCGGCGGGAAAATCTGAATGCGCTCGTGGTTCTTTCTCTTCTTCTGCAATCTGATGTGGGCGATGCAGTTCACCTGCATCAAGCTGGTGCAGGACCAGGTGGGTCCGATGTTCACGGTGTGGGGGCCGATGACGATCGCCATGCTCCTGCTGATTCCCTTCGTGATTCGTGAAGAAGCCCCCACCGGAGAAGTGCGTCCCCTCGAAGTGGCGCGGATCTACTTCGTTCTGGCGGCGTTCGGCGTTTTCCCGGCGCAAGTGATGATGACATGGGGAACCCGCCTGTCGCTGGCAAGCAACGCCGCACTCATCAATTTGACGCTCCCCGTCGCCACGGCGATGTTCGCGGTGATCTTTCTCCGCGAACGCATGACCCTGATCCGCTGCGTCAGCTTCGCCGTCGCCATAGCCGGAGTGCTTCTCTGTTCGGGAATCGACTTCCACGGCCTCAGCTTCGGAAGTTCCTATCTCTCCGGGAATCTCCTGATCTTCGCCGCCACCCTCGGAGCCGCGTTTTACAACTCCTACGGCAAGAAAGCTCTCGCCTTCCACTCGCCGATGAGGATGCTGTTCTGGACCTACGTGGCGCTCTGCTCGATGATGGCCCCCATCGTCCTCATCGAAGAATACGATGTCTTCCTCCGCATCCCCCGGTTCACCCTCCAGACCTGGATCGGGATGGGGCTGCTGGTCTTCTTCCACAACTACCTTTCGATGATCCTGTTCTTGAAGGCGCTAAAAAACCTCGACGCCATTCAAGCCGCGTTATCCAACTACCTCATCACCTTCTTCGGCCTTCCCATCGCCGCCATCTGGCTGCATGAGAAGCTCAGCGCTTCCGCCATCGTGGGTGGCATTCTGGTGTTGTGCGGCACACTCGCCATCACGGTTTGGGAAGAACTCCGTTCCCCCCCCCCCGCGCGGCGTCTCCCGCCGAATGCCAGCCCGCCGCCGGACCTTAACCATGAAAACACTCTGCATCTGGTTTTGCTGGTGCTCCGCCCTGCTCGGAGCCGGACATCGCGATCTGCTCCCGAAGCCACAGCGCATCCATTATGGAGAGGGCAGCCTCGCCTTACAGGGCCTCTCCGTCGTGTTGGCGTCTTCCCCCTCGCGCGAGGATTCCTTTGCCGTGGCGCGATTATCCGCCGGCCTGAAGAGCCGTGGCGGCGTCCCCGGTGCGCGCACGATGCGCCTGATCCGCACGGGCCCCGTGGATCCGTTGCCTCGGGATAATGAGCAGGCGGGCCCCGGTTCCCGTGAGTCCTACCAGTTGCGCATCACTTCCAACGGCGGAGAAGCGCGGGCGCGTTCCTCGGCCGGCCTCTATTACGCCGTCGAGACGCTCCTCCAGTTGATCGAAGGCAGCGGCAAGAATGCCGCCCTGCCCGTTGTCGAGATCGAGGATTGGCCGTCGCTCGCCTACCGCGGCGTGATGTTCGATCTCAGTCACGGCCCCCTTCCCACCGAGGACGAAATCAAGCGCCAGATCGATTTTCTCGCCCGCTGGAAAGGCAACCAATACTATTTCTACTCCGAGCTTTCCATCGAGATGAAGGGATATCCTCTCATCAATCCCGGCGGCCGCTATACGCGGGAAGAGGTTCGAAGAATCATCGCCCATGCCCGCGAGCGTCACGTGGACGTTGTCCCCTGTCTTGAATTCTACGGTCACCTGCACGACCTGTTTCGCATCGAGCGGTACGCTGATCTTGCCGCTCTTCCGCACGGAGCGGACTTGAATCCCGGCAATCCGCAAGTGCGGCGAATGCTCGAGGATTGGGTCGGCCAGATGGCCTCTCTCTTTCCCAGTCCGTGGTTTCATATCGGGCTGGACGAACCCTGGGAACTCGAGCGCGCCGGCAGCGCGGCGGCCGGCGGCGTCGAACCCGGCAAGCTCTATCTCGATCACCTGCGCCGTATGTCGGAACTGGTGCGGCGTCACGGCCGGCGTGTCCTCTTCTGGGCGGATGTCACCAGCGGCGCGGCGTTGTTTGATAAATACCCGCAACTGGCTTCCAGCTTGCCGGAGGGAACCGTGGCCGTCCCCTGGCACTATCGGGAAGAGAAGGACTATTCCCACATGCTCGAGCCGTTCAGCAAGGCGGGCGTTCCGCAAGTTGCCGGCACCGGCATTTGGGGGTGGGACACTATCGTTCCTGACTTCCGCGTCACCTTCTCCAACATTGACGGTTTCCTGCGCGATGGCCGCAAACACGGCACGCTCGGCATCGTCAATACGAACTGGGCCGATGACGCGCAGATCCTTTATCGCATGACAAAACCGGGGGTGGCCTATGGCGCGGCCGCGGCCTGGCAGACGGACCCGGTGGACCGCGCCAATTTCTTTCTCCACTACGCCAACCAGACCTATGGCGAACCGGCGGGTACGGAGATTGCGGCCGCTCTGCGGGCGCTCGATGACGCGCAACAGGCCATGGCCGCCGCCGTGGGTCCGGAGGACATGTTCCGCCTTTGGGACGATCCCTTCGCGCCGCACACCTTAAGCCGCATTCGTGGCCGCCTTCAGGAATTGCGCACCGCGCGGCTGAGAGCCGAAGACGCTCAGGAGTTTTTGCAGAACACCTTGGCAATCGATCCCGAATCCCTTTCCAGCCTTCTCTTCGGAGCGCGTCTGCTCGATTACGCAGGCATGAAATTCCTCTATGCCGCCGAGATCGCGGCCGCCTTCGAGAAACTCGGCCCCGCTTCCACGCGGGCCGATCTTTCCTTCTGGCTGGGACGGCAGGCGGGCGACCGGAACCATAGCCGCGTGGGCGACCTGATGGATCTGATCACCGAACTTCGCGAGATCTATCGAACGCAGTGGAATGCCGAGTACACGTCCTACCGGCTGGGCTCGGCGCTGGGGCGCTTCGATGCCGAATACGAGTATTGGCGCAGATTCCAGGCCAGGCTATGGGAGCTTCGTGGAACACACCAGGAGGGAATGCCGCTTCCCCCGCTCGAATCACTCCGCCATTAGCGGAATCAGCAGCCGGCGATCCTTCTGAGCGCCTCCGTCTCCGCCGTATCCCTCACCATGATGTTGAGAAACAGCCCGCGAGGCTCCAGGGAATCCATAACGAGGCGCAACTCTTCGGGTGTGAAGGAACCGCGAACCAGCAGAGGCTTCCCGCGCGCCTGGACCTTCCGCAAATGCGGCACGAGTTGCGCCACGGGAGGCCCCAGCGCGTCGTTGTTGATCTCATAGCACCGGATTTCGTCCACCTCCAGGATCGCCTCCGGCAGAAACATGGACGTCGAATGAAGATGAATGAAGTTCGACTCGAAATGCCGGGCCAGCATGCGGTCCACAGGCTGTACGAATTGCCGGTACAGGCGAGGCGAATAGACCGCTGTCGCTAGCATCGTGCGCGCACACCCGGTTTGCCTCGCAAAGCTCAACTCATTACTGCAAGGGTACACCTGCATTACTCCCGTATGCCCACACCGTTCGACCCCGATTTCGGCTCCGCGATCGACGCCGCCGCGGCACTCCAAGGCCCGAGTCCGGAATGCGACGGAAGCCGTTGGCAACTTCGCCCCTAGACCCGGTCCCTGCTTCCATGACCGGGCGGCCGCTTCCTGGAGCGCCGGCCGTCCGCCTTTTTTGTGCCGGATAGTACTTGCTGGAATCTGGTATACTGAAAAAGCATTTGATCGCTCCGCAAGACCCGGTTGAGATTCGTTCCTGACCTGTAGTGCCCGCGTCAAATCATAAGGAGAAGAATGACCAATATTTTCGTAGGCAATCTGGATTTCGGCGCTACCGAAGACTCGATCCGCTCGCTATTTGAACAACACGGAACCGTGGAACGCGTGAGCATCATCACCGACCGCGATACCGGCCGCTCGCGCGGCTTCGCTTTCGTCGAAATGGCCGATTCCGGTGAAGCAAACCGGGCCATCACGGCCTTGAATGGCTACTCGATGGGTGGGCGCGCCATCAACGTGAACGAAGCCCGGCCCAAGACCGAGCGCCGTAGCGGCGGTGGCGGCGGCGGCTACCGTCAGCGGCGTGAACCCCGCTGGTAAGAT
>JAIXKK010000198.1 GCA_026954325.1 Bryobacterales bacterium | reverse complement strand
GTATACCTGGAGGCTCGATATCACCCAACCCAAACCAATGCCGAGCAGACCGGTGAGGAGCATATAGATGGGCAGCAGCGCCACCATTCCGCTCACGTACCCAAGCACCAGGATGCTCGCCAGAATCACCATCACCAGCGCCATCAGGTGGCTCAGCAGCGCCGACAGAAACATCGACACCGGGATCACTTCCGATGGAAACAAGGTCTTCGTAATCAGGTTCGACTGTTCGAGCAGACAGTTGGCCGACCGCACCAGCGTTTCGTTGAACAGCATCCAGGGCAGGTAGCCGCAGAACAGCCACATCGTATAATTCTGCGTCACTTCGTTCGCCGGCACCGGCGCCTTCAGGCAGATTTGGAACACGAACGTCCAACTCACCAATTGCACCACCGGATGAATCAGACCCCACATCCACCCCGCCACCGAGCCCACAAAACGGCTTTCGAAGTCCCGCCGGACCATCTGATAGAGAAGAGTTCTCTGCGCGATGAGATTGCGGAGGAAGAACTGCCCGGGAAGCCTCAAACTGTTAGCCTACCACGGTGTTGCACCTAAAGTTCCTAAGGTGGTTCGCCGATGAATCGCTCAGTCAGACACGTTAACCGGACTCTTGGCCCTGAGGAAATTCATCATGAAACACACCGTTTCACACAGCAGAAGATCTGTGCTGAAAATGGTTTCGCAATCCGTTGGGGCTGCGGCTTTAGGGGCCGCCATTCCGCGGCAGGCACAGGCGAGGGTGGACGGCCGCGTGCTCGTCTGCCTGCACCTGTTCGGGGGTAACGATAGCAACAATCTGCTGGTTCCGCTTGACGCGTCTCAATATCGAAACTATGCCGGAGCGCGTGGGGAACTGACCATTCCCGTATCCGCGCTGCTTCCGGTGGAAGCTCCCGCAAGCAGGACATTATACGGGTTTCATCCGCAACTGGCGGGCCTCCAGGCGATGTACAAGGAAGGGTCGCTGGCCGTGGTATCCAACATGGGTTGCTGCTCCCGGCTTGCCAGGAAGGGAGAGTACGTGACGGGCGGGACTACTCCTCCGCGAGGCTACCTCCAGCACAACGAAGGGAAGTTGCAGTACGTCAAGGGCGGATTCTGCACCCCCTCCTGGGCGGCCGGAACTCTGGGACTCTCGCCGGGCTTTCTCGACCAGCAACTTCTCACCTTTTCCGACGGCGTAACTCTTGCCTCAGCCGTCAACTTCAACATCTCCGGCCTTCGCACCGACAACGCGATGGTAAAGTCCATTCTGGCCGCGCAGCCGCCGCTGGCGGCTACCTTCGCCGGCACAAGCCTGGGCCGGGGTCTGGAGCACGTGGCCCGGCTGATTCAGGCCGGCCCAAGCCTGAGTCTGGGGCGCCAGATCATCTTTCTCGGAACCGCAGGCTACGATACGCATTCCGGCCAGATGGACCGCCAGGCGGCGCTGTTCTTTGACCTCAGCCAGTCCCTGCCGGCCTTCCGGCAGGCCCTGGTTGCGATGGGCGCCTGGAACCGCGTGACGCTGTTTACGCAAACCGATTTCAACCGGACGCTTCGCGCCAACGAGAGGCATGGCAGTGAGCACGGCTGGGGCGGGCACGAACTCGTCCTCGGGGGCAGTGTCGCGGGAGGCGAAGTCCATGGCCGCTTTCCCTCGCTCGCGCTCAGCGGCGACGATGACATCGACGGGTACGGCCGCTGGATTCCGGCCACGGCTTTTGAGCAGTACGCAGCCACTCTTGCCAACTGGCTTGGGGCGCCCCCATCGAACCTCGTGGCGGCGCTGCCGAATCTCCGTAGCTTCCAGCCGCTCACACTTGGCTTCCTTCGCTAGGTGGCGCATTAGGTTGCGCCGGCACGATTCTCCTATCGCATCAATTCTCGGTTTGTTTCGTCGAACCGAGGGCAAGAAAACGAAGCGAGCCCAAAGCCGCCGTAAGGCAGCCTCGGGCTTCTCGATGTGTGCCGTGCGCGGGGGCCCCCGGCCGCTACTTACCGGTCCGAAGCGATGTGCAGGCCTTTGTGGATGGCGTACAGAGCCAGTTCCAAACGATCCGAGACGCCGAGTTTGTCGAAAATGTTGTGCAGATGGTTTTTCACCGTCTGCTCGCTGATGAACATCTTCTCGGCCATCTCCTTATTCTTATAGCCCTGCGCAACCAATTGTACGATTTCGCGTTCCCGGGTGCTGAGCGGCGAGCGCTCGCGCGCCTTGCCGTTGGCGGCTCCTCCGCCCATCATGTCGGCGGGAGAGGCGAACTGCCGCATCACCGCCGCCGTTGTATGGGAATCGAGCCAAATCTCTCCCGCGTGCACTTTGCGAATAGACTTGACGATGAGCTCGGTGGCGGTCTGCTTGAGAACAATTCCCGAGCATCCCAGTTTCATCGCCTGAACAAACTCATTCTTATCCTCCGACGCGGTTAACACGATGACTCGCGTTTTCCGGCCTGTTTGCTGTAGGCTCTGCAACACGCTAAGCCCATCCAGGTTCGGCATGCGGAGGTCCAGAAGCAGAACATCGGGTTCCTGTTCCTGGATCAGCTCCAACACCTGCCGCCCGTCGCTGGCCTCGCCTACAACCTTGATATCATCTTCCAGAGTCAGGAGTTTCTTCAAACCGTCACGGACGATGGGGTGATCATCGGCGATAACGATGCGAATAAACTTTTCCTCTTGGACCTCCGGTGTATCCTCATAATGAAGATCGCTGGTGTCGTTCGTCAGAATGGCTGTGCCCTTATTCATAGCCGCTCCCTTAGTACCACGACTTGATTCTATGTTGGTGTTAGTACCCGGTCAATTGAGGTAACCCTTAAACCTCCTCGGATTTTGCTCCACGTTCATCTCAGGTACCCCTTAGAATCAAGTCAGCTCTTACTTAGACCGCAAAATACGGAAATGACGCCAGAATAGCCGTACTCCGGCTTACGCCGGCTTCCGGCCGCCTCGCAACAATCTCCGTGGGAAAACGCTAGGCCTAAATCGTACCAGATTCCAGGACTCACAGGATCAGTTGTGCTTTCAGGAGAGAACGGGGCATGAAAAAAAGGGCTGTTCCGGGAGAGCGCGCCCTTACCGATGTATGTTGCCTGCAAGTATTGAGTTTCCTTGGCCAATCATGGTCTACTGTAGGTGCGCCTAGTCACATTTTGTGTTTTGTTCATGCGGCGCCGTTGGAGGCCACCGCCATGACTGTTCATGGTTCAATAGGACTCTCCTGCGGTTTGCTCTTTTTCATTGCTGGATTATCGGCACAGAGCCCCGCGGAGGATTACGCGCAAAATTGCGCGATGTGTCACACGATCGGAGGTGGGCCTTTGGTGGGGCCCGACCTGGCGGGCATGAGCAGCCGGCGCGAACGCGCATGGCTGGTACGCTTCATCGTCGATCCCCAAGCCGTCATTGACAGCGGCGACGCCACCGCCCGGGCATTGCTGCAAAGCTACCAAGGCATGGTGATGCCGGCGATTCCGGGAATCACGCCGAAACGGGCGACGGCGCTGGTGGACTATGTGCGCCAGCAGGAAGGGAGCGGGGGCGCCGCGAAGACCGGGCAGGGCGCGCCGGCGGCGCTGGAACCATTCACATCGCGGGAAGTCGAACGTGGACGAGCGCTTTTTTCGGGATTAGCGCCGTTCGAGGCGGGAGGAACCGCCTGTATCGCCTGCCACGACACCGGCGACCTGCCGTTACTGGGCGGCGGGTCTTTGGGCCCTTCGCTCACACACGTCTTCAAGCGTTTCGGCGGCAGGAAGGGCCTGGAGACGTGGCTGGCCTCGCCGCCCACTCCGGAGATGGCCTCTCTGTACCGCCGGAGGCCGTTGACCGAGCAGGAGATTACGGCATTGATCGCATACTTCGAAGATCGCGCGGCCGGTGAAGCGAAGCCTGCGGCGCATGCCGGCTTTCTTCTGCTCGGGAGCGCCGGAACCGCGCTGATCCTGTTGATATTCCATTTGCTGTGGCGCGAGCGCTTCCACGGGGTCCGCGCCAGGCTCGTCCGGCAATACCGGACGCGAGGCGTGCAATGAGTAACTCCACCGAACTTACCTGGATTCGGGACCAATTCGATCCCAAGCTGCTCGCGTGGGAAGAGTTCTATCGTAACCGCTGGGTGCACGACAAGGTCGTGCGCTCGACGCACGGCGTCAATTGCACGGGCGGATGCACCTGGAATATCTACGTCAAGAACGGCGTTGTGACATGGGAGATGCAGGGGCTGGACTACCCGTTGCTGCAATCGGGAATTCCACCTTATGAGCCCCGCGGCTGCCAGCGAGGCATCTCATTCTCGTGGTATCTCTATAGTCCGCTGCGGGTGAAATATCCTTATGCCCGCGGAGCCCTGCTCGACTTGTGGACCAAAGCCCGCGCTGTACACGCCGACCCTGTCGACGCCTGGAGGTCGATGGTGGAGAACCCCGAATCGCGCCGCTGCTGGCAGCAGGCGCGGGGCAAAGGCGACTTCCGCCGCATCCCCTGGGAACAGGCGGTCGAGATGATCGCGGCGGCCAATATCTATACGATCGGCAAGTACGGTCCGGACCGGATCGCCGGATTCTCGCCGATCCCGGCGATGTCGATGGTTTCCTACGCCTCAGGGTCGCGCCTGCTGCAGTTGATGGGCGGCGTATCCTTGTCGTTTTACGACTGGTATTGCGACCTTCCGCCGGCCTCGCCTGAAGTCTGGGGCGAGCAGACCGATGTCCACGAGTCCGCCGATTGGTACAACGCCAAGCTGCTGGCGATCTGCGGATCGAACGTCGCTATGACGCGCACGCCGGATTGCCACTTCGCCACGGAAGCGCGGCACAACGGAACCAGGCAATGGGTCTTCTCGCCGGATTTTTCGCAGCAATCGAAATTCGCCGACAATTGGATCCCCATCAACGCCGGACAGGACGGTGCGTGGTGGATGGCGGTGAACCACGTCCTGCTGAAGGAGTTTCACCACGAGCGGCAGGTCCCGTATTTCCTTGACTACTGCAAGCGCTACACGGACTCGCCGTTTCTGGTGACTCTCGAGAAGGCCGAGGGTGATGTTTACAGAGCGGGACCGATGCTGCGGGCCAACCTTCTCGACCCCTACCGCGACGTCGAGAACGGGGATTGGAAGTTCCTGATGTGGGACGAAACGGAGCAGCGTCCCAAGATGCCGCCGGGCAGCACGGGCTTCCGGTGGCAAACAGCGCAGGGAAAGTGGAATCTCAAGCTGGAGGATGGCCTCGACGGGAGTCCGATCGCGCCTGCTCTGACGTTCCTCGCGAACTCAGCCGCGACGCTTCGGGTGGCCTTCGACGATTTTTCCTCCGGGTCGATTCTTACGCGCAGTGTTCCGGTGAAACTGGTAAAGACCGCGGACGGGCGGGAAGTCGCGGTCACGACGGTCTACGACCTGCTGATGGCGCAGTACGGAGTTTCACGCGAGTTGGAGGGCGACTATCCTCGAAGCTACGACGACGATGTGGCCTACAGCCCCGCGTGGTCGGAGAAGTACACCGGGATCAGCCGCAACGTGCTCATCCGTTTCGCGCGCGAGTGGGGCAACACGGCGGAAGTCACGGGCGGCAAGTGCATGGTGATCATCGGCGCGGGCGTGAACCACTGGTATCACAACAATCTGATGTACCGCGCGGCGATTCACGCGCTCATGTTCGCGGGCTGCACGGGAGTGAACGGCGGCGGCCTGGCGCATTATGTCGGCCAGGAAAAGCTGGCGCCGATGGAACCCTGGTCGGCAATCGCCTTCGCCAAGGACTGGCACGTGCCGTCGCGGCTGCAAAACTCGCCTAGCTGGCATTACGTTCACAGCGATCAATGGCGCTACGAATCCGAGTTCGGCGAGTATCACCCAACCAGGGCAGGTGATGAAAAGGCCGGGGCCGGGGCCATGGCCCAGGGGCACACAATGGACCTGCAGGTACGCGCCGTGAAAAACGGCTGGTTGCCTTTCTACCCGCAGTTCGACCGCAGTCCTCTCGAGGTGATGAAGCAGGCGCGCGCCGCCGGCGCGAAAACCGAGCAGGATGTCGGTAAGTATCTCGTCGCCCAGTTACGCGAGGGCGCCCTGAAGTTTGCCGTCGAAGATCCGGACGCGGAAGAAAACTGGCCGCGTGTGTGGTTCATCTGGCGCGGCAACGCCATTCTCGCCTCGGCCAAAGGGCACGAGTATTTCCTGAATCACTATCTCGGCACGCACCACAACGATGTGGCCGGGGAGCGCGCCAAGGACTCGGTGCGGGATGTCGTGTGGCGCGAGAACGCCCCGCCGGGAAAGATGGACCTCATCGTCGATCTGAACTTCCGCATGGATACCTCGGCCCTCTATTCCGACATTGTGCTGCCGGCGGCGACCTGGTACGAAAAGGACGACCTCAACTCCACCGATCTGCACAGCTTCATCCATCCGCTGCAGGCCGCCGTGCCGCCCTGCTGGGAATCCAGGAGCGATTGGAAGATTTTTCAGCATATCGCCAGGAAGTTTTCCGAATTGGCGGAGAAGCATCTGCCCGATCCGGTGGAGGACGTGGTGGCATTGCCGCTGGCGCATGATACGCCGGCGGAAATGGCGCAGACGGCGCCGGCGGATTGGGCGCATGGCGTAGGGGAAGCGGTTCCGGGCAAGACCATGCCCGCCTTCAAGGTGGTGGAGCGCGACTACAGGAACCTCTACAACCGGTTTAACTCGCTGGGGCGCAATGTGCGCGAGAACGGACTGGGCGCCCACGGCACTCACTACCATTGCGCCGATTTTTACGACGAAGCCGCGGCCTCGCCGCGCGTGGAGAGGTGGGGGGGCCAGGTTTATCCGTCGCTGGCGGAGGACAAAGACGTCTGCAACCTGATCCTGACACTGGCCACCGTGACCAACGGCGAACTGGCATGGCGTTCCTACAAGGGGTTGGAGGCCAGGACCGGGCTGGAACTGGCGCATCTGGCCGAACGGAATCGCGGCCACAGGGTATGCTTCGAGGATATCGTGGCCAAGCCGGTCCGCTTGATCAACAGCCCCATGTGGTCCGGCCTGATCGAGAATGGCAGACCCTACTCTCCTTTTACCTACAACGTCGAGCAGGGGGTCCCCTGGCGCACGCTGACCGGCCGCCAGCACTTCTATCTCGACCATCCCGGCTACATCGACTTCGGCGAGCATTTGCCTGTCTACAAGCCGAGACCTCCTTTCCGGCAATACGGGGACCTTCTGGCGAGCAAACCGGATTCGCGGACGCTGATGCTCAATCATTTGACGCCCCACGGCAAGTGGCACATCCATTCCACGTATGGGGATAACCAGCGCATGACGACGCTTTCGCGCGGCTGCGAACCGCTGTGGATGAACGATCGCGACGCGGCCCAGATCGGCGTGGCGGACAACGATTGGGTCGAGGTCCACAACGATCACGGAGTTGTCGTCACCCGCGCGGTGGTCAGTTACCGCATCCCGAGAGGGATATGTCTTCATTACCACTCCCCGGAGCGCACTTACTCAGTGCCGAAGTCCCCTCTGCGCGGCAACAGGCGCGCGGGCGGCCACAATAGTTTGACGCGCATCCGTCTCAAGCCGAACCTGATGATGGGCGGCTACGGGCAGTTCACATATCACTTCAACTACTGGGGACCCACCGGCACCAATCGCGACACGCACATTTACGTGCGGAGGCTCGATCAGGTCGAATGGTAGCGAACCGGGAAGAAGGGAGTTAACAGGTCATGAATGTTCGCTCACAGATCTCGATGGTCTTTCACCTGGACAAATGCATTGGCTGCCACACCTGCTCGGTCGCCTGCAAGAACGTGTGGACGGACCGTAAGGGCGCCGAATACATGTGGTGGAACAACGTCGAGACAAAGCCTGGAACCGGTTATCCCACCCTATGGGAAGACCAGGAAGAATATCAGGGCGGCTGGGAGGTGTCGGACGGTAAACTACAGTTGAAATCGACCAGCAAGAAGAAGATCGTCTTCAATATTTTTCACAACCCGCACATGCCCTCGATCGACGACTATTATGAGCCGTGGACATACAACTACGAGCACTTGTTCGACGCTCCGGCTAGCGACGATCAGCCGGTGGCGCGGCCGATTTCGCAGATCACCGGAGAACTGGTGCAAATCGAATCGGGCCCGAACTGGGATGACGATCTGGGCGGCTCGCCGGTGTATGCTGCGAACGATCCGAACCTCGAGGGGCTGAGCGAGGAGCAGCGGGAGCAGCTCTCCTCGGTCGAGCGGCTGGTCTATTTTTATCTGCCGCGGATTTGCAACCACTGTCTGAATCCGTCGTGCGTCGCGTCGTGTCCTTCCGGGGCACTGTACAAGCGAGGCCAGGACGGAATCGTGCTGGTCGATCAGAATCGATGCCGGGCATGGCGCTCCTGCGTGGCGGCCTGCCCCTACAAGAAGGTCTATTACAACTGGTTTGCCGGTAAAGCGGAGAAGTGCATTCTGTGTTATCCGCGTCTTGAAACCGGCCAGGCGCCGGCCTGTTTCCATTCCTGTGTCGGCCGCATTCGCTACCTCGGCGTACTGCTCTATGATGCCAGCCGCATCGAAGAGGTGGCGCTCAAGAAAGACGCCGAACTGGTGGAAGCGCACCGGTCGCTGATCCTGGATCCTAACGACCCCGAGGTAATCTCCGCTGCGCGGGCGGCGGGAATAGACGAAGCCGTTCTCGAATCAGCACGCAAATCGCCCGTCTTCAAGTTTGTGAAGGAATGGAAGATGGCGCTGCCGCCGCACATCGAATATCGCACCATGCCGATGTTATTCTATGTGCCGCCACTATCGCCGGTGATTTCATCTCGCGTGAACGGGTTGGTTGATTTCGATTCCACGGAGTTTTTCCACGACATCGACGAATCACGCGTGCCCGTGCGATTTCTCGCCAATTTGTTTGGAGCGGGTGAAGAGCGCGAGGTGCGCTACGCCCTGCGCAAGCAAAAGGCGGTGCGCTGGTGGCGGCGGGCGCGGACTGCCGGCGACGTCGACCAGGAAACCGCTCTGCGGATGCTGGCCGAGGCTGATTGTACGCCCGAGCAGGCGGAGGCAATCTACCAGCTCACTTCGTTGTGCACTTTTGAGGACCGCTTTGTGATTCCGCCCATGCATCGGGAGCAGGTGATCGAGCAGGCGCAGAGTCCGCAGCAGGCCCGGTCGTCGGCAGGTTTTGGATTTACCACCGGCACCGCGAGGTCGATATGATCTGTCTCCTCGAAACGATGGGAGAACTGCTGCGCTATCCGGACGAGCGTTATGCGGGTTTGCTCGACGAGGCAGTGAGGCTTTCACGGGACGAATGCCGCGCCGCACTCGCGCGGTTGCGGGAGCAGACATCCGTCCTTTGCTTAAGCGAGTTACAAGGACTCTATACGAAAACATTCGATTTGAGCCCTCTCTGCTCGCTCGAAGCCGGGTGGCATCTCTACGGCGAAGACTACGCCCGCGGCAGCTTCCTTGCCTATATGCGCTCCGTACTGGCCGCCCATGGCGTACCCGAGCGCGGCGAACTCGCGGACCATCTGGCCAACGTGCTGCCGGCCATCGCGCGCATGCCCGCCGCCGGCGCAGATGAGTTACGCCAGGGCGCGGCGCTACCTGCCGTCCGCAAAATGCTGAAGGTGTTTGAGCGCCAGGCTAATCCCTTCGGCGACCTGTTGCGCGCGCTGGCGATATTGCTCGAAATGCCGGCGAGCAAGCCGGAAGAGGAGCCAAGCCATGTTTGACACGTTGCTGTTTGGCGTGCTGCCTTACGTTGCGATGTTCACCTTCTTCCTGGTGACAATCCAGCGCTATCGCCAGCGGAGCTTTTCCTACTCCAGCCTTTCCTCGCAGTTTCTCGAGAACCGGAGGCACTTTTGGAGCCTGGTGCCCTTCCACTATGGTATTCTTGTCGTCCTTGCCGGCCACATAGTCGCCTTTCTGTTTCCCCGCGAGTTGCTCGCGTTCAATAGCCGGCCGTTGCGGCTCTATATCCTGGAGACAGCCGCATTGACGGGGGGCCTGATGACGTTGGTGGGCCTCACGGCGGCCGTCTTCCGCCGCTGGACCACGGCAAAGATCCGCACCGTAACAACTGTCTCGGACTGGCTGGTCTATGCGCTCCTGACGATACAAGTGGCAAACGGCGTTTATGTCGCCGTTGCGCACCCGTGGGGATCGAGTTGGTTTGCCGCCTCCGTCTCCCCTTACCTGTGGTCGCTGGCCCGGCTGACCCCGGACATCACGACGATCACGCCACTGCCCTGGGGAGTGAAACTGCACATCATCAACGCCTATCTGCTGATCGGGTTTTTTCCTTTCACCCGGCTGGTTCACGTCCTTGTGATTCCGAATGTATACCTATGGCGGAAGCCGCAGGTGGTGAGATGGCCTGGCCGTCCGTATCCCGCCAGTTAGCCACTGTCACGAAGTAACTGGATCAACTCGTCCTGGCCGGTCGCGGGAGAATCGTGTAGTTCCATTCGCCGTGAAATGAGTCGCGCTCGATATAGCTCGCAATCAGATTCACGATCACGGATGACTTGTCAGCGCCCCGCCACGCCATTTGAGGCTGACAAAGTAAAACAGCCAGTGTTCAATCTTATTCCATTTGCTGGTCCCGGGTGGCAGGCGGCGTACCGGCTTGTCGGCGGCCTTCAGTTCCGTGATCCCTCGCAGGATAGTCCCACCCGACAACCCGCCGGCCACCGGCGCCGCGGTGGTTCCGCCGAATCCCAGCACCACCGCCTCGGCTGCCGCCACCAGCCGCCGGGAGCGCTCATCCAGCACGCCCTCCAACTGTATGCGACGCCCCCTAAGGAGCGATGGAATGGGCGTAAAACAGCACGCCTCCCGGCCAAGCCCCCGGGTGAGCCAGGAATCCTACCTTCGTCGAGGTCTTTGTATGATTCCTTTGCCCTGCCTGGATGATCTCCGGCCCGTTTTCCTCGAGCAGCCGCGCGGAACGATGCGCCGGCCGGACAATCGCGATGTGCCCAGGCCGGTGGGGGTCAGGACTTTCGTAAACGATCACCACAAGGCTTCCCCGGTTCGCCAGAGACTGCGCCTCGTGGGCGTCCAACAGTGCCCGCCATCCACTCCGCCTGCCGTCCGGGGAACGGAACCATTGAGCCTGTGCGTTGGCAAGCAGGACTTGCCCGTGTTCCGGCGGCCGCAGCATGTATACGCCCAGCCGCTTCCCAACTGCCGCGGCGAATGCGCTGCAATGTGTCGACCGGCCAGGTCCAGTGTAGTCCGGCCCCCTGTCGGGTTCACCCGACTCCCAGTTCACGTGTTCACGCGCCAGCCACAACGACTCTACATTCATGGCGTCCAGCACGGACAGGAGATGTCTGCCTTGTTCCGAGACCGGTCCACAACACGACGGTTCCGCGCATAGTGCCGGCCGGAGGACTCCCGGCGCGGCCAGCACCAGAATCATCAGCAGGCGGATCTTCGAAAACACCGGCGTAGGCATAGTCAGAATTATAGGAGATTCCGATTAATGGAGCCTGACGGCGCCATCCCTGTCTTCCCGCCGCCTATTCCGGCCCTCTCAGCGCCTCCTCCAGCATCAGCGCCAACTCGGGCAATTTCCATCTCGTGGTGTTCCACACCAAGCTGAGATTCACGCCCGAATGCGGATTATCCAGGCGGCTCTTCATCTCCGCAATCAGAGCCCACGAGACTTGAGGCAGGGCCTTCCGCGCCCCCTCCGACATCTGGCCTTCCGCTTCGGCGAGGATCTTCAATTCCTTCACCAGCGCCTCGGTGAGCCGCCGGCTCTGCTTCAGGTCCGCCAGAGTGAGTCCGCCGGCGAACGCTATGGCCTCGTTTGCGGCATCCAGCATGCGCCGCAAATGCGCGCGATCCGCTTCATTCATATTGTGTGAGTGACCATTTGTGTGAGTGATCATGCCGCCGCTTCCTCCCGAAAATGGCTGCCTAACCGGCAACGCACGTAGAACCAAGCATCGTTTCCCAGTATCTCACCGGTGTTCACGTGATCTCCGCGCCGCTAGCGGGAGTTTATTAAAACTTCAGGATCGCATTGAGTCAAACCCTTGCATCTGAACGATTTCGGATGCCGTGATCCGTATATACGTAATCGGATAGCCTTTGGATCTCTGTACGGCACGTCAGAATGAGCTTGACAGGCGTGCGTTAATTTATGTATATACGTAATTGATGGCCTCCCTTCAAGCCTACCAGTCTCATGGCCGCCGCTATTACCGCATCGTCGAATCCTTCCGGCGGGACGGGAAGCCGCATCTCCGCGTGGTCGCCCACCTTGGCCGCGTCGAGGACATCCTGCGCTTGACCCAGCAGCAGCACGCCGACATCAAGGTTTCTTCGGTGACGGCGGGTGCGGTGACCGCGCTACATCATCTGGCGCAAGAGTTGGACATCGCCGGCAAGATCAACCGAGCGCTGGAGAAACAGGGCCGTCGGGTGCAGAAGCGCGACGGCCTCACCGTAGGAGAGAGCATGTTGGCGGGCATCATCGGCCGAGCCTGTGCGCCGCGC
Source organism: Bryobacterales bacterium (assembly GCA_026954325.1). Taxonomy (GTDB): domain Bacteria; phylum Acidobacteriota; class Terriglobia; order Bryobacterales; family Bryobacteraceae; genus CADEFT01. The sequence goes on along the minus strand of JAIXKK010000198.1, from coordinate 121,581 downwards.
AGCAAGCGCGCTTTCGCCGCATGGGCTGAGACTACCGCCTTACCTGCGTTGATGGACTTTGCGCCCCAGGATCTGGATAGTCAACATTTTTGGGACCAGATGCACGCTCTGCCGGTGGCCTTGCTGGGCGGCATCGAACAAGCCATCGTGCGCGAGGTCATCGGCATTGAGCAACTACAACCGCAGGCACTGGCCTACGACACCACCAACTTCTACACCCACATCGCCAGTACCAACCAGAGACCAGAGTTGCCGCAACGGGGACACAACAAACAGGGCCGCCACGATCTCCGACAGTTAGGACTGGCTCTGGTGGTGGACCAGAATACGCAGTTGCCTTTGGCGCATGCGTTGTACGAAGGGGCGCGTTCGGACATGCGCACCTTTGCCGCCTTTCTCAAGCCAGTGCGGGAACGGCTACAGGCGCTCACCCCGCAGCCTCAACAGTTGACATTGGTGTTCGATGCAGGCGCCTCTTCGAAAGCCAATCTGGAAAAACTGGAGGCGGGCGCCGACCACTATGTCACTGCCGTCCGCCCGTCTTACCAACAGGCCCTGCTGGCCGAAGCGGGTGATCATCTGGAAGAGATCACCTTGTCTACCGGAGCGGTGGTGCGTGCCTGGCGAACGAGGCGGACGATCGCCGGCAAGGAACGCGACGCCGTGGTGGTCTTCAGTCCGCAATTGTACGCGGGGCAAGTTCGCGGACTCCATCAACACTTGGCACGCTGCGGGGAGCAATTACAAGAAGTAGGGCTCCAACCGCGCGGCACACCGGAAGCGGTGCGGCGAAGGCTGGCGCAAATCTGCGGCCGCCAGTACCTGCGCGCCTTAGTCCGCTGCGAGGTGCACAGCAGCGAGCAAGGGGAAACGCAGGTGCGGACCTGGAGTGACCTGGAAGAGTATCGGCGGCTCACTCAGCGGTATTTCGGTTTGCGCGTGTTGATCACCGACCGCAGTCAGTGGACGACCGCACAAATCGTGGAAGCCTATCGTGGACAGTCCCGCGTGGAGACGGCCTTTCGTGACCTCAAAGACCCTGGCATGCTGGCCACACGCCCGCAATTTCACTGGACCGATCAGAAACTGCACGTGCATGTGTTCCTGTGCGTCACCGGCTATTTGTTGGTGCGCTTGTTGTGGCGGCGAGCGCGGAGGGACGCCGGGTTCGCAGGCAGTGCTCGCAACCTGCTCTCGCAACTGGCGCGGATTCGGAGTTGCCGAATTGTGGAGCATACCGGACGGGCGGGACGCCCACGAGTTCGTCAACAGATCGAAGAAATCGACTCGGCCCTGGAAACCCTCGGCCGTTCATTGCGGGCTCTTCCGGTTCTGACCTGAACCCCGTCGTATATACGGACGAAGTCTCCTATTCGACTGATCCAAAACAACCTGCGGCTCGTCCGCTTCTCGTTTTAATAAACTCCCGCTAGTGCGCCCGCGGATTCAATCCCCTGAGCGCCTTCAGGATCGCCTTCTCCCACGCGCCGTCCGCGTCGAGATCCGGGTTGTAGTTCGTCACGCCTACCGCCGCCAGTGGAACCGATTCCCGAACCAGCCCGATCAGGCCCACCGCATCCTCGGTTCCCTTCACAAGACCGGCGCCGATGTGGAAGTACACCCCGTCCACCCGGTCCGCCAGTTGGCGCAGCGCCACCGGCAGCAGCGCGAGCGAATCGGCTGGATGCGCGCTGATCCAGGAATCCTCCAGCCGCTCTTTCTCCCCTTGTTCCACATCCCAAAAACATGCCAGAACCACGTTCTGCTCCTCGACCACGCGGTTCAATCCCGTGCGTTCCCGCAACTCCGCGTGGCACGCTCCCGTCAAAATCGCCAGCGTCATCCCTTCCAGATTGCCGCTCATGCAGGTCTCCGGCGTATGCAAGCCGGGGCTCCTGTCAAACCACACGATTCCTAACCGGCCAGCATCGAGTCCCGCAATCGTTCCCATCGCCGAGTTGCTGTTGCCCGCCAGCACCACCGGCGTCAGTTCCTGTTCCACCGCATCCTTCACGGCGTAGCGCAGCATCCGGTTGATGTCCACCATCGCGTCCAGCCCCTTGCTCCGCAGATCGCGCGGCCGCACATGAGTCACCGGCGCCGGCATCTCCCGGTACGCCAGCAACTGGTCCACTCCCGCCCGCAGCAGGCATCCGGGGCCCTTCCCGTCCGCTACTTCCTCGAGCCCCATGTGATACGGCACTTCGATGATCGAATACATTTACCGTTTCTCCCGCAGCAGGTCCCGGAACAGCGCATACACCGCCGCACAATTCAGGTTGTTCATCATGGATACGGGCGCCGCTCCCGGCTCCGCGTCCCGGCCCGCCAGTTTCACCTTCCCATACATCGGCCCGAAGTCAGTTTCCACATCGAGGTACAGTTCCTCGGGCCTGCCGAACAACCTCGGCTGGATCATCCACGCCGCCACCAGCGCGTCCCACAACGACACCTCCGCCTTCGGGTTCTTCAAGAATTCCGGATACCGCACTCCGAAATCTTCCCGGAACCTCTTCGTCACCGGCGTCTCGACCTTCACAATCTCATCAAACCCCTTCTTGCCGAGCATGGCGCGGTTGCAGATATCCAGGCCGAACATCACCTTCTCCCGAATGGCCGACCGCAGCACCGCGCTCGCGGCCTCGGGATCGAACCAGAAGTTGAACTCCGCTTCCCGCGTCGAGTTCCCCTTCACCCGCAGCTGCCCGCCCATGAACACCATCCGCCGGATCTTGCCTGCAATGTCAGGCCGCTGACGGAGGGCCAGCGCCACGTTTGTCAACGGTCCCAAACCCGCGATCGTGATCTGACCCGGGTTCCGTTCCACGCGGCGGATGATCTCACTCACCGCCGCCACGCGCCGCAATGGCTCCTTCGCCACCGGCCGCGGCACGCCGAACGCCCCGCGAAACTCCATCGGTCCCCAGCGGCGTTTCTCCTGCTCCGCCATCTCCAAGGTGTGCCGCAGCGGCAGTTCCGCGCCCAGGTAGACGGGGATCTCTCCATGCCCCGCCAGGCGCGTGATCTCTTTCGCGTTACGCAGCGCGTCGTCCGCCCACACGTTGCCGCTCACTATCGTGATGGCCTCCACCCGCACGGCCTCATTCCGCAGCAGCATCACCAGCGTCGAGCCGTCGTCGCCGAAATAGCCGCAGTCCGTGTCGATGATCACCCGCTCCGCGGCCGGCATGGGGGCGGCGAGGAGAACGGAAACAAGGAAGAGATTCACGAATTCTCTAATTCTACGCCCTCCCACCGGGTGATCACCGCCGTCGCCAGGCAGTTGCCAAGCACATTCACGGACGTCCGCGCCATGTCCATCAGCGCGTCCACCCCCAGCAGCACGGCCACGCCCTCGAGCGGCAGATGAAACGTGGACAGAGTCCCCGCCAGGATCACCAGCGAAGCTCGCGGCACGGCCGCCACGCCCTTGCTGGTCAGCATCAGCGTCAGCATCATCACCAGTTGCTGCCCGAGGCCCATCTCCACCCCCGCGGCCTGGGCGACGAAAACCGATGCCAGGGAAAGATAGAGCGTCGTTCCATCCAGATTGAAGCTGTATCCCGTGGGCAACACGAACGCCACAATATGTTTCGGCGAGCCGAACTTCTCCATGTTCTCCATGGCCAGCGGCAGCGCCGCTTCGCTCGATGCCGTCGAAAACGCGATGATCCACGGCTCCTTCACCGCGTCATAAAACCGCCGCACGGGGATCCGCGCGATCTTGATGACCGCTCCCAGCACGAACACCACGAAGACGATGAGCGCCGCGTACATCGTCAGAATGAGCTTTCCCAGTCCGAACAGCACCGCGAACCCCTTCGACCCCACGGTCACGGCGATCGCCGCCCCCACGCCCAGCGGCGCGAGGTACATCACGTAGTGCGTGTAGCGGAACATCACCTCCGCCAGTGATTCGCAGAACAGCACCACGGGCTTCGCCTTGGTCCCGATGGCCGCGCACGCCGTGCCGAACAGAAACGTGAACACCACGATCTGCAATACCTCGCCCCGCGCCATCGAGTCGATAATGCTTGTGGGGAAGGTGTGCTCGAGCGTGGCCGCCAGCGCCGGCGGGGTGTTCGCCACGCCTGGAACCGCGGTCTCTTTGTCCGGCGCGATCTTCATCCCCGCGCCCGGCTTCGTAAGATTCACCGCCGCCAAGCCGAGAAACAGCGCCGCCGTCGTCACAATCTCGAAGTAGAGGATCGCCTTCGCCCCGATCCGCCCCATCGTCTTTACGTTGCTGCTCCCCGCAATCCCGTACACCAGCGTCCCGAACAGCAGGGGCGCGATGATCGACTTGATCAGCCGCAGGAATATGTTGCTCACCGGCGCCAGTTCCACCGCTACCTTCGGCGCCAGCACGCCCAGCGCGATCCCCGCCGCCATGCAGATAAAGATCCAGGCCGTGATCGAGAGTTTCTTCACCGTTCCCCCCACTTGAGCTTGGCCCTCAATACGTCGAAGAACATCTGCGCCGGCGGCCTCACAAGGCTGATGCAATGCTCGGATCTGCGGCAGATGATCCGGTCGCCCTGCTTCAACGGCTCGCCCACCTGTCCGTCGATCGTCAGGTACGACGAGTCGTCCAGGTCCCGGCACACAATGTGGATCTCGCTCGTGTCCGGCACGATCACCGGCCGGTTAGTCAACATGTGCGGGCAGATGGGAGTGATCGCCAGCGCGGCCACGGAGGGAAAAATGATGGGGCCTCCCGCCGAGAGCGAATACGCCGTCGAGCCGGTCGGCGTGGCGATAATCAGCCCGTCGGCCTTGAACGTGCACACAAAATGATGATCCACGTAGGTGTCCAGGTTCACCATGCGCGCCAGCGCCGCCTTCGTCACCACCGCGTCGTTCAACGCCTCGTACTCGCCCACCTTGGCGTCCTTACGGAAGAGTTCGCACTCCAGCATGCGCCGCCGTCCGATCCGGTGCTCCCCCCGCAGCGCCCGTTCCAACTCGGGGAAGATGTTGTCCACCGTGATCGCCGTCAGGAATCCCAGCCCTCCCAGGTTGACGGCAAACAACGGAATGTCATTTCCTCCGGCGCTCCGCGCCGCGCTCAGCAGGGTTCCGTCCCCGCCCAGCACGATCAACAGTTGCGCCCCCCGCGCCACCTCCGCGCGGTGCACCGCCTCGAGGCCGGACACGTAGTTCGCCGTCTGCTCATCACAGCGCACGTTGATCCGCCGCGCCTTCAGCCATTCCAGCAGTTCCGGCAGCAGTTTCTCCGCTTTTGCCGACCCCGGCTTACTGACGATCCCTACCGTGTCAATGACGGGCATGCAACAGGAACTCCTGGTTTCCTTCCGCGCCGCGGAGCGGGCAGGCGATTATCGCGGTTTCATAACCCATCGCCTCGACGGCTTCGCGTACTTTAGCACACGCCTGCCGGCGCAGTTCCGCGTCGCGTACGATTCCCCCTTTGCCCACCTGCCCGCGCCCCACTTCGAACTGCGGCTTGATCAGCACGATGAACTCCCCCTCCGGCTTGAGCAGCGCGGGGAAGCGCGGCAGCAGCAGCGTCGCCGAAATGAAGCTTGCGTCGCACACGATCAGGTCCGCCGGCTCGCCGATATCCGCCGGTTCCAGATAGCGCGCGTTGGTGTTCTCCCGCAGGGCCACCCGCGGATGGTTGCGCAGCCTCCAGTCGATTTGCCCCGCGCCCGTGTCCACCGCGTAGACGCGCAGCGCTCCGTGTTGCAGCAGACAGTCCGTGAACCCTCCCGTGGAGGCGCCCACGTCGATGCACACCTTGCCGTGCGTGTCGATGCCGAACGCTTCGAGCGCCGCCTCCAGTTTCTGTCCGCCGCGGCTCGCGTACCTGGGGCGCGCCCTCACCTGAATGTCCGCGTCCACCGGCACTGCCCGTCCCGGCTTATCCGCCGCCTGGCCGTTCACTGTCACCTCGCCCGCCAGCACCAGCGCCTGCGCCTTCTCTCTCGATTCCGCCAAACCGCGCTCGACCATCAGTTGATCCACCCTTTGTCTGGCGGCGGGCTTCATGCCGTGCGCCGCACCATCAGGTCCGCCAGGTCGCGCAACCGCGCGCCGCGCTCGCCGAACAGCGCCAGCGCCTCGCGCGCCTTGCTCAATTCCTGCTCGGCCATGCGCTTCGATTCCCCGATGCCGTACACCGCCGGGAACGTGATTTTCCGCTGCGCCGCGTCCTTGCCCGCCGTCTTGCCCAGCGTCTCCGAAGACTGTTCCACGTCGAGCACATCGTCCACTATCTGAAACGCGAGTCCGATGTGCCGGCCGTAGCCGGTCAGCGCCGCCAGTTCCTCCTCCGCCGCGCCGCCGTAGATGCCGCCCATCCGCACGCTCGCCGTCAGCAGCGCTCCTGTCTTCGCCCGGTGGATCGCCTCCAGCCGCTCCGCCGCCGGCGCCGCTCCTTCGCCCTCGATGTCCCGCACCTGCCCGGCGATCATCCCCTCCACCGTGCCCGATGCCGACGCCAGTTCCGCCACCAGAGACGCCCGCGTCTCCGCATCCACCTTGGGCAGGCGCGCCAGCACCTCGAAGGCCAGCGTCAACAGAGAGTCCCCGGCGAGTATCGCCATGGCCTCGCCGAAGACCTTGTGATTCGTCGGCCTTCCCCGCCGCAGGTCGTCGTTATCGAGCGCCGGCAGGTCGTCATGAATCAGCGAGTAGGTGTGGATCAACTCGAGCGCGCATGCCGCCGTCACCACCCCCTCCGTGCGCCGCCCCACGGTATGGCAGGCTTCCATGCATAGCATCGGCCGCAGGCGCTTCCCTCCGGCAAACAGGCTGTAGCGCATCGCCTTGTGGATGGTCTCCGGCGATTGCCGCTCCGGCGGCGCCACCCGGTCCAGTTCCTCGTCCACCAGCCTCTGCCGTTCCACTACGTATTGCCGCAGGTCCATCGCCTCAGGAATCATCCCGTGTCTTCAGAGGTTCGGCGATCACCCGGTCGCCGCGGCGGATCAACTGCTCGATGCGCGTCTCGGCCTCGTCCAATTGCTTGCGGCAGGCGGCGCTCAACTCCGTGCCTTTCTCAAACAGCGCCAGGGCGCGCTCCAGCGGCAGGTCACCGCTCTCGAGTTCCTTCACCACCGCCTCGAGTTCATTCAAACTCGCCTCGAAGCCGGGAGATTTCGGTTCATCGGCCATTGGTCTATTCTAGCGTTACCGCTTGCACTTCCGGCGGCTTCACGTCCACCGTCGAGGCGGTTTTCGCCAACTCCTTCCACACCCCGGCCGAGAGCGGAATCCCTTCCGCACCTCGCTTTCGGGCGTTGCGCCACTCGGGCTCACCCGCCACCAGCACTTCGTCATAGCCCGCGGCCGGAGGAGTCGCTTTCACCAGTTGCACGAGGTGGTCCATCCGCTGCTCAAACTCCTCCACCGGGATGTACCGGGCCACGTCAATGCCTAGGAACGCCTGGCCGCAGCGCATGGGCCGCGTCCGGATCCGCACGCCGCCGACCTCAGTGGACATCGCGCCGCCGCTGAGCACCGCCACCAGGATCTCCACCAGGAACGCCAGCCCACTGCCCTTGTAACCGCCGAGCGGCATGGGCATCCCCTTGATCGCGTTCGCCGTGTCCGTCGTCGGCACGCCTTCGGAATCGTAAGCCCACCCCTGAGGAATCGACGGCTCGCCGCTGAAGCTCGCCTTGAAGATCTTGCCCATCGCCACGGTCGTCGTCGCCATGTCCAGCAGCCACGACTTCTCGGCCGCGCCCGGCAGCGCCATGCAGATGGGATTCGTCCCGAAGCGCGGCTCCTTGCCCTGCCATGGCGGAACCAGCGGCGTCGCGTTGCACATCGCAATCCCGATAAGGTCCGCCCGGGCAATCTTTTGCGTCCAGAACGCGGCCGCTCCGAAATGGTTCGAGTCGCGCACCGTCACCAAAGACACGCCGTGCTCTTTGGCAAGCCGGATGGCGTGGTCGCAGGCGGCATTGGAAACAATCTGCCCGATGCCGTTACCGCCGCTGTACACCATGCAGCCGCCGGCCTCGGACACCACATGACCTTCGGTTTCGAGATCCATGCACTTCAGACGCATGTGCTCGATGTAGAAGTTAAGCAACTGCACGCCGTGCGAATCGACGCCGCGCAGATTCGCTTCCACCAGGGAGCGCGCCACCAGCCGCGCCCGCTCCGCCGGGACTCCCGCCCCTTGCAGCATGCGCCAGGCGTAGTCTTCGAGCGCGGTTCCGGAAATGAGTACGTATTGTTCCGCCATTCGTCAGTTCTTCAGATATTTCTTGAGATCGGGGAAAAGAAGCTGTTGAAATTCCGGCTTGCCGAGGTCTTCCCTGTGCACCAGCCGCGCGCTCAGATCGATGCGCCTGGGGGGCTTCCTGCCTTTCAGTTTGTCCACCACCGTCTTCACCGCCTCGTAGCCGATCTTGAACGGGTCCTGCACGACGAGCGCATCCACGTAGCCGTCCTTCAAGTCCTGCACCAGCGTCTCGCTCGAGTCGAACGCCACCAGCATCACCTTGTCCTGAAGGTTGCGCGCCTTGATGGCCAGCGCGGCGCCGACGGAACTCGGCTCCGCCGAGGCGAAGATGCCCTTCAGATTCGAGTTGCCGGCGAGGAAATTCTCCGCCGCCGCCAGAGCCTTGGCGCGGTCGGACTGGCCGTACTGCCGGGCCGCGATCCTGATCTTCGGGAACTCCTTTTTGATGGTGTCTTCGAAGCCCTGCTCGCGATCCATGGTGGACTGGCTGCCCGGGTTGTGCATCAGCAGCGCTACCTCGCCCTCCCCGCCGATGAGGCGCGCCAGTTCCCGGGCTCCCATCTGGCCGCCCTCATAATTATTGGTGGCCACGAACGTCATGTAGTTGCCGGAATCGAGGCCGGAGTCGAAGATGGTCACGGGGATTCCCGCGGCCACGGCCCGGTCGACGCTTTGCACCAGCGCCTTGCGTTCCCCGGCCGCGAGCACGAGACCGTCCACTTGCCGCGCGATCATGGAATCAACAATCTGAATCTGGCGGGTGAAGTCGGTTTCCGCGGCCGGCCCGTTCCACAGAATGTCGACGCCGAAGTCATGTCCGGCAGCCATTGCGCCCGTCTGCACCGACACCCAGAAGACATGCGAAGTCGCCTTCGGAACCACCGCGATCTGCTTCCTCTTGCTGGCTCGGTTGCACGAGAGCAGCGTAGCCGCCAGCAGGGCGGCCAGGATGACAGGGCTATGCCGCACACCAGCCTCCGTCGATGAGGATGTCGGCGCCGGTGATGAAGCCCGCGTCCGGGGAACAGAGATAGAGCGCGAGTTTGCCTACCTCCTCCGGAGCGCCCCAGCGGCCCACGGGCAGCTTTGCCAGAAACTGTGCGTTCAATTCGGGATTCTGGATCAGCGGAGCATTCATCTCCGTGGCAAACGGGCCGGGGCTGATGCCGTTCACGGTGATGCCTTCACCGGCGAGTTCGAGGGCAAGGGCGCGGTTGAGCCCGAGCAACGCCGTCTTGCTCGCGGAGTAGGCGGCGCGGCCCGGCAGCGAGACGTGGCTCATGGTGGAGGTCATGTTGATGATCCGGCCGAAGCCCTTCCCTTTCATGTGGGGAACGAAGGCGCGGCACATGAGGAACACGCTGGTGAGGTTGGTGTCCATCACGCGGTTCCACTCCTCGAGCGTGAACTCGGTAATATTCTTCCGCAGGTTGATGCCGGCGTTGTTGATGAGAATGTCGCACCCCCCAACCTCCGCCATTACGTTCTTTTCAAGAGCCAGCACGGCGGCCTCGCGGCTGACATCGGCGAGAAACATCCCGGCTACCGCGCCAAGCGCGCGGGCGGCGGCGGCGGTTTCGGAAAGCTTCGCTTCGTCGCGGGATACGAGCGCCAGTTTGACCCCGGCCTCCGCCAGCGCCAGAGCCATGGCTTTTCCCAGGCCACGGCTGGCTCCCGTGATGACCGCGGTCTTGCCTTGCAGAATCTGATTACTCATTGTTCGGTTGGGTCCGAGTGCGCCACCTTGTCGAGCAACTTTTCGGCTACGGATCGCGGGGCTCGAATCTCCTGAATGGTGAGACGGCTGGTCTCGCCCGCGGTTTCGATGCTCAGGTCGCCGAGCCCCATCAGCCGCTGCCAGAAGGTCTGGCGGACGGTGACGTCCTGAACCTTGTGCAGCGGGATGGATCGCGTCGTCTTGCCGAACATGCCGGTTTCGTACTTGAGGCGGCCTCCCACCACCTCGAGGATGGTAAATCGCGAGCGCAGATGCCTGGAAGCAGCCGAAAGAATCATGGAGCCCGGCACGAGGAAGGCGATCATCCACACCTTGGAGTGCGCGTCTTTTCCGAGCCACGCGATTCCGCCGGCAAAGACGAGCGCCGTGACATAGGTGGCAATGACCAGTGTGGCGCTGGGACGAATTCTCAGATCAGGCATGAGGGGTGACCCAATTGGCCTATTGTATCGGTTTTCCTATCCGGGGCTGAGGTTTACTTGCCGTGGCCGTGAGTGACAGAATGGAACCCTGCCCGGAAATCACGGGGTGCGGGGGACGCATGCAGACAAGTGGCAAGCTGATTGTGCTCACGGCTCCACTGACGGAGACCATTGACCACGCGGGATACTTCATCCAGATGGCGCTGGCTTCCCTGCCCAAGCGCATGGAAGGCATCATCAACCAGAAGTACCCAACGTGGCGCAACGTGGAGCGCAACGAGGATGGCTCGGCGCGCTACATGCCGGCCGGCGTGCGCCTGGTGGAGGCGTCGATTCTGCGTGAATATTCCGAGGACGATGTGGTCTGTTGCTACCCGGACGACCTGCCGAAATTCATCGGCGGGAAAACGCGCGTGGTGGGGGTATCCACTCACAATCCGCTGGGTGTCACGTTCGCCGCGGGCGTGTATGCATCGATCTTCGGCTCCTCACGGGAGCCGATCAACTCCAGCTATTCGAAGGCGTTGTTTCAAACGCTGAAGGCCAGCCCCTACCGGAAGAACTTTCAGGTGATGGTCGGAGGCGCCGGCGGCTGGCAGATCACGCAGACGGACAGCTACGAGGAACTGGGAGCGGATTGCGTGGTGGACGGACGGAGTGAATCCGAAGACGTGCTCGAGTTGTTCCGTAAGGCGGTCCGCGGCGAGACGCTGCCGCGGCACGTGGAGGTGCGGCATCCCGAGGGGCGCGACGGATTGTTGACGCCGAACAAGCGGACGACGTTCGGCGTGGTGGAGATGACCACGGGATGCGGGCGGCGATGCCAGTTCTGCCTCCCGGATCTGAATCCGCAGATCGATTTCCCGAAAGAGAAGATCATGGACGCGGTGCGCGCCAACGTGCGCGGCGGCAACTCGCAGATTTCGCTAGCCACTGAAGACATGTTCATCTGGGGCCAGGTGCACACGGACACGCCGTTTTATTTCCCGAACCGCGAAGCGCTGGTGGATCTTTACCGCGGCGTGGTGGAAACGCCTGGTGTGAAGCATCATCTGCTGAGCCACGGCACGATGGCTCCCACGGTGGTGGATCCGAAGCTCATCGAGCAGTTGTCGGAAGTCCTGCTCGACAAGAGCCCCGTGAAACTGCCGCGCATCAGCAAACACCCGGAGGGGCGCATTCTCTCCCCGTTGATCGGGCTCGAAACAGGATCGGCGCGCATGGCCAGACAGATCATGCCGGGCAAAGCCGTGCCGTTTCCCATCGAGGAATGGCCGAGCGTGGTGGTTCAAGGGCTGACCACTCTCAACCGCAACAACTGGTTTCCGGTGATGACGCTGATGATCGGGAATCCGGGCGAGACGGATGAAGACTGCAAGGCGACGCTTGATCTGCTGTACGAGGTGGAGCGGCGGGGGCTGTTCGCCTTCTTCGTCCCGTCGATCTTCACGCCCTTGCAGGATACACGCATGGGAACGAAGCAGGGCGTACGGGAGAGCCGCGAGATGACTCCGCTTCAATGGCAGATCATGATGAAATGCTGGAAGATGAGCCTGAAGCCGGCGCTGCACAGTTGGTGGGGTCCCACGGCGTGGCGCATCGGCGCGTTGTTTGTATGGTTGTGGAAACTGCGGAAGGTCAACGGACCGAACTTCACCTGGCCGCTTCTGCTGTTCGCGAGCGCGCTGCCCGAGCCGCTGATGGCGAAGATGGGCAAGATCTACACCGGGCAGCCGATGAAGGTCAAGAGCAGGAAAGAGTTGCTAGCCACCATCAAGACGAACCACTGGAAACATCTGCGCGAGGATAACGGCGACTTGCCGGAGGGATGGAAGAAAGAGCCGGCGCCGTTGCGCGTGCTGGCGCAGTGATATAGTACTCTGCTGCTCAGGAGGGTCCGTTCAGGGGCGCCTGTTCCCTGCCTGCCCTCCGCGCCTTGGCTGCGAACGCGCAATCCGCCGCTGACAAGGCAAAGACCATTTACCACTGGGATGTACAGAAAAGCTGTAAACGACGACCTGAGGGCTCCCAGATTGTCGAGTAGGGGCTGAGAGGCCGGCATGGAAAGAGTATGGCGGAAGTAGGATTTTAGTAGCCATAACTCCAACAGATCCTGAGGAAAAACCTCGACAAAATGGGCATTCCCGTTTGGACGGCCACGCTATTATAGGAGTTCTGAGGCTAGCGCGCGCCAATTCCCCCCTTCAAATCCCGCAACACACTGATCATGCCGGGCACGAGGGTGATGACGAACAGCGCAGGCAGAATGAACAGCACGATGGGGAAGAGCATCTTGATGCCTGCCTTTGCCACGGCGGCTTCCGCCCTTAGCCTGCGCCTGGTGCGCAAGGCGTCAGCGTACACTTTCAACGCCTGCGAGAGGCTGGTGCCGAAACGCTCGCTCTGAATGATCATCGCAGCCAGCGACTTGATGTCTTCGATGCCGGTCCTGCGGACGAGTTGCGCGAATGCCTTCGAGCGCTCCTGGCCGGCTTTCACCTGCATCACCACCGTGGAGAATTCATTCGCCAGCGCGGGGTAGATGTACTGCATCTCCTCGCTGACGCGCATCATGGCCTGATCGAGAGCGAGACCCGTTCCAAGCACGATGCCGAGCAGGTCAATTGTATCGGGAAGCGCGTCCTGCAGCTTCTGCCGGTAGCGCTTCACCAGGCGGTGCAACACCTGCTGCGGGAGCAGGTATCCCAAAATGAAGGCCGCCGCCATGCCGCCGATCTTCGTGGCGAAGGGGTTGTTCCACTGGAGGTAGAGCATGCCGCCCATGATGGCGGCAAAGAACAGCGCCTGAAATACGGAGTAGACGGCCACGGCGCCCCTCTGGCGGATGCCGGCCTGCGCCAGTTCGCGCTCCGTGGAACGAATCCAATCTTCGCCGCCGGGGAACAGGCTGATGAAGTACAGGAGGCTGTTCGAGAACCCGCCGCCGATGCGGCGGCGCGGTCCGCGCGCCACTTGCGCTGCGGCGATGTTAGCCTGCAACTCATCCAGGCGGTCCTCGAGCGGCGTTTCGCGTTCGGTGAACAACTGGTAGCCGGACCACAACAGCACCGCGACGATGACGAAGCCTGCAACGAAGACGAGGATGGCGGTGAACATGTCTGGCTCCTAAAACTTCGGGCTGGCGATCTTGCGGATGATGAGAATTCCGATGAGTTCGGAAACAATGGCGTAGGTGAGGAACTTGCTTCCGGTGTCGTCGGTGTAGAGCAGGCGGATGTATTCCGGCTTCAGCACCCAGAAGCCGAGCCCCACGACAGCCGGCATTGCACAGAGCAGGCCCGCGGAGAAGCGCTGCTGCGCCGTGGCTGCCTGCATCTTTGCGGCCAGGTTCAGGCGTTCGCGAATCAGCAGGGACAGGTTGTCGAGCACGGCCACCATATTGGCTCCCGTCTGCCGCTGGAGGATGAGGCCGGTGATGAAGAATTTCAAATCGACCAGGGGCGCCCGTCTGCCGAGCCCATGGAGAGCGTCTTCAATGGGAGAACCGAGCGCCATTTCTTCGATGACTTTCTTGAACTCCATGCGCGCCGGGTCGAACGTTTCCTCGGCTACCGTCTCGAGGCCGCTTTGGATGTTGTGTCCCGCCTTCATGGAGCGGTTGAAGAGATCGATAGCGTCCGGAAGCTGCTGCTCGAATTTATCGAGCCTCTTCTTGCGGACGCGCAGAATATACGCCGTGGGAAGAGCGGCGAAGCAGAGACAGACTACCAGCCGCGGCAGGTACATGGACATGCCGGCCAAACCCAGGACGAGGTACGCCAGGATCCCAATGACGATCGATACACCGAGCACATCCGCGGCGCGATACTTCAGGTTGGCCTGGTCAATAAACTCCTGAAGCCGGCGCAGCACGCCCACCCAGGCGACAATGTCGCCGATGAAGGCCAGACTTCCGCGCTGTTCGCGGCGGATAATGTCGGGGCTGCCTCCTCCGCGGCGCTGGGCGGCGCGGGACCGCAGTTCGCGCATCCGCTGCCGCAGGATCTCCGCGTCCTGATTGGCCGGGATGACCCACACATAGTAAGCCGCCGCCGCCAGACATCCGCTGAAGATGAGAAAGGTGACAAACAGCATCGCTATTCCTTCAGCGCAGCTTCTTCCTGGAAGATGGAGGGCGAAAGGTGGATTCCGTATGCCTTCAGCCGCGTCATGCAGCGCGGTTTGTAGCCCGTGGCGCGGAACCGCCCGGTGACGCGTCCGCGCTGGTTCACGCCCGTGCGCTCCAGTTGAAAGATGTCGTCGAGGATCACCTGGTCTTCTTCCACTTCTCGAACTTCGGCGATGGAGGTGATCTTGCGAGTGCCGTCGTTGAGGCGCGCACAATGCAGTACGATGTTCACCGCCGAGGAGAGCATCTGCCGGATGACGCGGTCCGGGATGTTCGCGCTGGCCATCATCACCATGGTTTCCAGGCGCGCGAAGGCATCGCGCGGAGAGTTGGCGTGACAGGACGTCATGGAGCCGTCGTGGCCGGTATTCATGGCCTGCATCATATCGAGCGCCTCCGGTCCGCGGCATTCACCGATGATGATGCGGTCGGGGCGCATGCGGAGGGCGTTGATCACCAGATCGCGCTGGCTGATGGCTCCGGCGCCTTCAATGTTCATGGGGCGGGTTTCGAGCCGCACGATGTGCGATTGCTGCATCTGCAATTCTGCGGTGTCCTCGATGGTAATGACGCGTTCCTCTTCGGGGATGAAGCGGGAGAGCGTGTTCAGCATGGTGGTCTTGCCCGAACCGGACCCGCCGGAGATCACGATATTCAACCGCGCCTCGACACACCCGCTGAGGAAATCGAGCATGCCGGTGGTGAGCGTCTCGTTCCGAAGCAGGTCGTCGGTGGTGAGCAGTTTTTTTCCGAACCGGCGGATGGAAATCACCGGGCCGATGAGGGACAGGGGATGGATGACGGCGCAGACACGCGATCCGTCCTCGAGGCGCGCATCGACAATGGGCGAGGAATCGTCGATGCGCCGGCCGATGTTCGAGACGATGCGGTCAATGATCATGCGCACGTGCAGGTTGTCCTTGAAGCGGATGTTGGTTTCCACCAGCCGTCCGCCGCGTTCCACGTACACGCTGTCATAGCCGTTCACCAGGATGTCGCTCACCGTGGGGTCCTTGAGCAGAGGCTCCAGCGGGCCCAACCCGAAGACCTCATCGAGAACCTCTTCGATCACGCGCTCGCGTTCGGCAACGGTCATGGGGACGGACTCGTCCTTCACCATGCGCTCCACGACCACGCCGATCTGTTCGCGGACGCCCTCTTTGTTCAGGGTCTTCAACTGGTCGGGCGTCAGCGAGTTGAGCAGCTTGGAATGGATCTGCGTCTTGATTTGAAACCACCGGTCGGCGCCGCCTGCCGCGCCTGGCCGGACCATGGGACGAGTACTCATAGAAAATTAGAAACCCCTAGAACTCTCATCGATTGCCGCTATGCCGATTTTGGCACAGCCTCTTTCTTCACTCCTGTCGCCTTGTCGACGAACGACCGGAAGATGCGGTCCAATTCGCCGGCGGCCTCCCGGTCCTGCACCATCGGCCGCGCCTTGTTGAGCGAGGCGAGAAAGACCGGCGAATTGGGGATGCCATACAAGGCCGGCTGGCCCAGTGTTTGCTGCACCTGCTCGAGACTCGCGTGCAGCGAATCCGGTTTCTTCGTGTAGCGGTTGATGACGATCTTTATCTGGTCCTGGGTGAATCCGGCGCGCATCAGGAAGGAGAGGTATCGCTGCGCGTTACGGATGGCGGGATACTCCTGGGTCACCACGAGGAACACGGTGTTGGATGCCTGCAAAGCGCCGAGCACGACGTCATCATTAATGTTGCGTCCGGCGTCGATCACGATGGACTGATATTTCTCCACCAGGAACGTCGAAAACTCGCGAAACATCGGCTCGGTGAAATAGCCGCGCTGTTCGAGCGAATCCGGCGGCCCCACGAGATAGAAGCCGAGCGGGTCGCGCGTGACAAAGCCTTCAAACAGCGCCTGATCCATCCGCCCCAGGTTCTCTCCCACCTCCATCAGCGTGTACTGCGGCGCCGCGCCTATCTGGAGCGCCACGTCGTTTGCCGTCCAGTCCAGGTCAAGCATCACCACATGCTGCTTTCGCTGGGCGAGGACGCCGGCAAAGTTCACGGCAAGGGTCGTGGCGCCCACGCCGCCTTTGGCGCCGAGGAAGGTGTAGATCTTGCCCAACCGGCTTCCGGCCGTGCTCACCTTGCGCGGCGTGCTCTCCAGGCGCTGCATGGCATCGCGAAACTCGATGCGCTTGAGTGGCTGCGTAAGAAAATCGCTGGCTCCGGCGCGCAGGCAGGAAAGTACCGTTTCGCCGTCAGCCTGGAAGTTGGATGCAATGAGATATAACTCCGGGACGGCCTGCTTCACCTTCTGCATGGCGGCAAGCGCTACACCGGCGTCATAAGACATGTCCACCACGAGGGCGGCTTCCGGGTGCCTTTCGAGATCCTGCAAGACGCGGATGTAGAGCGTGCTGCTCACCTCCGGATACTCGGAAAGCACCTTCGAGTTCTGGATATTCAACAGGTTCTCGCGAACCATCTCCCGGAAGTGATCGTCGCTGGACGCAACTAGCAGGCTGATCGGCATTCCCTCTCCTTCGCGGTCATGGCAGGCACTCCCCGCTGTCGGCATTGCAGCCCGCGCTCTCTATCGGCATCTGGGTCTGGAAGTCGGGCATGGGCACGGGCGGCAGGCCCAGATAGCTCATAAACGACCGGTATTCGTAATTGATCACGCGCACGCGCACCGTGTCCGGCACGCAGGCGGCCGAGCATTCGCTCGAATCGCAACTGAATTCCGCCAGGTTTCCCGTATCCGGATCCCTGGCGTAGTAGGTGACTTCAATCTGCGCGGTTCCGTTCGTGAACTGGTCGCGGTCCGCGGTCAACGGAAAGTTCTGCCGCATCCATGTCACCACGTTGCCGCCATCGCCCTGCCAGCAATGGGTGGTGGCGTAGCGCGCGCCTTCGCGGGTGAAATCCACCACGCTGTGCCAGATCCACAGCAGTTGCGCGGTGAAGACGATCATCATCGATACAGGCAGCAGGATGGACCCGAACGCGATGACGAATTCGATTGTGGCCTGGCCGCTCTTGCTGTTGCGTTGCATGGCCTACGTCCCCTGGAACGGCACGCGCACCCGCGGCTTGAGCAGAATGGGGTCAATGGGGAGTTGCGGGATCACCGGTGTAAAGGGATAGCCTTCGGGAATGGACACCACAATGTAGTCCGGCCCCTGTCCCCCGGCGGAAGTGTCGCAGCCCTGCGCCGAGCAATCGCACTGGGCGATTTCGCCGGTCGATACTTCGAGCCGCTCGATGCGCACTTGAATCTGGCCCGCGGAGAGGCCCTGAATGAGGACGGGCGAGTCTCCGTCCGTGGATCCGGTGAGCGCGAGCGTCTTCGCCGCCTGCACAATCGTGTCCGTGTCGTCACAGAAGTTGACGCCCTGTTGGGTGCCTACATAGCGCGCCACCGTATAGAGCGTCTTTTCGAGCGCGTAGTAGGTGTAGGTCAGCTTCGCCAGAGAGATCATGCCGAGCAGCAGAAGGAGCAGCACGGGCAGATACATGGCGGTCTCGAGCAGGATGCTGCCGCGTTCCCGTTTCATCGGTGCAGCACCACCTTTCCGGGACCCGAAGCGACGCCGCAGTCTCCGAAGCGGCCCTGCTTCACCGGCGCCGGCGAGCCCAGGTAGAGCGCCGCGAATCGCCCGTTGGTATCCACGGGGCTGATCCCCTGTGTGTTCGTTACCGGCTCGAGCAGGAACTGGCGGAATCCGAGCACGGTCATCGCGCCCGATCCGGTGGCGTCCAGGACGTCGGCAATCACCACCGTCAGGATGCGCCGGGTGTTGCCCGTGTATCCCGTGTAGTCGTCGAGATCGGTGAGGTCCGTATCGGGCGTGTAGAGTCCGTTCAGCGTGTCGATATCGGCGATATTGACGCAGCCTTGCACGGCGGAGTTGTCCATCCGCGTTGCCGCTCCGCAAAGAAAGGCGGTTACCGCCGTCTGTACGCGATTCGCATTGCAGGGTAGTTGGGTCGCCGTGGCCCACACCTGTTCGGTGACATTCACCGTGAAGCAGGCGCTCGCCTGAGTAGTGGAGGGCAGCAACCCCTGGGCCCCGGCGCGAAACAGTTGCTGCGAATCATCGGAGAACGCCGCCAGAGCATCATTGGAGCGGTTGAGAATCACGTAAGGAATGCGAGGCGCCGCTCCGGGCAACGGTTGCGGCGGCGGGATTCCGGTGCACGGGTATCCGAACGTATAACGCTGATTGGCGGTGAAGCCGAAATTTACCGGGTCCGCGGCATCGAGCGGAGCAATGGCGATGGGTTCGCTCCCACAGACGGTGCACAAGGGTGCGCTCATACCCGCCGCCGCCCGCGCCGCCACGGCCAGTTTGCCTTCCTGCCCCAAGGACAGGAACCGCCAGAAGATGAGGGGCGCCTCGCCATTGAGATCGACGCGAACGTACTTCGCCTGCGACCCGCTGACCTCTCCGGCTCCGCTCGCTGCGCCGCCTTCCCCGGTTGCTTCCGCTGCCGTGGACCAGAACGAGGGGTCGGAGATGGTGCTGTTCAGTGCCCCGTTCGATTGACCGATTGTCAATCCGCCGAAATCGTACTTGTCACCGTAGCCCGAAGCCGTCTCCACAATCCGGTTCATCGCATCGGCGGCATCCGCGGTGGAGGCGTCTGTTCCAATCAGCCTCCCGGCCGCCGCAAGCGCCATCGCCTGCGCCGCGGCGTGCAACTCGCCGCGCACCACATAGAGCCGGCCCAGATCCACCGCGAAGCCCATCAGGCCGAAGAAGACGGGAACCAGCAGCGCCAGGATCTGCACGGACACTCCGCCCCGCTGATTCCGCGATCGCCGGGATGGAGTGCGCTTTGTCAACGGCTATTCGCTCCTAAGGCTTTTCGTGGCCGGTAGCGCCCACTATTTCCGGTTTCTTCTTCTCGCCCTTTTTCTTCTTCCTGGCTTCGTCCAGTTTCTTCTGCTCCTCGGGGGTGGGCAGGAAGTCTTCAAGTTGCGCGGGCAACTTCGCTTTTTCGCCCGGCTCCAGCGGTTTGACGAATCGTGGCGTAATCACCACCAGCAGTTCATCCTGGGTTTTCTTGATAGACCGGCTCCGAAACAGGTTCCCGATGATCGGGATATCTCCAATGCCGGGAACACGGTTCAGCACCTGTGTCACGCGGTTATCCAGAAGCCCCGCGATGGCGAAAGTCTCTCCGTCTTTCAATACCACTTCGGTTTCCGCGCGGCGCACGCTGATGGCGGGGATGAGGAAGCCCTGCAAGGTCACCGCATTCGAAAAATCGAGCGAACTGACCTCGGGAGAAACTTTCATGTGGATGCCGCCGTTGCTGGTGAGGGTGGGAGTGAAGCCGAGTTGAATGCCGAATTTCTTGAATTGCACGGTGATCACTGGAGCGACGGCGCCGCCGGTGGTGGTGGCGGTCAGGGTAGGGAAAGGAAATTCGCCTCCGGCGAGAAAACTCGCCTCCCGCCCTTCCACGGCGATCAGGTTGGGTTCGGCGAGCACCTGGAGCAGGTTGCGCGCCTGCAAGGCGCGCACGGTGGCGCCGATGTTCAAATCCGGCCGGAACAGGAAAAGATTCAGCAGGTCAGCGAAGTTGATGGTGGTGTTGGAAAAGTTCTGATTCTCGAACTGCAACTGGCTGATGCGCGGAGTCTGGAACTGCTGCGTGGTGAGAGTGCCCAGCATCTTGTCGTTGCGGCTGAGGTAGTTTAAGCCGAACTCGCTGAGCGCGGCGCGATCGACGCTGGCGAACTTTACCTGCAGCAGAATCTGGCGGGGCTCCACCACCGGCGTCCTGAGGGTATTGACCACGGCCTTTGTATAAGGCGACGCCAGCGCTTCGGCGCGTTTCCGCTCCTCCTCGTCCTTGACTATTCCCACCAGGACAAGCTTGTCATTGTTGCCCGAAATGGACGCTCCCTCGGGCAGCCGGGCGCGCACGTTCTTGAGAATGCCCTCGAAGTCGCTGTTATCCGCCATTACGTTGACGTTGTAACGGGCGGGGATGGTTCCGCTCTCCCAGACAATGAGCGTCGTCTTCCCCACGCCCTTGGCGTTCACCATGACTTCGCGGGGGGAAACCACTACCGCATCGGCGACTTTGGGCTCGGCAATGACGACGCGCGAGAGGTCATGTTCGAATTGCAGGAGTTCGCCGCGCCCCACGGTGATGTTCATTTCGCGCACCGGCGCGGTTTGCGCCGGCGCCATCGATGCCGCCCACCCCATGCAGATGTATGTCGCGATTCTGTTCTTCATTTGTGTCCGCCCGCGGCCTTACTGGAACACCTCTTGCAGATGTTTGTCTCCCTTGAATACATCCACTACGTATTTGGGCTTTGGCGGCTCCTTCTTTTCATCTTTCGGCTTTGGCGCGGGGGCGAAGCCGCCATCGGGAGTCATGACGACAGGCTCTCCGGCGGTGAGTTTCTTCCAGACCGCGTCGTCCTTCACGTTGGGGATTCCAAGCTTGCCGCGAGGGCCGCGCGGACGTCCGGGTCCGTAGCCCACGTTCAGGTCGCTCGCCGTCACCACGGGCGCATTGTCCTCTTCGACGGAGGCATCGAGGGGGTTGCGCAAAGCGAGGCTGATCTTTCCCAACTGACGGGCGAACTCGAGCTTCGCAGCCTGTTCGGGAGTCACCAACAAGGTGGCCGCGCGGGTGGCGGTGGAGGATGCCGGCGCCGTCGTCTGCGTGGGCGCGCCCTGCACCGCCGCCACTTCGGTATTCCGGCCGATGCCCATCACCACGACGTTTTGCAGCAGCACGGCGGTGACGGCTTCGTTCATCGATCCGGTGCGCGTAAACAGCACATCGACGTGCGAACGCGGCTGGATCAGGCCCCCCGCGCCACTCGAATCGTTGAACGGAACGGACACCGCGCGCTTGCCGGGTTCAATGGTGGCGGAAAGCCCTTCCATGCCGCCCTGCGTGCTGATCTTGTTGATCATCAGCGGCTCATTGCGGTTCATGGGGAATAGAAGCACGCGGTCCACCACCTCTTTCGTGTCAATCACCGCGTTCTTCGGCGCGTCCTTTTCCGGAATGCTCACCATCTTCAAGTCGCTCTGCTTGAGACGCGTGCCGGCCGCCATGTCGCGCGATGCGGCGGCAATCTTGAACATCTTTTCCGTTCTCGGCCCTTGTGTCTTGGCGTAGACAAACCAACTCATCAGGAACGCGCACAAGAGAGCGCCGCCGAAAATCATCAGAATCTTCTGCCGGCCCAGATTACCCATACCGTCATTTCCTCGATAGCTCGCACAGTGCCCGCCGGCCGGGCGGTACGGGAAGGACCTCGCGAACCCTCCGGCCGGTGAGGCTCCGTTGCGCGAGCGGATTCCTCAATAGTGTCGCCGTGTCATCCTTATAAATGCCATGCCAGCCGGATTGTTCCAGCGCGGCGAGCAGAGAATAGTTGCCGGGCAGTAACGCGTGCGTGAACCCGAACCGCTCCACCAGAGCGGGCCAGCCCGGGCGTGCTTCGATAAGGCGGATGTAGTCCTTCATGAACGCAACGCCATAGAAGTCACTCCGGCCGTCGAAGAAAACCTTGCGCTTGCCGCCGAAGCGATAGATGAGATAGCCGCCGTATTTGTCCGGCGCCAACAGGCGGGCGTCCTCCGGCAGCGTCTCCACGGCGGCGGCCGCCGCCACCGGGAATTCCTTCGGCGGAAAATCGACGAGCCGTGAGAACGCCGGTGTGCGAAGCAAACCGACGGCGAGCACGAACACGAGGGGCGTAAGCGCATATCCTCCGCAGCGGCGGTCGAGCAGGCGGACGCGTCCGCTATAGGACAGGAAGCGATCCAGCCATTGGCGCAAACGGTGGCGCACATCGAGGTGTTCCAGCGCTTCCGTAATCGCTCCGTTCGCCAGCGGCAGCACCAGCAGGGCGGCTAGCGGCAAGGCTCTCGCTGACCGGAGCGCAATGGCGGCCACACCACAGGCCAGCAGGAAGTGTTCCACTCGCCGCCGGGCCAGCAGCAGCGGCAAAGCCACGAGCGCGACGATGACCGTCAGCAGGATCTGCCAGGCGCCCTCGAGATGGAAATTGAAGGTTTGAAATTCGCCGATGCGGGCCAGCAGTTCGGTATTCGTCAGGTAGGCGAACACATGCTGGTGCAGGCGCCAGCCGTAGGGATTGGCCAAAGTGCCCGCGGCGGAGAAACCGGCCAACAGCAGGAATCGCGAGGGGTATTCCGGTTGTTCTGCCCAGATCCACTCGCGTGCCCCGCTTCCCAGCGCATAGAGGAAACAGAGGCAAGGCAGAAAAAAGAAGCTGGCATGAAGGTTTGCCCAAAGCGCGCCCGCGGCGAACCAGGCGAGCCCGGTTCTCCACCCGATTCGCGCGGAGGTGTGTTCCAGACTGAGCACTGCCGCCAGGCTCAAGAGCCAACTGAATACGTGCGGCCGCGCCAGCCAGTGCATGCTCATCGTGGTTAGCATGGGGGCGGCCATTGCACAGGCAAGGAAGAAATTGCCTCCCACCTTCCAATGAAGGTGGAACCAGACCCACACGCTGAACGCCGCCGCGGCGGAGATCAGCACCGCAACTCCACGCAGCCCATCCCACCGGTGCGCGGCTCCCAACAGGACATCCGATCCCCATTCCCAAGCGAACCAGGGCTTTCCCGCCATCGTGAAGGAATACGGATCTGTACGTGGCAATGGGTTCCCCTTCAAGAGGGACTCGCCCGTCCGAATATGCCATCCCGTATCCGAGTCGCGGAATAGTTTCCCGGCGCCGTCTCCAAAGAACAGGCCATAGAAGAGAACCATCGCCGCAACCACCAGAGAAACATCGGGCATCAGCCAGCGGGTTACGCGCGAAACAGCAATGGAACGCGCGGCAACAGGATGTGTTGCTTCGCCCGCATCCCTTTCGGAGCCGCCAGGACGGGAAGTCGAGGGCAATGGATTCTTTACTGGCCGGTTGCGCCGATGCTCGTCAATCCTTGCGTGATGCTCGAGTATAAGCTCACCACGGCAACGGATAACTGGTTCACGGTGGTGATCAGCGCCAACCCCACGGCGGCGACGATCAGCGCGTATTCCACCAGGTCCTGCCCTTGATCCTCTTTCCAGAGGCGAATCAGAATCTTCTTCATAAACGTGTTCCGCAACTCCTTCTTGTTAAAGACTCACTGCTTTGTCGCGATCGTTACCGAACCGGAAGACGGCGTCTCTTCCATTCCCGCCACCGCGTACCACAGGCGTTTCATAGTTCTTTTCCAATTCGCCGGCGAGGCGGCCCGGACGGGCAGCGCCGCCGATTTTCCGTCCAGACCCGCCAACAACTCCAAGTTCTTCAAAGCGGGAGTATAAGCCGGCTGATGACTGAGGGCGAACTCGAGTTCCTTCCGCGCCTCCACGTACCGCCCCTCCTCGAGCAGCACGGCGCCCGCGTTGTTGTGGGCCGCGGCGGGATTGCTGATGGATTGCCATTGGAGGATGGCCTCTTTCCGCTCTTCGCCTCTTCCCCCGCGCATCAGCGCCAGCGCCAGATTGCCGCGGGCTGTCCTGGACCCTGAATCCATGCCCACCGCCCGTCTCAGTTCCGTCAAGGCATCGTTTCGCTTGCCTTGCAACAGGAGATTGTAGCCCAGATTATTGCGGAGTTTTGCACTCGATGGGTCTAGTACGATTGCCGCGCGGTGGGCAATCTCTGCTTTCGCATATTCTCCCTGGCCGTCCCACAGGATTCCGAGCCACGCCTGCAGACCGGCGTCCTTTGCCGGATATCTGGCGAGAAACCGCTCCAAACCTGCCGCCGCCTCGGCCGTCATTCCCTGGTCGTGCAGCACCTGAGCGGTCAGTAAAGCGACCCGTGCATTGTCCGGGAACCGCTCCGCCGCCAAACGGTAGTGTTCCAGGGCAAGTTCCGGATACCCTTGTTTGCGGTAATGATCCGCCAGGGCGAGACGGACATTGACGTCGTCAGGGCCGGCGGCCATCCGCTCGCGCAACTGCCGCGCAATCACATCCCCGTCCCCGGCATCGATAGCATTCTCAATCTGCCGCTGCATGGCGGGTTGCACCGCCGCCGGGCGCGCCACCACCGCGTTGGTCTGCCGCATCCGGCTTGCACAGGACCCGAGCAGCAGAATGGCTCCGGCCGAGGCCCAAACTCTGCAAATCATGACGGAAGTTTCTCGAATTCCAACACATCACCCACCTGAGTGGAGGTGGCTTCCGCCATGCCCGCCGGCAACTCCAGCACCGAATGAGCCCGCAGACAGGCGGAGATCCGCCTCTTCGGCATGCGCTCCCGTATCTTCAGTACTTTGCGAGACTTGCTCAGGTACATGACGTCAATTTCGAACTTCATCCCAAACGTGTGCACGGCTTCACAGGGCACAATCCATAAACCATCACCAGGCAGAAGAGACTCGTGTTTCAGCAGTCCGGTTCTCCGCTTGGCACTCGTGTCCGCTACGGTGGCGGCTTCGGCGAGCAGCGTCTCCCTGCTGACGTTGCGCACTCTGATCTTTGACAAGACTCTGTTTAACCCACCTTCCTTCGATTTGTTGCGGCGGAATGCAACTTCCGGGAACCGGAAGGGTTTAGACTAGCGGATTGGTGTGCAGGTTGGCAATTCCAAATTCCGGCTTTTTCGAATCTATGATGCAGCGTGTGTTGGCGGCAACTGTCTTGTCCGTTTTGCTTTCTTTCCCGGCGCGTGCGCAATCGGTGGGGGCGACATTCGGAGCGGTCGTCCAGTTGGGCGGAACCCCGTCCGACATCGTTCTGGATGAGACTCGCGGACGTCTCTATCTTGTGAATACCAGCGCGAACCGCGTCGACATCTACGATTACAACGAAAAGAATATCGTCGGTTCCATCCCCACTGGCCTTCAACCTCTGGCGGCCGCCATCTCCATGGACGCCGCATACCTTTATGTCAGCAACAACGGAACCTCGACGCTCACCGTCGTGGATCTGAACACCAACCTGACCGCCCAAACCGTGACCCTGCCCGCCAAGCCTGAAGGTGTTGAGGTTGGCGTGGACGGCCGGGTCCTGATCACCACCGAAGGCACGGGATCGAACAACCTGAACAACACGCTGCTCACATTTGACCCCACCCAGGTCCAGCAGAATCAGGTTCAGCCGGTCCAGTTCCCTCCCCCTCCTCCCACCCCCACGGGAATTCCCACCGTGCTCACCCGCATCATCACCAGTTTCCGCGGAAAACTCATTCGCACGCCGGACGGCCGGTTTATCGTCGGCCTCAGCACCGTCAACAACAATACACAGACGGTTGTTTTTCTCTACGAATCGCTTTCGGGCGCCATCCTCAAGACGCGCACCGTCAGCGGACAATCCACCACGCTTTCCATGTCTCCTGACGGCTCCCGCTTCATGGCGGGGTTTACACTTTACGACACCCAATCGCTTGACGCCGTGGCCCAGCAATCTCCGGCGAACATGCCGTTTCTCTTCAGTGGAAGCTTCAACACCTTGCAGAACGTAGGCGGCAGTGCTTTTGCGGCGGATGGCGACACATTATATTCCGCCTTTAACGCCGCTCCTTTCACCCAACCGGCGACACGGCCCCAGGCCTCGACCCTTCTCATCTCCGACCCTCGAAACCTGAGCGTAAGACTCGGAATCAAGATTCCGGAAAGCATTGTGGCGAAGATGGTGATCACTTCGGATGGGGCCAATGCCTTCGGCTTGTCCGAGTCGGGCATGATCTCCCTGCCGCTATCCACCCTATATGACTATCCGATCCTTCAACCGGAAACCACCCAGGTCTTCCTGGCGGTGGATGAATGCAACAAGGGGATCGCGCGGGCAGCCGTCCGGATCAACAATTTAGGAAAGGGGAAACTGACCTTCAGCGTGCCGAACCTGGGGGCGGCGCTGGTTGCACAGATCTCGAGTGGCGTGGCCCCCTCGACGGTCACGTTTGTCATGGAACCCGGCCGCTCCGGCGTTACGAGGCAATACGGGACCAACCTATATACGGGCGCCGCCACGAATGCGGGGACTCCTATCAATGTCAGCCTGGCATCGCTCGAAGCGATCAACATTCCCAACACCATCCGGATCTACATGAACTATCGGAATTCGGACCAGCGCGGCCAGATATTCGCCGTTCCCACCACGCCGAACAGCACCACCGAGGGGATTCGGGACTTGGCTCTGGACGAGTACCGAAGCCGTCTATACATCGCCAACTCGGGCTACAACCGGATCGAGGTGTTTGACACGAAGAACCAGCGCTTTTTGAATCCAATTCCGGTGGGCCAACTTCCTCATCAGATGGCGATCGCCACGGACGGCGCCACGATGTATGTGGGAAATGCCGGTGGGGAATCGATCTCTATCGTTGACCTGGACTTAGGGCGTGAGGTCGGGCAGGTGGAGTTTCCGCCGATTCCCCGCGCGGGCAATGCGGCGATCACGGCGCCGGCTACGCTTGCGTATGGTCTTTCGGGGTTGCAGTTCATCATGAGCAACGGCACGCAGTGGAAGGTGGTGGCCGGTACGGCTACGCTTCGCCCCACGGGCAGCGCCAATACCATTGTTCCCACCACGATTCCGGCCCCCCAGATGATGCTGGCGACTCCTGGCTACGATTACATTTTCACGCTGGCGGGGAATGGCACGGCATACCTCTACAACGCCCTGATCGATACCTACACTTCTCAGCGCCAGTTGTTCACCAATCCGATTCAGAGCTACTATGGATCCCTCTCGGCATCCACCGGCTCTGCTTACTACATGGCGAATGGTCTGATTCTCAACTCCTCGCTCACGGTCATCGGCGGCGCCGAGCGGCCAGGAACCATCCAGGTGGGACCATCTCCGGGTCCCGGCCAACCGCCTTCCCAGACCGTGGTGAGTGGAGGGGAGCGCAATATCGCCGCGACGGCGGCGTTGAACGAGTCGGTTTTCCTGCGTTTGACTACCCCTGTGCGGCAAAACATCACCTCGGTCACGCGGGATGAGGTGCGTACCACACTGGAAGCACTGGATGTTCGAGTCAATACAGACTCTCTGATCGGGATAGTCCCCGAGAATCCGGTCACTGGAGTCTTCGGGACGCAGCGCTCGAACGTTCCTCCCCGGCAAATGGTGGTGGATTCCAAGGGAACCGCTTACGCTATCACTATTTCCGGACTCTCGGTGATTCCAACCACGCAGGCAGGAAGCAATACGCGCCCCAGCATAACCGGCGGCGCAAGGGGGATTGTAAACTCGGAAACGGGGGCCTCCAATTTCAAGCCCGGGTCGTTCATCACCGTAACCGGTCAGAACCTGGCCACCCCGGCGGTGGCGGACACCTTGCCTCCTCCGGCGATTCTTGGCGGGTCTTGCGTGGTATTCAATGACGTAGCGTTGCCGCTGCTCCAGGCCTCTCCGAACCAGATTTCCGCCCAGATTCCGGAAAACCTGGTCAGGCCGGGGCTGAATGTGGTCCAGGTACGGTCGCTCGCGCGGGCCCAGAGTTCGGATTCGGTAGTAGTAACGGTACTACGTCCCTACTAGTGAGGGAACATGATCGGGGGTTTTCCCGAGGCTAGCTTTGCCAGAACCCTTAGGTCCTGGGGAGATCGAAAAACATGTGGTACTTTAGCAGATTTTTCTTGAGTTTGGGGGATGACCTTGATACTATGAGTCTGGCCATATTTAACAATGGTGCGGAGGAACAATGTTTAGACTGGCTCTAGGAAGTGCGTTTGTAGCCCTGTTCTCGACAGTGAGCTACGGAGCGACATATGATTTCAGCGGGGCGACGGGCGCGGGATGCGCGGCCAACGCCGGCGCTTGCGTTTACAGCACAGGCGTCAACAACAGCAATGTGCTGCTTGCCGACGGCACGGCGGATGGGCACTACACCCTGGTCGGGACCCCAACCGGATCGGGACTCGGGCCCTCGACTTTCGTAGTACTGAGCAGCCAATTTCCGTTAAGCACGGGATCATGGCTCGCCAACGACTCCAGTTCGAAGTGGATCGCGCCTAACGCGAACCAGAATCAAAGTATGCCCGCGAGTGACACAGAGGCGTATATCTACCGCCTCACGTTTAACCTGTCGCTTTTGGGGCTGTCTTCCGGCTCCTACACGATTAACTTGGGCTGGCTCAGCGACAACAACCGGAATTCGACGAGTACGCTTTCTTCAGGAATTCTGTTGAACGGAACTCCGGTAGCTAGTTCCGGCAACGCCGGTCAGGCGGCCGGCAGTCTCTCTCCCGTCTCGATCAGTGGCAATTATAGCGGCGGGACTGTGAACCTTGATTTTGTCGTGTATAACCTCGTATACGGCGGGCCGGGTAACAATCCCAGCGGTCTGCGGGTGAACATCACGTCCGCCACGGCTAACGACAACGAGGGGCAGATTCCTGAGCCCGCGACATCCACTCTCCTCGCGGCGGGATTGATCGGCCTGGGGCTGTACACGCGCCGCAAGCAATAGAACTGCAAGACTTTCTCCGCAAACGGCCACCCTTTCGGGGGTGGCCGTTATTATTGGAGCCCGCCTCCACCTGTCCTGCCGGAGTGCTATCCTGAAGCAAGAGTTTTTCCCTTGAAAGTAGGTTTCGTCAGTCTCGGTTGCCCCAAAAATCTTGTCGACTCGGAAGTGATGATGGGCCAGTTGGCCCTTCATGGCCATGAACTTACGCCAAATCCCAACGAGGCCGAGATCATTGTTGTAAACACTTGTAGTTTCATTGATCCAGCCAAGCAGGAGTCCGTCGACACCATCCTCGAGATGGCGGAGTACAAGAAAACCGGCAACGTAAAGAAACTGATTGTCGCCGGGTGCCTGGTGGAGCGGTACCGCGATGAGATCCGCAAGAACATCCCGGACGTCGACCATGTTATCGGCACCAACGAAATCGGCTCGATCGCCGGCCTGTGCGAGAGCGGTGAATCCACCGCCAACCCCTTCCAGGCCTATCTGTATGATCACCAGACACCGCGTATGCTATCCACGCCGCGGCATTACGCGTATATCAAGATCGCGGAAGGCTGTGACCATCCCTGCACGTTCTGTGTGATCCCGCAGTTCCGCGGCAAGTTTCGCAGCCGCCGTTTCGAATCGGTAATCGCGGAAGCTACGCGCTTGTTCGCCCAAGGTGTCCGGGAGATCAATCTGATCGGGCAGGACACTACCTGCTATGGGGACGATTTGGGTCTGAAGGACGGATTGGCGGCGCTGCTCGAGCGGCTCGCGGGCATCGAGACTCCCTATCCGAAATGGGTGCGGTTCCTCTACGCCTATCCGAACAAGGTTACCCAGAAGTTGCTCGATACGATCGCATCGCACCCGGCGCTGGTTAAATACATCGACATGCCTTTGCAGCATGCAAGCGCCGGTGTCCTGAAGCGAATGAAGCGCGGGGCCGGCGGAGACATCTTTCTGAAGTTGCTCGAGCGCATCCGCGCCACCATTCCCGGCGTGGCCATCCGCAGCAGTTTTATTGTGGGATTTCCCGGTGAAACGGAAGCGGAATTCCGCGAACTCGCTCAATTTGTCGAGGCCGCGAATCTGGATCGCGTCGGCGTCTTCACCTACTCCGATGAAGAAACCAGCAAGAGTTTCCATTTGGAGGGCAAGGTGGGCAAGCGGGAGATGTACAATCGCAAGCGGAGCCTCATGGCCTTGCAGCGCAGGATCTCCCGCAGGCACAACCGTGAAATGCTTGGGGCGGAAATCCCCGTGCTTTTGGAAGGGCCGTCTCCGGAGACGGAACTCCTTTGGGTGGCGCGAACGGCCGGACAGGCGCCGGAGATCGACGGGATTTGCTATATCAATGACGACAACGGTACGGCGCTCAAACCGGGTCAGATCCGGCGGATGCGCGTTACCGAAGCCCATGACTATGACCTGGCCGGCGGCTTGGTCGATGCTGCCCCGGAAGAACCGCCTGCTGCTCCCGCTTCGCTGTTTCCCATCCTCCGCTCCCGCGGTCCGGAGGCATCCTTGCGGCGCGTATGAAGTGTCCCATCTGCAAGAAGGAGATTCCGTTTGGCGCCCCCTACATGCCTTTCTGCAGCGAGCGCTGCAAGCTGATTGACCTTGGCGAATGGGCATCGGAAGGCTACATCATATCCACTCCTATCTCGAGTAATCCCAAGCCGGAGCAGGATGAGGACTAGCGGTCCAGCCACTATGCTGGCGACGTGGTTCGGTTGCGGGTTCGCGCCGAAGGCCCCCGGCACGGCCGGCGCGCTCGGAGCCTTACTCCCGGCTTGGGCTGTTCTCTCCCTTACCGGCCTCGCGCCTTGGACTTTGGTTCTCCCCGCCGCCCTGCTTACCGCACCGGCGATTGCCGCCAGCGGAATTGTCGCCCGCGAACGGAACCTGAAAGACCCGCAAATCGTCGTTGTGGATGAAGTGCTCGGTCAGTGGCTCTCTCTCGCCGGTGCAACCACCCTCAATTGGAAGAGTGTCCTGGGTGCTTTTCTCCTGTTTCGTCTGTTCGATATTCGCAAGCCGCCGCCCGTCCGCCAACTCGAGTCATTGGGGGGCGGATTCGGTATCGTGGCTGATGACATTATGGCGGGCGTCTACGCCGCGCTTGTCTTATTCCTGGCAGGGTGTTTCAATCTTTATTAACCATGGCAATCTTCAAGGATTCCGATCGTCCGGAAATTAACCAGGTCAGCCCCATCGCGGCCATCCCCGGCGGCGAGTTTCAGATTCGGGGCCGCAACCTGGCCAAAATTAACCGTCCCCGCGTTCTTCTTGGGGACGTTCAGGCGCCCATTGTGATCGGGTCCAACTCGTTCGTGATCGCGCGCGTGCCGGAGGGCGTTTCCACCGGCGATATGGTGGTGGAATGCGGGCTCACGTCGAGTTCGTCCTGGCATTGCGGCATTGGCGTCCAGATCGCCGACAGCGTACATCCCGTCGCGAATCCCGCCGTGGACAATTTCGGCAATGTCTACACCACCTTTAGCGGATCACGCGGCCAGAAGACGCCGGTCTCCGTCTATCGCATCGACGTGAATTACGAGATGAAACCCCTGGTCACTGACATCATGAACGCTACCGGCCTTGTCCTGGATGACGAGGGAGTGCTCTACGTCAGCAGCCGCTATGACGGGATTGTCTATCAGGTGACGCCAAGCGGGGACATGGCGGTTTACGTGGAAGGGATGGGTGTAGCCACCGGCATGGCCTTTGACCACGACCGGAATCTGTACGTGGGCGACCGCAGCGGGACAATCTTCAAGATCAGCCGTCAGCGGCAGATCTACGTGTTCTGTACCGTGGAACCCTCCATCGCGGCTTACCACCTCGCCTTTGGTCCCGACAACAGCCTTTACGTTACGGGCCCCACGACATCGAGTTTCGATTCCGTCCATCGCATCAATCCCGCGGGGGAGTCGGAGGTCTTTTATCGCGGCCTCGGAAGGCCCCAGGGCCTTGCCTTCGACGCCGAGGGCCATCTGTACGTCGCCGCCTCGATGGGCGGACGGAAAGGCGTCGTGAAGATCGATCCCGACGCGAGAGCCGAGTTGTTCCTCTCCGGACCGAACATTGCCGGCCTCGCTTTCACTCCTTCCAAGGCGATGATCGTTGCGACGAACAACGCGTTGTTCCGGGTCGACGTGGGGATCCAGGGTTTTCTGCCGTCTTAGAGCGCACATACCATGGATGCCGCCATCATCGCCGTCGGCAGTGAGATGCTCACGCCACAGAGAGTGGACACCAACTCGCTCTTTCTGACTGAGTTATTAAACGCAAGGGGAGTGGAAGTCGTCTTCAAAGTGGTCGTCGGGGACGACCGTCATCAGTTGGTGGACGCGATCCATTACGCGCTCTCGCACGCGCGATTGTTGATTCTATCCGGCGGGCTCGGTCCCACCGAGGACGACCTCACGCGGGAAGCTGTCGCCTCATACTGCGGCCGCTCGCTTGTTTTCAACGAGGAGATCTGCGCCTCTATCGCGCAGCGGTTCCAACGCATGAATCGCGCCATGGCCGAAGTCAACAAGCGCCAGGCCTATGTGGTGGAAGGCGCGGAGGTGATTCCCAACGCCCGTGGAACCGCGCCCGGAATGTGGGTGGAGCATGAAGGCAGCCACATCGTTATGCTCCCGGGCCCTCCATACGAACTCAAGGCGATGTTCGAATCGCAATGTTTGCCCAGGCTCGATCAACTTCTCCCCGCGCAGGTCATCCGGGCGCGCTTCTATCGCGTGGCCGGTATGCCGGAATCCGACCTCGACCAGTTGATCGCCCCGGTTTACCGCCAGTACACCAACCCGGCGACGACCATCCTCGCCGCGGCGGGCGATATCCAGATCCATTTGCGCGCCCACTGCCACACGGAAGGGGAAGCCGAGGCGCTCCTGCGCGAAGTGGGAACTCCGATCGAAGAGTTGCTCGGGGACAGACTGTACTCCCGCAACGGCAACCCCCTCGAAGTCACCGTCGGCGAACTGCTGCGCGGCCGTGGCATGAAAGTCGCCGTTGCCGAAAGTTGCACCGGCGGGATGCTGGCGGAAAGACTCACCTCCGTGGCGGGCAGCTCGGACTATTTCGCCGGCGGCTTCCTAACTTACAGCTACGAAGCCAAGACTGCTCTTCTCGGCATCGATCCCGAGTTGCTGCGCGAGCACAAAGCCGTCAGTGAACCGGTGGCCCGCGCGATGGCGTGCGCGGCCCTCGCCCGGTCCCCCGCCTCGCTGGCAGTCTCCATCACGGGGGTGGCCGGGCCTGGACAAGGCGGCGAGACCGAGCCCGTGGGCGCCGTCTACATTGGCGTCGCCGACAAAGACGGCTGCCTCGTCCGGCGCTTTCAGTTTGCCGGAGATCGCCATCGCATTCGCGTGCTGGCCACGCAGACCGCCCTCGACATGATCCGGCGCCGGTTGATGGGAAACGGGGACAGCCCCTGGCATCACTAACAGCGGCTCAACCGGCGCGCGGAGTAACCTGAGGTATGCGCCTCGCCCTCGACGCACTGCTCGTGCTCCCCCTGTTGTGCTTCTGCCAGACTGTCCCCGCCCCGCAAATTCCCCGCGTGGATATGCCCTTCCTCCGGGAGACCTACACCAAGTTCGAATACCGCATTCCCATGCGTGACGGCGTGCGCCTGTTCACAGCGGTCTACGTGCCCAAGGACGTGTTCTCTTCCGGCGCCGGTTACCCCATCATGCTGATGCGCACCCTACAGCGTCCGCCCCTATGGTGTGGATCAATACCCCTCGTCTCTTGGCCCTTCGGAGTTCTTCGCCCGCGAGAAGTTCATCTTCGCCTATCAGGATGTTCGCGGCAGGTATATGAGCGAGGGTGTTTATACGGTTGTGCGCCCGTTCAACCCTCACAAAAAATCCAATAGAGATATCGACGAATCAAGCGACGCATACGACACCATCGATTGGCTGGTGAAGAACGTCCGCGGCAATTCGGGCAAAGTCGGGATGTGGGGGATTTCGCAGCCGGGGTTCTTCGTTTCCGCCGCCATGATCGACGCGCATCCCGCGCTGGCCGCGGTTTCCCCGCAGGCTCCGGTGACCGACTACTATCTCGGCGACGATTCCTATCACAACGGCGCCTTCATGCTTGCGCACCGTTTCGGGTTCTACATGGGCTTCCGCCAGCGCGAAGGCGATCCGGAACCGCCTCAGCCCGCTGTTCCCTTCGATTACGGCACTCCTGACGCCTACGAGTTTTTCCTCAATATGGGGCCGCTGGCCAACGCCGATGAGAAGTACTTCAAGCATTCCCAGCAGTTCTGGACTCTGAATGTCAACCACCCCGACTACGACGAAATGTGGCAGGCCCGCTCCATCTGGAAATACCTCAAGGGAATCAAACCGCCCGTGATGATGGTGGGCGGCTGGTTCGATCAGGAGGACCTCCAGGGTCCGCTGCGCCAGTTCGCTTTCATGGAGAAGAATTCGCCTCCCCAAACCAACATGCTCGTGATGGGGCCATGGACGCATGGCGGCTTTGCCCGCGGCGACGGCCAGAAGGTGGGCAACGTGGACTTCGGTTCGAAGACCGGCTTGTACTATCGGGAGAAGATCGAGTTCCCCTTCTTCCTCCAAATCCTCAAGGGAAAGGGAAACGCGGAATTCCCGCGCGCCCGCATTTTCGAGACAGGACGGAACCAGTGGCGGACGTTTGACGCCTGGCCGCCGAAAAGCGTGAATCCCGTCGATTTCTATCTCTCGGCCGAGGGGAAGCTAGCCTCCCGCCCGGACGCCCATCAGAGGTTCGACGAGTACCTGTCCGACCCCGCGAAGCCAGTCCCCTACATCGCCCATATCGCTCCCCGCGTGCTTGCCGGCTACATGACCGAGGACCAGCGTTTCGCCTCCAAACGGCCCGATGTTCTCGTCTATCAGACCGCTCCGCTGGATCACGACGTCACCGTCATGGGGCCCATTCTCGCTGATTTGAAGGTGTCCACCAGCGGCGCCGATTCGGACTTCGACGTGAAGCTCATCGATGTCTACCCCGGCAACTATCCGGATTACAGCACGGCGCCTTCCGCGGTCCCGCCGCCCGGCAACGCCGTTCACATGGGCGGCTACCAACAACTGGTCCGCGGCGAGCCGTTCCGCGGCAAGTTCCGCAAGGGCTTCGAGAAACCCGTTCCCTTTGAACCCGGCACGCCCGACCGCATCACCTTCCGCCTGCCGGACGTTGCCCATACCTTCCGGCCTGGTCACCGTATCATGGTGCAGGTCCAGAGTTCCTGGTTCCCGCTGACGGATCGGAATCCGCAGAAATTTCTGGAAATCCCGAAAGCGAAGTCGGCTGATTTCGTGAAAGCCACCGAGCGCGTGTACACGGGCGGCGCGGACGGATCGCGGATCCAGCTATTGGTGGAAGCGCCTTGATCAACGGGTCAGCCCGGCTTGCGCGCGATGGCGATCAAAGAGGTGGGCGCCCAGGGCAGAAAACGGTCCACCCGGCGCCATAGCCAGACCATTTTGTCGAAAACTCTCAGTTGCGCCGCGCTCACCGTGTTCCGGCCGAGGAGTTTGCCGTTCAGATACCAACCCGGCAGGGAGACGCGGTTGAACTCCAGGATGCGCTCCACTTCGAAACCCGCCTCCTCCATGCGTTCCCGAAGCTGGTCCATCGAATAGCGGCGGTGATGGCCCAAAGCCTCATCCATCTTGCCGTATGCCCACTGGCCTTGCGGGACGAGGACGATCGCCCGGCCTCCCGGCTGCAAGGCCCGGTGAATATTTCTCAGGCCCGCGCGATCATCGGCGATATGCTCCAGAACATTGAGGCATACCACTGTATCGGCGCACTCCCGAAGCTCTTCAAAGTCCTCCGCGCGCCCCAGGTCGCATTGCCGTGCTTCGAAGTTCGGCCGGTATTGAAAGCGCGAAGCCAGCCGGGCCAGGTGTTGGGCGTCGATGTCCGAGGCGATATAGCGTTTCCGGCGCGCAATCAACTGCCTGGTGAGGTTGCCTATGCCCGCCCCGATCTCGAGCACGGTCTTCCCCGTGTATGGCCGTATGGTGTCCGCCATCCATTGGTTGAACCTCGCCGCGTTGGAAAACGCCTCCAGGATCTCCGGCCCTGCTTCCTTGTAAATGTCACTGCTCAACCAGTAGCGCAGGATGACCGCCAGCGCGGCGAGCGCATCCCAAAACTCGATCTTCTTTCCCTCCGCATACGTGCGCCCGTGGTAGCTGATGGGAACTTCATAGATGCGCGCTTCCCGCTTGGCGAGCTTGATGGTCAGTTCCGGCTCGATCCCAAAACGGTTGGAGCGGAGCGGAATGCCGCGCGCCAGCGAAGTGCGGAATGCCTTGTAGCAGGTCTCCATATCCGTGAGATTCAGATCGGAGGCGAGATTGCAGATGGTAGTGAGAATGTGATTCGCCAGCGCATGCCAGAAGTAGAGGACGCGGCGCTCTCCGGCAAGCGCAAAGCGGGATCCGAAAACGGCGTCCGCGCGGTCATCGAGCAGCGGCTTGAGCAGTTTTCCATACTCGCAGGGGTTGTATTCAAGATCGGCATCCTGGATCAGGGCGAACTCGCCGCGGGCGTGTTCGAGGGCCGTTCGGATGGAAGCGCCTTTCCCCAGATTCCGCGGGTGGCGCACCATCCGGATACAGTCATATTGCCCGGCCACCGCCGCGACGATCTCGCCCGATTCATCGGTGGACCCGTCATCCACCACGATGATCTCCCGCTCCAATCCCGCCGGCAGCGGAGCCTGCAGGACGCGATGAAGGATCGCCGCCACGAATTCTTCTTCGTTGTACAGCGGAACGAGGATGGAGAGGAGGTTCGGGGTCATTCCCCCTCTCAGCTCACTTGTGCTGGAGTTCCCAATCGTAGTGGATGCCCGGGTCGTTGTAGGCAATACGGCCCTCGTCCTTTGGATCGTAGATGCGGTTGGTGATGTAGACGAGCATCGCCGGATCGGCGCCCACCACCTTGTAGCCGTGCCCGACGCCGGGCGGAATGAGGATCTGCCAGGGCCGCAGCGCTCCCACGTACAACGTGTTGCGCCGCCCGAAGGTCGGCGACCCCAGCCGCAGGTCCACCAACGCCACCTGGAACATGCCCTGCGCCGCCACCCAGAAATCTGTCTGGTGTAAATGGAAGTGGAACGCCTTGATCGTCCCGGGATAGCTCAGCGCCGCGGAAACCTGCGTCGATTCGTACGGGTAATCGGCCACCAGACCCTGCCCCATCCGCGCGATCTCGAGGAAATAGCCGCGATCATCCGGCCATAGCGGGAACGGCTGCACGCGGACGCCCTCGATGAGGTGCCCGGAATCCGGCTTCAGAATGATATTGCCGATGCCTTTGTCATTCCGTGGAAGGCTCAACCGCAGCGAACCGTGTGATGCGAAAATTTCCTCCAAAGCCGTGCCGGCCATTCCTTTTCCTCCGGGTTTGCGATTTCCTATGATACAATTCAGCCGCAATGCAGGTCCAACGCTGGAATCAAACGGAAGTGGAACAGATGAACGGCTCCATCGGCAGGCAGGTGCTGCACGGGCAGAACATTACCGTGTCGCGGCTGATCCTGAAGAAGGGGGGAGTGGTGCCGGTGCATCATCACGTCAACGAGCAGATCACCACGGTGATGGAAGGCCGGCTGATGTTCCTGATGGATGGAAAGGAAGTGGTGCTGGAGGCGGGCGAATCGCTGGTGATTCCACCGAACGTCCCCCATCGCGTGGATGTTCTCGAGGATGCCATCGCCCTTGATGTGTTTGCGCCTGTTCGCGAGGATTGGATTCGCGGGGAGGACGCCTACCTGCGCAAGTAAGGCAGCACTTGATCAACGGCGAGCGACTCCATGCTCCCATTGGGGGCGCGCAGGACCCGCACATCCACCCCGCGCGGCGCCCACACCTCCGGGTCCGTGGGACCGAAAAGGGCGACGACAGGCACACCCGCCGCCGCCGCCAGGTGAGTGATGCCGGAATCGTTTCCGATGTAGAGACCGGCGCCCGCCAGCCACTGCGCCAGGTCCCAAAGACTGTCGAAGCGAACCGCCCCCGGCAGATCCTCCTCGGGGCCGGCGATCCATCGGACCGGCAAGGGGG
Source organism: Bryobacterales bacterium (assembly GCA_026954325.1). Taxonomy (GTDB): domain Bacteria; phylum Acidobacteriota; class Terriglobia; order Bryobacterales; family Bryobacteraceae; genus CADEFT01. The sequence continues at coordinate 83,591 of JAIXKK010000198.1, read as the reverse complement.
AATGCTCCGCCAGTTCGCGGAACCGTTCGAGCGGCCAGTTCTTCCCTGAACTCCCGGAGAAGGGGTGAATGGCAAGAAATGCCCCGTCCCGGCGCTCCACGGGCAGTCTCGGGATTGCACCAGGCGGAGCCCCCACCTGGTTCTGATAGAAATCCACGGCGTGCAGTCCTCCCATGCTCGAAAGAGGCAGGGCAGCATGAAAAATGACCGGCAGGCCGCGTAAGGCGGAATGAAACTCCGGCCGGTTGGCGCCGTACCAGGTTACGATGGAGTCGAACGCGGCAAGCCGCTCCAACACCTTCTCGCCCGGCGCCGGATGGTCAATTCCGGTGCCGTAGAGGGAAATCGCCGTGTCCGCGAATCGCGCCAGCGGCGCATTGGCGGCTGTCGTCCAAAGCTCGGTGTAATCCGCCCGCAGGTGCTCTAGCGCGGGCAGGGAGACGATAAAATCGCCAATCGCTCCAGGGCGGATCAACAGTCTTCGCACTAGTTGACGATATCCACCGGCAGTTTCACCTCCAGTGTCTTCGGAGGAAAGCACTCCTTGTTGCTGCACGCCTGATAGCGTAGCTTCCCGGTAATAATCATCATTCCGGGCGCCGCGCCCGCCGGAACCTTGAACCGGGTGGTGATGGCGAATCCGCCGCTAAACACGGAGATCGGCTTCTCACTGAACTCGTACTTCTCCATCTCTGGCTTGGGATAGCTCACCTGCTGGACTTCAAGAGGAGAAGTTGCCCATGTGAGACGCAGCGGGATGAGGTAATCGTCAGCGGGCGTATTGCTGTTGACGTGGTAGCCCGGCCGTAGCCGCACGTCCAGCTTCGTGGTGAGCACCGTATTTTTCTTTGCGCTCTGCTTCGGCGGGGGGGTGACCGTGAGGAGATTACCTTGGCCCGGCAGAAAACTCGGCATCAGCAGAAGCGCCGCCAGTGCCAGCTTGCACATCCGATTTGTTATCCAGCAGTTGTTCGATCTCATTCTGATAGACATTCCTGCTCACCAGACCGACGTGGACGCCCGCAATCTTCCCCTGCCGGTCCAGCACGAATGACGTCGGGAGGGAGGATACGCCGCCGTAGAGATCGGCCACCTCGTCCGATCCAACCACGACGCGATAGTTCACCTTTTGTTTTTCGATGTATGGCTTCACGGCGTCCCAGCCGTCTTCGTCCATGGAAATGCCCAGCACCGCGAAACCCCGGTCCTTGAACTTCTGTTCGAAATCAATAAACCAGGGAATCTCGATCTTGCATGGACCACACCAGGTAGCCCAGAAATTCAGCAGAACCACCTTTCCTTTGTAGTCGGACAATTTTACCGCCCTGCCGTGAGCGTCCTTGAGCGAGAATTGCGGCGCTGACTTGCGGTCTTTCTCCGGCTTCACGGCGGCTTTCACCGAACGCGTGGACCCGCAGTTGACGTTCAGGACGAGCATGCCAAATACCGCCGCGGCGGCCGGCAGCGAACGGTGGAAAGAAACACGCATGCGGGGAAACTCCTTGTGTGCACTCATGATTATAGCGGTATCGGACCATGCTCGACGAAACTGTTGAACCAGACCCTTCGTTTTTGGCGGTAGCGGCTGGACAATGTGTACTCCTCATGTTCGCCTGACGTAAACACCCAGGCGGCCGTGTCACAGAAGCTTTCACAGATATATTGCCGCCACCGGGGTGTTCTACTCCCCACATCGGCGGAAGTTAGCAGGTTCTTTCGGGACTCCGCCGACCAGCCTAACTCCCCGCGCGCACGGTTCGCCACTTCCCGGCTCACCAGACGCTCCCAATCAAGGCGCCGCGGATTTCCAAGCCGCACCCACGCGAAATGAAACACCTCATGTATCAGGATGCGATGCAGTTCCGGTTGGTTGCAAAGCAGTCCGCTATCAAGCACTATGCGCCGGGTGGTGAGAAAACTCGCCGCGTGCACGGGTGTGCCGTTCGGGCTGCGGGAATACAGCTTGCGCCGGAACACGGTCAGATCCGCAAGGAAGTCCACGAGGATGGGCTTGCCGGAGAGCGGTGGAAGATTCTCATTCCAGGCTCCCGCTATTTCTGCGGGGAAGCGAAGAAGTCCGCCCGCTCTACCTGAAGCTGAGTAGCTTTGGCGTTGGTCTCGATCCATTGCTTGACCCGCTGGTTTTTCAATTCGAGATGGATGGCGCTCCGCACCTCCTCGAATGGCTGGGGAACCAGTTCCATGAGGCGTATCACATAGTAGCCGTTTGGCTGGCGAATGGGTTCGCTCACCTCTCCCGGTTTGAGTTGGAAGATGCTGTTCTTGATGGGGTCCGGCAGACGGTCCGTTCGCTTCACGGGCCCGAAGTCGCCGTCCTTCTCCTTCGAGATAGGGTCTTCGGAATTCGTTTTCACCAAGGCCACGAAATCCTTGCCGCCGCGAGCTTCCTTCACCACCGTCTCGGCCTTGGCGAGCGCTTCGGCCTCCGTCATCGTTTTTTTCGACGGATCCACCGTCTGAGCCTTGCCGGAGGCGAAGGGAATGTAAACCAGCTTGACCCTGGCCTGCGTGTAGTCGCCTTTCCGTTCTTCGTAATACTTCTTTTCGTCCTCGGAAGAGACGACCGCCTCGCGGCTTTGCTCTTCCAGGGCTGCTTGCCAGAGCACCTGCATGCGGGCGAACTCAATGCCCTCTTTGTAGGGCGTGCGCTCCTGCAGCTTCTTTTCCTCCGCGAAAGCGACAATCCGCTTCAGCATGAAGTACTGCGAAAGGAACCCACGCGGGTCGCGATCGTAGTTCTGGCGCATCTGAGCCGGCAGGCTCGCCACCAACTTTTGCACCTCACCGGCTGTGAGCTTCATCCCATCCGTAACAGCAACGACGGTGTCCGGGGTCACGGCGGCGGCCGCCGGCGGAGGCGCGGCTTGCCCTTGCAGCAAGAGCGGGATGGCAAAACAACAGACAGGAAGAAATCTCATGGGTAGCGCTGATGAAGGCTCTTTCCAATTATAGCCAAGGGCGCTTGAAATCTTGAGGATGAGATCTGAAGGCCGTGCGCCGATGGCAGTGTTGGGCGCCTACCATGTCCCCATATGCAGTACCAGGCCGGTGGTCAGTTGCAGTCCGTTCGAGAAATCGAAACCCTCTACCGGCCGCACCCACGACCGGCGGTATTCGAGACTTGCCACCCGTAGCGCCAGGGCGTTGTTGAATCGGAGATCCACTCCTCCCCCAGCGGACAACGCAAACGCATTCGTCTCCTGCCGCGACGTGTAGGTCGATCGCCACTCGGCAGGGTCAGGGGCCGACTGCACCAGGCTCTCCACCGTTTTCCATTTGTCCGGATAGAACTGCTCCGTCGTAATCTTGCGCCCCCCGACAAGAAACTGCAAGTGTGGAACCCATCTTCCCCGCGTCGAAGGGGTCCAGCGTGGTCCGATCAGATAGGTGAGCGAATCACCTGTCAGATTCTTCTCGAAACCCATCAGTTTGCAACCGCTCACGCCGGTTGCCAACTGCCAATTGGCGGCCAGACGCAAGGCCGCCGACCCTCCTCCGCCGAGGCAGGAAAGGGAACTCCCCGGGAACATCTCCGGCTCAAACGTCATCGTGAAATCGAACGGAGCCACACCCGGAGGGGGATTCACGGGCTCCCTCGGCCCTTTGTCCACCGTGCTCTGGCGAGTAATGTAGGAGTAGGGCACGTAGACTCCGGCCCGGTTCGTGCGGTACCAGGGCGGCTTGCCGCCCAGCAGATTCGCCATGCTGCGCGCCGGGTTCAACCCTCCGCGCACCAGTAACCGGATCCAGTTGTTATCCGTCCGCTGCTCCACCCGCTTGATGATGAACTTGTCGACCGCATCCTCCGCCAGCCCCCATCCCATTCCCACGAACGGGGTAATCACGAAGTCCACGTACCCCTGCTGCGGGAATGTCCGCTGGATCTTACCGATGGAAGCTTCACTGACCGGCCCCACCTCGAATTGCGCGCTGTAGAGAAACGAAAAAGCTCCGGCGCGAAGGCGGCTTTTCCAGTAGTTTGGGTCCTTTCCGAATTCCACGTCCCGATACCGGCGGTCATTCTGAACGAACAGAAAACTCGCCACGGAGCCCATCATCGGGTGCCCCACATAGTTCACATAAAAGGGATCCCCGTCCGCCCATCCGTGAAGATTCGACACCGAGTCCCAGTAGGTTCGAAAAAAAGGCCCCTTCATGCCCTCGCGGGTTCCCGGCTCCGTCAGCAGGCGGAAGCCGTGCTGCAGAGTCAGGAACGCCCATGACTCGCGGGACAGGCTCTTCCAATCCACTCCCTCGTTCCTTGCGCTCGCCGATTGAGCCGGACCGATGGAGGGGCGAACAGGCTTGATGCTCGCTATGCCACCCCCTGTGTCACTCTCCCCCGCCGTGGCGGATGGCGGAATGCTCATCGAAATCACGAAAAAGAAAATGATCCGAAAACAAAGTGTCGTACTTCTCATGGCAGAATAGTGACCGCCACAGTGGCGGCGGACTCCGGCATGGCTTGCTACTCCCAATTTCTCTCTAGGTTAGGACGCGTGAAAAGGCTCTGGTGTTTCCATTCCACCCTTCCGCGCGGGTTGTAGAGCAAAAGCATGACTAAAGATTACGGCGGCCTGTCCTTCGCCTTCCCTACTCCCCTCCCATCCTTCGTCCGATGTTATGTTCATGGCGATGGATCGCGTCCTTACTCAGGAGGAAATCGATAGCGTATTTCGCAACCTCCGCGACCAAACAGCCGAGGAGGATGTCTCAAAGAAGGCGACACCTTACGATTTTCGACGTCCGGATCGCATCGCCAAAGATCAGCTTCGCGCCATTCACCTTCTGCACGAATCCTTTGCGCGCAGTCTCAGTTCCAGCCTGTCGGCCTACCTCCGCAACTACGCCCTTGTCAATCTGGTGTCTGTCGAGCAACTTTCCTTCATGGAGTTCTCTCAATGCCTGCCCGTTCCCACCTGCCTTGTCTCTCTGGCGATGCGGCCCTTCGATGGCAGCGCCGTCCTCGAAATCAACCCGACCCTCGTCTTCCCCATCCTCGAGATGCTTCTCGGGGGCAATGGCAAGAGCGCTTTGCGGCCCGACCGCGAAGTCACGGAAATTGAACAGAGCATTCTCGAAAGCATCTTCCGCATCGTGCTCCATGACTTGCGCGATGCCTGGTCCACCGTAACGGACATCAACTTCACCATCGAATCGTTCAAGACGGAATCTCAACTGCTCCAGGTTCTCGCCCCCAATGAGGCCGTTGTGGCGGTCAGTCTCGAAGTCAGAATCGGCGAGAACAGCGGAATGATGAATATCGGGATGCCCTCCATCATCGTCAAGATGCTGCGCCAGAAGTTTGACCAGCAATGGTCCATGCGCAAGTCGGAATCCACCTCGGAGGAACAACTCCGCCTTCTACGCCTTATCCGCCCGGCCCATGTTCAACTCGATGCCAGGCTGCGGGGGCCGACGCTCCTCGTTGAAGACCTTATGAGCCTGAACGAGGACGATGTGCTCACTTTCGATTACGGCGTCGAAAGACAAATTGACCTGCTGGTCAACGGCAAACTCAAGTTTCGCGGAACCCCGGCGGCGATTGGCCGCAAGAAAGCTTTCCAGATCGAGGCGCCCGTTACGATGCACGAATGACCGCCGCGCTGCACGGCTAGAATTCGCTTATGGGCAGTTCCGCCGGCAGTTTGTCTCTCTCGGAAGCGCGCCGCATGGCGATCGCGGCGCAGGGACTCCACCTTCCCCGGCCCCGCGCTCGTCCTACCGCCGCTGCGATCGCCGGTGTTATCCATCGCCTTGGCCTGCTTCAACTCGATTTCGTCAATGTTCTGCTGCCGGCGCACTACCTGGTTCTCTATTCCCGCCTTGGAATGTACGACAAAGGTCTCTTCCATGACCTTGTCTACCGCCGCCGCGAATTTACCGAACAATGGGCGCATGAGGCCTCCATTGTTCCCATGTCGTCATGGCCTCTGCTTGACCACCGCAGGAAGACACACCGCGTACGCCCTTATGGCTTCGAACAGTTCCTGCATTCCTATCCCCACTACGTGGCGCGGGTTCTCGACCATGTGAGGGTGCGGGGCCCGCTCACTGCCGAGGACATCCCCGAGACGGAAGGCGTGCCACGAAAGATTCCCGGCGGCTGGCACAGTTCCGCCGCTCGCGCTGTTCTGGAAGCCCACTTCGGGCAAGGCCGGCTCGCTGTTGCGGACCGCCGCCCGAACTTCGCGCGCGCCTATGACCTGGCGGAACGGATCGTTCCTCCTCATCACTACCAACGCCGCGCCGAGACGCACGCGGCACAGCGCGAACTGCTCGAGAAGGCCGCTCTCGCCTGCGGTATCGCCACGGCAGCCGATCTTGCCGACTATTACCGCATCGAGATCTTTGTCCCCGCGGCCAGACGAAGATGGGGCTACTACGTTCTCCCGTTTCTGCTCGGCGAACGAATGGCCGCGCGGGTGGACCTCAAGGCGGATCGCGCCGCTGCCACTCTCCAAGTCCTCTCCTGCCACTTGGAGCCCGGCGTGGACCCCGGCGAGGTTGCCCGCTCCCTTTCCTCCGAGCTTCAGACACTCGCCATGTGGCTCGGCCTTGCCGCCGTCCGGGTTCACGGCCGAGGCATTCCGGCACGGGCTCTCGCGGCCGCCTTACGATGAAACCATGCCGCATCAACATCACTACCGCATGGACATCAAGTGGACCGGTAACCTGGGTTCGGGCACATCCGGTTACCGGGATTACAGCCGCAACCACGAGATCACGGCGGCCGGAAAATCCGTATCCATCCCCGGCTCCTCGGACCCGGCTTTCCGCGGCGAAGCGAGCCGCTACAACCCGGAGGAGATGCTGCTCTCCGCTCTGAGTACGTGCCACATGCTTTGGATGCTCCACCTCTGCGCGGATGCCGGGATCACCGTTGTCGAGTATTGCGATGCGGCGGAAGGCGTTATGGCTACTCATGAAGACGGCGCCGGCGAGTTCGTCGAGGTGTTTCTCAACCCTCGCATGACCATTACCGACGAGGAACGCCTGCTCGATGCCATGCTGCTGCATGACAAGGCTCACGAGTTGTGTTTCATCGCGCGTAGCGTGAAGTTTCCAGTGCGGCGTCAGCCAGTTGTCGAGATAGCGGGTCTGCCTCGGTGACAGTCAGTCCGGCCAGGCCAGCCATCGCTCGATTGCCTCCGCCAGTTGGTCCGCGTCGATAGGCTTTGAAAGGTAATCGTCCATCCCCGCGTCCAGGCAGCGTTGCCGGTCCCCCTCCATTGCGCAGGCGGTCAGGGCGACAATCGGCGTATGGCGCGCTCCGCTTTCGTGTTGGCGGATCATGCGCGCCGCCTCCCATCCGTTCCTTTCGGGCATATGGACGTCCATCAGGATCAGGTCAAACCGTTCCTGCGCCGCCGCCCGGCAGGCATCGTTGCCGTTGGCCGCCACCCGTACCGCATGGCCCCACTTCTCGAGCATGCGCACCGCCACCCGGCAGTTTGCCGCATTATCCTCCACCAGCAGAATCCTTCCCCGGGCGGCGGGTGGAACACGGCGCGCCGGCGCCTGCTGGTTCCGGATCAGCGCTTGCCTGGCGGGCGGAGGCGCTTCGCGCAGAGGCAGCGAGATCCAAAACGTCGATCCTTTGCCGGGTTCACTCACCATTCCGATCTCGCCTCCCATCAGGTGCGTCAACTGCCGGGAAATTGCCAGCCCGAGACTTGTTTCCCTGTCGGGCCGGCCGCCGATGTCCGAAGTCCCGGTGAACGGATGAAACAACGTCTTCGCCGCGTCCGGATGAATGCCCGTCCCCGTGTCGATAACCGAGATGCGGACCAGCAAACCCTCCTGTTCATCGCGCTCCTCGGCCACCACTACCCGCACGCTGCCGCGCACCGTGAACTTGATGGCGTTCAACGTCAGGTTGATCAGAATCTGCCGCAACCGGGAAGCATCGGCACGTACATACCGCGGCACGCGAGGCTCCCATTCCAGCCTCAAGCCGATGCCTTTCTCCGCCGCCTGCGTCCGCAGCAAGGCCACCACCCCCTCCACGGCAACTCGCAGGTCGATGTCCTTTTCCTCGATGACCAGCCTGCCTGCTTCGATCTTCGAAAGATCCAGGATGTCGTTCAGCACCGTCAGCAGACTTGCGGCGCTCGACTGAATGGTATCGAGCATCTCCCGCTGCTGCGCGTTGAGTGGGGAATCCGCCAGCAGGGCCGTCATTCCCATCACGCCGTTCATGGGAGTGCGGATCTCGTGACTGATATTCGCCACGAATTCCGACTTCGCCGCGCTCGCGTCTTCCGCGTGCCGACGCGCCCGCCGCGCCTTCTGAGCCAGCGCCAGAGTGGCTACCAGCGCCGACGCCAGAAGAATAATCCCGGCCCGGAGAGTTTGCGCCGTGCGCCGCGCCTGCGCCGCTTCGAGGATGGTGCGCACCTCGTTCGGCGGCTGGTGGAACCACTTTGACTGTAGGCGGGCCAGCGTTCCGTCCTCCCACAACTGCTCGAGTTCGTCCCGCAACGCCTCGGCAACAAAACCCGCATCGAGGGTGGCCCCTAACCCCACCGCGATGCTCGCGTCTTCCAGGGGAACCGGAAGCAAGTCCACGTCCCGGCATGCGGACGGTTTTTGCAGCAGCAGTTCGATACCTGTCCGGTATTCGAGCAGCGCCGCCCCGGCTATTCCCGTGCATACGGCCTCCAATGCCGCCTGATTTCCCTTGTAGTCCGTGAGCTTCCTGCCGGCCAGGAATTGGCGCCCCACATCATGGATGCCCGGACTCCCGTCCACCGCCACTACTCTTCGTCTCGTCAGGCCCGGCCACCGACTGCCCGGCGCGCGAGGAGTCAGCAGGGAGAAGCTCAGCCTCATCCAGGGTTGAGTAACGTGGTAACGCTCCAGCCGTTCCCGCGCCGGGCGCAGGCGCGGCCAGAGGTCCACGCCGTACTTTCGGAAGGCGTCCTCGGGGCCTCCCTCGACATGCACCCATTCCAGCCGGATACCGCGCCGCGCGGCGGCTTCATCAATGGCGTCAAAGACGAAGCCTTCCGGCTTGCCGTCCCGGGCAAGAGCGTGATACGGAAACGCCTCGTCATAGCCGATTCGGTAAGTGTGCCGGTCTTCCGGGTGAACGCGGCAGGATGGCGCCGCCAACAGGGAGCCCCAGCACATAACCCATGCGGTAGTCTTTCGAAAATCCAAACACTTCCCGCTATTCACCAGAACGATCTTATCGGCGAGTTCAGGGTAATCTTGAATATTAGGCTGGTCTTAGGATTCCGCGCTCCACCCGTCCACGCTGCGCAGTACTTTCTCCGCCGCATAGGCCGTGTTGGCGTGTATGGATACCGTGTCGGAGAGTTCTCTTGCGTAGCCCCCCGCCAGTACAACCGCCACCGGAACTCCCTTGCGCAGCGCTGTCTCCGTCACCAGTTCATCCCGCTCCTTCAGCCCTTCCATCGTGAGATTCAATCCACCCAACTGATCATCAATGTAGGGATCCGCGCCCGCCACATAGAAAAGAATCTCGGGCTCGAATCCGGCAATCGTGAGCCGGCACGCCTCCCCAAGCTTCTCGAGGTACTCCGTGTCCCCTGTCCCATCCGCGAGGTGTATATCCACCGTGGACGGCGGCTTTTCCTGTGGATAATTGTTAAATTGATGAATGGATAGTGTAAATACGCTTCGATCTCCGGAAAAAATGGCGGCCGTGCCGTTGCCGTGATGCACGTCGCAATCCACCACCATCGCCCGCCGGATCGCCCCTTCCTTCTGCAATTTGCGAATGGCGATCGCCACATCGTGAATGGCGCAAAACCCCTCTCCGTGTCCCGGAAACGCATGATGGAATCCGCCGCCGATGTTGAATCCCACCCCCTGGCGCAATGCCAGCCGCGCCGCCAGTGTAGTCCCTCCGGCAGCCAGCCAGAAGGCCCGCGCCATCTGCTGGCTATAGGGCACTTCCAGCCTCAGGATCTCCGCATAACTGAGTGTCCCGGTCTTCAGGCCCTTCACCCACTCCGGCGTATGAACCAGCAGCACGTCCTCATCGCTGGCCGGTTCCGGCTGGTGAATTTCCTCTGCTTTCACGAAGCCGTCGTCAATCAACTTCCGGCGGATCAGTTTGTACTTCACAGAGGGAAAAACATGGTCGCCGAAGTGCAAATCGTAGCCGTCATGGTACACCAGCGCGATGCGGGACATTACCGGATCTCCGTTTGCAGCGCGGTGACGATCGCCACGTTATATACATCCTCTTCCGAACACCCGCGCGAAAGATCGTTCGCCGGCTTGGCGAGCCCCTGGAGGAACGGTCCGATGGCGGCCGCGCCCCCCAGACGCTCCACCAGTTTGTAGCAGATGTTGCCGGACATCAGGTCGGGAAAGATGAGTGTGTTGGCCCGTCCCGCCACCGTCGACCCCGGCGCCTTCGAGCGTCCGATGGCTTCCACAAGGGCCGCATCTCCTTGCAACTCACCATCCACGTGCAGGTGCGGCGCGCGCGCCTTCACAATCCGCAGCGCCTCCACCACCGTATCGATCCGTTTGCCCTTGCCGCTGCCTTTCGTTGAATAGGACAGCAGCGCCACCGCGGGCTCCACATCCATCAATGCCTGCGTATTCTGCGCCGTCGTGATGGCGATTTCCGCCAATTCCACCGCTGCCGGTTCGATCACCACCGCGCAATCGGCAAACGCCAGCAGTCCGTTATGGCCGATCCGCGGATCGGGCGCCGCCATGATGAAGACACTGGAGACCGTCTTTACGTTCTTTGCCGTCCCGATGCAATGAAGCGCCGCTCGAACGGTCTCGGCCGTCGTGTTCACGGCGCCGCCCACAAATCCGTCGGCATCATTCGCCGCCGCCATCAGCGCGGAAAAAAACAATGGCCGGCGGGCGATTTCCGCGGCCTCCATTTCCGTGATGCCCTTGGCGCGCCGCCGCTCATAATATTGCCGCGTATAGGCTGCCAGTTTCGGCGAGGCGGCCGGTTCAATAAACCGGACTCCGGCGGGGGGCTGCGCGGGAGCCGGGCCGATCAGAATCGGCTCCACCAGTTCATCGGAGGAGAGGCGGGCGGCGGCGCTGATCACTCGTGGGTCGGCGCCTTCCGGAAATACGATGCGCCGCCTCGGGCGCAACTCGCGCACCCGTTCTTTGATGCGCCGCATGTAAGCCGCGGCGGTATCGGGGATGGACATTCTGTATCATTGTAGCCGCTTGTCCCGCGTTTTCCCCAAGTGACTGGCGCTCCCTTGCGGGGCTATAATTTTCCCGTCGGGTCTCCGACCATATAGGATTAATCTATGCGTAAAAAAGTGACCGTTGTCGGCGCCGGTAACGTAGGCGCCAGTTGCGCTCTTTGGATCGCCAGCAAAGAACTGGCGGATGTTGTTCTCGTCGATGTCGTGGAAGGTGTGCCGCAGGGCAAAGGTCTTGATCTGCTCGAGGCCGGTCCCGTGGAAGGCTATGATGTCACCGTCTCGGGCGCCAATAATTACGAGCCCACCGCGAACTCCGACATCGTCGTCATTACCGCCGGCTTTCCCCGCAAGCCTGGCATGAGCCGCGATGATTTGCTGATGGCGAACTACGAAATCGTCAAAACCGCCACCGAGGGCGCGGCCAAGTATTCGCCCAACGCAATCCTCATTATCGTCACCAACCCGCTCGACGCGATGTGCTGGACCGCGTTCCAGACGTCGAAGTTTTCCCGCAACCGGGTCATCGGCATGGCCGGTATTCTCGATACCGCACGCTACCGCACCTTCCTCGCCGCCGAACTGGGCGTATCCGTCGAGAGTGTGCAGGCCCTCGTGCTCGGCGGCCATGGCGACACCATGGTCCCGCTGGTGCGCCTCACCAGCGTTTCCGGCATCCCGCTCACGGAATTGCTTCCTCGGGAACGTATCGACGCCATCGTCCAGCGTACCCGCGACGGCGGCGCCGAGATTGTGAAGCACCTCAAGACCGGCAGCGCCTACTATGCCCCGTCCTCGGCCGCGGTCGAAATGGTGGAGTCCATTCTCAAAGACAAGAAGAAAGTTCTTCCCTGCGCCGCCTATCTCGAGGGGGAGTACGGATATAATGGCCTTTTTGTCGGAGTGCCCGTGAAGCTGGGGGCGATGGGGATTGAAAAGATCTACGCGGTTCACCTGACGCCGGAGGAGAAGGCGATGCTGGACAAGAGCGCTTCGGCGGTCAAGGAACTCGTCGATACCATCAAGCAGAAGACCGGAGCATAATTGGGTATCAGGAGCTAGGCATGAGTACGGAAATGGTCCAGATCGTCAGCGGTATTCTCGCCGTGGCGTGTGTTGTCATCATCATCGTCCGGCGCAAGAGCAAGAAGAAAGGCGCCGCACAGGACGACTTCTAGCCCGGCGTCATGGCATCCGTGAAGAAACGGCAAACCGCCGTGGTCCCCGCCGACCCCGCTGGAAAACACGGTCCCAGACTGGATCCGCGCTATCTGTGTTTCCGGCTCGAACTCGCTCCTTCCGGAATCCATCGCTGGGGCGTCTATGCGCTCGAAAGGATTCCGCCCCGCCGCAAGGTCATAGAGTATACAGGCGAACGGATCAGCCGCCGCGAAACGAAAAAACGGGACGCGCGCAAACTCCACTATCTCTTTACTCTGGACAACTATTGGACGCTGGACGGCGCCGTGGGCGGCAGCGGCGCCGAGTACATCAACCATTCCTGTGAACCTAACCTGAGAGCAATGATCACCAAGGGCCACATCCTTTACGTAAGCAAACGCTGGATCGAGCCAGGTGAAGAGTTAACCGTCGACTATCACTTCCCCAAGGATGTCGAGCGCGTTACCTGCAAGTGCGGCGCCGGCGCCTGCCGCGGAACTATTAACGTCAAATAGGAAAGGACGAAAGGATAATCCGGATGATCCGCTGGATCTCAGTCCTCGCTTTATCGGCCGCCCTTCTCCAGGGCCAATCGTTCGGGCCTGCTACGCCCCTCCCCGTCGAGCGGAAATCCGCGGCCAAGGGCGACAACAAAGGCCTCCGCTGCCAGGCTCGCACCAGGGACGGCAAACAATGCAGCCGCAAAGCGGCCCCTGGGAGCCAGTTCTGCTGGCAGCATAGCGACAGGAAAAAGCCTTCCTGAAGCCTGCTATTTCAGCCGTTCCTTGACGGCGCCGAGGTAGCGGGCGATCTTCTGCCTGCCCTCTTCGTCGCGCAGCTTGACGTACACCTCCGCGGCGCTCGAGAACAACTCATGAGCTTTTCGCAGGTGGTAGTCCTCGCGGTCGCTCTTTGCCGCCTGCAAATGAAAATCCGCCGCGTCCTTATAACGCGAGGCCAACTCGCGCAGCGCCGGTTCGTTGTTCAGCCGCGCGGTCATCTCCGAGGCATAACGCATCATTGTTTCGTGCTCGGCTTCCGCGCTCCGCCAGTCGCGTTGCGCCGTGAGGATCTCCGCCATCGCCAGGTGGCCCATTCGGTAATGGTGCATGGCCGGAATCGCGTTTGGCTCAATCCGGGCGGCCGATTCCGCCGCCTCCACGGCTCGTTTGGCATGGGGCAGCGCCTCGTCCGCTTTTCCAAGCGCCAGAAGTTCGTTTGCCACGTGCGCGCTGGCTCCGCACAGGTCGTAGTGCGCCAGCAGGTTCTTCGAGTCGGCGGCAAAGATCTCCACGGCCAGTTCCAACTCCCGGCGATGAAATGCGAGAGCCATTTCATGTGCGTTCAGTTCCCGCCACGCTCCTCCCACCGAGGCAACCGCCACCAGCAATTCCCGCTTGTAGCGAGTGGAGGAGGCGTTCTTCGTCAACTCCTCGACCAGCCGCAACTCCTCCTCGAAGGCCCGGAGCGAAGCGTTGGAGTTTCCGCGCCGGCGATAGAACGCGCCCAACTGGTACAGGCTCACGCTTTGATCGCGCAACGCTGTCACATCATCCGGCATCTGCTTCATCCGCCGGGCAGTCGTCTCCACGGCTTTCTCATACCGCGCCTCCGCGCCCTCGATATCTCCGCTTTCCTCCAGCATGTCCGCCACCTTGGCGTGCATGCGAAGCACGGCCCGCTGCATTTCGGGTTTGCCCGGCGGGGCCTGCAATAAGAGTTGCCCGGCCAGCGCTTCCGCCTTCCGGTAAAAGGAAAGCGCTCCCGCATTGTCACCGCTCAGTGTCCGCAGGTCCCCCAGACCGGACAGCGCGTTAATGCGCGCCAATTTCACGTTCGGCGTACTGCCCTGTGTTGCCTCCAGCCTGTCGAGAATACTCAGTGCCTGGTGATAGCTCTTCCTCGCTCCTTCCGTGTCTCCGAGGTTTGGCGCGTTACGCGCCCGCTGGATGATGCCGATCGAATTGTAAGCATTAGCGAGTTGCAGCGCCGTTTCCGGATCCCCGCCGTTTTCGCGCGCCAGGATCTCCAGATACTGCCGCGCCTTCCGCACGACCATCTGCCGTACGGGCGTGGCTCCGGGAAACCCCTTGATTTGCGAGTCGAACTCGATGAGAAAATCTCCCGCCAGTTGCCGGATATCCGCGTACCGGCGGCCCGCCACGGCCCGTTCGCGCTGGGCCTCTTCTGCTTTCGTCTTCGCCTCCCGCGCCTTCTGCTCGGCGCGAATCTGGTTCTCTTTCGCCAACAGAGCCATCCGCTCGGCCAGGAGACGCTGCTCCTCCGCCTTTCGCGCCTCGCTTGCCGTGGCTATGATGCCGCCCACCAGTGTCGCCGCGATGAGGGCGGCGGCCGCCAACGCACCCTTGTTTCTTTGCGCGAACTTCGCCGCCCGGTAGCCGGCGGCCGCCGGTCTTGCCGTCACCGGCATTCCCTTCAGAAATCGCCGCAGATCCTCGCTCAACTGCTCCACCGACGCGTATCGCCGCTCCGGTTCCTTCCGCAGCGCCATCAGGATGATGTTGTCCAAGTCCCCCGCCAGCCTTCGCGCCAGGCGTTTCCGCCCCGCGATGAGGACAATACCCGGCTCGCGCCTCGGAATTCCTTCCAATGCCGGCGCCGGGTCCTTCACCGCCGCGCTCGGACGCCGCGCCTCCTTCTCGCACACCTCGGCCACCAGTTCCGGCAGTCCGGTTGCTCTGGTTCCGAACGGTAATTCCCCGGTAAGCAGTTGGTACAGGACCACGCCGAGGGTATACACGTCGCTGGCGACGCTGATCGGCCGTGCCCGAATCTGCTCCGGACTGGCGAATTCCGGCGTCATTGCCTGCAAGCCCGTCTCGGTCCGCGCAACATCCTCGCCGCCGAACGGCGGAAATAGCAGCTTGGCGATTCCGAAATCGAGCAGTTTCACATCCCCTGCCGGGGTGACCAGAATGTTTCCCGGCTTCAGATCGCGATGCACTACCAGATGCTGGTGGGCATACTGCACCGCCGCGCAGACCACGCAAAACAGCCGCAGCCGTTCCTCCAATCCCAACTCCTTCTCGTCACAGTAACGGTGAATCGGGATCCCGTCCCGCACATATTCGAGAATAATATAGGGGTCTCCCTGTTCGGTTTCGCCGCCGTCGAGGAGCCGGGCAATGTTGGGGTGTTCAAGGTTGGCGAGTACCTGCCGCTCCACGCGGAAGCGCCTGCGCATCTCTTCGCTTTGCATGCCCCCATGCAGGAGTTTGATCGCCACCTGCTTGCGGTAGTGCTGATCCGAACGCCAGGCGAGAAACACCACGCCCATTCCGCCCCGGCCAAGTTCGCGCTCCACCTGGTAGGGGCCTATGTGCCTCTTTATGCAGTTTGACCCGGCGTCCTCATTTGTGCCGGACCGGGTCCATCGGACAGTATCGGGTTTCTCCTCAGCCCCATCCATTGCTTCATTTTATTCTGAGTTCACCGGCTTCTACACTATCCGCCATCGGGCGGCGTGAATTGACCCTGCCATCGCTCCTGTGGGATGAATAAGATCGCCATGAGGTTTTCGACGGTGGCGATGCCTGCAGCCGGCGCCCGAGCACCGCTGAAGGCGCTCTGTCTACGTCCCTTTGTGGACCGGATCGACCTGAATGCCCCTGTTCCTTCATGAGAGCCCTCAGCCGCCGCCCGGCGAAACGCCCCATCTCAACGGACTTCGAGGTAAATTATGCGCTATCAATGGGCTGACCGAGAGACCCTAAGTATATGTGTTCCCCTGCAATGATTCTTGATATGGACGGAGTCCTTATCGATTCTAACCCGCTCCATGCGGAAGCTTGGGCCGTCTATCTATCGCATTACGGCATTGCTGCCGATTCTATGATGGAGCGCATGCACGGAAAGCGGAACGACCAAATCGTCCGTGACCTCTTCGGCCCTCAGTTGACTGATGCCGAAGTGTCTGCCCATGGTGCGGCAAAGGAGATCCTGTATCGCCGTCGGATGCGCCCCCATCTCGAACGGCGCCTCGTCCCCGGAGTCAGACAATTCCTGGAGCGCTACAAGAATGTCCCTCTCGCTGTGGCGTCCAACGCCGAGCCGGCGAATGTGGATTTTCTGCTCGATGAGGCATCCCTGCGCCCGTTTTTCAAAGTCGTTGTCCACGGTCATCAGGTCCGCAACCCGAAACCATCCCCCGATATCTACCTGCTTGCCGCGCGCCTTCTCGAACTGCCTCCCCGGCGCTGCATCATTTTCGAGGACTCCACGACAGGAATCCAGGCCGCAAAATCTGCCGGATGCCGGGTCGTGGCTGTGAAAACAACTGCCGCTGAACTTCCCGAAACAGACTTCGCAATCCGCGACTTTACAGACCCCGAATTGAACACATGGTTATCAGGATTCTCAATCTGATTCCCCTACTCCTGCTGGCCATGCCGGCGCCGGGACAGGTGTCCCTCTCTCTGCGCGAAGCTACTGCCCGAAACTCTTCCACCTTACTACCTGAATATGAAGGAGCTTCCATGGTCCTTCGCGGAACCGTGACGTTGAAGCCGATTCTGTTTGGTGATTACTCTCAGGTTCCGATCCGCGATTCTCGAGGTGGCCGGCTCATGCTCGAAGCGCCTGACTTCATGTTCGAGCATGTGGCGCCAGGGGACGAACTGCAGGTGCGCGGAGTCGTCACTCACCGCGGCGGCTTGTCTGTCCTCCGCATGGTCGAACTCACGACACTCAACCATACCAAGCCGCCGCCGCCTTTCTCCCGGCAGATCCACCAACTCCAATCTGTTTCCGAACTTGGCGTCACAGCCGTGATCGAAGGCAGAGTGGTCGCCCTCGGCGAGGACTCCGGCGGCGAATACCTTCTCCTCGACGATGGCCAACCCATCCCCTATCCTGTATATCTCTCCCGTGCCGCGAGCCGCATCGGGACCGGACTTGGACGCTACCACGTGGGTGACCGCGTCCGCGTAGTGGGAGCCGCCAGCCAGTCGGATACACAGCCCCCATTCGAGGCCGGGTTCCGCATGGTGATCCCCGATGCCGCTTCCGTGGTCCTGCTCGACCGCGAGTGGTTCGTTTCTCCGCAGATAGTCTTGGCCGCCGTTCTCTCATGCGGAAGCTTCCTTGTCTTGGTCCTTCTCCGCCGCCGCCAACGGCAGGCTGCGCGTCGAGCCATCCGTCGCATCCATGGTTTGTGTGAGGAACTGTTGACTATTTCCGCCTTTGAGGACTTGGTGCGCAAGCTGCGTAACCCTATTCCCCGAGCTTTGGAAGTCACCTCGGTCGAACTCTACCGCTTTGACCGCCAGACACAATCTCTGTCCGGATGCGTCGCGGAGCCGGCGCCTGATCCCATCCCGCTCTCCGCCTCCAGGGAAGCCGGACATTCTATCCCGTCCATCGCGCTCTGCTTCCGCAACCGGACTCCTCTCCGCATCCCTGGCTCTTCAAATTCCTCGCTGCTCCCCAGGACGCATTTGGCTGGTGTCATTCTGCTGCCTATGTTTGCCCGCGAAGAATTGGTGGGTGTCCTCGAAATTGCCCATACAGACCGCCCCCGGCACTTCTCCATGGAAGAACTTGTCGCCCTTCAACATCTTGCAAATCAAGTGGCGATGGTCATGAAGCTATTGGAACTTCAGGCTCGTAAAGAGCAGATGATGCGCAGCCAGCGCCTGGCGGCGACGGGACAGATTATCTCCGGCGTGGCAGGCGAACTCAAAGCCCCGCTCGAATCCATTCTAATACTCGCACACAAACTTCTTGACCATGGCGACGAAGCGCGCGCCATACTCAACGAGTCGCTCCGGGCCTCCGCCATTCTCTCTCGTTACAGTCAAGTCATCCGTCAGGATGAAGGCGAGGCTGCCCCTCTTGAGCTCAATGCGATCCTTCACAAAGTCATCGACTCCTGCCGCAAGGATTTCTCGCATTCCGAAATTGCCGTTACCACCTCGCTCTGGGGCGAACCGTTGTGGACTGTTGGTTCCGCAAGACAGATCGAGCATGTGCTCCGCAACCTCGTTCTCCTTGCCGCCCGTGCGGCGCGTCCTTCGCTGGATCATAGTCTGCGTTTTGAATCTACCCTCCAGCAGCGCCGTGTCGTCATTACAATCCGCTACGGCGCTCTTCTCTGTGATGAGTATTTCCCGGCTGTTCCCGCCGGCGAGAATGAGTCTCTAGGGTTCAGCGTCTGCCGGGGAATCCTTCACTCGTTGGGAGGCGATGTGCGCATCTTGCAGGCTTGCGAGAACGCCTGTCGCATGGAAATCGATTTGCCCGCTGCTTTCCATGTCCCGTCCTCGGAAACCGCTGCTCGCGCAAAAGCCGTTCCTAGCTCCCGGACTCTTACCGCCATCATCCTTGAACCTGATCCCGCGGCCCAGCGCCGTCTTGTTTCTTTTTGGACCAGCAGAGGCCATCGCGCCGTTCCGATACATACCGAAGCGGAGGCGGTCGAACTCTTCCGCCGTCTCAAGATCGACATCATCTTTTGCGCCGTCCGTCTCCCAGGCGGCAACTGGGTGGAGTTCTTCGATCGTGTTCGCGATCAGGTGCCTGCCTTTGTCCTCCTCACCGATGGTTTGGATTCAGATGCCTCCACCCTATTCCCCCAGGGAGAAGGCTTTGTTCTCCGCAAGCCCATGGAAGCGGGCGAGATGGATAGACTCCTCGATCGTCTTGAGCAGCGCATCGAGTCTGCCGCGATGGCGTAGGCCAAACGCTTGCTCTTCCGGATCGCCGGTTCATTCTCAGTATGGACTGATCGAATGAAACTGCGGCGCCACTGCCTCGCGCCCCAGAATCTTCTTCACATCTTCTCCCAGCGGCCCCACGGTCTTTCGGAACATCATCCGGTACGCCTCGCAAAAGTAATCCAAGTCCTCGAATCTCCGGTTCATCCCATATCTTGACTTGGGACATCCCCCGTGACACATTGCCTGCCACTCACAAACTTCGCATTCCGGATGCGCCAGCGCCTTCTTCCTCGCAAAGGCGTACCTTCGCTGCTTACGGGCGATTTCCGCCCAGGAGTCAATCTCGATGTTCCCCAGCCGCCAGTCCTTTTCCACAAAAAAGTCGCAGGGGAATATGTCGCCGTTGTACTCTACCACCACATAGCTGTCGCAGGTTTCGTGCATCGTGCACGACCCCGGTTTCTGTCCGGCCAATGCCTCGGCGATATTGTCGAACGTCCGGATACGGATCTTGCGTCTCTGCGGCCACCACAGATCAAACGTCTCGCACAGGAATTGCCCGTACTCCGACGCCGTGATCGTGTAGGGTAACGGGTTTCCGTCTCCGTCAAACTCCGAAAGAGGTATGTACTGAATGTTGTCTACGCCAAGCCCGGTGAAAAACCGGTACAACTCCTTCGCCCTCCCTACGTTCGCCTTGCTCAACACGCATAGAACGTTGAAATCCACCTTTTCCCGTTGCATCAACCGCAGCGATTCCATCACCCGCTTCCACGTAGAGTGGCCGGCCTTGTTCACCCGGTGCAGATCATGAATCTCTTCCGGACCATCGAGGGAAAGTCCTACCAGCCATCGGTACTCGCGGAATAGAGCGCACCAATCTTCGTCAACCAACATCCCGTTGGTCTGTATTGCATTGCTTACGTTCTGTCCATTTCGGCCGCGTTCCTTCTGGAGTTCCACAACCCTTCGGAAAAAAGGCAGCCCGGCAAGTGTCGGTTCCCCTCCTTGAAACGCGAAAACGCTGTTGGGATAGGAGTAGAACAGGAAGCTGTCGATCAGCCGCTCCAGTGTTTCTTCTTGCATCGCCCGCTTGCCCAGGGCCTGATATGGATCGGTTTCCCTGTCCAGATAAAAGCAGTACGAGCAATCGAGATTACACACAGCCGAAACCGGCTTGATCAGCAAACTCGTTATCCGGGGAGTCGTGCCTAGTGTTGGGCCCACCACTCCCTCTCCATAGATGGGAAGAATGCTCCCGTTCGCCATCGTTCCGAGTGTACCATTGACCAACAGGCTCCATGACAATTGAAGACGAACTCCGCGACAAACTCCGCCGCATTGAAGCGCTTTTTGCCGGCGCCACCACCGAGGGCGAACGCATTGCCGCCGCCGCGGCGATGGATCGCATCCGCCGGCGTCTCCATGAGGCGGAAAAAGTCGAACGGCCCGTCGAGTTTAAGTTCACGCTCGCCGACGAATGGTCTCGCCGCCTCTTTGTTGCCCTCTGCCGGCGGTATGGCCTCGATCCCTACCGCTACCGCCGCCAGCGCCACACCACCGTCATGGTCCGCGCTCCGCAAAGCTTCATTCAGAAAACTCTCTGGCCCGAATACCAGGAGATCCAGCGAGCACTTGAGGAATACCTTCTTCTGGCCACCAACCGCATCATACGCGAGGAGGTCTTCAAGAATTCCGACGAACCCAGTGAGCGCTGAACTGAATCAACTTCGCGTGGTTGCGTCCAATTCGCCGGCCAGCGGGAGGGTGAGTTCGCGGATCCCGCATCAAGACCGGCGCGCCGCCTGCGTCGGTCCAGGAATGCCCGCCCCTCAAACCGCCTGTTACCCGTCCAAAGACGGTAAGTGGGACAGGCGGCAATAGACGCCGCGAATCATGCCCCCCTCGTTCCCTACGGCGCTACGGGAAGAAGAATATGGGAGGGATGTCTTTGCCCCAGATGGAGTGTCTGGTTGGCAATGATGGCGCGGGTCTCTGAGTTGTTCGGACCGCCGGTGTTCAGATTCCGGTCGTAATGGGGATAATTGCTCGAGGAGATCTCCACCCTGATGCGGTGTCCGGCGCGGAAGACGTTGCTGGTCACCCCGGCGTCCACCGTAACCGCATAGATGTTCCCCGGTTCCACCGGAATGGGCTTCCACAGGCCGGCGCGGTATCGCAACCGGAGAATGCCTCCCGTCAGGTTGAAAGCGCGGCCGTCCGGGAATACGTCTACCAGTTTGGCGGTGAAGTCCGTATCGCGGGCGGTAGTGGAAACCCACAGAACCGCCTTGATTGGCCCTGTCACCTCCAGATCTTTCCGCAGCGAGGAAGAGGTGTAGACCAGCACGTCCTTTCGGCGTTCCACAACCGTTTGGTCCATCGGTCCCCATGCGAAGACCTTCGGATTGCAGCACGTCGCGCCGCCCCGGGTGGGCACGGCATTCGAAGGGTCATAAGTGAACCGGTCCTCCCGGTTGCCGCGGGGTGGACGCGCGCGAAGCGATCCGTCGCCGTTCAGGCTGTTGGCCCCTTTGCGGCTCGAAAAGTAGAACGGAGTCGGCACGGCCCGGCGCAGCGGCCACTCCTCTTCGTCCCGCCACTCGTTCCGCCCCATCACGAAAATGCGCAAGGGTGGGAAATGCCCTTTGCCCGATTCGCCCCGCAGCAGGCGGGCAAACCAATCCAACTGTATGCGCAGGATGGGCGCGCTCGAGTGGGGGCCGAAGTTGATCTCCTCGAACGGGATCGACATGTTGTGCGCCCAGGGACCGATCAGCGTGTGGATCTCCCGGTGGAGTTTGCGCAGGGCGGAGAATGCCGCCAGATCGCTTTCCACGTAGTTGTCGTACCAGCCTCCGGTATTGAACACAGGAATATGCACGGCCGCAATCTTATCCAGCGTGGAAACCGATTTCCAGAAACCATCGTATGAGGGGTGGCCCGAAGCCTGCTGGTACAGGGGAAGGCTCCGGCCCACGGCTACACGGTCGGCGTCCTGCACGGGAAGGTGGCGCGTGAAAACCGCAAAGTCCGGCGGCTTGTAACCGGGCGCCTTGAGGTTGGCGGAGAGCCACGACAGCCGGTGTCCCAGTTTCATTGCTCCGCCCGGAGAATAGAACCGGTCCAGGTAGTCATCGCACCCCGAGACAACCGGGAAGATCGCCTTCAGCGCGGGGTTGCGTGTGAGCGCCGCCTTCCATTGGACAATGCCGAGGTACGATCCACCGATCATGCCGACCTTGCCGTTTGACCATGGCTGGCGGGCGATCCACGTCAGCGTATCGTCGGCATCCGGCACTTCCTGAAACAGCGGGTCGAACACCCCATCGGACTCATAGCGCCCCCGTACGTCTTGAACGACTACGGCGTAACCCGCCTCGACGAACACCCGCTGGTTGCGCGACAAGTCGTGGCCTTTATTGTATGGAGTCCGAATCAGAATAACGGGTAGCCGGCCGGCATTCGAGAGCCGGAACAGGTTAGCCGCGAGTTTGATCCCATCCCGCATGGGGATGTGGATGGTCTCGACATTGACCGGAATGCCCGCAAACAGACTTGCGGCGAGACACGCCAGAGTAGCGAGAGCCGCCGCTGGAAACATGGGTGGGTTACCAGTGTACCGTTTTTCCGGGTTCCAGGGGCCAGACCTCGGTAGCGGATGTGTCCCCCAGCAGTTTCGCGAGTTGTTCGGGACGGCCGGTCAGGGGCGGGAACGTGCCCCAGTGCATCGGGATAACCTTCTTCGGATGCACCAGGCGGCAGGCCAGCGCCGCCTCATGCGGACTCATCGTATACAGGTCGCCGATGGGCAGAAAGGCGAGTTCCGGGTGGTAGAGGTCGGCAATCAGGGCCATGTCGCCGAAAACAGTGGTGTCGCCGGCAAAGTAGGCGCGGCGGCCATCCGGAAGTCCGATGACGTATCCCGCAGCCTCGCCGGCGTAGATGAGTTTCCCGTCCTCGAGGATGGAAGAGGAATGGAGTGCATGAGTCATGGTGGCGGTGACCGGTCCTATCTTTGTAGTGCCACCCTTGTTCATCCCGATTACATTTTTCACCCCCTTCCCCTCCAGCCACGTCGCGATCTCATAGATCGCCACTACCGCCGGGCTGTGCTGCTCCGCCAGCGCCGGTACCGAGCCAATATGGTCGAAATGGCCATGCGTGATCAGGATTCCGTCCACTTTCGGAATCGGGAAGTCCTTTGGAAAGTTGGGGTTGTCAAACCAGGGGTCCACCAGGAGCACTTCGCCCGTGTCGAGTTGAAAATGAAAACTGCCATGGCCGAGCCAGGTGATGTCTAACATAGGTCTCCTTTTCTTCCGATTCTACAGGTAGTAGAATCACTTCAGTTGCACGTTTCGGCGGGCAGGCGCGTCAAACGGTTAGTAGAAGAGGACTATGCTGCCTGCGGTGACCCTACTTCGCATGAGTACGCCGGAAGATTCCAACGCCGCCGTAAGCCGGGAGACTGATGTCCGCTCGCAGTTTATCCAGGACCACATGCGGCGTGTTTTCCTTATGATTTACCGTGTTGTGGGCAATGTCGCGGACGCGCAGGATCTTACCCAGGAAGTCTTTATCAAGGTGCTCCAGCGGCAGGAGCAATTACGCGATCCCGAAAAGGCGGCCCACTGGCTTTCGCGAATCGCCACCAATACGGCTATCGATTTCCTGCGCCGCCACGGCCGCGTGAGCTTCACTGACCTCGAGGAGACCGCTCCGCTGACGGCGCCCCAATCGGAGAGCCCGGAACAGATGATCTTGCGGTCCGAAAAGCAAAGGAAGATCGAGGCCGGCCTGAGCGTCCTTACCGAGCGCGAGCGCATGGCGGTCCTGCTGCGGGATGTGGAGGACCTTCCCGCCGAGGAAGTGGCGCGCCAGTTGAACTGTTCGAAAGCCACCGTGCGCAGCCACATTGCCAACGCACGCGTGAAGTTCAAGAGATTTCTGGAGATGACGGCGCGCACAGAACGCCGAACGGGCAGGGAGAGCCGGGAAAGAAGGAACGAATGAAGCATCCTTCGGAACAAACGCTGGCGTTGTTTGCGGGCGGCGACCTGAGCCATTGGGCCCGCTGGCGGGTCCGCTCCCATCTGGCCGGCTGCAATGCCTGCCGCCTTGAAGTGGAACGTTTTGTCGAAGCCAAAACACGGCTGCGCTCCGCCTTGAATGAGATGCCCGAGGGCGTCGAGTGGAACCGCCTCGGCGCGGAAATGGCGGCCAACATCCACCTCGGATTGGAAGCAGGGGAATGCGTCTCGCCGGCGCATCGTCCAAGTCCGCCCCAGTTGACCGGTTGGAAGCCGGCAATGGTGCTTGCGTCCGCGCTCATGGTTGTGCTGCTGGCCTATTGGATCAACGCCGCAAAACCGGTGACTCCGGCCAATATCGTGCGGGCGCCGGCTATCGAGCCTCAAGGCGTCATGCTGGAGACTACCGCGGGCGGCCTGGAATTAAACGATCACGGCCGCGTCTTGACTTTGAAGCACCCGAAGGACCGGGATGTCACCTTCTCCGTGACGGCGGATACGGTTCGGGCGCGCTATGTGGATTCCGAATCGGGTCAGGTGACCATCAATAACGTGTATGTGCAATAGGTTGATTGGTCTCGCATTCGTGGCGGTGCTTGCGGCTCAGGGCCAGAACCAGCTCAACTCGCGCAGCACCATGCACATCGTCCTCCCCGACGATTCCCCGCTCGCCGTACTCTCCGCCGATTGGGGCGAATCGACGGCCACCATGCGCGGCAGCGCCCTGAAACTCGACCTGCACACCTCGCTCACCCTGCGTAATGTCAGCAATCATCGCGTCCGCGGGGTAACCCTGCTCGTATTGGCGCAGGAAATAGCCCCGGGCGGCAAGGCTTCGGTCTCGGTGCCGAGCCTGGACGTCGGGCCTGGAGAAGCATTCCCCATCCGGCTGGACCTCGGGCTTCTGCGCCCGCGGAATCCCAACGGCGGTCCTCTTGTCGAGATCAGCCTCGACGGCGTGCTGTTCGAGGACCTGTCGTTTTACGGCCCAAATCGCCTTAACTCGAAGCGCTCCATGACCATGTGGGAACTCGAGGCCCAGCGGGACCGCAAATACTTGCGGCAAATCTACGAAACAGCAGGCGGCGACGCGCTCCGCCAGCACTTGCAGAACGTCCAGGCGCGGCTCAGTGAGCGCCCGAAGATGGATGTGCAACTGGCTCGCGGGCGGACCACCGCGCAGGATCCGGAGCGGGCCGTGCGGTTCGCCTTCCTCCGCCTGCCCGGCGAGCCTGTGAGACCCATGGAAGGTTCAGCAAACGTGAGCGAATCCGAGGCGCGGTCTCCCCACATGGAGGTGGAAAATACCGGCGCGCGCCCGGTGAAGTACCTCGAGATCGGCTGGATTTTGCGCGACCGGGAAGGCGAAGAGTTCTTCGCGGGCGTGCTGCCGGCCAGTGTCGATTTGCAGCCCGGTCAGCGCACGCAGATCCGCCAGGAGGCTTCGCTCAAGGTCTCGCAGCGTAACGGACAGCCCACGCCGATCACCGGGATGACCGGCTTCGTCAATCAGGTGGAGTTTTCCGACGGCTCGGTCTGGATTCCGGAGCGGCATGCGCTCGACAATCCGCGGTTGCGGAAGGTATTGAATCCTTCTCCCGAGGAGCAGCGTCTGAGCGATATGTACCGCCGTAAGGGCCTTCAGTCCGTGATTGACGAATTGCGCAGGCGCTAAGCGGCTCGGCTAGCGCCCGCCACGGCCTTCGAGCGCATCCACCAGCGAAACGTTGTTCTTCTCAAGAGTCTCTCCAAGAACCTGATCCAGACCGATGCGTGCCCGCGAGTAGGCGGAAAGCGCATTCACTTCTCCGATCTCCGCGGCGGCCAGATTACGCTGGGCCGTGATCACGCCGTTGATGGTGGATGCTCCGAGGCTGAACATGCGCCGCTCCTTTTGGAGTAGTTCCTGCTGCAAAGTGTGGGTGTTTTTCGCCGTCGCGTAGCGGGCGCGCGCCTGCCGCAGCGCGATCACCTGGTTCGAGATGTCCACCACCATCTGATTCCGGTCGCGGAGATTCTTCAGTTCCGCCTGCCGCAGTTGAAGTTGATCGGCGCCGTAATCGCCCTGGTTGGTGCGGTTGCGAACGATGCCCTGGGCGTACACGGCCCCGCGCTCGTTGGCGAACCGCCCGCGGAAGACCTGTCCCAGCGCGGCGCCGGTGCCGCCAATCAAATCGGGGTCGGGCTCCACGCCCTGGAAGGGCTGCGCCCGGCCGGCCAGACCGCTGGTGTATACCTGCGCCAGACCCACCAACTGGGGCAGCACACCGCTCGCCGTGCCCAGCGCGGAGATCCCGGCATTCTCCTGGCGAATCAGCGAGGCCAGTACATCGGGACGCTTCTTCGACGCCGTCGCCACCAGTTCCCGCAATGGCGGGATGGCCTCCTCCTCCGGAACCTGGATCTTATCGAGCGGCACAATCTCGGTCTGGTCGAGCAGCGGGTCCGCCATTCCCGTGCGGCTGATGGCATTCTTCAGCAGGTTCTGCTGCTGCTCGACTGCCGCCTGGGCTTCCTCGAACTCACGCTTCCGCGTTCCGGCTTCGGCCTCGGGACGGTAGATATCGGCCCGCGAGAGGACTCCGATTTCAATCTCCTTCACGGTATCGCGAAAGAACTTGTTGGCCAGGTCGAGAGCGCGCCGGCGGCTCTGCAAGTGCTCAAGGTCCACCACCAGCCCCCAATAGAGAT
The DNA here is from genome assembly GCA_026954325.1 of Bryobacterales bacterium. Taxonomy (GTDB): domain Bacteria; phylum Acidobacteriota; class Terriglobia; order Bryobacterales; family Bryobacteraceae; genus CADEFT01. The sequence continues at coordinate 56,843 of JAIXKK010000198.1, read as the reverse complement.
TCAGCACCCGTGCGATCAGATCAATCAACTCGGAACGGAACGTTTCTCCGGCGGCGGTGACGTTCTTCCCGGCAATGCGGATGAAGCGTCCATTGACGCGGGCGCCGAAGCCTTGCAGCAGGTTGTGCTGCACATAGAAATACATGCGCGGGGCAAGTGATGGGTTGAGGATGCTGGTGGGCGTGTTCTCTTTGAGATAAGACTCGCGAAAACTGATCTGCGCGAAGCCGCCGGTCAGCAGCCCCTGCTGAATCGAAGTGTTGTAGATATGCGACGTGCTGACCAGCGACGTGGTCTGGCTCTGGCGCGTGTTCACCTGGGGTGATGTGACGTGACTGAAGAGTGTGGTGTTCTGGATCACCGGGTCGAGGTTGGCGGTAACCGGGCCGATCTGGGAAACCGCCGCGCCGCCCGCCCCGCCGCCGCCGCCTCCGCCTCCGGCTCCGTTCAAACCTGCGCTCGCCTGGCTTCCGGCAACGCCTTGCCCGCTCGCGACTTGGCCGATCTGCGAACTACCGCTGACCACGCCGCGCAACGGACCGCCCGCTTCCGCGCGGTTCAGTTGCCATTCGGCATTCAGCGGACCGTAGCGGCTCACCTCGAGATCGAGGTTGTTCTCGATGGCAAGGGCAATGGTGTCCTGGGCGGTGAGGTAGAGTTTGCCCGCGCGGATCAACTGATACAGACGCTGCGAATTCTGTAGCCGGATCGGCGGAACGGTGATGGCCTCATAGGACCGGATAGGAATGGGACTCGCCGGCCGCATGACCGTAAGCGGAGACTGCTGGGGCCATGCGGGCGCAAGCAGGCTGAGGCAGACGAGGAGTGCGAGGAACCGGCGGCTCACGGCTTGCCCTCCGGTGGTAGAGCCACGGCAGGCCGGTTGACGTTGCCCATGCCCTCCTCGAACGTAATGTGGTGCTCCTCGAGCGTCCTCCCGAGCGCTTCGTCAAACGCCAACCGGGCATGCATGTAGTTCGCCATGGCCTGCACCTCGGCCGTCTGGTCCGCCGTGAGGTCGCGCTCGGCCTGAATTACGGTATTGATTTCCGTGACGGCGAACCGGAAGCGATCCTGCTCGGCTTTGAGAGCTTTTTCCGCCAGTTCCCGGGTGTTGCGGGCCGTCTCGTAGCGCGCGCGCGCCTGCTGCAACCCGACCACCGCGTTCTTCACGTCGACGCGCACCTGGTTGACGGCGCGCCGCAGTTGCAGTTGAGACTGGCGCAACTGAAGCTGGTCAATGACATGGTCAGCCTGCGCGACCCGGTTACGCAGCGGAATATTGAGCGAGAAGCCGGCCGAGTAGTTGGGGAAGTTGCGGCGGAAAAGCTGCCCAAGAAGATTGCCGTACCCGCCGACGAAATACGGATCAGGCGCCCCGCCCGAGCCGTTGTAGAGCGGGTTGAGCGGGCCGGTAAGCGCGGTGTTGGTCAGATCCGCGAAAGCCTGCAGGTTGGGGAGCAGCGCATTGCGGCTCCCCTTGAGGTTGATCTTGCCGCTTTCCAGGTTGATCCGCGCCTGTTCGATTTCCAGACGGTTGCCGAGGGCCGTTTGAATCAGGGCGGAGACGGACCCCAGATCGTCCGCGGGCGGTACGTTGATTCGATCGAGAGGAACAATGCGCGCCTCGTCCAGCCATTCGCTCACCGCTCCGCTGCGGCTGAGCGCATTCTTGAGGATCGTCTCCTGCTGCGCAAGGTTGGTCTGCGAGATGAGCAGGTCCTCCTTTGCCGAAGAGACCTCGGCGGCGCCGCGCGTGATCTCGATGGCGGACAGAGTTCCAATCTCGACGCGACGCTTGTTATCGGCGTGGAACTTCGCGGCGCGTTCAAGCGCCTGCTGCTTGAGGCGTACATCCTCGTTGAAACTGACCAGGTCCCAATAGATGGCAAGGACCGCGGCCACGGTCACGCTCACCTGCCTCTTCAACTGGATATCGGTCACTTTGACGTTGTTTTTCGCCACGCGGATGTTGCGGTTGTTTACCGCGCGGCTGAAGCCCTGTAACAGGTTCTGTGTCAGGTAGAGATCAACGAAGGCGGAGGTGGCGGGATTGAGGAGATTGGCCGGACTGTTCACCTTGTTCCGGCCGCTGAAATAGCTGACCGAAAGGCTCGAACCGGTGGCGAACTGCTGGTTGTAACCGAACTGCACCTGGCGCACATCGTTGATCAGCGCCGGAATCTGACTGAGGATTGTATTGCTGAGAGGCGTGGTGTTGTGAGCAAAGTTGGCGTAGACGAAGAGGGAAGGATCGAGGTTGGGCGGCGTGGGACCGATTTGAGTAACGATGCCGCCGCCGGAGGAGACTCCCGCCCCGGAAGCCAATCCGTTGGTGTTGACGCTGACCCCCGCCAGGCTGACGCTGACCGGTCCGGGAGTGATGGGAGTATCGATGTTCCGCAGAAACCCTCCGCCCTCGGCGCGCCGCAGCACCTCGCGGGCCAGAAACGGACCGTAACGCTGAATGGCGATATCGAGGTTGTTCTCCAGCACCAGCGCGATGACGTCCTGCACTGAGAGGTACAGTTTCCCTGCCCGGACAAGCCTCTCGAGCCGCGGCGAGTTTTCATGCCGCGCCGGCGAGACCTGGCGCCGCTCGAAATGAAAAGGACCGAGCAGCGGCTGGGTGATTCCGGGAAGCCGGGGGGTGTGAATGGAAACCTCGGGCGTTTGCGGATAGGCCGTGGCGAGAGTGAGCAATGCCGCCGCTCTCAGAAAACCGGAAGAGTATCGCATCAGGTATACGCGAGCTTCGGGGCAATTCACCTTCCAGACCGGGGAGATCTAAGGAAATGATCCGGAAGGGGAAATCCGCCGCGGCCGGTCCCAGTTCTGGGATTGTCTGTTCGCTTCCGCGACATCGACAAATGGTTCGGAAGCGGAAGCGCGGAAGCTCACCCAAGCTTCACCTTGACATCACCTTGCCTCACCTTAGCATTTTCTAATCCAAGAATGATCCTGAAAGCTGGTCACATCCATATTGTGCTATATTTGCACCGTTCTGCCGATCTGTGCTTCGTTTGTGATGGCGGAGTTAGACGGACATGGATCACCGTGCCATCAGTCAAGGGCGTATTCGAGATGCACGAATCAATCTGCTTCTGCATGTAATTGAAGCACACCTCGGGGAAGATCTTTCGGTGACGGCTTTAGCAAGCAGAATCCATCTTTCACCTTCTCGTCTAGCGCACGTGTTCCGGGATGAGGTTGGTATTTCAGTGGAACGCTACGTCAGAAACCAGCGAATGTCAGTTGCGGCTGCCCGCTTACGAAGCAGCTCCTCAAGCATAAAAGAGATCGCCTCGGCGCTGGGTTTTGTGAACCCCAGATACTTTGCTCGGCTGTTTCGTCGTTATTTCGGTTGTGGGCCGAGTGCAATGCGACATCAGCAGAAATAGGGCACCATTTCGTTGTTGACGATTCAATATTGTCCAGTGTATTCTGAGGCTCGCTGGAGAGCGTTAATCGCTACCAAGATTCAGTGGACTTCATCTCCCAACAAGGTGCCTCGAGATGCTTGCTGAATTCTTGGGTAATTGGTTGCGCGGTCCATGTAAATCAGGAGGTGTTATGAGGATTATATTCAGCGGTAAGATGCTCGTGATTAGTATGCTGATCGCTGCAAATCTCATCATTCCGCGCGTCCTTTCGGCCGATTGTTGTAAATACTGTGGTTACGGATCAATTGTGAATGAAACATCGCGCCCGGATCCCCCGTGCGCCTTTTACTGCACGGTAACCGAGTGTGATCACAGGTATAGCACTACCACTAACTGTGACATTGGCTGGTACCAATGCACTGACAACTTTAATGACCAGTGCGACTCCTACGCAGGGTGTGTGGTATAGAGGTTAACAAATGGGCATCACAAGTCGTAGGCTAAAGAGCATTTCGAACACTGTGTTATGGGGGATCGTAGCAATCCTCGCTGTAAGTCTCGTCTGGCGAGTGTACAAAGGAGCGTTGCCTCTTACGGTTCGTGCTGCTTCACCTGTGGCTACCGTCATCCGTACGGAGAAGGCTTACGACAAAGCAGGCAACCTTCGCTATACCGACGAGTATGTCGACGCTGTGCGCAGTGACGGTGCGGTGATGTCGAGATTCTCAAGCGCTATCGACCGCCAACGACGGATAGGCTTCCCTAATGGTGGGGGGATTATGATCAACGAACTAATCGGGAAGAAGAGTACATACCCGAAGAATTTTCCAGGGCTTCGGGTTTGGCGCAATCCGAACACGTCTTGTTCAAGTGAGGCCGATGCAAGGGTTGGCATGGTGTTGGAGGGTGTGGATTATGTAGGAGGTCATCGCGCCTTACGGTTTGGGGAGATAAATAGGCATGGAGCCTGGAAGAGTTGGTATGTGCCAGATGTAGGGTGTGCTCTTGTCCAGATGCGGCTGGAGTATGATACAGGGGTTACAGTGCAGGAACTCTCCGCATTAATTCTCGGCGAGCCTGACCCGTCGCTGTTTCAAATCCCGGCGAGTCTTGAAGAGACGCCTCCATCGGCGTTGCACGTCCCCAAGTGTTTCAATGGTAAATGTACCACGATCCCAGATTCATTGAAGGCCCGCCTCGACAAAAATTATTATGCTGCGCGGAGTCAAACTCCCTAGAAACGCCCCTATCCTAAGGAATGCTCGGAATTAGGAATGCTCGGAATTCAAACCGAGCAGGCGGGCCGGCGTTAAGAATTCCGGGTGGCTATACATCGCCTTGAGGGGTCAGTCGCATCGTCGCGGGCGACCCTGCTTTAGGTCGGGACATCATGGCTTGCGCTCTCGCTCGTTGACCGCTCCTGCTTGTCGAAGATCTGCGTCGCCGTTGTGTGCCGATAGCCAATATCTTGCACCTTTCGGATGTCCGCGTTGGCATCAAGCAGGAGCGTGGCTGTGGTCGCGCGCAGACTGTGCGACGCATAAATGCAGGTCTTTCGGATGTGTCCATGTTCTGTAGCCAGTTCCTTTACTGCGCCGGGCAGTTTGTGCAGGTGCCTCTGAATAAGCAGGTACATAGCGGACGTCTCCATAAACCGATCGGTCAGGTTTTGGCCCCCGCGAGCCCTGCAGAAAGTTGATGCGTGTGCCGCTGAGCGGCGCGGTGGACTGGGGACTGGGCGCAGCTGTTGTCTGTAGCATTTTCCAATCGAAAGATGAGCATGAAATCGGCTCCGCTCGACCGAAGGGAGAGAGCGGATAGGAGAATGAGGAGGCCGCGTAGCGGCCGACTTCCTTTCTTTGGTTTTTGAGATAAGAAACCGCCGTCATCATCGCGTGCGTCAGGTGGGAAAGTGGGAAACCGGTTTTTGGTTTTCCACTTTTCCATCCGGCGCACGCCAGGGGCGGTGGAATTTTGAAAATCCCGGCTTTGCGGGATTTTCAAGGGGCGGTGGAAAACGAGGTAAACCTGCTTTTGGTTTTCCTCGTTTTCCACGGGCCCGGCATTTCCACCGCCCCGCGCCGCTGTTACCGGAAAGGCGGTGGAATAGGCAATTGCATTTTGCACTGCCGCAGCAACCGCGTCTTGGCCGCCGTCATCTGGCGGGCGCACTCGGTGTCGCTCATCGCCATCGCCTCTCTCTCCAGTTCCGCCATACTGAAACCCGGCTTGAGATATTGCGCAGCCCCCTCCAGCGACTTCAGTTTCTCCAACGGTGTCCGATAATCTTCCGTCTTGTATACCCGCACCCGTTTGCCCTGCTCGTCCAGACTCACCGTGGCAAAGCCGCAGGGCCGGTGAAAGTTCAAGTACGGATTCAAGTGCCGCACATAAAATTTCCCGATCGCCTCGGCGTGTTCGCCGGCGATGTATCCGTACCCGATCAGTTTGCGCACCACCGCGCCGTTCTTGCCTTCCACCAATGCGTTGTCCTGACTGCGGCATGCCCGGCTCTTGGTGAACTCCGCATGCAACTTCTTCAACATTGCCGCCACCCGATGATTGATGTACTCCGAGCCGTTGTCCGTGTGAAATCCCAATACCTCGAAGGGAAACTGCGCCAGCACCCCCTGCAACACCGGCAGCAGGTAAGCTTCGCTGATCTTGCTGGTGCAACCCACTACCTGCCACTGCGTCACCGCATCCACCGCGTTGATGTGATACACCCCCTTGGCCCCGTCCCAGTCGCCCTGATGTACCGTGTCCACTCGCACAAACCCCGGCCGGCCCTGCGGGTTGGGCCGACGCCGCTCCCCGATCGCCTTCCCAGTCGGCCGCGTCACCTCGAACACCGCCGCCTGGTTGCGGTAGCGCGCGCTGGCTCGCAAGTTGTATAGATGCGACACGCTGATCTTCGCCAGTCGCTCGTACTGTTGGTTCCCATAGCACTCGTACTCGCGCTGGAGAATGTGACGCGTCGCCGGCCCGCTCAACCGCTCGTGCACACGGTCCACTTCCGCCAGCAGCGCGACGTCCTCGGCCGTGTACTTCACAGGAAACTCGTGCCGTTGGTAGGGCACCACCCGCACCAACCCCTGGTCCAGGAAGGTACGGATCAGTCGCGTCGTCTGTGACGTGCTCATCCCCGTCACCTTTTCCACGTAGGCCCGAACCACGCCTCGTCCCTTCTTGCTCAAATCGCCATAGTTCTGCGCCGCCAGCACGCGCTCCACCCAGGCGTATTTCTCGCTCCGGCCACACCCAGTGAACTTGATCCCCTCGCTGGACTCGAGGAACTCCCGGATTTGCTCCCGGCTCAGGCTCTCGGCATTCCACATGCGTACTTGCACCCGGCCGGGCCACGCCTATCCCATTCTTCCCTTTTTCATGCTCATCTTGTATTGGAAACTGCCCCCGTCGTTTCGCCAGTTTCATGCTCATCTTGTATTGGACAATTCTCTGTTCGCTTAGCATCCGCGACACGGCCCGGACTCTGCTAAACTAATAGATTCACCCCGAGTTATCCACGAGATCGCACAGGGACCGCCGGCCCCCGGGGCGGGAAGGGACTCGCGGACTTGCCGGCCGGCGATGCTCCGTTATTCGGGCGTGTCCCTTGGAAGAGACAGATTATTGAGAGGTTTTGTTAATGCTTACGGCAACCCAACTGCGCCCCGGCATGGTGATCAAGTTCAACAACGAGTTGTTCTCCGTTTTCAAGATGGAGCACCGCACGCCGGGTAACCTGCGCGGTTTCGTGCAAGTGAAAATGCGTAACCTGCGGAGCGGATCGCAGATTGAACACCGGTTTTCCTCGGAAGACCGCGTCGAGAAGGCGATACTCGACGAGCATGAGATGGAGTACCTTTACGACGACGGCGAGTACTTCTATTTCATGAACACGGAAAACTACGAGCAGATGCATTTCACCAGGGATCTGCTTGGGGACGCCGTCAACTACCTGGTGCCGAATCTGAAGGTGGCGGTGGAGTTCTACGAGGGCAAGCCGATCGGCGTGGAACTGCCGCCCACGGTGGACCTGACCGTGGTGGAGACCGAGCCCGGGCTGAAAGGCGCCACGGTTTCGAACGTCACCAAGCCGGCAAAGCTCGAGAGCGGCCTCGTTGTGCAGGTGCCCCCGTTCATCAACCAGGGCGAGAAGATCCGCGTCAGCACCGCCGAAGGAACGTATCAGGAACGGGCGTAGCGCGGCGGGCTACGCCTTCAGCAGCTTCAGAATCGCTTCCATGGAATCGTGCGAGGCCTGGATCTGGCCATCGCCGAAGATGTGTGTTTCCAGCCCAACCTCTCCCTTGTAGCCATCCCTGTCGAGGGCGTCGAGAATCGCTCTCCAATCGAGCTTCTGCGGATAGTTGAGAATGCTCCTGCCCTTGATCTGCACATTGAGGATACGCTTCCTGGGCAACAGACGGTAGCCGTCCGGATACGGCGCTTCGTTGTAAACGGTGGCGTTGAGCGGATCCCAGTTGATGCCCACCCACTTTGAGGGGAGGCGCCTGGCGATTTCCGCAAGCTCACGGCAAGTGGCCACATTGCAGGCCGATTCGTTCTCCACGAGAAGATGGATGTGTTCTTTGGCCGCCACCTCGGCCATCTCGCTGATGATCTCCGCGATGCGCGGCATGGCGGCGTCCGGGTCGGCGCAACGCCATCCGGTGAAGACGCGGACCTTATCTGCTCCCAGCACCTTGCCCGCGTGGAGACACTTCCGCAGGTCATCCATGCGGCGCTCGAATTTCGGGAGGTCGGCTTTCATCCTCTCTTCACGCTTCGCCGGAGTGTCCTTCGCCCAACGGACCGGTTCGAGCCCGGGGATGCGAACCTTCATCAGACTGGTATTGAGAAAGGAAACGCGAATCCCGTTCTCATCCAGCAGTTTCGCTTCGGCGCGCAACTCATCTTCCGGCAGGTAGGCATATTCCTTCTTCTGCCCGGGAACGCCGCGCAGTTCCACCCAGTGCAGTCCATAGTGTTTCGCGAAATCGATAGCCGCCTGAGATGATCGAGCGATCTCGTCCGTGATGGCGCTGATGCGGGAAATATCGATGCGCGCCCTCGCGGACAACGGCAAAGCGGCGGCGCCGGAAGCAAGAAAGGTACGTCGGGTGAGCATGAGAGAGCGTTGGCCCATTATATGCGCTTTCAGGATTGCCGGAATAATTGGAGTACGGTATCCTAAAATTCCGATGTCATTGCCTCCGCGGAAGCTGTGGGCATTCTGTGCGTCTCTCCTCATGCTCGGCTTGTTGGGGGGACTGTGCGACCTTGCGGGGCGCGCGGAGCCCGCGGTTCGTGTCCACCGGGCGCGGGGCGCGAGAGCTTCGAAGCCTGATTCGGACCATTCCGTTCCGGACGTCACTCATGGCTCGTTTTCGGGAAACGCGGGTCTCATTCTGGCCTCCCAGGAGACTCCACGGCGGTTCCCGGTGGTTGCCGGGCTCCCCATTCGTCCGTTGCTCTTCCATGCCGATTGGGTAGAAGCTCCTCTCGCCGCGGAGCACACGATTGACGCGGCTTCCCGCGCCGGCGGCAGTGGCGGAGCGCGTGCCCCTCCCCAAGTCCCCGCCTAATCACCTCGCCGGTCTTTGCCGCCCGGTTTTGCGCGGCTGGTGTGCACCCATCGTCCCGCCGCAATGCCGGACGGGCTGGGCGCGAGTCTTGTAACCTTATTCTTGGCCGTCTACTAGAGGTATTCTCATGGACAAACTTTGTGCCGGTTATCACAAGTTCAAGCAGGATGTTTTCCCGGAAATGAAGGATCTTTTCGAACAACTGGCAGGCGAGCAACATCCGCATGCCCTGTTCGTCACCTGCGCGGATTCACGCATCCTGCCCAGCCTGATCATGCAGTCCGACCCTGGCGAACTCTTCATTTGCCGCAACGTCGGTAACATTGTTCCCCCGTACGGAGAGCGCTTGGGAGGCGTTTCGTCAACCATCGAATACTCCATCCTCGTCCTTGGCGTGAAGAATATCGTGGTGTGCGGGCATTCCGATTGCGGCGCCATGCGGGCGGTGCTGCATCCGGAAACAGTCAGGCAGATGCCCACCGTCGAAGCCTGGCTGACTCACGCCGAAGTGGCCCGGTGCGTGGTGGAAGACAACTATCCGGACATGCCCGAAGAGCAGAGGCTGGGCGTGTTGATTCGCGAGAACGTTCTGGCCCAAATTGACCACCTGAAAACACACCCCTCCGTGGCGAGCAGGATGAAGCGTGGGGACCTTCAACTGCACGGGTGGTTTTACGAGATCCATACCGGCGCCATGGAAGTCTACGACGCGGAGACACACGAATTCGTGCCGCTCGAGTCAAGGCTCCTTCCCGCGGCGACTCCACAACCGCGGCGCTTAAAGCAGTTTGCCGAGGTTGTGCGATGATCCGGGAAAGATCTTCGCTTGCCAGTGATCTTCTCTCCTCGGTTGTAGTTTTTCTGGTCGCCCTACGCCGCCATTGAACTGCTCACGCAGTGGGAAAAACAGCGTGCCGCCAAGGGCAGCGTGGTTCGCGTGGAATGGCGGGAACTGATGGAGATGTACCATCAGCGAAACAGCTTCCCGCAATCCTCTACTGCTTGATGATCTGGCCGTCGCGCTTGCGGACTTCGCCCCAGCCTCCGTTGAGATCCTTGTGCGAGCCGCGTTCGCCGTATCCGAACGGATACTTCGCGGCGGCCTTCTCGTCGATCTCGATGCCCCAACCGGGAGCGTCGTTGGGATAGAGATAGCCGTCCTTCATGACGGGGCAGCCGTGGAACACTTCCTGTAGGCGCTCATTGAACGGCGAGTACTCCTGCACGCCGAAGTTGTAAGCCACCACATCCAGCGTAGCGTTAGCGCAGTGGCCGACCGGAGAAACGTCGCCAGGACCGTGCCAGGCGGTGCGCACGTTGAACTGTTCGGCCATGGCGGCAATCTTGCGGCAGGGAGTGAAGCCGCCGGCCTGCGAGACGTGAATGCGGATGTAGTCGATGAGCCGTTCCGCGATGAGCGGCGTCCATTCATGGGGACTGTTGAAGAGTTCGCCCATCGAAAGGGCGGTGGCGCATTGCTGGCGGATGAGGCGGAACCACGCGATGTCTTCCGGCGAGAGAACGTCCTCGAGGAAGAAGAGGTGGAACTTCTCCACGTCCTTGGCGAATTGCACCGCCTGTGTGGGATGAATGCGCTCATGGACGTCGTGCAGCAGTTCCACCTCATCGCCGAGTTCCTTGCGGCACACCTCGAACAGTTTCAACGCACGGCGGATGTAGACGGCGGGTTCGAAGACCGGACCGCTGTGCAAAGATTTGACCTGGGAACCACCGGCGCGTGAGCCATAACCGGCCATGCCCGGGATGCCCACCTGTACGCGGACATGGCGGAACCCGCGGGACATGTACTCCTTGGCGCTCTCCAAAACCTGCGGGAAGTCTTCACCGCTCGCATGGCCGTAGCAATCGGCGGCTTCCCGTACCTTTCCGCCCACCAACTGGTAGACAGGCATCCCGGCCTGGCGGCCTTTGATGTCCCACAGGGCCTGGTCGACACCGCTGATCGCGTTGTTGAGCACGGGGCCGTTGCGCCAGTACGAAGAGTTGTACATCGCCTGCCAGGTGTCATCAATCCGATCGGCCGGCTTTCCGATGAGGAACGGGCGCAGGTAACGCTCGACAGCGGGCACGACGAGATCCGCGCGCTGCGTGAAGCAGGCGCATCCGTAGCCGTAGAGACCGTCCTGATCGGTGATGATCTTGACAACCGGAAGCCGGAGTCCGGCCGGCGCCGTCTGGATCACCTGTACGTCCTTGATCTTGGGCGACGGCATTCCACGAGTGGCGCGGGCGGCTTGCGATTGGGCGGCGGCTTCGCGTTTGGTCATCAGTGTCGCGCCGCCGAGCGCGGAAAAGATCTGAAACAGTTTACGGCGGTTCATGGATATGAGGAAACCTCCTTGGGTTGGATGAAGCAACCAATCTACTACATTGAAGGGCGCGCCTCGCGGCGGCGTGGGTTACGGATTGCCCACAAGCCAGTGCGGTGCGATCTGATCCGTCTCGTCCGCGGTCATGAGAAAGTCCAGCAGACGGTCCTTCAACTCACGAACGGTGTTCTGCGAAGCGGGATCGGCGTAGAGGTTGCGCTCCTCGCCGGGGTCATTCTGGAGGTCGTAAAGCTCTCCCCCGTTGCCCGGGTAATAGTTGAGCTTCCAACGCCTGGTGCGGATCATTTTGGCATCCGGATGGAGGATGCCGCCCACGCCTTTGCCCGGCTCGTAGGGCATATTGAGGGAGCCGCCGGTGATGACTTCAGGAATGATGTTTTCCGCGAAGACGAAGTCCCGCTGCTGCGGTTTAAATAGCGCGCGGCCCTGGATATTCTTGCGCGCGGGAAGGCCGCAAGAATCCAGCAGCGTTGGCGGCACGTCCACCATTTCGATGAGTTCGTCCCGGTTGCCGGGGGCGATACGGCCGGGGAAGGAGAACAGGAACGGCACGTGGACCGAGGCTTCGAAGAAGACATTCTTGCCCTCGAGTCCGTGTTCGAGAAGTTGGTCGCCGTGATCAGCGGAGAAGATCACGATGGTATTCGATGCTTTGCCGAGACGGTCGAGGTCGCTTAGCAGTGCGCCGATCTCGCGATCGACCATCGAGACCGAAGCGTAATAACTGCGGTAGATCCACTCGAGGCGCCCTCGATCCAGATCGTACCGCGGCTTGCCGCGAAGGATCTGCCTTTGTACCGGCAGCGGAAGCTTGTGGATGTCGTCGAGCGTCACTCGCTTGGGCAGCGGGATCTCGATATTGTCATACATCACGTCGTAGGGTTGCGGGACGGTGTAAGGAGAATGGGGTTTGAAGAACGAGACGAATTGAAAGAACGGCCGGCCGGAGTTCGCGAATTCCCCAAGCATACGGCGGGCTTCCATGCCGGTCCAGGCGGTGGGCGTGTAGGAGTAGGCGATGGCCGCGCGGTAGGGATTCTTGCCGGGGATCGGAGCGGCCGTCTGATAAGGCAGCATCGGCTCGGGGTCGACAAGGCTTCGCCATGTGAAGTAGTCCGAGTATTGATCCGTGGCGGCGACGCCGTCATCGAGTTGGACGCGGTCCCAGCCGAGGGACCGGGCGTGCTGCACGGTGGGCGGGTAGTAGTGCAGTTTCCCCACGGAGCCGGTGAGGTAGCCGGCTTCGTGGAACATCTGCTGAGCGAGCACCTCCCGCGAGTCGAGCGGCGTGTAGTTGACCCGGTTTTTGTGGCTGTGCGGGTAGCGTCCCGTGAAGTAGCTGGCGCGGGACGGGGCGCAGACCGGAGCCTGGACAAAGGCGTTCTGGAAATTGGCGGAGCGTGCGGCGAGGGCGTCCAAAGCGGGAGTCCGGATGAGCTTGTTGCCGTTGGCCCCGAGGCAGTCGAAGCGGAACTGATCGGCCATGATCCAGAGCACGTTCGGCCGGGCGGCTTGTTGCTGCCGCTGTTGGCCCAGCGCGGCGGCGGGCGCGGCAAGGAAGGATCGGCGGGTGAGTGGCATGGGACGGCGGAAGAAGTACTGCTCTTCAATTGTAAGGCGATCGATGGCGGCACAGTGAACGCCTTGTTCGCCGAATCTCGATCATAATCGAGAACTGAGTGATCCAATTCTTTCTTGCAGCCCAAGGGATCTTTTGCGAAGGCGTATCAGGTCAAGCAAGTGTGCAAGGTCATCATTCCATATAAACTTGCAAAGGGGGCAGAATGACCAAATACGAGATTCTTCTTTACCGGAGCGAGGAGGATCAGGCGTTCATTGCCGAGGTGCCGGAACTTGCCGGATGTGCCGCGGATGGTCCTACGAGGCAAGAGGCGTTGGCCAATCTCGAAGCGGTCATCGGCGAGTGGCTGGAAACAGCAGCGGAAATGGGACGTCCTATCCCGGCGCCCAAAGAGCGCCTGCTGTTCGCGTAGCCGAACATCCCACCGGCCCTATATCAAGTCCTGTTCCGCCAATCGCATCCACCGGCGCAGCAGCAACCCATAAACCAGCGCGAACGCCAGCGGATGCATGAGACCGGCCATGAGGAAGACAGGCGTATAAGAATAATGCTGGACCACGTAGCCGGTTCCGAGGTTGGCGAGCATGCCTCCGATGGCCCCGCCCATGCCGGAGAGTCCACTCGCGGTGCCGACGTGTGTGGCGGGGAACATATCGGTAGGCAGGGTGAGCAGATTTGAAATCCAGAGCGAGTGGCCCAGAGTGACGATACAGATGACCGCGATCGCCATCCATGCCTCCGGGAGGCGGGGAGCGATAATGGCGATGGGCATGACGACAACTCCCAGCGCCAGGACGAGCGACCGGGCGCGAATCCACTTCCAGCCGCGCCGTATGAGAAACCCGGACGCCCAGCCTCCCGTGACATAGCCGATGTCGCCGAAGATGAACGGCACCCAGGCGTATTTGCCGACCATCGCCAGATCGAAGCCGCGTTCTTTCTGCAGATATTCCGGCAGCCAGAAGATGACGAAGTAGACTACGGGGTCGGCGAAGAAGCGCGCGATGACGAGGGAATAACACTCGCGCATGCGGAGCACGCGCAGCCATTCGCCCTTGGGTGCCCGCACGGGAACCGCCTCCTCCGGCGGCCGTACGCGGCCCTTGAGGAAGTTCCATTCGCCTTCGGTGATGAAGCGGCTCAAGTGCGGAGGCTGATAGAGAAAGAGCCAGAGGATGAGCCAGACGAAGCCAAGGGCTCCGACCGCGAGAAACGCGGCGCGCCAGCCATAGTGCAGGGTGAGGAAAGCGACAACGGGAGGCGCCAGCGCGGAACCGAGAGATGATCCGGCGTTGAACAGGCCGATGCCGAGCGCGCGTTGCTCCACGGGGAACCATTCCGCGACGGCCTTCGCGGCGGCGGGCCAATTGCCGGGCTCGCTCAGACCGAGCAGGAAACGCCAGAAGGAAAGGGACCACTTTCCCACCGCGAGCGCATGGCCCATGGCGGCGATGGACCAGGCGACGATGAACACCGCGAAACCTTTTCTCGTCCCCAACCGGTCGCAGAGGGGGCCGGAACCGGCGTACATGATGGCATAGGCGCACATGAACCAGAAGACGACGTAGCCGTAATCCTGCTCGGTCATGTGGAACTCGGCGCGGAGGCTCGGCGCAACGACGGCGATGGCCAGGCGGTCAGCGTAGTTGATCATGGTCGCCAGCAGAAGCATCGCGGCGACGACGTAACGGAAGTTGGGGATGCGCGGCATGGGGAAGAGCGCTTCAACTCGCGGTGGCGGAGTTGGTTTGCTGTTGCGGTTCTTCCAACCCTACCAACAAATCGTGCAGCGTGTTGCGAATGTGGGCGCGGAGGGCGCTTTCGGCCCACTCCGGATCGCGCGATTCGAGCGCGGTGATGACGCTGTCATGTTCACGAAAGGCGTGCGGCAGACGGTCCGGCATCTGGCAGGCCAGATTCTGAAGCCACTTCACCTGTCCGCCGAAGACCTGCATCATTTGTTCGAGGCGGCGATTCTGACAGGCGGCGAAAATCTCGTCGTGAAGCAGATCGCCGACGTCGCTGAGGTCGCCCGCGGCCACGCGGGGGCGGAGACTTTCCATGTGGTCTCGCAACAGAAGGAGGCGGGCAGGGCTCATGTTCACGGCTGCCTCGCGCACGGCGACGGCTTCGAGAGCTTCGCGAATCTGAAAAATCTCGCGGGCGAGCGTGGGCGTGGGCATCAACAACTTCGCGCCGCGGTGGGGGAGGTATTCGACAAATCCTTCCTCCGCGAGTTTGCGAAGAGCTTCGCGGATGGGCGTCCGGCTGACGTCCAGGTCAGCGGCAAGGCGCTCCTCGCGCAGGCTTGAGCCCGGCGCGATGCGGCCCTCGAGGATCTCGGCGAGCAAGCGTTCATATACCCCGTCACGAAGAATGGTCCTAGCCATAGATGTCTTGTGAACATTGTATTCCGCAACGGGCGGCACGGTGATTCGGGAACTGCTAGCCTGTTTGGCATGTGGCTTCTCTGGAGTGTGGCGCTGCTCGCGGGCGCGGCGGCGCTTCCGCCGCGGGCTCGCGCGCTGCTCGATCAGAAATACCAGGGTTGGCGCATGGCGTACAGCGCGCCGCAGATTGAATCCTGGTTTCAGCAATACATGCCGGCGTTCCGCCCCAACCTCGTATTTGGCGATTTCAACAAGGATGGCAAAACGGACTACGCCGCGCAGGTGTTGGCCGGCGGCAGGCAGCACGTGGTGGCATTCGTCGCCTCCGGCACGGGGTACTCGATGATGCCGCTTGCCGAGGATCCGGCTGACCCGTTTACGTTCCTGGTGATTTATAAGCGCGGCGAGAAGGATTTCGACTTCGAGCGAATGAAACCATTCCGCTACGCGACGGATGCTTTGGGGGTCCTTTACCTGAAGAAGACCGCGGTAACCTATTCCTGGAACGGGAAGGGATTCGTGAAGCGGGAAGCGCCGGGAGACGAGGAAGTGGAAGCGGCGCAGGCGGAAAAATCGCACTGACGGCGCTTGCGCCGGAACCTCCGTTTGCAGTATGAGTGTAGGGAATTCTTATGAGTAAGCGCACCTCGATCGGAAGCTGGGCCTACACCATCGGCCCGTACGCGAGCAACCCAATTGACTTTGACACCGTCTGCGAAAAACTCAAGGCGCTCGGCTTTGACGGCGTCGAACTGGGCGGCTTTCCGCCGCATCCCAATCCCGGTAATCCCAGTGGTCCGAATGATTCCTGGCCGGGCGCAATGCCAGAAAAATCGCAGCGGGAAGAACTGAAAGCGAAGATGAAGGATCGCGGGCTCGCCTTCAGCGGAATCGCGGCCAACCTGTGGGGCGAAAAGCTGATCAACACGGACGATCAGCGCAAATACATTGCCGAGTTCCGGAAAAACTCGGAGTTCTGTAAGGATGTGGGCATTCAGGGCATCCGCGTGGATTGCGTGCAGCCGCCGGCCATTCACCGCGAAGTGGACTATGACACCGCGCTTGCCCGTGTGACCAGCGCGTGGAAGACCTGCTGCGGCATCGCGGCGGACAACGGCCAGTATGTGACGTGGGAGTTCGAACCGGGCTTCGCGTTCAACAAGCCGAGCGACGTGGTCCGCATCCATGATGCGGTCAACAAGCCGAATTTCGGCCTTCAGTACGACACCTGCCACGGGCAGATGGTCGGCGTGGTGGGCGCGCGGCAGGAGGGGAAGAAGGAGACGTTCCCCTCGCAGGTGGACCTGATCCGCATGCTCAGCGGCCGCATCAATCACATTCACATGATCGATTCCGACAATACATGCCACAAGGACGCTGACGGCAATGACGAAACGTCGTCGCACCCGCCATTCGGGCAGGGGCTTCTGAACTTCGATGAGATCGTGCCGGAACTGGTGAAGGCGGCGCGGTTGCCGCACGACTGGTGGACGATCGACCTGTGCTTCTGGCCGGACGCCTGGACCGCCACCGAGACATGCAAGAAGGCTTTGGACAAGTTGGTGGAGAAGTACGGCTAGAGCGCCCCTGGGAAACGAACATGAAAGAACTACGCGTGGGAATGATTGGATATGGGTTCATGGGCCGCGCCCATTCGAATGCGTACAAGCGGTTGACGGACTTCTTCCCGGTGCGGCACAAGCCCGTGTTGAAGGCGGTGTGCGCACGCAATGCCGGGAAGGCGAAGGCGTTTGCGGACAACTGGGGCTATGAGCGCATTGTCAGCGACTGGAAAGACCTGGTGGAGGCGCCGGACATCGACCTCATCGACATCGGCTCGCCGAATAACACGCACCGCGACATCGCGCTGGCCGCGGCGAAGAACGGGAAGATGATCGTGTGCGAGAAGCCGCTGGCGATGAACGCGGCCGAGGCGGAAGAGATGGTGAAGGCGGTGGAGGCGGCGGGCGTTCCCAACATGGTTTGGTTCAACTACCGGCGCGTGCCCGCCATTGCGCTGGCCAAGCAGGTGGTTGACGAAGGACGCATCGGGCGCGCGTTTCACTACCGCGCCACCTACTTGCAGGATTGGACAATCGCGGAGGACGTCCCGCAGGGCGGTCCGGGGCTGTGGCGGCTGGACGCGTCCGTGGCGGGATCGGGCGTCACGGGCGATCTGCTCGCGCATTCCATCGATACAGCCATGTGGCTGAACGGCGCGATCACGCGCGTGGTGGCGAAGACCGAGACCTTCGTAAAGGAGCGCGAGCACGTGGTGACCGGCAAGAGGCAGGCCGTGACCATCGATGATGCATGCATGTTCCTGGCCGAATTCGCGAACGGATCCATGGGGACATTCGAATCGACGCGCTATGCGCGGGGGCGGAAGAATTTCAATACTTTCGAACTGAATGGCGCCGGGGGCAGCGTCTACTTTGACCTGGAAGAGCCGGAGTATTTGCAGTTCTTCGAGTACACGCAATTACAGAGCGGCAAGAAGGTGGAGTCGCACCTGACGGGATGGCGGAAGATCCACACGACGAATTCCGAGCACCCGTATATGAACCGGTATTGGGTGCCGGGTACCTGCATCGGCTACGAACACACATTCCTGAATGCGCTGGCGGATTTCGTGATGGGTGTGGAGTCGGGCAAACCAACGCAGCCCGATTTCCGCAACGCGCTCCAGACGCAGAAGGTGTGCGACGCGGTGCTGGAATCGGCGCGGGAGGGGAAGTGGATGGATACGGGAGTGGAGTTGTAGGGCCGTTGATAGAATGGGGGGGATGGGCGCGTAGCTCAGGCGGATAGAGCATCTGCCTTCTAAGCAGAGGGTCGCAGGTTCGAGTCCTGCCGCGCCTACCAGGGCTTTTCCCCGCAAATGTCCAAATGGCCCCTCGCCATTGCATTTTCCTTCCCGCTCGTCCTCGTGGATACCGTGTCGTGGCCACCCGCCGAATTGCGGAGTGTATTGGCCCCGCCGCGGGAGCGCGGCCGGGTTACGTCCAGCGATTGTTGTTGGATTGGGCGTGGCATGCGGACACTGTCCTGTATGTGTACGCACTCATCGTACCGAACGGTTACCCGTTCCCCTTCAACCTCCGGTAGCGGCGGATCATGTTGTTAGTGGAAGAGTCGTGCCCCAGCGCCGGCTCCTCATGGCTTTCGAGTTCCGGAATGATCCGCTGCGCCAGCACTTTGCCGAGTTCCACGCCCCACTGGTCAAAGGAATCCACGTTCCAGATCACCCCTTGCGTGAATACACTGTGCTCGTATAGCGCGACGAGTTTGCCCAGCAGTTCCGGCGTCAGCCGTTCGGCGAGGATCGTGTTCGATGGCCGGTTGCCTTCAAAGACGCGGTGCGGAACCAGCCAATCCGGAGTGCCCTCGGCCTTCACCTGATCGGCTGTCTTACCGAAAGCCAGCGCCTCTGTTTGGGCGAACACGTTTGCCATCAGCACATCGTGGTGCCGCCCGAGCGGGTTCAGGGACTGCGCGAAGGCGATGAAGTCGCACGGGATGAGCCGCGTGCCCTGATGAATGAGTTGGTAGAAGGAGTGCTGCCCGTTGGTCCCCGGCTCTCCCCAATAAATGGCGCTGGTGTCGCATTCCACGGTCGAGCCGTCCAGCGTCACATGCTTGCCGTTGCTTTCCATCGTTAACTGCTGAAGGTAGGCGGGGAAGCGCTTGAGATATTGGTCGTAGGGCAGCACGGCAACCGTCTGCGCGCCGAAGAAGTTGCCGTACCAGACGGCGAGCACGCCCATCAGAAAGGGCAGGTTCCGCTCAAACGGCGCCGTGCGGAAATGTTCGTCCATCTGGTGGAAGCCGTCCAGCATGGCGCGGAAGTTTTCGGCGCCGATGGCGGCCATGGTGGAAAGGCCGATGGCGGAAGGCATCGAGTAGCGGCCGCCCACCCAATCCCAGAATTCGAACATGTTCGCGGTATCAATGCCGAATCGCGCTACTTCCCTGGAGTTCGTGGAAACGGCTACGAAGTGCGCGGCCACGGCCGCTCCGTCGCCGGCGAAGCGAGCCAGCAGCCACTCGCGGGCGGTACGGGCGTTGGTCATGGTTTCGAGCGTGGTAAATGTCTTCGAGGAGACGACAAAGAGTGTTTCCGCCGCATCCAGGCCGTGCGCGGCTTCGGCGAAATCCGTTCCGTCGATGTTCGATACAAAACGGAAGGTCATCTCCCGGCTGCTGTAGTGCCGCAGCGCCTCGTACGCCATGACCGGGCCGAGGTCGGAACCCCCGATCCCGATGTTGACTACATTCCGAATGCGCTTGCCGGTGTGCCCTCTCCATTCGCCCTGGCGCACGCGGTCAGTGAATGCGGCCATCTTGTCGAGCACCGCGTGCACGCGGGGCACGACGTTTTCTCCATCCACGGCAATGGACGCGCCCCTTGGAGCACGCAAGGCGGTGTGCAATACAGCCCGGTTCTCCGTGAGATTGATCTTCTCGCCACGGAACATCGCGTCAATGCGCGCGCGCAGATTGCACCCTTCGGCCAGTTGCGCCAGTAGCCCGAGAGTCTTCCCCGTGATGCGATTCTTCGAGTAGTCGAGGTAGACTCCCACAGCCTCGGCGGTCATCCGTTCTCCGCGTGCTGGGTCGCCCGAGAATAGATCTCGCAAGTGAAGATGATGAATCTCCTCATAGTGGGCCGCGAGCGCCTCCCAGGCCGTGGCTTTAGCTCCTGATGTCTTGACAGATTTCATTCCCTTGTTCCTCTCCTTGCCGCAATCATACCCGCGCCGGGCCGCACGATAGATTCCAACGCGTGATTACCCGGGTTTCCCGCTCGAACCCCAGTGTGCTCAACGTAGCGGTTCCCAACAAGAACAAACGGCCTTCCGCCGGCCCAAGCCCGAGCCAGCGTGCTGTCAGGACTCGAAGGGTGTGTCCGTGCCCGAACAGCGCCACATCGCCGGGAGCCTTGACGGCGCGTGCGATCACCGCCTCCGCTCGGGCGGCAACATCCTCGATCTTCTCGCCGTTCGGCACTCCCGATTCCCACACATTCCAGCCAGAGGTCTGAAGCCGGATCTCCGCCGTCGTCCTGCCTTCGTAGTCACCGTAGTCCCATTCCCGCAGATTCGGCTCCACCACCGCCGCCGCGCCATATCCCGCAAGCCGGCACGTTTCACGGGCTCGCTGGAAGGGACTGGTCAGCACCAGGGAGAAACACCGGCCACCCAGAGCCTCGCCGATGGCCATGGCTTCCGCTCTTCCCGTTTCGGTGAGCGGAAGGTCTGTCCTTCCGGTATGCGCTCCGGAGCGGCTCCACTCTGTCTCGCCGTGCCGGATGAGCCACAGTTCTCCGGACATGAGCTTCGAACTCAGCCGACCTTCTCGGCGACTTGCGAGAGCGCGTAAGATTCCAGTTTGCGGGCGTCCGCGTTGAACTTGCGGATGCCTTCCGCCAGTTTCTCCGACGCCATGGCGTCTTCATTGTGCATCCAGCGGAAGGTCTTTTCGTCCAGGTGAAGCTTGGCGTCTTTGCCGGGGTCCGCGCGCGCGGGATCGAGTTTACGCTCCAAGATGCCCTCCTCGTGGTCCAGTTTCTCCAGCAGGTCCGGGCTGATGGTGAGCAGATCGGCGCCGGCAAGGTTAGTGATCTGATGCACGTTGCGGAAACTGGCCCCCATTACCTGTGTCTTGTAGCCGTAGGCCTTGTAATAGTTGTAGATCCGTGTGACGGAGGCTACGCCGGGGTCCTGATCGGCCGGAATTTCACCGCCGCTCTCTTTCTTGAACCAGTCATAAATGCGGCCTACGAAGGGCGAGATCAGAGTGACGCCCGCCTCGGCACAGGCCACGGCTTGGGCAAAGCTGAACAGCAAGGTGAGATTGCAGTGGATACCTTCCTGCTCCAACCGGCTCGCGGCCCGAATTCCCTCCCACGTGCTGGCCACTTTGATGAGAATCCGTTCACGGCTCACGCCCGCCTTCTCATAGAGCGAGATCAGCTTCCTGGCCTTGGCGATGGTGGCTTCTGTATCGAAGCTCAGGCTGGCGTCCACTTCCGTGGAAACTCGGCCCGGAATGACTTTCAGGATTTCGCATCCGAAGGATACAAACAGATGGTCTATGAATTCTTCGGCCTTCCCCTTGGACCCACGCCCGGATTCCAGGGCAACATCCACCGCCTTCTCCACAAGGTGACGGTATGTGGGCTTCTGCGCGGCGCTGTAGAGAAGCGACGGATTGGTGGTGGCGTCCTGCGGACGGTGGCGGGCGATGGCTTCAATGTCTCCCGTGTCCGCTACCACCACCGTGTATTGTTTTAGAGATTCCAGCAGTGTCATGCTTGTTTGCCTCCTTACTTCAATTCTATGCTCTCCATTGCCACGGCCTCGCTTGTTGTGCCCTGGCAGTCTGACGCCTGGCCGCGGCCGCGGCGTTCTCAGCGGCAAATCCGATTTTTTCCAGCACTTGCTTGAGCGGAGCGCCGGCTCCAAATGTTTCGACGCGGATGCGATGTCCCTTAGGTCAAAGCCATGAAAAGGGATTCTTGCGGAAGCAGCGCGCATGAGGAGTCCTTGCGTGGTTTTACTTGATCCCGGCACGTCACCCCGAGGAGGCGAAAGAGCCCCATAAAGTGCCATGCTGAATAGGATGCGCGAGGTGCTGGGTTTCGTCGCAAGTCATGGTTATGTGGTGCTGTTCGCGTGGGTGCTGGCCGAGCAAGGGGCGCTTCCTATTCCGTCCGTCCCCTTGCTGCTGGCCGCCGGCGCGCTGATCCGTTCCGGCCTACTCCACCCGGTTGCCGCCGTTGCCTGCTGCATGGCCGCGGCCCTGCTGGTGGACAGCGCATGGTTCTACATTGGCAGAAGCCGCGGGCCGCGAGTCCTGCGGTTGCTGTGCCGGCTTTCGATCGAGCCCGATTCCTGCGTGAGGCAGACAGAGAATGCGTTCCTGCGCTATGGGCTCAAATCGCTGCTCATCTCCAAGTTCGTGCCGGGTTTGAACGCCGTCGCCGCACCCATGGCGGGCAACTCGGGCGCGGGAATCGGGCGATTTCTCGCCTATGATGCCTTGGGGACGGCGTTCTGGAGCGCCTCGTATATGGGTCTCGGCTACCTGTTGAGCGATCAGTTGGAAGAGGCGGCGGAATACGCTTCACGGACCGGTTCCGGTTTGCTCCTTCTCGTGCTGGGCCTCTTCGCGGTCTGGATCATATGGAAGATTCTGCGGCGCCGGGCTTTCCTTCGCAAGATCGAAGTCGCGCGCATCAGCGCGGAGGAACTGCGGCGGCGGTTGGACGCCGGCGAGGATCTGTTTCTTGTGGATCTGCGCGGCGAACTGGCCGCGGGCGCGGCCGGCATCCCCGGCGCTCTTCGAATCAGTTCCAAGGGTCTCGCGAGCCACTACCGGGAGATCCCCCGCGACCGCGAAATCATTCTGTTCTGCGGTTGACCCAACGAAGCATCGAGCGCCCGTGCGGCGCTGCTCCTGTCGGAGAGAGGAATCACTCGTGTGCGCGCCTTGCGCGGAGGCGTGGACGCCTGGGAGCGGATGAGCACGGGCTGACCGGGAGGCCCCCTACAACTGGAAGGACTCGCCCAGGTAGATCCGCTTCACCTCCGGATCATTGCCCAACGCCTCCGGGGTGCCGGCGCGGAAGATTTTTCCGTTGTTGATAATGTAGGCGCGGTCGGTAACGGCCAGAGTCTCCCGCACGTTGTGATCAGTCACTAGAATCCCGATTCCCGCCCGCTTCAGGTCGAAGACGATGCGCTGAAGTTCCATCACCTGGATGGGATCGATGCCGGAGAAGGGCTCGTCGAGCAGCAGGAAATTCGGCTCGATCACCAGGGAGCGCGCGATCTCGACGCGGCGCCGCTCGCCGCCGCTGAGCATATAGCCTTTGCTCTGGCGCACCTTCTCGAGACCGAGCATTTCGATGAGTGTTGTCATCCGCTCCCTGCGCTTGGCGCCGGGAAGAGAGAGAGTCTCGAGAATCGCCATGAGATTCTCTTCCACGGTCAGCCGGCGGAAGACGGAGGCCTCTTGCGGCAGGTAACTGATGCCCCGCCGGGCGCGCTCATACATCGCCAGCGGCGTAATGTCGTTTTGGTCGAGGAGAATCTTTCCGCTATCCGGGCTTACCAGGCCGACAATCATGTAGAACGATGTGGTCTTGCCCGCGCCGTTCGGCCCTAGCAGGCCCACCACTTCGCCTTGCGACACGCTCACCGACACGCCATCCACCACCTTGCGGCCGCGATACGACTTGGAGATTTCCGATGTTTCCAGAATTCGCATGCGTTATTTCCGGCGGATCCTGCTTACTGCCGGCTGCGCGGGGACCCCATTGACCAGCAGCCTATCATCGCCGGCGAAATAGGTCAATTGTTTACCTCGCGTGACGCCCCGCAGCGAATCCTGCAATTCCGGCTGTCCCTGCGCGAGAACAATCTTCTGCTCATCCACATAATAATCCGCATGCTCGGAGGCGCCGCGCCGAGTCCGGTCCGCGGCCACCTGCACAATGACGACGCTGCCGTCCGCGGCCGCTTTTTCTAAACTCGATTCGCTCTCCTGCTTATCCTTCTGCTTGCCTTCATCCTTGAGATAGGCGCGCAATTCGCGGCTGCGCACGTCAAGACCGGCCCGGCGAAGGAACACTCCGCCAGTGTAGTGGGCGACGCGGTCTTTATCCGAGTACGTCATGGATGGAGCGGTGATGAGAGTGAACACGGGGGCGGCGTTCTTCGGCTTCGCCGCCTCGGCGTCATTCTGCTGGTCGATCAACTGGCTCACCACGTGGCCGTTGGCGCGCAGCAACCCGTTTTTGCGCTCGATTTCGATGTGATCGGCCTGGAGGCGGTTCGCCCCCTGCCACAGGACGGCGTTGCCATCGTAGATCACCAGGCTTTGTTTATCGCGGGTAATCATCTTTGCGGCTCTAGCCTGCGTGGGCTCGTCCTTGGAAAGCATGGCGGAGCCCGAGCCCTTGCGGTCAGGGAGGCGGCTCGAGTTCACATGTCCTTCGGCTGTGAAATCCTCACTCTTCTGATCGAGAACGATCTGGTCGGCGGAGGTGGCGCCGGTGGAATCCCAAACGCGCGCGTCCTGCACCAGCGTGATGCGATTCGAGGTCTGGTCAAGGATGGCCCGTTCCGAGCGCGCCTTGCGTTCTGCTTCCTCGTAGCGGAAATCGCCCGATTGCTCGAGGCGAATCATCTCACCGCTTTTCGGCGCGAAGCGGGCTTGCAATTCCTTACTCGATGTCAGCGCGGGAGGCCGCGGCTTACCCTGCCTCGGCTCGTTGTCGGTGCGCGTGCGGGCGTTGCTGGTACGGAAAGACTCGAGCGTGTTGGCTGCGCCGTAGAGGATATGGAACCGGTCACCGTCGACACGCCTCCGGTGCTGTCCGGGGCGATTGGGAAGGAATTCCAGAACCCCCGGGGTGGGGGTGTTGATCGCGTCAATCTCCTTGCCGCCGGGACGCATCGTCATTTCCACTCTTTCGCTGCGCAGGATGCGAGTCTCGGCGGGAGGGCGATCCGGACGGGCGATGGGCTTCGATTCCACCATCGCCTGGCCGGCGGCGAAGGCGCGTCGAAGAATGCTCTCGCTTCCGGTGGCGTCAAAATCCAGATCCACCTGGTTCGAATGCGTGTTGGTCACGGCGAACTCGGTGGTTGTGATAAGAGTCGCGTTACCCTCCCCCTTGATCTTTTCTACTTCGCTCTTTTCGTTGAGCGTCAGAGTGAGCCGGTCGGCGGCATAATCGAGCACGCGGCCGGGAAACCTGTCGGCGCCTTTGGCGGCGGTGGTGTCCACTTGCCGGATGCCGTTCTTGTCGAGCGTCACAAGCGCCCCCTTCCCTTCGAGCGTCATGTTGTCGCGGGTCAATTTTGCCCACGGGGAGAGGACCACCTTCGATTCATTTTCCAGGTACAGGATTCGATCCGCCTCCACTTTCATGGGCCGTGGATTGGCGGATTTCCGGTCGTGCCAGACAAGTTGGGCCTTGCTGCGCAGGAGCAATTCGCGAGTGGAGGGATCATAAACTGCGCCTACGGCCTTTCCTTCGCCGCGCTCGAAGACGAACGTCGCTTCCCGATCGGTTTCCGCCTTGCCCGTCTTACTGTCGAAACGAATCCCGGAGGACTTGATGTGGATGAGGCGCGCGGGAGAGGGTGTCTTGCCCTCCTCCTCCCCCATGGTGATGTCCGCCTCTCCTTCCGAGTAGAGGAAAGCTTCGGCCATATCGAAAATCGCCCGTTCGCTTAGCACGTGGTCATAGGACTTGCCATCGCCGCGGTAGATCTTCAGGTCCACTTTCTCTAATTCAAAGCGGCTGGGCTCCTTGATCTGGCGGAAGTTTTTCGCCCGCACCGCCACCGCCGGTCCGTTCCCCGAGCTTTTTTCCCAATGCCAATCCGTGGCGGTGGCATTCACGCCCTGTTCGAGAGGTTTCGGCACGGGAGGAGCGTGGCGGCGGATCTCGGCGAGTTGATGGCGATAGGTTACCGCCACGTAGCCGGAAATGACCAGGATCGCCAGAAGAAAGAGAGGGCGGGCGCGCCGCATTGGTGTAATTTCCAGAATAGCAATTAGGCGCCGATGTACTTGGCGTAGAGTCCGCGGGCAAGGCCTGGGTCCGTCGTGCCCTTGATAATCGCGCGGCCGTCGGGGAACACGGTCATCTCGTATGAGGGCAGGAAGAAGCGCAGCGCGAATTCGTTGCGGCGGACATCGCCGGCGGCTTTCAGGCGCGCCTCGAGATCCGCAAGATCGAGCGGCCGTGTACGGTCATGAATCTGCACGGCATTGCGCCCGCAAAGGCTGATAGGCGCGCGCCTCCGGCCCTCGAGATGGACGTAGCGATGCTCTCCACAGGCCAGGCATCCGGGTTGCGGCTCCGGTTGACGCACCTGGCGGATGACGCCCGTCCAGACATCCACCGTCGTGATCCTCCGGGGGACTTCGCCGGCCTTTCCGCTGAGCACCTGGAAGGCAAGACTCACCTGAAGCGAGGCGATAAGCGAGGTGATGGTGTTCAACACGCCGGCCGTTTCACAAGTGGGCTGGGCGCCCGAGGGCGGCTCGGGATAGATACACTTCAGACACGCCGTTTGCGACGGAAGGACCGGCATTACCAGGCCATAGCTGGCCACCGCCGCGCCGTAGACCCAAGGGATGGTGTGACAGACGGCGAAGTCATTAATGAGATAGCGAGTGTCAAAATTATCGGTGGCGTCGAGGATCAGGTCCGCTTCCGAGAGCAGGTCTTCGGCGTTGGCGGCGGTGAGGTCGGCGACAACGGGTTCCACGTGAACGCCGCTGTTGATTCGTTGGAGCCGCCGCGCCGCGGCCACGGATTTGGGGAGCCCTTCGGCTGCGTCCTCCTCTTCGAACAACCATTGGCGCTGGAGGTTGCTCCATTCGACGTAGTCGCGATCGATGATCGTGAGCCGGCCCACTCCCGCCCGGGCTAACGCCCCGGCGTGAAAACTGCCGAGCGCGCCGCACCCCACGATGGCGGCGTGCGATGCCAGCATTCTTTCCTGTCCCTCCGCGCCTATGCCGGGGAAGAGAATCTGGCGGGAGTAGCGTTCACGCGAGCGTTCATCCATTGCCTTCATGATCGCACTCATGGCGGGCAGATTTCCGTCAACTCGATATCGAGCACGGCCCCGCAATCGAGGCAGGCCACCGCTCCATCATCATCCGCGTAGACGCGCGTGGACTCGCATCTGACGCACGAGGCGGTGGGGTCGCTCGCATCCGGCGGTTCCTCCGGTTCGGTGAGGTGACGGATAGAGCCGGTGGCGTGCGTGACGGGTTCAAAAGTCGCCTTGCAACCGGCGCAAACGTGATTGAAACAACATTTCGGCTCGCAACTGTAGAACACATCCGGGGACCCGCACAGCGGGCAGCGCATCTGAAGTTTCCGGGCCACGTGGTAAGATTCCTGATTCCTGTTGTTTCTATCTTAATAGGAGTCATGATGCGTGTACTGGTAACTGGAGCACAAGGATGCATCGGGGCATGGGTAGTTCGCGGGTTGCTGAAACGCGGCCTCGATGTCCTGATTTATGATCTGGACGGCAACCCCGCGCGGTTGGGGCTGATCACGGAACCGGGGGAGCGAACCGGCCTTGCCATCCAAACAGGTGCGATCGAGGATACGGAGCGGACAAAAGCCCTCATCCGCGATGAGGGCATCACGCACATCGTCCACCTGGCGGCGGTCCTGATGCCGTTTTGCCAGGCGAACCCAGTGAAAGGCGGACTGGTTGACGTCGTTGGGACCTTGAACGTCTTCGAGGGTGCGCGCGACGCCGGGCGTCCCATGCGTGTCGTGTACGCCAGTTCTTCCGCTGTGTGGGGGCCGGAAGACGCCTATGAGGCGCGGGCGCTCTCGGAAGCCGATCCCACCAGGCCGGCGACGCATTACGGGGTTTTCAAGCAGGCCAACGAAGGCAACGCGCGCGTGTTCTATTCGGCGAGCGGAATCTCGAGCATCGGGCTGCGGCCCTGGACGGTTTACGGAGTCGGCCGCGACCTCGGCTTGACCGCGTCCCCTACGATCGCCATGAAGAGCCTGGTATTGGGGCGGCCCTACCAGATCCCCTTGGGCGGCTTCATGGATCTCCAATACGTGGAGGATGTGGCTGAAACGTTCATCGGCTGTCTGCTCTCGACGGTCGAGGGCGCGCACGTTTTCAACCTTGCGGGGGACGTCATCCACATGGATGAAATCGTGAAGACCTTGGACCGGCTGCGTCCAGGGGCGGCGAAGCTGATCTCGGCGGGCGGGCCGCAGGTTCCGGTGGCCTACCGCATGGATGATGCGGCCCTGCGCGCGGCGGTGCCCGGAATTCAAAAGACGCCGCTCGAAGATGGGATGAGGCAGACCATTGAGCTATACGAGAAGCTGCATCGAGAAGCGAGGCTGTAGGTCAGCCTTTTTGGAAGCAGGCATGCTCCGGCGCCTGATAGCGCATCGGGAGTTCCGGCGTCTCCAGGCGCCGTCCGTGTCCTTTTGACGGGAAGAGGAAGGCCGGCGCAGCCGTGGTGAGCAGGGTCCGCCCCACGGGGTAGACACACCGGTACGCCGCTTGTGCGCGGGGTTGCGCCCGGCGGCCTCATCGATGAGCGGTTTAATCCGAAAATGTTCGCCGGTTCCTCACGGCTCTGAATAGATCAAATTTCTTCCTGCTCGCGCTCCTTCTGTACTGGAGGCTCATGCTTGTCTACCACTACGAAGCCGCCGGATACCAGTTCGCCCAGCGTCCGCGCGAACCGGCGCGGATCAAGATTGCCGCCGATCACACCCTCCTTGATCAGCCCGTCAAATACTTCGGCCCCGCTGGCCGCGCCGGTAAGCTTGGGGATGAGATAAGCGCCCAGAGGATCGACTTCCCATGTGTTGGGATAGGGATGCGCCACTTCCAGTTTCTGCTCGGCCAGCGCCCATTTCCCCTCATGGATGCCGTGGGTCAACTGGAGCGTGGTCTTGCCCGGCCGCAACTTCGATTGCAGGATGATGTCCTCGCAACCCTTGGCGCGCTCGGTCTCCCAGTGCATCAGCCACTCGAGTTCCCGCGGACCGGAAAACGGCCCTGCTTTACGGCGCACCGTGAAAACCGGCCGCTCCTCCGCCCGCCGCTGGATCACCACCACACTCGCCAGGAAATGAAAGATCTTCAGGCTCTCAAACAACCGGCCCCATTCGGGAATCTCCTCCGCCTTTGCTCTTCCGCGCATCAGCGCAGCCATGACATAGGTGATGGGCTCCAGCACGCGAATGACGTGGATGGCAACATCAAATTCATCGGAGTGCTCGCCCAGCCACTCGCGGATCCGCTTTTCAAACGGCGAATCCTGCCTGTCGGAGCCAAGGCAGCGGCAATAGAAGCGGCCGCCCGGCGCAAGCACTTTGTGCAGGTCCTGAACGTGCTTCCGTGTGATTTGCTCGCCGTCATTGCCTCCGGCGTGATAGATCCATGTGTGCTTCAACACCGGCACATACGGCGGATGCACGGCGATACGATCGAATTGCCGGTCACCGGCCGGTTCGTAGGTGTCGCCGCGGCCGGCGGTGAAATTGTCGAGTCCATTGAGGCGTGCGCTGAAGCCGGCAAACGCCGTGGAACGTTCCGTAATATCGAACGACCAGGCGTGTTTGGCGCCTTGATTCGCCATCATCAGAGCCACCACCCCCGATCCTCCGCAGCCCTCGAGGAAACGCTCGCAAGGGTCGAGCGGAACGTAGGAAAGATAGGTGAGAGTGTTGGGGATGTCTGGCGGGAACACCACATCATCGGCAAGATTCGGAGGGTTGGGGCCGGCGGTGGCATCCCACAGGTCGCTGAGGACATATAAGCCATACATGGGGCGAATCCGCACGGTGGGCTTGTAGCTGTTCCCGTTGACGGGCTCGATAAGCCCGAGTTCCCGCAGGTCGCCGGCTGCCTGTGCGCCGAGTCTCGCCTCCAGCAGTTCCCCGGAGACAACTCCCGCGCGCAGGAACATGCCCATCAGCACCCCCGCGGCATCCGAGTCCTCCGGCACCTTGCTTTCAGGGAACGGAGGGAATGGGAAATCCTTGTCGACTGCCCGCTGCTCAGCGGTCTGCTCGTTGAATTCGGAGTTCTGAAAAAGAGTCCGAACGCGTTCGAACACTTCTTTCGCGGCGGTGCGGACGGGTATTGCCATGAAATTTCCTTGTCGTACGTTACTTGCGAACCAGAGTCACGATGAGGCCGATGAGCAGCAGAATGATGATGGCGGCAAACACGAAGATCGGCCATTTCGGGAATGGTTTGGCGGCCGGCGGCGCGGCCACGGGAACAGGCGGCGGCAACGGAGCCTGAGTCTCCTTCGGCGCGCTGAACAGCCGGGTATATTCGCTTGGACCGGACGGCTGCGCGGGGGCCGCTTGCGGGAACTGAGGCGTCTGGAAGGACTGTGTGGCGCTGCCGAACCCGCCCATCTGTGGCGGCATCGCGCTGGGAGCCGGCGGCGGCATGACCGGCTTGTCTCCCCCGCCGAACAACTTTTCGTATTCGTTCCCGGGGCCCTGCTGTGGAGTGCTCGGGTACGGCCGCTGGGGAATCGCGCCTGCCCCTGGTTGTCCCATCGGAGGCTGTCCAAACGGTGAGGGCGGCTGTTGTCCGAAAGGAGAGGCCGGTTGGCCGAACGGCGAAGAGGGTTGGCTGAACGGAGAAGGAGACTGCGCCGGCGGTATCATGGGCTGCGCCAGGGGAGAGGTGGGCGGCGCGAACGGACTCGGTTGCCCGGTCGGCGATTGCTGCGGCGTGGCGATGGGCATCGGCTGCTTCAACGGCGCCGATGGCGTGGAAAAGATGCGTGTGAATTCGCCCGGTTCCTGCTTCTGCGGCTGTCCGATGGCGCCCCCGCCGAACGGGGATTCCCCGGCAGGCAAGGGAGCGGCCGAAAACATTCGCGTGAATTCCCCAGGCCCTTGCTGCGCCGGGGGAGGCGCCTGCGGCGGTAGGGGAGCGGGAGAAGGCGGGGACAGCTTCGTAGGAGCTTGCGGGGGAGGCGCGGCGGCGGGAGCCTCACCGAAAGGGAGGTTCGGCGCCGTTTGAAACATGCGCGTGAATTCTCCCGGCCCTGCCTGCGCGGAAGCCGGTGGCGCGGCCGGGGCGGAAGGCGCCGCCGGCGGCGGATGTGCGCCGGTCTGGAACATTTGCGTGAACTCGCCGGGAGCCTCCGTGGGCTTCGCGGCCGGCTCCTTCGAGGGCATTCCCGTTTGAGTGACTTGGAACATCCGGGTGAACTCACCCGCCGGGGGCGCGGGGGCGGGCGGTTCCTTGGCCGGTGGTTGCGCTGCCTGGGGTGTCGCCGCCGGCGCTTCGGGCGGCTTCGCTGAGGCCGCTGCCTTCATCTGAGCCGTAATGCCTTCGGGTGGAGGTGTCGCTTGCTTTGGCTGTGTTCCGGATTTAGCCAACTCGAACATCTGCGTAAACTCGCCCGCAGTCTTCTCCGAGGCGGGCTTTTCCGGAGGAGGGAACTGCGCGGTAGTGCCGCCAGCGGGCGCGGGAGGTTCGGCGGCTTTGATCTGTGCGGTGAGCGAGGGAGCCTGGAACATCCGCGTAAATTCACCGGACTCCTGAGCCGGCGGCGCGGCGGGCGCGGCAGGCTTCTGGGGAGAAGAGAATTGTGCGATAGTGCCGCCCGTGGGCGCGGGAGGTTCGGCGGCTTTGATCTGTGCGGTGAGCGAGGGAGCCTGGAACATCCGCGTAAATTCACCGGACTCCTGAGCCGGCGGCGCGGCGGGCGCGGCGGGCTTCTGGGGAGAAGAGAATTGTGCGGTAGTGCCGGAGGGCGCGGAAGGCGTCACGGTCTTACTCTCGCCCACGGCCGAGGGAGCCTGGAACATCCGTGTAAATTCATCGGACTCCTGAGCCGGCGGCGCGGCGGGCGCGGCGGGCTTCTGGGGAGAAGAGAATTGTGCGGTAGTGCCGGAGGGCGCGGAAGGCGTCACGGTCTTACTCTCGCCCACGGCCAAGGGAGCCTGGAACATCCGTGTGAATTCGCCGGGTTCCTGGCCCGGGGTTGCCGCCGGGACAGGCTTGGCCTGGCTGGTTGCTTCAAACAACCGGTCGAAATCATCCAGGCCGGCGCCTCGCTGTTGCGGGGGCGCGGACGGCATCTGACCGGTGGCCTGAAACATGCGCGTGGTGTCGTCTGGCGGTGGGGCCGCGGGCGCAGGTGGAACAGGCGGCGTGGGCGGTGGCGCAGCGGCGGGTTGCTTCACCTGCGCGGTCGTAGATCCTTTGGAAAAGAACAGCTTTTCAAACTCATCCATCCCCGCCTCACTCGAGGATGCAGGCGTTGGCGCCGGGGGCGGCGCAGCGGGCGGGCGGGGGCCCTCGATGGTTGTCGACGGGATCACCAGTTCCGCCGTGCTGAACATCCGGGTGATGTCGGGGGTTTCCGGTTCTGGGACACGAGCAGTGGTGGGAGGGGGTGGCATCGACGGCGCCGGCCCAGCCGGCTTCGACTCCACCCCCGGAATCTTCCAGCGCCCCACTCTTGCCAGCGAATCCGTCCGGGGCTTGGCGGGAGACGATACGGAGGCCACCCAATCGCGGAAACTGGCATACCCATCCAGCGGTAACGTGACGATGTAAGGGGTCCCCATGTGTTCGCCGGTCTCTACAACCCGAGACCCGTTCTCCGGTGGGAGCGAGCGTACTTTGTCCAACAGTTCAAACGGCGGCTCGCTTTTCCCCGGCTGCCCCACCACCAGATGCACTTCCACCGGTCTCCCAGTGGCTATTTCACGTGCCTGGAACGTCTTCACTCCGTCATCCCTCAGGACCTCAACCAATTCATACTTGCTGTAAAAGCTCATCCCGCGATCTCCTACACTACACCCTCACTACCATTAGAAGCGTTTTCGAGGACGAAAACCCATCACTTCCCGGCAATCTTTCTTGGCGGCGGACAAAAAAATCCCATTGGCCTGACTATCCATCGGTTCCGATTGCGCTTATCTCTATGGCGGCGCAATCGGGTAATCGGCGGCTTGATAGTAAGGCGGCTATGGTAGAGTATAATCTTTGCAAAGGCGGAACTTGAGCAGACCTCCCTTATGAAAAACCTCTCCCGGGTTGTCTGGTCCGAAGGAATGTACCTCGGCCCGCACCACTTTCAGGTACAGAGCCGCTATTTCGAAGACTCTCTCCGCTTTGTCACCACCAGCCTTTGGTTTGAATCCTACGGCCTGATCGGCGCCCAGTTTGACGGAGAAGCGCTGCGCAATGGCACGGTTTCCCTCATCCATGCCCGCGGCATCTTTCCCGACGGCATGCCATTTCACATGCCCGATTCCGATCCGTTGCCGCCGCCGCGCGCCGTTGCCGAACTCTTTCCGCCCACCCGCGACAGAGTTACCGTGATGCTGACCGTTCCTCCGCGCAAGCCCGAAGGCATCAACTGCGTTCCCATCACGGAAGCCCCGTCGGCTCCCGACACCCGCTATTGGGCCGAGACTCGAATTCTTCACGACGAAACCACCGGGCGCGACGAGAAGCCCGTGCAGATCGGAAGGAAGAACATCCGGCTGGTCCTCGATACGGAGGTCAGCGGAGAGGAAATCGCACTGCCGGTGGCGCGCATCATGCGCGACGGTTCCGGCAACTTCATCTACGACCCCGCCTTCATTCCGCCCTGTGTCGACCTGGCGGCAAGCGACCGGCTGATGTATCTCACCCAACGTCTGATGGAGATTCTGGAAGAGAAAAGCACTGCTCTGGCGGGCGCCCGCCGGACTGGAAAATCATGGGCGGAGTATTCCACTACCGACATCGCCCGCTTTTGGATGCTCCACTCCATCCACGCCGCCCTGCCTCCCATCCGCCATCTGCTCATGACGCGCCGCGGCCACCCCGAAGAACTCTACCGCGAAATGGCGCGCCTGGCCGGGGCGCTCTGCACCTTCGCGCTCGATTCCCACCCTCGCTCCGTCCCGCTCTACGATCATCGGGATTTGGACCATTGCTTCCACGCTCTGGACGAGCACATTCGCCATCACCTCGAAACCATTGTCCCCACCAACTGCATCTCCATCCCGCTCGAAAAGACCGCGGATTATTTCTGGACCGGGGAAATCACTGATCAGCGCACACTGGATCGCGCCCGCTGGGTCTTTGCCATTTATTCCTCCGTTGGAGAGGCGGAAATTATCATCCGCACTCCAGCCCTCGTGAAGGTTTGCTCAAGCAAGTTCGTGGGAGAGTTGGTGAGACGGGCGCTGCCCGGTATGGCTCTGACCCATCTCAAGATCCCGCCCTCGGCCATTTCGACGCGCGCCGATACCCAGTACTTCGGTGTCAGCCGCGCCGGTCCCTGTTGGGATAACATCGTCATGACGCGGCAGGTAGGCGTCTACGTACCTGGCGACCTGCCCGATCCGCAAATTGAGTTGCTCGTCGTATTGGATTAGCGAGAGGTCTCCATGGTCCAGACCCCAAGTGGTGCACCCACAGGCGCAAACGCCGCCGTCTCGCGGCGTCCGGAGAATCTTGCGCTTGTTTTTCAGGAACTGATCACGGTCATCGAGCGCATGCGCTCCAACCGCCAGCCCGTCACTGACGCCGCCGCCTTCCGCCACCAGGTTCGGGAAGCGCTGAAGACCGGGGACGCCGAGGCAAGGCGGCGTGGCTATACCGCTGAAGACATTCAACTGGCCATTTTTGCCGTGGTTGCGTTTCTCGATGAAACCATCCTCAACCTCCGCTGGCCTGCCTTCGCCGATTGGCCCCGGCAGCCGCTTCAGGAAGAGTTGTTCGGCCACCATATCGCCGGTGAGATCTTCTTCCAGAATCTTCAGGCGCTGCTTGGCAGAAACGATTCGCAGGAACTGGCCGACCTGCTGGAGGTCTACCAGATCTGTCTGCTGCTCGGATTCGCCGGACGATACAGCATCGGCGGGCGGGCGGAACTGCGCTCGATGATCGAGGCGGTGCATCTGAAGATCAAGCGCATCCG
Source organism: Bryobacterales bacterium (assembly GCA_026954325.1). Lineage (GTDB taxonomy): Bacteria > Acidobacteriota > Terriglobia > Bryobacterales > Bryobacteraceae > CADEFT01. The sequence goes on along the minus strand of JAIXKK010000198.1, from coordinate 22,055 downwards.
CCAAAGCGGGCCGGAGATCTCCCCGCGCTGGGCGCTGCCGAACGAGTCGTTTTCCTTCTCGAGTGTCGATGTCTGGGTGAAACGTCTGCTCATCGGCACTGGAGTGTGTGTGGCGCTGGCGATTCTTTTGTTCGCCATCTATAAGCTTACGTTGATGGGCGGGGTTTCGAGCCTTCGCGACCTGACCGGCTTGCGATAGGAGAGGCAGAATGAGGATCACTTGGGCGAACGCCGCTTTTCTCGGCTTCTACATGGTTTCGGTCGGGGTGGCGACACAGGTCTACAAAGTCGGCGGTAATCACGCGGGCACTCTTTTCGTCTGGCTGGCGGCTCTTGGGCTGACCGGATCGGCCTTCTTTGCCTTCATCCAAGGCAAGTTTTACGAGCGCAAGCAAAAGGCGCAGGAGGCGGCGGCACAGGCCATCTCCGGCGGAGGGGCAGGCGCGGCGGCCGCTCCCGTCGCGGCGCCCGGTGAACTCTCCGGAGAGGTGGATCTGCTCGTCAGGGATGCCGAAGCCAAACTGGCTGCCTCCAAGATCGGCCAGAGCGGCAAACTCAGCGAAGTCCCGGTGATATTCATGCTCGGCGACAAGGGCTCCACCAAGACCACGGTGGTGATGAATTCCGGCATGGAGCCGGAGTTGCTCAGCGGGCAGGTCTACCAGACGGACAATCAGATTGCCCCAACCCGCTCCGCCAACTTCTGGTTTGCCAAGAAGGCGGTCTTCATGGAGGCCGGCGGCGGATTGTGGGGCGATGCCGGAAGCTGGAAGCACATGCTGAAGAAGCTCTCGCCCGGCAAGCTGAAGTCCGTTTTCGGCGGCGGCGGCTCCGCTCCGCGCGCGGCCATCCTTTGCGTCGATGTGGAACGCTTTCTGCAACAGGGAGCCTCGGACACGATGGCCGCCGTTGCCCGTTCCATCTCCGCTCGTCTGAACGAAATTTCCACGCAGTTCGGCATCAGCTTCCCGGTCTATGTGCTGTTCACCAAAGCCGACCGCGTGACGTTCTTTCACGATTTCGTCCGCAACCTGAGCACTCAGGAATCCACGCAGGTGTTCGGCGTAACCCTGCCCATGCGCTCCGCGCGCGGTGGCGTCTACGCCGAAGAGGAATCGCAGCGGCTGAACGACATGTTCAATGAGTTGTTCTATTCCCTGTGCGACAAGCGCATCGAATTTCTGCCGCGCGAAAACGACTTCGAAAAGCTGCCCGGCTGCTACGAGTTTCCCCGCGAGTTCCGCAAACTGCGCGGCGCGCTGGTGCAGTTTCTGGTGGACGTGGGCCGTCCCAGCCAGTTGAGCACCAGCCCCTTCCTGCGCGGATTCTACTTCACCGGTGTCCGCCCGGTCATTATCGACGACGTGGCGCCTACCCCCATTGCGCAGCCCAGGCAGCCTGCCTTCGAAGGCGGCGGCAGCGCCACGCGCATGTTCCGCGTGGGCGACCTGCCGGGGCAGCCGAATGTGCCCATGGCCGCGCCGCAGCAGCGTGGCGGCCGCAAAGTGCCGCAGTGGGTGTTCCTCGGCCATCTGTTCAACGATGTAATTCTCGAGGACAAGTCGGCCCTCGGGGCAAGCGAGGCCAGCACGAAAACAAGCGCTCTGCAGCGCTTCCTGCTCGGGTTCCTCGCCGTCATGGCCCTCATCTGGTCCATCGGCATGACGGTATCCTTCTTCCGCAACCGCACGCTTGAAAGCGAAGTGTCGGACGCCACCAAACAGATCAAAGCGGTACGACTGGCGCCGAACGCCCTGCCGAGCGCCGACGATCTGAAGCGGCTCGATTCGCTGCGCCAGAAGTTGGAGCAGCTTACGGACTGGAATCGCGATGGCGCGCCCTGGAGCTACCGCTGGGGCCTCTATGTCGGCAACGACATGCTGCCCATCGTGCGTAAGGCTTACTACGATTGCTTCAACCAACTCCTGTTCAGCGATACGCAAAGCCGCTTACTGGCCTTCCTGCGCAGCCGTCCCGCCAAGGCCAAGGAGGACGACGATTACAACTACGCGTACGAAACCCTGCGCGCGCACCTGATGACCACCTCCGAGTGGAAGCGCGTCGAGGGGCAGGGCGAGGATAAGTGGCTCGGCAACACGCTCCAGAGCCGCTGGCTCGAAGGACGGGAGAGCGCCGTGGGCGAGGACCGCCGCGCCCTCTCTGAACTCCAGTTCCTCTTCTACGGCAGCGACCTCCACAACGGCAATCCGTTCTCCACGCGCGACGATGCCGATGGCGTCGACAAAACCCGCGTCTACCTCGCCTCGTTTTCCGGCTTCGACCGCTTCTACAACGCCATGCTCGCCGAAGCCAACAAGAAGAACCCCGCCGTGAACTTCAATAAGAAGTACAGCGGCTCCGCCGAAGTGGTCATCAACAACAAGGACGTCCCCGGCGCATTCACGAAACAGGGATGGAACTTCATGCAGGCGGCCTTCAAAGAGCGCAGCAAGAAGTTCGGCGGCGAGGAGTGGGTGCTGATGAGCGCCAAGTACAAATCCGCCGCCGCCGTTCCCGACAATCTCGACCAGATGCTCCGCGAGCGCTACACCTCCGACTACATCAAGGCCTGGCGGACCTACTTCAACAACACGGCCGTTGTCGGCTACAGCGGTCCGGCGGATGCGGCTCGCAAACTCCTGATCCATTCCGATTCCCGCGCGCCGATCCTCGCTCTCATTGGGCTGGCGAGCTACAATACCCAGGTCGACCCGGCGGGCGACCCCTATGCCGACCGTGTCCGCAAGGCCTTCCAGTGGGCTCACGTCGTCGTGCCGCCTTCGCAGGATCTGGTCTACATCACCGGCGGCAACCGCCCCTACACCACCGGATTGAGCAATCTCCAGATTGCCGTGGATGCGGCGTCGAAGGAGAACCCGCCCAGCAGCGCCGCGGCACAGTCCACACAGATGCGCGCCCAGGACGCTCTCGGCATGACGCGCCAGGTGGCCGCCTTCAGCGGGCAGGACCTCGAAGGCCATCTCGACCAGACCATCCTCCGCATCATGGAAGCTCCCATCAAGGGTGTCGATGGGCTCTTCTCTCCGGCGAAGATGCTGAACGCCGCAGGCGGAGCCATGTGCAGCCAGTTCAACGTCATCACCAACAAGTTTCCGTTCAACCCCACGGCGCAGCCCGAAGTGCAGATCACCGAACTCAATGATCTGCTGCGTCCGGGCTCCGGCAAGTTCTGGCAGTTCTATGAAGGCAGCTTGAAGCAGTTCCTGCAAAAGCAGGGCAACACCTACGTCGCTGTCAGCGGGGCGGGCGTCACCATGAACCCGGTATTCGTCAACTTCTTCAACCAGGCCGCCCGGCTCTCCGATGCCTTCTACCGCGGCGGCCAGGATCCGCGGCTTGCCTACACCGTTCAGCTCAACGGAGTGGACCTGGTGCTGAACAATACGCAAGCCAAGTCCGGCAGCATCACCATCGACGGCAAAGCGGCCAAACTCGGCGCGCCGCCCGTGGCATACACCTGGACCGGCTCACCCAGCCACTCCGTGCTGTTCGAGTACAACGACAGCCCGGCATTTAACCGCCAGGGTCCGTGGGCTGTCTTCCACTTCTTTGTGGACGCCCAGGTTACCGCCCAGGGCGGCACTTATCTCCTCGTTTGGCCGGTTCGCGGCGGCACCGGCAACAACCTCATCGCCAATGCCCGCTTTACGGTGGACCTCAGCGGAGCTCCCGCTGTGTTCGATAAGCGCTTCTTCGCCGGGCTGCGCTGCATCTCCACCGTCGCAACGAAGTAGAATTAAGAGGGACATGGATTTACCGGCGCGGATCAGCAAATACGAACTGCTCGAGTTTCTCGGCGGCGGCATGTCCCACGTCTACCGCGCCACGGACACCGTGCTCGGCCGCACGGTGGCCGTCAAGATCCTCACCGAATCCGGTTGCTCCGATCCGGAAACCAAGGCGCGCTTCCTCCAGGAGGCGCGCACGGCAGGCAGCTTTGCCCACGACAACATCATCAGTGTCTTCGACTTCGGAGAGGAGCAGGGACGCCCCTTCATCATCATGGAGTTCCTGCGCGGGCAGAGCCTGCGCGACGCCATCAAGAGCGGCACAACCGGGGATACACGCAACAAACTGAACATTGCGCTGCAGATCGCTCGTTCGCTCGATTACATACACTCCAAGCGCATCATCCATCGCGACATCAAGCCCGACAACATTCACGTCGACGCGGCGGGACGGGTGAAGCTGATGGATTTCGGCATCGCCAAGTCGCATAATGTCTCCCTTACGCGTGTAGGCTTCACCTTGGGTACGCCTTACTACATGGCTCCGGAGCAGGTCCTCGGCCAGCAGGTGACCCCGCTCGTGGATGTCTACGCTTTCGGCGTCCTCTTGTTTGAATTGTTCACCGCGACGAAGCCCGTTACCGGGGACAGCATCGAAAAGGTGTTTCACCAGATTCTGAATGAGCCACTGAACCTCGCCCCGCTGGTGCAGTGCGGTGCTCCGCGCCCGCTCATCGAGTTGGTCGAGAGGTGCACGGCCAAACTGCCGCAACAACGCATGCAGGGCTTTGGAGCCATTTGCGTGGAACTCGAACGGATGCTCGGCGAACCGGCGCCCGTGGCTACCTTGACACAGACTGGCGTGACTCCCGCCCAGTACGGCTCGGCCCGTATGGAAGTGCGGCCGCCCCAAACAGCGTCCCCCGCCCCTGTCCAGGCGCAGGAGTCCGTGCCCGCCATCATGAATCTGCTGCCTCCGAAATTCCGCACGCAAGAGTGGTTCATTGCCATTGTCGCCATCGGCGTCATTCTGGGTATGACGCTGCTCGTCCTGATTCTGCAAATGGCGTCGCGGCTGATACGATAGTCGGATCTATGCAACTCCCGGTCATGTTCGGGAAATACGAACTACAAAAGTTCCTGGGTGGGGGTATGTCCCAGGTTTACAAGGCCACGGATACCGTGCTGGGGCGAATCGTGGCCGTGAAGGTGCTCACGGACGAAGGTTGCCGCGACGACGACACGAAGGCGCGTTTCCTTATGGAAGCCCGTATGTCGGGCAACATGATCCACGACAACATCATCCGCATCCACGATTACGGAGAGATCGACGGACGGCCGTATATCGTCATGGAATTTCTCGTTGGCGAAGACCTGCGCAACGCCATCGATAAGGGGCATACCGGTGATTTGAAGCAGCGGTTGGGAATTGCCTTACAGGCTGCCCGCGCGCTCGGCTTCGTCCATTCGAAGAACATCATTCACCGCGATATCAAACCCGAGAACCTGCACATCGATGAGAGCGGGCGCGTGCGGCTGATGGACTTCGGCATCGCCAAAACGCAGAACTTCAACATTACGCGCGAGGGCTTCGCCATCGGCACGCCCTACTACATGGCGCCGGAGCAGGTGCTCGGCAAGCCCGTTACCCCCGCCGCCGATGTCTATGCATTCGGCATTCTCCTCTATGAGATGCTCACCGGAGTGAAGCCCGTGGTGGGCGATTCGGTCGAGACGCTGTTCTACCTCATCCTGCATCAGCCGCTCGACATGGCGCCGCTCGAGCAGGCCGGCGTGCCGCGGGAATTGGTGAACCTGGTCAACCGCTGCGCCGCCAAGAAGCCGGAGGAGCGTCCACCGGGCTTTGACGTTATCATCAGTGAACTCGAAGCCATTCTGAAGAAGCTTGAGGGACCCGCGGCGCAGCCGGCTGCCGCGCCTCCCTTCGAAACGCACGAACGGCCTGCCTCCACGCCGGCGCCGCCTGTGCCCGCGAAGCGCAGCATCATGCCGATGGCGGCCATCGCCGGGGCGTTCGTCATTGCCGCCGGCGTTCTGGCGGCTCTATACCTCTCGAAAAGCGGCGCCGCCACGGAAAAGAAAGGGGCGGGCGAGGTCTCACGGCAGCAGGAACAAAAGCCGGCCGGCCCGCCGCCCGTCATTCAGGATGATTTCGGGCAAATGATCCTTGTTCCCGCTGGGAACTTCCTCTCCGGGGCGAACAAGGTGGTGAAGAGCCTGCCGGATTTCTATATCGACAAGACCGAAGTATCCAACGGCATGTGGAACAAGTTCGCGCAAGCCTTGGGGAAGACAACCGCCGGCAAACCGGCTGACCTGCCTGTAACGAACATCACCTACGATCAGGCGGCTGAGTACTGCACCTGGGCGCACAAACGCATTCCAACCGGCGACGAGTGGGAGAAAGCAGCCCGCGGAAGTGTCGGCTGGGCCTATCCCTGGGGCAACGAGCCCGATCCGCAAAAGGCGAACGTGAAAGGGAACACCTCCTTGCGGCCCGGTCTTCAGCCGGTGGACACCCAACTTGGAGAAACGCCCAGCGGCATCCTCAACATCGCCGGGAATGCCTGGGAATGGGTGAACGAAGACCGCAAACCCCTCCCGCAGAGCCTCGAGCTGTTCAAGTTCATGAACGCGACCACGAACGAACGCTGGACTGCGATTCGCGGCGGCGCTTATGACTCCGATGTCAGCAATGCCGTCACTTTCGAGATGAGCACGGTGCCCGCGCGGCTCAAGGGCGCCGCCATCGGTTTCCGCTGCGCGAAGGATGCCCCCCGGTAAGGTTTGCCTGCAGGCATGAGCCGCCGGCCTACGCTCTGAACAGCGGCTTCACGTACTCGAATGCCTGTTCGATTGATTTCTTCGCCTCTTCGTCAAAGCTCGCGTTCCGGCTCGTGGCCCGGCACTTCGTGTTCTGGAAGACGCCCCTCAACTGGAGCATGTACTTCATGCCGGGCAGTCCATAAGCGGTTGCTTCGGCCACCATCAGCGACACCTTGGAAAAATAGTCGAGTGCTTTGTGCGTGTCACCCGCGTGCCAGGCATCCCACACCAGCACGTAGAGATCCGCGAACGGGACGGCGGGCATCGTGCCTGCCGAACCGCGCATCATCTCGTCAATCATCGTCTTCCCATGGCCTCCGGTGAAGACTCCGCGCATCCGGGGATCGCCGCGTTTGTGAAACTCGCTGATCCGCGGCAGTGTTTCCCCCGCCTCGTCCTTGACAAAGTGCAGGTTCGGAGCCTCGCCGAGCATCTTGATCACGAAGTCCACGCTCATGTCGCCGATCGTCTGCGCAATCATCGGCCGGCTGGTGGCGGCGCTGATGGCTTTGTAGTACTCGAGAATCCTGTCCTTGTCCTTCCAGGCGCGCGGCGGCAGCGCGATGATGGCGTCCGGCGCCAGTTTCTCCGCGTGCTTGGTGTATTTCAGCGCGGCCGCCGTATCGTCGGCCTGCACGCCCAACACCACCGCGGGCTTGAGCGGCTTCCCCGTTGCCGCCACCACTTCCATTCCCGCGAAGCGCTCCTCCATCGTCAGATCGAAAAACTCGCTCGCCAGTTGCGGCCAGACCACGCCCTGCACTCCGGCACGGTCCAGAAAACGGATCTCGGCGGCCAGCGTCCTGGTATCGAGTTTGTCATCGTTGGTGAAGGGCGTCTGCACAATGGGGAACACTCCCGCCATGTGCTTCGCCTCTTTGGCGTGTAGCTTGCTCCCTAGCGCGGCCGCGGCTAACGACTGCAGAAACAAACGGCGTGTGGACATGCGTCACTCCTTCTCCAAGAACCCATCGATGCCCTTGCGGCAATCCTCTGTCATCCGGGCGATGGCATTGATCTGGGCGCCGGAATGAATCGCCGCTTCAAAACCCATCGAGTCCATATGATATAGCAGCCGCTTGGTCAACTGTACCGCCGGCGCGGAGCGTGCCGCCATGCGCGCGGCGAAGGCATCGGCGGCGGCATCGAGTTCGGAATCCGCGTGCACTTCGTTCACAAGTCCTACGCGTAGCGCTTCCGCGGCGCCGATCACCTTCCCCGTGGCCAGCAGTTCGAAGGCTCGCTTCTCGGAGACGTTCCGCCGCAGGATCGCCATCACCATGGCGGGGACAAAGCCGATGTTGACCTCCGGATACCCGAACTTCGCCGTATCGCTAGCGAAGATAAGATCCGCCGCCGTGGCCAGCCCGCAACCGCCCGCGAGCGCCCTCCCTCGTACCACCGCGATGATTGGAAGCGGATGCCGCCTCATCTCGAGGAACAACTCGCCCAGCAATCGGGCATCGTCGAAGTTCTCCAGAATGGAAGAGTCGCGGATTCGCTGCAATTCCGACAGATCGGCGCCTGAGCAGAAATCCTTTCCCTCCGCGGCCAGAACCGCCACGCGCGCCTCCGTATCCCGCGCCGCTGCGCCTAACTCCTCCCGGATGCGCAGCACCGTCTCCCGATCCAGCGCATTGCGCTTTTCCGGCCGCCGCAGCGTGATGCGAACAATGCCGCTCATAGCAGGTGATTCTATCGCACGGCCAACAGCCGCAGCGCGAGCGCCAATAGCAGGGCCAGCGCCGGATCGGTAATCTCCGGTGTGTGCGGGGCAATATGTGTCTGCGCAATTTCGATTGTCAGGAGCGACAGCGAAAGAAACGCGGCGCCCCGCCACGGCCGCATGCCGCACCGCGATGAAAGCCAGAGAAATGCGCCGTAGCGGAACACTTTGCGCAACAGAACGATTCCCGCCGGCTCCCAATTGGCCGTGTTAAAGGACGCATGGAACGGACGCCAGGAAAAGGGAGTAGCGGTGTCCGTGAAGTGAAAGGGCGCAAGCCCCGAGACGCAGAGGCTCGCCAGCATGAGCACGGCGGCGGCCGGCGCTTCCCGTCTTTTCCGCCACAATGCCAGATTGAGCGCCACTCCCAGCAGGGCGCCCAACACCTCGGCGAGCGTCAACTGCTGGTGAACAATCAGCAGCCTCGCGGGCAACACTGCCAATAGGGCCACAAGCACTTGGGGAGATGAGGTTCCCGCGATACCTCGCAGCAGTGCGCCCACCGCCAGCCACTCCGCCATCCCTGCAAGGGTTCCCACTGGAAGAGACGCAGCCGTTACCGCCAGCATCGCTCGCAGCCGCACCGCCAATCTATAGAGGCCAATTGAAGGGACAAAGGGGAACAGGTGGTAGGAAAGCCAGCACAGGATCAGGACCACCGCCGCCCGCTCGCGGTCCAGCGGTTCCCTCCAGCGGGCAAGCCGGCTTACCAGAAGAGCATCGAGAAACTGCGCGCCGAACACGCCGGCCGCTGTACCGCAACTGTTGGAAGCCACGTCGAGCAGGCTGGTCACACGGCCTTCGATATAGAATTGCGCCAGTTCCACGGTCAACGAAAGTGCGCACCCGAATCCAACGGCCCCAGCCAGGCGGACGGCGCGCGGCGCTCCCGCCAGACTGAGATAGCCCAGCCAGCCGAGCGGCACGTAGATCAACACGTTGAGCAAGGCATCCACGGCTATACGCGGGTCAAAGCTCCGTGGCCACGAGTGGAGCAGATAGTCCATCGCCGCCGCCGGCGCCCCGCCGGGATGGAGCACGCCGGGATAGAGCGATCCATAGAGAATCAGAACAACGATGAATAGAAGGAGGAGCCGGGCCGGTCGAGCGGATTCCAAATGTCATTATCCCATTCGCCGGGAATATCGATATACTGGCCGGGCGTAGACCCATCTCATGAATCGCAGGTCATTCTTCAAGTCCCTTGCCGCGGCCCCCGCCGCCGCTCTTCTCCGCCCAGGGCGCGCCGAAGCCGCGCTCCCCAAAGCGAAAATCACTCGCGTTCGCATTTACAAGCCGCCGAACCTGAACGAACTTTTCAACCAGAGCAACATGCTGTGCACCGTCGAGACCGACATCGGCATCACGGGGATTGGCGAGGGCGGCTCCAAGGACACCCTCGAGCAGTGCGCCGGCACTCTCATCGGGAAGAACCCGTTCCATATCGAAGCCCTGTGGCGCGAGATGTACATTGCCTGGTTCTATCCGCCGGGCCGCGAGAAGATCCACGCCGTCGGAGCCATGGACCTTGCCTTGTGGGATATCAAAGGCAAGGCGCTCGGCCTGCCCGTGCATGAGATCCTCGGCGGAACCGTGCGCAACTACTGCGAATGTTATGTCACCGGTGGCGTGCGCCCGCCGAATTCGCCGGGCGGTGCGCCTCCCGGAATCCGCGAGCGCGCCCGCGCCACCATGGAGGCCGGATATCGCGTTTTCCGCATGGGCGCCGGTGACGTCCCGGTGGGCGAAGTGTTCAACACGCGCGAGCGCGTTCACCAGGTGGCTCGCGATTGCAAAGAGGCCCGCGAGGGCGTCGGCAAAGAAGGCGATTGGATGATCGACTTCCACCAGCGTTTCGATTTCAGCGACGCTCTCCGCGCCTGCCGCCTGATTGAGGAATACGAACCCTACCTCGTCGAGGATCCCGTGCGCGACGAAAACGCGCGCGAGGACCTGCCGAAACTGCGCCTGCTTACCTCCGTCCCTCTGGCGCATGGCGAAGAGTGGGGCCAGCGCTGGGACTTCAACAAACTGGTGGAAAACCACGATATCGACTACATCCGCGCCACCATCCCCAACGTCGGCGGCATCACCGAAATGATGAAGATCGCCGCCATCTGCGAAACGCACGCCGTGGGCATTGTGCCCCACTTTACCGGCCCCGTCTCTACCGCCGCTCTTGCCAACTCGATGTCCACCTTCACGGGCGCCGTGCTGATGGAGTACAACTACGGCGATCGGCCCATCGAATACCTGCCGCAGTGCCTCGATTTCCGGAAGGGCAAGTTGTATCCGAACGAGCGGCCCGGGCTCGGCGTCACGGCCGACCTGTCGAAGCTGACATTGATCGGCGAAGTGACACAGCCGGGGCGCCGCAACGTCTACTTCCGCCCGGACGGTTCGCTCACCCACTGGTAGCCATGTCTCTCTTGCTTTTGCTGGCTTCGGTTGCGCTCCTTGGCGCGCAGCCGGGGCCTCAACTCGGCAACCATCCCGCTGTTTACGATGCCGGTGGCGCGCTATTGCCCTGGACCTCCTGGCCCGATGCCCTCGCGCGCGAAGTCAACTGGTATCTGCGCTGCCCCGTCGAGAACGGCTATCCACGCTTCATCGCCATGACCTTCATGGACGGCAGCTACCAGCCAATCACCTCAACACCCAACCGCCGCGGCTTCATCCCCGCCATGCAGAACGTTACCTCGATCAGGCTCTCCACAACGCGCGCGTGCTCGCGGCCAACATGCGCGAAGGCGATGCCCTGCACTCTCCATGGCCGTTCCGCGCCGATTACCGCACCGGCGAGGCGCGCGGCGAGGTTTCCGGCAACATGAGCTTCATCCTGCGCCTGTTCGATCAACTCATTGCCGGCGGCTATTCCGAGTTCCACGTGCCGCGAAACAAGCTGTGGAACTGGATCAGGCAATTCCAGATTCCCAATCTCGCCAAGGATGGCCTTCTCTGGGTGCAGTTCTTCGAAGACCATGCCGAGCCGGATAACCGCACTGCCTGGGCGCCCCTGAATCTGGCGCGCTACCTCATCGAGCGCAAGGATGCCCTCGACCCGGATTGGAAGGCCGATGCGCAATCCCTCATCGAATTCGTCAACCGGCGCTTTATCACCGTCCGCAACGGAGTTGCCGTCTGCGGCGAGCAGGATTACGACAAGAATCCCTGGGGCGGCATCCTCTCAACCTATGGCGCGGTGCTGGCGATGTATTCCTCCGCCACCGGCTCGTTCGAATACAAACTCGCCGCCCGCCAGGCGCTCAACTATTCCCTCTACCAGACCGATGCCGACGGCTGCCCGAGCGATGGAGCCTATCGCGCGGCGCGCGGAGGATGGCAGGAGGACGCGCACACGGACCGTCTCCACAACTTCATGGATGCCATCGCGGCGTTCCCCGGATGGGGCAAGGCGGAACCGCGGCGCATTGCCGTCATCGCCCATCGCGGCGAACACCTCCACCATCCCGAGAACACCATCGCCGCGTTTCAAGCCGCCTACGAGACTGGAGCGGATTTCTTCGAGGCGGATGTGCGCACCACCGCGGACGGGCAGTTGGTGCTGATGCATGACGCCGCCGTGGACCGCACCACCAACGGCAAAGGTCAGGTCGCGCATATGACGTTCGACGAGATCCGCAAGCTCGACGCGGGTGGAAGCCGCGTACCCACATTCGACGAAGCTCTCGCCTTCGCCCGCCGCAGGATCGGAGTGTATGTGGACGGCAAAGCGGTCTCCGCGGCGGATTCGGTTGCCGCTATCGAACGTCACGGCATGCGGGACCACGTAGTGATCTACGGCGGCGCCGGTTATCTGAAGCAAATCGCCGCCCTCCGGCCGAACCTGCGCGTGATGCCGGAGGCTGACAATCCCGCTGCCCTTCAGTCGCTGCTGAAAACTCTGCCCCTGAAGGTGGTAGCCTTCGACGCCAGGGATTTCAATCCGGACACCACGGCCGTTGCCATCCAAGCGCAAGTCGAAATCTTCGTCGATCGCCTCGGCCCCGCCGGCAATCCTGCCTTCTGGCAGGGCGCTATCGACCGCGGAGCCACCGGAATTCAGACCGACCACCCGGCCGAGCTTGTCGCCTACCTGAAGTCAAAGGGCTACCGGTAGCATCGCGGAATTCGAGCGACCGCACCACCCCGCTGGTGGCAAGCCCGGCGTCCGGCTTGGCCTCGAACTCCACTTTGATGCGCTGATCCTTCTGCCTGCCGTAGGTGAATTCCACACCGGCGGCGATGCTGCTTCGAATTGCGATCGTACCGGGGCCGAGGATGGCGGCGCGACGTCGCGGCCATCCGCCACGACGTGCAGCCGGGCGCGCTTGCCGATGCAGTTTGATCCACTGGTCCGCCGCGGAAGCGCCCATCGAGACCGGCAGAAAAACACCAGCCAGTCTGAACCGCATGCGATAGATCCTTCCATTTTGCCAGACTCTGGGGCCCGGGCCGCAATGATATTCTGTAAGTTATTGACAACCCACTGAACCTCTCAAAGGAGCCGTCCATGTCTGATCAACACTCCCGCCGCGATCTCTTGAAGAAAGCCGGCGTGGCTGTGGCCCCTGCTCTTCTCTCCGCGCAGAATCCCAACAGCGAACTCCAACTCGGCTGGATCGGCGTCGGCAGCCGCGGCTATTACCTGATGGACATGCTGTACAAAGGGGGGCCTAAGCCCTTCAAAGTGGTAGCCACCTGCGACACCTACACCGGCCATCTCAATCGCGGCAAGGACCGGGTGCAGACAATGGGCGGCAACACCCCGAAGACATACGAGGATTACCGCCAACTGCTGGCCGATCCCTCCGTCGACGCGGTCGTCATCGCCACTCCCGAACACCTTCACCACGACATGGCTATCGCGGCGCTCAAAGCCGGCAAGCACGTCTACGTCGAAAAGCCGCTCTCGCACACTATTGAAGAGGGTTGGGAAGTGGTGCGCGCCGCGGAAAAGAGCGGCAAAGTTGTCCAGGTGGGCACGCAGAACCGCAGCAATTCGCTATATCAGAAAGCGAAACAAATGGTCGCTGACGGTATGATCGGCGACATCCACTACGTGCGCGCCTTCTGGTATCGCAACTCGCTTCCCGACAACCCGGCGTGGCGCTACAACATTCCCGCCGACGCCAACCCGGAGAATACGGATTGGAGCAAGTTCCTCGGCAATGCTCCCAAGCGGCCGTTCAACAAACAGCGCTACTATCAGTGGCGGCTCTACTGGGACTATTCGGGCGGCATTTCCACCGATCTGCTGGTGCACCAGACCGATATCACCAACTTCGTTTGCGGCAAAACGCTTCCGCACTCCTGCATGGCCTCGGGCGGCATCTACCGTTGGACTGATGCCGGCGACGACCGCGAAGTGCCGGATACCTTCAGCGCCATCTACGAGTACAAGGACAAGTTCCACATCAACTACTCCTGCTACTTCGGCAACGTGAAATACGGCTATGGCGAACAGTTCATGGGCAACGAAGGCACCATCGAAGTGTTGAACCGCCAGATCCTGACCTTCACCCCCGAGACCTTCGGCGGCAAAGCGCCGCCCCAGGTGGCAGCCCGCAGGGAGATGCGCATCGAACTGCCGGGCAACGACAATCTCGCCGTGCAGGCGCATGTCCGCAACTGGCTCGAAGCCATCCGCGGCAAGGCGAAACTGATTGCGCCGGTAGAGGCGGGCCAGCAGGCCGCCATCTCCGGTCACATGGCCACCCTCTCGTTCCGCCACAATAAGAAAGTGGTTTGGGACGAGGCCAAGAACAACGTTCGCTATATCTAGGCGGCGGGACCCGCCCCGCTTCATGTCCGGTAAACAGGCGCTTAACCGTAAACTGGAGCAGTTGCGCGAATTGCGCGCGAACCCCCTGGCGGAAGCCACCACCGAAGCTCTGCGGCGCGCGCTCAAAGACCGCGGCAATTATGTCGTCTCGAAAGCGGCCACGCTCATCGCCGGGATGGAGCGCCGCGACCTGATTCCGGAACTCACAGCCGCCTTCTACCGTTTTCTCGAGAACGCGCCCAAGAGCGACCCGCAATGCTGGGCGAAAAACGCCATCGCTAGGGTCCTTATAGACTGGGAATGCGAAGAGCCGGCGCTGTTTCTTCTCGGGATCCGCCACGTGCAACTCGAGCCGTCCTGGGGGGGGCGGCAGGATTCCGCCGCGCCGCTGCGCGGCGCCTGCGCGTTCGGTCTGCTGAACTGCCGCTCGATTGGCGGCCTGGAGATTCTGCGATGTCTGGTGGACCTGCTCGCCGACGCCGAGCCTTCACCCCGCATGGATGCGGCCCGTGCCGTTGCCGCATTGGGGCGTCCGGAAGGCGCATTGCTGCTGCGGCTGAAGATCCACGCCGGGGACGAACGGACAGAGGTTACGGACAGTGGCTGCCTATGTCTCTCTCGATCCTGTCGAAGGCGCGGCGTTTGTCGCGGGCTATCTGGAGCACCCCAACGAGGATCTCATCCTCGAAGCCGCTGCCGCGCTAGGGGAATCGAGGGACCCCGCCGCCTTCGAGGCTTTGCGGCGGCGCATGGAACACACGCTCGATCCTCGTTTACGCAAAGCCCTGCTGCTTGCCATCGGAGCCACGCGGCAGGAGGCAGCCATCGAATATTTGCTTTCCCTCCTCCCGGCGGCGAATACGGCAACGGCCTCCGCGGCGTTGGAAGCGCTCGGTCCCGCGTGCTTTCGCGAAGAAATTCGCGCGCGCGTCGAGGCTGTTGTGCAGAGTGCCGGCAGCGCGCGTCTGGAAGAAATGTGGAAGAAAGTGAGGCGCTCATGATCAACCGTCGGAGTTTCCTGGCAGGACTTGGAGCCGCCGGCCAGTTGCACGCCGCCCCGCAAAAGCCGAACATTGTGTACGTCCTCGCCGACGATCTGGGCTGGGGAGACCTGCACTGCTACAATCCGCTCTCCGCCGTACCCACACCGAACGCCGATCACCTCGCCTCCCAAGGGGTGCGCTTCACGGACATGCACTCGCCCTCCGCGGTGTGCACGCCCACGCGCTATGGCATCCTCACCGGACGCTACTGCTGGCGATCCCGTCTGAAGGAAGGGGTTCTCTGGGGATACTCGCCAAACCTCATCGAGCCTGGCAGAATGACCGTCGCCTCCATGCTGAAGGCGCAAGGCTACTATACAGCCGGTGTGGGCAAATGGCACCTCGGGCTGGGGACAGCGGAAAAAGCGGACTATTCCCAACCTCTCCATCCCTGCCCGAGGGACCACGGGTTCGATTACTACTACGGTATTCCAGCTTCGCTCGACATGGATCCGTATCTCTACTTCGAAAATGACCGCGCCGTGGAGCAGCCCACCTTGCATACCGATGGGCGCAACAAACCCCGCGGCGTTTTCTGGCGGCCCGGCCCCATTGCCCCCCATTTCGAGATCGAGCAGGTGCTGCCCACGCTGGCCGCGAAGACAATCTCCATTCTCCGGGATCGGGCCAGGCAACCCGCGACGCCCTTCTTCCTCTACTTCCCGCTCACCGGCCCTCACACGCCATGGGTGCCCACGGCCGGCTTCCGCGGCAAGTCGAAAGCCGGGGACTATGGCGATTTTGTCGCACAGGTGGACGATGTGCTCGGCCAGGTGATGCGTACTCTCGAAGAGACCGGGCTTGCCCGCAACACGCTCCTCATCTTCACGTCCGATAACGGAGCCCATTGGACCCCGGAGGACAAGGCCAAATTCGCCCACCGCGCTAACGCCGATTGGAAAGGGATGAAGGCGGACATCTGGGATGCCGGACACCGCATCCCATTCCTCGCGCGCTGGCCCGGCCGCATCGCCCCGAATACCGTCAGCCGCGAACTAGGCTGCCTCACCGATCTGATGGCAACTGCCGCGGAAATCACCGGCGTCCTCCTGCCAAAGAACGCCGGCGAAGACAGCATCTCGCTGTTGCCCGCTCTCGCGGGAAAGAAAGGCAACCGCCAGGTTGTGGTCCATCATTCCGTCGACGGAATGTTCTCCATTCGCCAAGGGGAATGGAAGCTCTGCCTCGGCCTGGGATCGGGCGGGTTCAGTGAGCCCAAGCGTGTGGAACAGCAACCCGGAGGCCCGCCCGGACAGTTGTATAATCTGGATTCCGATCCGAGCGAAACGAAGAACCTCTATCAGTCGAGACCGGATGTGGTGCAGCGTCTCACAGCCACTCTCGACGAGTACAAGAAACAAGGATACAGCCGGTAAGGGAGGAAACTTCCATGGCAGAAGATCCACCATCGCCGCGGCGCGACGTCATGCCCGATTACGCCGCCGCGGCTCTCTCCTACACGTTGGGGGCGGTCACCGGGGCTCTGTTTCTGATCCTCGAACCTTACAACAAAAACCGCCTCGTCTATTTTCACGCCTGGCAGTCCATCTACTATTCCGCCGCCGGCTTCCTGCTCTATGTCCTCTGCGTGGCCGCAGTCATGGTAATGCCGTGGTCCGTCATCGGCATCGTGTGGTTCCTCATGTTTTTCGGCACGCTCGCCCTGGTTGGCATGTGGTTTTGGCTGATGTACCAGGCCTACCAGGGTAAGCGCTGGAAAGCCCCGTTGATCGGACCTCTGGCCCAACAACGCGTGGCGCAACGTTCATTCCGCGAATAACCCCCGCTACGGGGACAACTTCTCGATCTGCAACTCGGCTCCGCCCGGGGTGGTCAATGTCGCGGCGCCCAGCAGACCAAAAAGTTGTAGGGAAACAGTAGAGCCCGCTGAAAGCGTCATGGTTGCTCCGCGGCAAAAGGTGTCTTGTGACGTTCCCCGGCTGATTGCCGTTTGCGTGGCTTCGCTGCCGTTCAGTCGTTGAAAAGGCTCGCATAGGCGCTCGATCCACCTGTCCCGGCGGCCCCCGTTGGTCCTGTCGGCCCGGTTGGCCCCGCCGGTCCGGTTAGCCCGGCGCCGGTTGGCCCCGCCGCGCCTGTAATTTGGGTTCTCCGTTACGGCAGAGCGATCACTTCCATCGCGAAACTTGCATCCTGCGACGGCAGGCCCTCGAACGGCAGCATTGTGCTGGCAGGCGGCCTGTTCTTATCGAGAAAGTCAAACCGGATTTGACGAATTTTTTCAATCATTGACTGCGTCAGCGGATAGTAATTCGTCATCGCGGTATTCGCCAGCGCCCCCCCCGTCTGTTCCACGGCCTTCCGCAAACGGTCGAACGCCAGCCGTACGTCCCCATCCTGGCTATTGAACGCCAGTTGCATCCCGCTGATCACTGCCTTCGGTGCATTCATCAGCATAACCTGCGAATAGTTGGGTGAGGAGGCGAGCCCCGGAGGATTCACGGCCTGCAGCGGAGCCGCGGGGGCCGACGATGCCCGCCCGACCGCTTCGCATTCCACCAACCCCTGGCTCAATCCGCGGAGTGTCTGCACAATCGCCAACGCCGCGTTCGGGAATTGCTGCGCCAGGCTCCGGCGGAGATCTCCATAATCGCCCAGCGTGCTCACGAAACACGTGGCCCGCAGAATGTCCGCACCCTCGATGTTCACGCCTCGCTGCGCGGTACGCAACTGCTCCAAAGACTGCAAAAACAGCGGACCGATCTTCTCCAGGGCTTCCTTCGAAGCCACCTGCTGCCCGGAAAAGAAAGCGAGACCATTCGGATTCACCGCCTTCTTCTCCACTATCGTAGCCTCCAGCAGCACCTGCGCCCCTTCCTGCGGCACCCCCCCCACCTGAATGGTGGTGAGCGCGGGCAAGGGCTGCTTCCAGTCGGTGAACTGGTCACTCACGATCGCCTGCACCCGGCGCAAATCTCCGGTGCCTGCCACAAACGCCCTGATCTTGACAATGGCAGCCCCGTGTGCCAGTTTCCGCAGACTCTTCAGTCCATCCCGCACCTGCTGCGAAAGGAGGCCTTTGGATGTCAACGGCGCCGTCAGGAAGCCCAGTCGTTGTGGTTCCACCGCAACCGCCTGCGGCGGGTCTTTCGGCAGTTCCAGTGTCTGCGTCGCCTCTTCCTCCTCGCCGTGTTTCTTCTTTTTCTTCTGTGCCTCTAGGCTCTCCAGGCAGAGAGTGAAAACCAGGGGAAGAATCAGGAGAAAGCGCCGATATCTCATCGCGTGAACAAATTGTACCAAGGCAATCCGTATCGGGTGGGCGCTCCGCTCCGTCTCCGGATTGTGAATTGGCTTGATTGGACCCATCCAATATGGTACGGTGGTCGTTGCCGATCATGTTGCCCGCCATCGTGATTGATTCCGGATCGGATACGCCGCTCTACCGCCAATTGTTCGAGCAGGTGCGCGACTATATTCAATCCGGGCGTATCCCGCGCGGTGAACGGCTCCCCGCGACTCGCGAATTGGCTGGTATGCTTGGCCTGAACCGCGCTACGGTTTCCGCCGCTTATGAATTGTTGGAAAACGAAGGCTTGCTGAAAGGTCACGTCGGCCGGGGAACTTTTGTCGAAGGTGCGGGCGAGCCGGCAAGCCGCATCACATGGGAGGATTTGGGCGGCGCCGCGGGAACTCCGGCCCCGGCTTTGTCGCTCGGGAGTGGAGGCATCAGCTTCGCCAGCGGCCGTCCGGACGGCGATCTGTTCCCCATGGCCGAGTTTCGCTCCACATGTCACGAGGTCATGCATGGCGACTCCGCGGTAACCATTCTCCAGCTTGGCTCGCCTGCCGGCTACCAACCCCTGCGTCAGCACCTTCTCGATGAAGCGCGGCGCGACGGCTTGGCCGGCCCGTCGGACGACATCATCATCACGAGCGGTTGCCAGCAGGCGCTCGATCTGATGCAGCGGGTTCTCATCCGCCCGGGCGATTGCGCCGCTATCGAGGATCCTGTTTACCCTGGCCTGCGTGGCGTGTTTGCCGCCGCCGGAGCCCGGCTTGCGGGCATCCCCGTGGGAGCGCACGGCATCGACGTCGCCGCCCTCGAGCGCATCATCGACACTGAGCGGCCGCGTTTGCTCGTGGTGACTCCGAACTTTCAGAACCCCACGGGAGCCACTCTGCCACTATCCGCCCGGCATTCCATTTTGCGGCTGGCGCGCGAAGCGGGGGTCATCCTCATGGAACATGACATCTACGGACCGCTCCGTTACGAAGGCGAGCCGCTGCCCCCGCTGAAACAACTCGACGCCTCCGGAGATGTCATCTCAATCGGTTCTTTTTCCAAAATTGCCTTTCCCGGTTTGCGCGTCGGCTGGGTGATCGGCCCCCGCGCGTTGATCCAGCGGCTGACCGAGGCCAAACAGTTTTGCGACCTGCACAGCGACCATCTTTCGCAGGCGGTATTGTTCCGCTTCACCGAATCGGGCCGCCTGGCGGCGCACCGTGCCCGCATTCTGGAAGCCGGTGCGCAGCGGCTTTCCGCCGTGCTTTCGGCTTGCGCCAGGTATCTTCCCGAAGGAAGCCGCTTCACCCGTCCACAGGGCGGCATGAACCTCTGGGTACGTCTTCCCGAGCCGTTGGACGCCGCCGAACTGCTGTCCCGCGCCGAGCGCGCCAACGTGAACTATCTGCCGGGAAAATATTTCGCCGTCTCGCGCGTCGAGCCGGGCGGCTTGCGGTTGAGTTTTGCCGGGTTGGATCCCGCTCGGATTCGCGAGGGAGTCTCCATCCTGGGTAGAGTATTTGGCGAGGAACTGGAGCGAGTACGCGCGGCGAGCGGTATGACTCCGTCTCCGGCGCTGGTTTAGGATTTAGTTTAAGACTTAGAGGTTAGCGAGGAGGTAGCGAATGAATTACCTGGATGAACAATTCCGGCTCAAAGTTGGCCTGGCGGAAATGCTGAAGGGCGGCGTCATAATGGACGTCACCAATGCCGAGCAGGCGGTGATCGCCGAAAAGGCGGGAGCCTCCGCCGTGATGGCGCTCGAACGCGTGCCGGCCGATATCCGTAAGGAAGGCGGCGTGGCGCGCATGGCGCCCATCAGCAAGATCCGCGAAATCATGGGCGCCGTCAGCATTCCCGTAATGGCAAAGGCTCGCATCGGCCACTTCATGGAAGCCGAGATCCTGGAGGCGCTGAAGGTGGATTACATCGACGAGAGCGAAGTGCTCACGCCCGCCGATGAAGAGCACCACATCGACAAGCGCCGTTTCAAGACGCCGTTTGTCTGCGGCGCCCGCAACCTGGGCGAAGCGCTCCGCCGCATCGCCGAAGGCGCCGCCATGATCCGTACCAAGGGCGAGGCCGGCTCGGGCAACATTGTCGAAGCGGTGCGCCACATGCGCACCATCCAGAAGGAAATGCGCCAGTTGACGGTGCTCGGCAAGGAAGAACTGGTTGCCGAATCGAAGAAGCACCAGGCGCCGCTCGAACTGGTGGAATATGTCGCCGGGCACGGTAAACTCCCCGTTCCCAATTTCTCCGCCGGCGGCGTGGCCACGCCCGCCGATGCCGCATTGGTGATGCGGCTTGGCGCGGAGGCGGTCTTCGTTGGCTCCGGCATCTTCAAGTCTGATGATCCGGAACGGCGCGCCAAAGCCATCGTGAAGGCGGCTACCTATTACAAGGACCCGCAAAAACTCCTCGAGGCCAGTGAGGAGTTGGGCATCGGCATGTTCGGCATCGACGTGGCCAAACTGCCCGAAAGCGAACTCCTTCAGACGCGAGGCTGGTAGTTGATGAGGATCGGCGTCCTGGCCCTGCAAGGCGATTTTGAAGCACACCGCAAAGCGCTCGAACGAGCGGGCGCGGAAGCCGTCGAGGTGCGGACCGCGGAAGATCTCGACACCGTCGACGGCCTCGTCATTCCCGGCGGCGAAAGCACTACCATGCTCAAGCTCCTCCGCGCCGAAGGCCTGTTCGAGCGCCTTGCCCGGTTCGGGAAGCACAAACCCGTTTTCGGAACTTGCGCCGGAGCGATCCTGCTGGCCAACGATGTCCGCTCGCCCCACCAGGAATCGCTCGGCTTGATGAACCTTACCGTCGAGCGCAACGCCTACGGCCGTCAGATCGACAGCCGCATCGTGCAGTTGCGCGGCGAGGAATTTTCCGAACCCTTGGAGGCCGTGTTTATCCGCGCTCCCATCATCCGCGGTGTTGGCCCGGAAGCTCGTGTCCTCATGGAGTACAACGGGGATCCCGTGCTGGTCGAGCAAGGTAGACACATGGTGGCTACTTTTCATCCGGAACTGACCGCGGATTCCCGCGTGCACAACCGATTCCTCGAAAAGGTGAGGCAAGGCTAAGCCGCCCGTCCATGGAGCGCCCCTTTCGAGTCCTCTTCGTGTGTCTGGGCAACGCCATCCGCAGTCAGATGGCCGAAGGCTTCGCCCGCCGCTACGGCTCGGACGTCATCGACGCCCGCAGCGCCGGTCTCACCCCCGCCGGCAGGGTGATGCCGTTAACGCGTAAGGTGATGGAAGAAAAGAACATCGACCTCGGCGATGCCTATCCCAAGCCCATCGCCGACCACGCTGGTGAGACCTTTGACTTGGTAGTGAATATCAGTGGCGTCCCTCTTCCGCAGGCCAAAGCCCCCGTCCGCGAGTGGACAGTCAGGGATCCGATGGGCGGCAAGGAGGATGCCTACCGCCTGGCGGCTGAGCAGATCGAGCGCATGGTCATGGACCTCATCCTCGAACTCCGCCGCCTGCGGAAGAAGTGGCGCGAAGAGTTCTATGGTCGAGACCCCGGCGCATGGGAGACAAAATCCGATTGATCCGCGGGAAAGGGAAAGTAAGATCAAGGTTTGTCCGCCAACGCGCGGATGTCGTGTAACTGGCGGACCCGCTAGCCCTACTTACTTCCGCGCCACCCGCTGATACGC
>JAIXKK010000053.1 GCA_026954325.1 Bryobacterales bacterium | reverse complement strand
AACCAGTGTCCTTGATGGATATGGGCTTCGCGATCACATGCCCGCTCGCCCGGCACCGTATGCCTCGAATCCGGTTCTTGTACATCGGCTCGCACCTTTGCTCCGCGCTTCTTTCAGACCCCGCCTCGCGACGACGCCATTGCGCTTCGCTATGACTTCACCTCCATCAGGTTGTCAAGAGGACTTTCACCCCCGAGGTGTCGAACATGCTCGGCACACACGCAACGAGGGCGGAAGGGGTGATCATCCCGTTCCGCCCTCGAGACTTCCGTGGGTTCAATATGCTATTTAGCTGGCAGCGGCGTCTGTCATGACGGAACCGATTTTGGAAAAAATCTGGCTGATACTGGCGGAAATATTGGGCATGATAGCGCCGGCGGCGACGGCGACGAAGCCCGCCATCAATGCATATTCAATGAGGTCCTGGCCGCGGGTATCTTTCCAGATTCGCAGCTTCCAGGCTAAAACAACGATGTGACTCATGTAGTTTCCTCTCCTCGCTTCGGGATTTAGTTTGCAAGCGTAGTTCAAGGCTAACATCCGCGCTGGGGAAGGCAAAATCAGGGGAAGCACGCTAAATGCGCGAAGAATCCACCTAGTCGGACCGGTCGATAAAACGGCTCAAAATGGGGGCGTTCAGCAAAACGAAAAGGGATGCTTCCGGAAGAAGTAATTTTGGGATAGGAGGAAGAAGCCTGGCAAGAATAGGAGAGAGAAAAGAGATGGCGAGAGGGGTTTCCCATCCGCTTCACCCTGTAACTTCATGAAGTGAACCGCCAGCCGGCGAGGGTCGCATCTCGGTGCTGTTTCGTGGCCGGGGGATGAAGCGATGCCGGGCCAAAGGCCGCGACCGGTTCGAGGTTCTGGTGGGCGCCGCCGTGCCGGCCAATAACCTGATGCGGATTGCCGGGATGTTACGGACCGCCAAACCGGCGCGCGGCAAAAAGGCAGCATGATCTTCCTCTTGCAGCAACCATCCTCGGTCCCATTTACGGCCGAAGTGTGTCCGCACAAGCCTCCCGGCCTGGAGTCCAGCGATCACCGGCCAAGTTCGATGCCGCGGGCGAACAACATAAGCTCTCCCACGTCGCGAGGAGCAGCGCGCCTGTACGCCTACATCTATGTATTATCAATGGCTTCACGCCAGAAAATAACTAGGGCGTTCGGGGAACAACACGGTGAGAGCATTCCTGGCGGCCGAGCAAAGCGGCTTGGGGGCCGCGGATTGAGTAGATGCCATGGGTTGGGGGAACGGGCGGGGAAAGTGGGCGCAGCGAGGCGGGATATATCCGGCTCAGTGTGAGTTGCGCCTGCTCGAGGTGTGTCCCTTCGAGGAAGGTGGAGTTGGGAGTACGGATCCAGAAGGAGGCGCCGGCGGCCTGAAGATTGTGGAGAAGTTGCGGTGGGGCCCCAATGGGGTTGGTGGAACGGGAATAGATGAGGGAGTAGGGGTCGGCGGAGAAACTGCGAATGGATTTATGGCCGGTGTACAAGTAGTAGAGGGGATCGAGATTTCCGGCAAGAACCGCGGCGGGTGGGGTGTGTTTCTTTGTCCAATCGAGGAGGGATGCGAGAGGATACCAGCCGTCGGAGGGGCGGAGATTGGGCTGCGGATCGCCAAGGCGGATGGTGTGGACGGATGCCTGGGCAAGGGAGAGCGCGCAGGAGAGGCAGGCGAGAGCGGCGCAGGCGCTTGCCATGACGGTCCTGCCCGACACCTGGCTCCACGCATACCAATAGAGGAGCGGCAAGAGGGGCACGAGGAATCGCAGGGGACTCCAGGCCCAGCACAGGAGGAGGGCGAAGTAGGCGGCAAGGAAAGCGGGCAGGATAGAGCGCTCCGCGCGGAATATGCCGGCAAGGATCACGCCGCCGGCGAGCGCGGCGGGGATGAGGAAAGCAGGGCGCATCGGGAGTCCGGCGAGAAGCCCGGGGGTGAGGAGGAGCATGAGCGCATTCTGGAAGAGGATGTGTAGCTTTTGAGACCAGGTGAAGTTGAGTAGAATGTTCCAACCCTGGTAGTTGGAACTGGAGTAGTAGTCCGCGTTGGCCGCGGGGCTGGAGGAATGAGAAGCGACCCAGACGAGCCAGGGGAGGCAGAATACGGCGGCAACGGTGGAAAACAACAGCGCATGGCGATAGAGACGCTTCCAGGCAAGCAGCGCGGGGGCGGCCACGAGCAGCGCGGCGCCGGCGCCGCGGGTGTGAAAGGCGAGCGCGGCAAAGACGGCTCCGAGGAGCACGTCGCGCCAATTTGGCCGGCGCTCAGCGCGGCGGAGGAAGAGTAGGGAGGCGGTGGTGAGGGCGGCGAAGAGGGTTTCGGAAAGCATGGCGTTGCTCATGTAGACTACCCAGGCCGAGCCAGCGGCGAGGAGGCAAAGGGAGGCCGCGAGGGTGGAGGATGCGCCCTCCCCCCGCAGAAGAGCCCATGAGAGGAGGAACCAGGCGAGTGCGGCGGCGAGCGGAAGAAGCTTGAGGAACGGAACGTTCGAAGGGAAATCGGGCTCCAGCCTCCAGATGCCGGAGAGCAGAAGGGGAAACAGGACGGGGTACTTGGTTTGAGGGATTTCGGAAGGGAGGCTGATGATGCGGTAGCCTTTGCCTTCGGCCAAGGCCTTGGCGGTGACCATGTAGACCCCGTCGTCGTGATAGGTGCCGGCGGCGGGTGCGCGCCAGGCAATGAAATAGGCGGCAAAGAGGGCGGCAGCGGCCGCGGCGAAGAGCGTGTTACGCCAACCGGACATTACGGAAAGCCTCAATCAGCCGGAAGGATGTCTGGACGGCGCCGATGGGTTCTCCCCGCTGTTCGATGTTGGATGAATCAATGTGTCCCAGTTCGCGGGCTAACTGAAGATATTCGAGCTTTTGTGGATCGATTCCCATGATGCGGCAACAGGTGGCATCGACGGCGGGCAGATTGCGCCCCATGGCGATTACGCCGCACTTCTTAGGGGAACCCTGGATTGGCCCATTGCCTTCCATGCCGACAATGCCGTCGACAATGGCGAAGGTATTGCGGAAAACGCGGTTGAGGGCAAGGATGGACTTAGGAATGCCGATCTGATGAAGGACGTTCTTGGGCCAGCCGTAAATGGCTCCGGGGACCAGGCCGAAGAAGTTTTTCATCGAGAGCGTGGCGCCGGCCCAATGGTGAGTCTTCATTTTGGGCATGGAAACGATGAGGTCGGCGGCGAGGACGGTTTTGGGGAAAAAGAACTCGGGTTGGCCGGCGAAGTTGTGAACCGGGACGATATCGTCGCGGTTAAGGTCTACAAAGAGGTGGTCGAAGCGAGCGAGGCCTTTGCGGTAATCGGCCTCTTCGGCGAGGAACATGGTATCGCGGCGATGACCGGGTCCTTCGCCGACGCGGACCACGGCGGCTCCCATTTTCTGAAAGGTTTCGATGGCGGCGGCGAGGAGGGCGACGTTGGTGTTGATGGTGGTGGAGGAATCAAATTCGACGAGGTTGGGTTTGAGGAGAATGCTCTTTCCCTTAACGGAAAGACCGCACGCCCTGACGCCGGTTTCGAGGGTGGCGGCAAGTTCCCGGGAATAGGAAGCCGCTTTGGCAATGAAGACGGCGGAGGCGCCGGGAGGTTCCATGGGCAAGCGGGGCGGAGATGCGCATCCGTCGAGGAGGGCGGCCCCGGCCAAGGGGAGGAAACGACGCCGGGGGAGTTTCAGGCGATTTTGAGCCATTGGTGGCCTCCGTTGGGAGAGGCGAGGGCCTCGAGAGCGGTTACCATCACGTCGCGGTCTGGAGGAGTTGGGGACGCCGGAGCCGGCAGATGCCTGCCGAAGTTACGCAGGCCAATGGCGAGCCATGCCTTGGCGAGCGGAGAGCTTGTCTCCATCCAGTACTTTCGGGCGAGATCGAGGGAGCGCTCCAGGTTGTCCCGGGTGCATCCCTGGAGGCCGGTCAAGGCAATTCCGGTGGTTTCCGGATAGGAGGGCAGATCCACGTGGTAGACGCGGCGATTGCCGTGATTCCAACCTCCGTCATTTGTGCGCCGGTCGAGCAGCATGCGTTCGCCTTCGTCGATCCTCCGGGCGATGGCGCCGGCGGGGGCTTTTCGGGAGGCTTTCTTCAGCGCAAGCAGGGAGTGCGCGGTGGGCTCCACCCAACTGGCGGCATCCGGGCTCCAGGGCCAACCCTTCCAGCGGCGGTCGTATTCCACGGGAAGTTTCCAGACGGTATTCACGGCTCGCTCGAAGAATCCGCCTTCGGAGCCTTTCGACCCGATGAGCCATTGGAGACCACGTTCAAAAGAAGAATCGTAACTTTCCTGGACGCAATGCAATGTGACGCAGAGCGCGGAGGCCCAGGAGGAGGCGGACACGGGCGCTGCCGGGCGCCAGCCGCCATCGGGGAGTTGCCAGGAACGGAGCAGGCTCCAGCCACGCTCCCAGGCGGATACCGAGGCGGGGTCCTGATAGAGAGCAAGCAGGGCGTAACAGGTGGGTTCAAGCCAGGATTGGCGGGCGGGCAGATAGCCCCATCCGCCGTCCATGTTTTGGGAGGCGCGAAGGGCTTCGAGGCGTAGTTGCCGAAAGTCGGGCACCAGAGGGGAGATCGGAAGAATGCCTGGAAAACTGTATTGGTCAAGGATGCGATCCCCACGAGGATTTTCCTTAGGGCGCCCTAATGGTTTTTCTTAGTTCCGCCGATTGCTGAGTTCATGACGCAAACCCACGATGATCAACTCGCGGTTGTGCTCGGCCAGAGACAACTGATTGCCGTTTGTTGCATGTTTCTGGTGGTGATGGGGCTGGTTTCGACGCTCGCGTATGTTTGCGGCCGCTCGATTACGGCCGCGCAGATGAAGGCGCAAGAGAAGCCGGAACCGGCGCCGGCCATCTTTGTCGACCCGGTGAGACCGGCAACCGCGGAGCAGGCAAAGGCGCCAGGGCCCATGGAAGCGCATGCCGAGACGCTGCCGGCGCGTTCGACGCCGGTGATTGTCCCCCAGGCGAGGCCGGCGGCAGCGGCGGGGTTGGCGGCAACAGAGGCGGAACCGGCCCAAGGGGAGGCCTACTGGCAGGTGGGCGTGGTTGACCGGGGCATTGCGGCCGTTTTCGTGGAATACCTGACGAAGCATGGATTCCGGGCGCGAACCGCCTCGGCGCAATCCGGAAATCTGAGGCGTGTGCTGGTGGGGCCGGTCGCGGATCCGGCCGATGCGGAGAATACAAAGAGGAATCTTGATGCGGGCGGGTTTCAATCGTTCATGAAGCGGTACTAGGCTCGACGGGCTCTTCAGGAGGCGAAAAGCGGGGCGATGGAGATGAGCGTCAGGCCGGCGATGAAAAACAACAACATCAGCCGGAGGAGCATATTCACCTTGGGTCCGGCGCCTTGAAATTCTTTCCAGTAGAACAGGCCCCAAAGGGCGCTGACGAGAGTGGCGCCCTGGCCGAGCGCGTAACTGACGGCCGGGCCGACCTGTACGCTTCTGGGCGCGCTGGCGGCGGTGAAGTTGGCAATGGCGCCGGTGCACCAAATGGCTCCGCCAAGGACGCCCAACAGGTGCTGCCGGCCCGTACCTTTGAAATACTGTGAAAACTCCACGGGCTTACCTTGAACCGGGAGATTCATGAAGTAGATATTGAAGACAAACGTGGTGAAAAAGACACCGATAGAAAAGCAGACCGCGACGCTGTAGGGGCCGAGTCCGATATCTCCCGTTTTTGAGAGTTCGACGAGGGGATAGAAAGCACCCATGAGAATGCCGCTGATGAGGCTCACGATAATGCCCTTCGCCGATCCTTTGGATTTCTTCCCTTTATTTTCCGCCTGCGCGCGGCTGTGGGCGCTGTAACCCATGGAGTCGAACAGGATAGCCATGAGGACGAGGCAGACGCCGCCGAACAAGAGGGCGGGGTTTCCTTGCGGATTGATGATGTAGTTGAGGCCGGCTCCGATGACCAGGGCAAGACCGATGGCGACGGGAAAAGCCACGGACATGCCGGCGAGAGAGATGGCCGCGACCAGAAGCATGTTGGCGAGATTGAAGACGCCTCCCGCCACGAGGGCATAGGCGATCTGTCTCTTGCCGGTGACCTGAATGTTGTCGATGAAGGACAATTCCGTTCCGAACTGTCCTAGGGTAAGGGCCGCCACGAAAGCCGCGAGGAGAACGCCGAAGGCGTAGTCGAAGTAGAAGAGCTCAAATCGCCACTTGGCGCCGGACATTTTGAACGTGTTGGCCCAAGAGCCCCAGCAAATCATGGAGAGGATGGACAAAAGCAAGGCAGCCCAGTAGGTGGTAGGGAGAATCATATCGACTTCGAAAGCTGAGGGTACACTGCCGGGAGTGCCGTGGTCAAGGCGAGGAACAAGGATTGCGGCGCGGGTGGAAACGTTGAAATAATGTGGACCGGACTCCTCGCACTATGATCTTTAGATCACTCTTCGTTCTCGCGGCGGCGCCGGCTCTGTTCAATTCCGGTGTCCTGGCCGGCCAGACCGCGGCCAAGCCCAACGTGGATCACTCGCTGGGGTACGACGATACTCCATTCCTGCCAGGGCAACCATGGCGAGTGCATGACATCTCGCGCCCGCACCCGGCGAAGGTGACGCCGGGGAGCGCGCCAGGCGCGCCGCCGTCGGATGCGGTAGTGCTGTTTGACGGAAAGGATCTCTCGAAATGGAGAATGACGGCGGCGAAGGGCACGGCCCCGGCCTCGACGTGGAAGGTGGCGAACGGATATTTCGAGGTAGATCCTCAAGGAGGAGACCTTGTCACGAGAGACAAGTTCGGCGATTGCCAGTTGCACGTGGAGTGGATGATTCCGGCGGGGCAGGCGGGCAAAGGCCAGGATGCGGGCAACAGCGGTGTAATGCTGATGAGCGCCTATGAAATCCAGGTGCTCGAATCGTTCGCGAACGTGACTTACGCGGACGGACAGGCAGGGTCCATTTACGGACAGTGGCCGCCCCTGGTGAATGCCTCACGCAAGGAAGGAGAGTGGCAAAGCTACGACATCTTCTTCGAGGCTCCGGTTTTCGCGGCAGGCATGGTGGTGAAGCCGGCATACGTAACGGTGATCCATAACGGCGTTCTGGTGCAGCACCGCAAAGAGATTCTGGGTCACGTCGTGCACGCGAAGGTTGCCGTGTATTCTCCCCATGCGCCGGAGGAACCTCTGCTGTTGCAGAACCATCATCACCAGGTGAGGTACCGCAACATCTGGATCAGACGGCTGAAGGGCTATGACGCGCCTTGACAGAGGGCGCCGGCGCTTTCCCGTTCAGTCAGGAAATGATTCCCTTGCGCACGGCATAGAGAATCAGTTCAGGGACGCTGTGTAGATTGAGTTTCTGAAGAATATGGGTGCGGTGGGTTTCGACGGTGTAGAGGCTGAGGTTGAGCATGGAGGAGACTTCCTTGTTCGATTTTCCCTCCGCCAGGAGTTGGAGGATTTCCCTCTCTCGCGTGGTGAGCAGTTCGTAGCTGTCTTCCACGCCTTTTTGCTGGACTTGACGGATGTAGTCTTCCAGGAGCATGCGGCTGATGCCGGGGCTGAAGAAGGACTTGCCCGCGACTACGGCATGGATGGCTTGAATGAGATCGGTTTCCGCGGAGTCCTTGAGGAGGTAGGCGCGGGCTCCGGCCTTGAGGGCGCGCAGGACGTAGCTCTCATCGGAATGCATGCTGAGGATGACCACGGAGGTTTGCGGGTAACGGGAGACGATCTGGCGGGTGGCCTCGATTCCGTTGAGGTGAGGCATGGCGATGTCCATGACCACCACATCGGGCTTAATCCGGTCGGCAAGATCCACGGTCTTGCGGCCGTCGTCGGCCTGGCCGATAATTTCAAAGCCGGATTGACGTTCGAGCAGAAGGCACAGGCCGGTGCGCATGACGGTGTGATCATCGGCCACGAGGATTCGAATTACGCTCATGGAACTTTTGTTGGGCTTTCCCTGTACCAGCGTACCGCGCGCGGGACGGCAGAGGGGAAAAATCCGGCCTGCAACCGGCGGTCATCCGGGAACCGTGAACTGGGCGGAGCCTGGGTGAAGCGAGGGACAGGTAAAGAGAACCGGCTCGGTCGTTAACGTGCGTAGCCTACCGTCTGATGGCGCCCGGTTATCAAGGATCGCGGCGCATGCCGGGGCCGGCGGGGGAGACGAGACAGGTTGGCCGCCGCTTCTAAGGACTCGCCCGCAAAACGGAGGCTCGCCGCCGGGCCACGTTGCGAGTCCGCACAGGGCTTGAGGGGCGGCGGCGGCCCCTTTGCGGGCTGGTAAGAATCAGGCGGACTTCACGGGAAGTTCGCTCATATCGACAAGGGGAAGTTCGATTTTGATGAGGGTACCGCGGCCGGGCTCTGATTCGAGATGAAAGTTGCCGCCGAGGTAACGTACACGCTCTTCCATGCCGAGTAGGCCGAGTCCGCGCACGTAGCGCGGGTCAAAGCCCTTCCCGTTGTCCTGGATGACCAGGAGGAGGCGGGTGGGCTCCTGGCGCACGACAATGCGGACGTGAGTGGCCTGGGCGTGGCGGGCGCAGTTGTTCAGGGCCTCCTGGACCACGCGATAGACGCAGGTCTTGTGCTCGTCGGAGAAGGAGTCGGGAGCATCGCCGGCGGAGAGTTCGACGCGCACGCCGGTGCGGCGTGACATTTCGCGGGCCTGCCAGTGGAGAGCGGGGATGAGGCCGAAGTCATCGAGCATGGAAGGACGCAGGAGCAGAGACATGTTGCGCACGGAGGCGATGCTGCCCTCGGCGAGTTTACGGATAGAGGCGAGCCGTGCTCGTAGATCCTCCTGTTCGGAGCGGACGAGGGCGGAGGCGTTGCCGACATCGACGAGTAGCGCTGTCAAGGATTGGCCGATCTCATCATGGAGTTCGCGTGCAATGGAGCGGCGTTCCTCCTCCTGGGCGCGGAGCAGGCGGGCGGAAAGGCTTTCCAATTCGCCCTGGAAATGGAGGATCTCCTTGTAGCGGCGCCAGAGGTCGTTTTCGAGCTTGAGGATGTAGAAGACGGTGCCGGCGGCCAGTAGGACGCCCAATCCCATGTTTGTGGCGAGGATGAGGATCAATCGCTGGCGGAAAGACTGGAACAGCGCGGAGACACTTTGCTCCTGGGAGTGGAGGCGGCGTTCGTTGAGGTCGCCGATACGGTCGGCAATGCGGAGGACTTCAATGCGGCGTTGGACGAGGTCCTCGGTAAGGAACGCGAAGCCGCGGGCACGGCGCTGTTGGGCGTTCCAGGAGAGCACGGGATCAATGGATTGCCAGTAGGTGTCGAATCTGGCGTTGAGATCGGTGAAAGCGGCGCGCTCGTCGGGCCCGAGTCCCTGATTGTATTCCCGGAGGGCGGCTTCAATCTGCGCCCGCAGGCGCTTCAGGCTACGGAGGTGGGCCTCGGCGGAGGTAGCGTTGGGATCGAGGAGATAGTCGCGGACATAGCTGCCGGAGAGATAGAAATCGGAACGGATGCGCTCGAGGGTGTCGTTTCGTTTGAGGAACTCCTGGTCGCTCTCGATGTTGCTGGCTTCGATACGATGGACGATGCGCAGGGAGTCGATGCCGACGAAGGCCATAAGAAGAAAGACCCCGCCGAATCCGGCGAGGAGAGCGAGACGGAAGGCCGCGGCGGGGCGGCCGGCCGGGGGGCGCGGTATGTTGTTATGAACTTTTCGTTCTGTCGGCTCCATCCAAACTCTCGACTAGTGTAGCGGGCCGGGTGGCCAGAGCGCGGCGCGCCTCGGTACGGGTGGCGCATTCGCTGGCGCTCTCGATGACGCGGATGAGTTCGTCGGAGCGAAACGGTTGGGGGATCACGTCGCACGCTCCTTCCCGAAGCGCCTCCACCCACAAAGATCCATCGAACTCGGGGATGGCGACCACGAGCACGGCGGGCAGGCGGTTGCGGGCCAGGAGTTGAAGGCCGTCCCGCCAATCGCCTCCGTCAAAGCGCGCATTCACAAGCAGGACGGTGGCCCGGCTGATGGCGAGGAACAAGCGCGCCTGGCGCAGGGAGGAGGCATGGTGAATGCGGATGCCGCGGGAGGCGACCATTCTCCCGGCCATGGCGGCGTCATTCTTCGAGCCGGTCAGGAACACGCAGTCGATCCGTTCGTCCTTGCGGGAAGCGGTATGCGACTTATAGCGCTCGATCGGAACGACCTTTCGAGAATGATCCTTTTCCCTGTGCACTGGTATCTGGCTACCTGATCCCAAGATTAGGGCCGGGACAGGGGAAAGAGAATACCGTGCAGCGGGTATTTTGCTGGTACGAAAGGGAAGTTCCGGCGTGACGGGCTGGGACCGTGACGCAGGGTCTACAAATACAGTCCAGGCGGTATGTCATGGATTGCGGGGAGAAATTTATACTCAATGCAGATCTTTGGCAAGTAAATGAGCATGACAGGCTGACGCCGCACAAGGAACTCTCCGCTCATCCGCGGTGCTTGAATCCGGTTGAGCTAACTGATCTCCCTCTCAACGTTGATACTTTCAGCAGCGCCGCGGATGGGAAGAGAGGATCGTGCGCGAGGCTCGATGATGTGTGATGCGCGGGCGTGAGCACGCGGGAGCGCCGGGTTGTGTCCCGTACGCGAACCGCTACCGACGTCCGCGCCGCGCGCCAACGGAGGGTTTGGATTTGCCCTTGCGAGGCGGTGAAAACCGCCGGAGTTGCAGTGGGCCTCATCGCTAGGCGCCGCCGCTCCGCGGAGTTCGGCACACCTCCCGCCCGGAGGAACGGCGTCCAGCGACGGCTGTCTTGTTCAAGTTTCTGGTA
Source organism: Bryobacterales bacterium (assembly GCA_026954325.1). Taxonomy (GTDB): domain Bacteria; phylum Acidobacteriota; class Terriglobia; order Bryobacterales; family Bryobacteraceae; genus CADEFT01. The sequence goes on along the minus strand of JAIXKK010000053.1, from coordinate 10,036 downwards.
GCAAGAGTCCGTTCTAGACCTCACGCGATTCTCCTGCCAGGCTGGCTGGCCGTGACCTTGCCGCAATCACGGCCGGCCCTTTTTGTTTATGGGGTCCAGCGCGGCATTCAGCCCGCGGCCGCCTTTGTTTGAAGCTGAACGTGTGAGTCCTCTCCCTGGTCGATCAACACGATGGCTTGAGCCAGGGGGAAGCGGGGAAACAACTCGCGATTCCTCAACCCGGAAAAGATGACCTGCTCCGGTTCCCCGAAGGTCCGCTTTTCCGCGAACGGTGATACAATCCGGCTCGACGGCAACCGGGATCTGGTCCGCCTGGAAGCCGGGAGCGGCAATCTTCAAGCGGAACCCGGGACCGTGTTCGATGAGTCCAGACGGCGGGTGAAAGAACATCCGCCGCTCCGCTGTATCAAGGGCGCCCGTTTCCCGCGATTCGGCCAGGGAACGCGACTGGAATGTTTCGTCAGCACGTGTGTGAATGGCCCGCATGATTCTGTCGATTTCTTCAATTCAAAGAACCATGGTGTCGAATTCGTTGGGCCGGATGGTTTCCGCTTCGGACTTGCGCATGGCTACTCCAAGAGCGGGCAAAGCCGCCTCAAGCGGGTGGGCAAACCAGGGACCAAAGCAGCTACGGTACCATGGATTCGCCAGAGCATGGACGCCAAGCCTCAAGGAGAGAGTCGCGAGCGGCAAATCTTTCTGATTGCGCTATCGGTGCTTGCGGCCTATCTGTGCTTTACGATTGTCCGGCCGTTCCTGATGCCGGTTGTGGCGGCGACGGCGCTCGCCATTCTGTTCTATCCGGTATACGAACGGATCAGCCGATTCATCAAGAACCGCAGCGCCGCGGCAGTTCTGTCGATCGTCATGGTGGTGTTGGCGACCCTTATTCCGGCAGTGCTGCTCAGCCGCGGAGTTGCGAAAGAGTTACAGCAACTCTATGCGTCCCTGGCGAGCAAGAGTAACGCAAGCGGGGGGTGGGAGCCCTGGCTGACCCACATTTTGGAGCGGCCCCTGAATCTCGCGGGAATCGACGTGGAGGATCCGGATTTCAGTCTCAGATCGATCGTGACGGGTTGGGTGGAGTCGGCCAGCGCGACGCTGGTGCGGGTTTTGCGCGGCATGATCGCCAATCTGGCGGGATTACTTCTGGATGGAATGGTGACACTGTTCAGCCTTTTCTTTCTTTTTCGGGATGGCCAGGCGATCCGGCGGTACGCCATGGAGGTTTTACCGCTCGAACCGCGTCAAATTGAGCGGTTATTTTCCGAAGTGGGGCGCTCGGTGATCGCCAACATGTACGGTGTGGCGGCGGTGGCGGCCGCGCAAGGGGGGCTGACCGGCCTGGCGTTTCTGGTTCTGGGGCTGCCGTCTCCCTTGCTTTGGGGCCTGGTGGCAGGCTTGTTTTCCATGGTTCCGCTGGTTGGGCCGCCTATTGTCTGGGCTCCGGCGAGCATCTATCTTGCCTTCAGTGGAGCTTGGGGTAAGGCGATCATCCTGGTGGCTTTGGGCGCGGGGGTAATCGGGCTGGCGGACAACTTCATCCGGCCCTACGTGGTGAGCGGACGGGTGAAACTGCATCCTTTGCTCGTGTTTTTTGCGCTGCTTGGCGGGGCACAGTCGTTCGGGCTGATAGGACTTTTCATCGGACCGGCGGTAGTGGCGGTGACGGTGGCGCTGGCCGAGTTGCTCCGGGAGCCGGCTGCGTCAATTCACGACGCTGGGTGAAAGCACGCGCGCACGCGAACAGCATGGAATCAGGTACGTTCCACCTGGAGGACGGCGGCGCCCTTGATGGCATCGTACTTGAGTGCATTCAGTGCGCGGTTGGCGTCTTCGAGAGGAAAAACCTCGACATGGGTTTGGACGGGAATGCGCGCGGCGACGGCGAGAAAATCGTCGCCGTCCCGCCGGGTGTTGTTGGCTACGGAGCGCACGACGCGTTCGTGGTAAAGGAGTGAATAGGGCATTTCCGGAATGGGGCTCATGTGGATGCCGCCGAGGGCAAGCGTGCCGCCTTTCTTGAGCGCTTTGAGGGCGGCGGGGACGATTTCGCCGGCGGGGGCAAACACGATGGCCGCATCGAGGCTGCGCGGCGGGGGATCAACGGTTCCTCCGGCCCACTTCGCGCCGAGTTCCATGGCGAGATCCTGATGCCGTTTGTCGCGTGTCATGGCGTAGACATCGGCTCCCCAGAACCGCGCTACTTGAATGGCGACATGGGCGGCGGCGCCGAAGCCATACAGGCCCAGACGGCCTCCGCGCTGGATGCCGGAAAGGCGCAGGCTGCGAAATCCGATGATGCCGGCGCACAGCAGCGGGGCTGCCTGCAGATCAGAAAAGGCTTCCGGCAGAGGATAGACGAAGTTCTCGGCGGCCAAGAGAAACTCGGCGTAGCCGCCATCCACGGTGTAGCCGGTGAAATCCGGCTTGTCGCAGAGATTTTCTCTGCCGGCGAGGCAGTATTCGCAAAAGCCGCACGTCCGGTGCAGCCAGGCGACGCCGACCCGCTGTCCCCTAGAAAACCGAGTTGCTCCAGGTCCGTTGGCGTCGACAATGCCGGCCACCTGGTGGCCGGGGATGAGAGGCAGTTTCCGTTCGGGAAGCTCACCTTCAATGACGTGCAGGTCGGTACGACAAATGCCGCAGGCCCGGACGCGGATGCGCACCTGGCCGGTCCGCGGTTCCGGGATTGGAACGTCTTCGATCGACAGTGGGGAGCGGTCAACGGGTTGGCGGGTGCGGAGTACGCAGGCCTTCATCGTTTTCTTGGCTTTCATGCTGTCCTAACGGCTAGTATGCACTGAGCCAAAGGGGTGATTTGGCGAGCGGCGTGCATACGGTTTGGATAAGGTGCGGTGTATGATACGCAGCGTTCTCATCGCCGCCTGCCTGGCGGCTGTGCTCCCTGCCGGAGCGGAGCAGTCCGGGCAGACGCTTCGGAACCTCGTTGAACGCTCCTACCTGGAACTGGCAGACCTGGCGACACGGGTTTCGTTCCCCGGCAGTCAGTACGAGCAGGTGCGGCGGGAGTTGGAGGGGGAAAAGAAGAAGCAGGCCCAACATCTCGAGTCGCAAGAAAAACAGTTGCTCCAGAAGATCTCCCAGGACCGAAAGGAACTGGAGCGTCTCAACCGGCTCGCATCGAGAGATGACGAAGCCACGACGGAGAAACGACGCGAACTGCATTGCCGGATTCTCGACCTGGAACGCCAGGCGCAAGAGAAACGCCTGGAGCGGCAACATGGCATGCCGGTAGCATTCGACAACAGGCTGGCGAAACTGAGCCTGCTCGAACACTGGCCCGAGGAGAAGAGACGGGTGGATGCGCAGATTGCCGCGGGACAGGCGCGGCAGAGGCGGTTCGGGGACGTAGAGGACATTGGCGTGCGTAAGGTGGGGGAAGGGCAGGAAAAAGATGTCAAGAAGGGCGAGGAAGCGATCAAGGACCTGAAGGTGTATGGACTGATGCCGCCCGAACTGGCGGATGAAAGAGTACAGAGTTATGTACAGGGGCTGGCAAATGATCTGGCCGCCCACAGTGACATTAAAGTCCCTGTTAAAGTGACCATTCTCTCGAGCCAGGAGATCAACGCCTTTGCGCTGCCGGGCGGATTTCTGTATGTGAACACGGGGCTGATAGAGAAGGCGGAATCGGAATCGGAACTCGCCGGGGTGCTGGCTCACGAGATGGCCCACGTCGCGGCGAGACATGGCGCGCGGCTGATGCGGAAGGCGACGATTGCCGGATTGGTGTATCAGAGCGCGCAGATCGCGGCGGTTATCTTCACCGGCGGCGCAGTGGGCATCGGCACATATTATGCCTTGCAATATGGCTTCTTCGGCCTGGGGCTGGCCCTGAACCTGACGCTGCTCGGCGTGAACCGTGAATTTGAAGGGGAAGCCGATCAACTGGGCGTGCAATACTGCTGGCGCGCGGGATATGATCCGCGCGGATTCATTACGTTCTTCGACAAGATGGCGAGCGAGAAGGGGTATGTACGCTCGGCGAGTTTCTTCCGTACGCATCCGCCGTTCTTTGAACGCATCCTGAGCACCTTCAAGGAGATGGAATTCCTGCCTCCGGTGGAGAAGCTGAAAGTGGATTGCTGCGAGTTTCAGGACATGAAGGAGCACCTGAAGGCGGCGGCCCGGAAAGTGGAAAAGGAGCGGAAGGAGAGCCCCAAGCTGCGGCGGTTCCCGGAGTGTCCCGAACCGCCGCCATCGAAGGATTCCCAAAATATCGAAAGGAGTAGCGGCAATGACAACGAAAGAGTTGGCTGCCCATAGGCCCCCGGTTGGGGTCTTGCTTTCCGGCGCGGCCGGCGCCGGCATCGGCGCGCTGGGAATGTACCTGTTTGATCCGGATCGCGGAAAACGGCGCCGGACGCTGGTTCGAGACAAGGCTGTCAGGGCATGGCGGCGGAAGTGAAGTCGGCCATTGCCCACGAGGAGGTGGCGGATAGCGTCCTGCTGGCGCGCATCCGCAGCCGGATGGGCCACCTGGTGAAGAACCCGCGGACGGTGAACGTGACCGTGAAAGAGGGCAAAGTGTCTCTGGAAGGGAAACTGCCGCACGCGGAGTATCATGCCCTGATGGCAAGCATCCGTCATACGCCCGGCGTGAAGGGGTTGGTGAACCAGATTCACTTCACGCCGATGCCCACCTGGCAGAAAGCCTGCGGCGTGTTGACGGCGGTTCTCGGAACGAGTGTGGCCGTGCACCGGCTCCTCAAGGGGAACGGCAAAGCCTAGAGTTCCATCGCGACACCTTACAATAGCGGATGCAATGTTACGAGTACTTCTTGCGGTATCCGCCATGGCGTCCGCTCTTGGGGCGCAGACAATCGAGATCGGCTCTCAACGCGAGTTGTTCGCCGACCGGTATCTGGTGGACCGGCTGACAAACTCCCGGCTGGAACTGGCAAAGCCCAGGAATGAGGGGGTTGTGCTGCGCATGGATGAACCCTGGGAAGGGGCTTTCTGCGGTTACTTCACGGTGATTCACGATGGGAACCGCTACCGGCTGTATTACCGGGGCGTGCCGTCCGCGGGCCAGGACGGGCGACCGGAAGAGGTCACCTGCTACGCGGAATCGAGCGACGGGAAGAACTGGACAAAGCCGAACCTGGGCTTGTACACCGTAAGAGGAACCAAAGAGAACAACGTCATCCTTGCCGGTTCCCCGCCTTTCTCCCACAACTTTACGCCGTTTCTGGATTCCCGGCCGGGCGTGGCGGCCGGTGAGCGTTACAAAGCGATAGCGGGAACCGGCTCCTCGGGTCTGGCGGCATTTGTTTCCGCGGATGGAATCCATTGGCGGAAACTGCGCGAGGCGCCGGTTCTGCCCAAGGGCGCGGCGCGATACGATTCGCAGAATCTCGCCTTCTGGTCGTCGAGCGAAGGGAGGTATGTGTGCTATTTCCGCACATTCAAGGAGGTGGGAGGGACGCGCTACCGGTGGGTGTCGCGCACGACCAGTAGTGATTTCGTTCATTGGGCGCAGCCGGAGCAGATGAGCTTCGGAGATGCTCCGGCCGAGCATTTGTACACCAATCAGACGAGCCCGTATTTCCGCGCGCCGCAGTTGTACGTGAGTATCGCGGCGCGATTCTTTCCCGGACGCCAGGTTTTGAACGAGGAGGAGGCGAAGGAGATCCACGTGGACCCCTCCTACTATAAGGACATTTCCGATGCGGTGCTGTTCACCACACGTGGCGGGACTCGCTATGAGCGTACGTTCCTGGAGGCTTTCCTGCGGCCGGGCCTCGGCCTGGAGAACTGGGTTTCGCGCACGAACTATCCGGCCTGGAACGTAGTGCGGACAGGGCCGTCCGAGATGTCGCTGTACGTCAATAAGAACTACGGGCAGCCGACCGCGCATCTGGAGCGATACGCGATGCGGCTGGACGGGTTTGCGAGCGTACACGCGGGCTACGGAGGGGGAGAGTTGTTGACGAAGCCGGTGCGGTTTACGGGGGAGGTGCTGGAAGTGAATTTTTCGACTTCGGCGGCAGGGAGCCTGCGGGTGGAGATACAGGGCACGGATGGGAAGGCGGTGGAAGGATACGGGGTGGCGGACGCGCAGGAATCGATTGGCGACGAGATTTCCCGTATCGTCCGCTGGAAGAATGGCCCCTCCGTCTCCGAGCTCGCGGGTAAACCCGTTCGCCTGCGGTTTGTGCTGAAGGATGCCGACCTCTACTCGTTCCGGTTTCGCCAACGGTGATAGGCTTTAACGATAGGTTTATGCGAAGCACTTGGCTTGTGTTGGCAGGTTTCTGCGTCGCGCTCCCTCTATTGGCGCAGCACGATGCAAGCAATGAAGGGAAGTCGAAGAACCCCGCCATGGGGAATCCGGAGGCGATTGCGGCCGGCAAGAAGCTGTTCGCCACTTCCTGCATGGGCTGTCATGGTCCGAACGGGCAAGGCGGCCGCGGGCCGAACCTGCGGCAGCGCGGGGTCTGGCATCCGCTGGATGATGACGGATTGTTCCAGACGATCCGCAAGGGGGTGCCGGGCGCGGACATGCCGGCCACGAATCTGCCGGATGCGCAGATCTGGGAGATCGCAGCGTATGTACGGTCGTTGACGGCTCCCGCGGTGGAGACGGCGGTGCCGGGGAACCCGCAGGCGGGCGAGCAGATTTACTGGGGCAAGGGGGGATGCTCGAACTGCCATCAAATTCTGGGGCGCGGCGGAATGCTGGGACCGGATTTGAGCAATGTCGGAGCGGTGAGGGCGGTGGCGGAGATTCGGGAATCCATTGTCGATCCCGATGCGGACGGTTTCCCTACTTATAAGGGGGTGACGGCGGTGTTGAACGATGGCCGCACGATCAAGGGTGTAGCGCGGAACCGGACGAACTATTCGGTACAGATCCAGGATGCGCAGGGGAATCTGCATCTTCTGAAGATGGCGGACGTGCGCACGATCACGTACGCGGAACACTCCCCGATGCCGCGCAATTATAAAGAGAGGCTCAGCCGGCTGGAGTTGGATGATCTCATCGCGTTCCTCAGCCGCCAGAGTGTCCGTCCCTACGAGCCGGAGAAGAAATGATGACTACACGAGCCTTGCTTATCGGCCTGCTCGCGGCGGCGAGCACAATGGCGCAGGTGCGCTATGAAGATATCCTCAAGGGCCCGGGGGGCAACTGGCTGACCTACGCCGGAGACTACCAGGGCCACCGCCACAGCGCGCTGACGCAGATCAATGCGTCGAACGCGGGATCGATGGTGCCGAAGTGGGTGTATCACATGCCCAAAGCCAGCGGTCTGCGCACGAACCCGATCGTTTATGAGGGCGTGATGTACGTCACCAACAGCAACGAAGTGAGGGCGCTCGACGCCCGCACGGGAAGGCTGATCTGGCAATACAAGGATGCGCGGGCGAAGAAAGAGGCGGTGAATCGCGGCGCGGCGATTCTGGGGGACCGCGTTTTTTTTGTGACCGGAGATGCGTACCTGGTAGCGCTGGACCGCCGCAACGGAGCCCTGCTGTGGCAGAAGCAATATGGGCGGCTGGAAGATGGGCTTTACGCCACGCTTGCGCCGATGGTGGTGAAGGACAAAGTTCTGGTTGGCGTTGCGGGCGGCGACAGCGGTATGCGCGGCTATGTGGCGGCTTACTCGGCAACCACGGGGGAAGAAGCGTGGCGGCTGTACACGGTGCCCGCCAAGGGGGAACCTGGCTCGGAGACGTGGGGCAAGTACGTGGAATACGGCGGAGCGGCTACGTGGCTGAGCGGAACGTTTGACCCGGAAACGAACACCATTTACTGGACCACGGGAAACGCATGGCCCGATTTTTACGGGGGCGACCGGCAGGGCGACAACCTGTACAGCTCGTCGCTGCTGGCGATTGATGCCGACAGCGGCAAGATGAAATGGCATTTCCAATTCACCCCGCACGACACACATGACTGGGATGCGCAGGCATGGCCCGTGCTGGTGGACCTGCCTTTCAAGGGCAGGCAGCGGAAACTGGTGCTTCACGCCAACCGGAACGGCTTTTTCTATGTGCTGGACCGGTTGACCGGCGAGTATTTGCAAGCCACCAAACTGGTGGATCTGCTGGACTGGGCGACGGGGATTGATGCGAAGGGCCGTCCGATCGAGGTACCGGGCAAGCAGCCGACGCCGGGCGGCAACCGGGTGTGTCCGGGCGTACGGGGCGCCACCAACTGGATGTCGCCCTCGTTCAATCCGGCAACGGGTTTGCTCTACGTGGTGACCCTGGAGCAGTGCGACATCTACACGAGTTCGGCCAAGGAACCGGCGCCGAACAAGAACTTCGCGGGGGGCGGCGCAAGTCCGAGGCCGATCGATCTCGGGAAGTTTTATCTGCGGGCGTTCGACCCCACGACGGGCAAGCGGGTTTGGGAATATCCGATGACGGGGCCGGCGGAATCCTGGGCGGGCACGGTTTCTACTGCCGGCGGGGTGGTGTTCTTCGGCGATGACGACGGGCAACTTGTGGCCGTGGACGCGAGAAACGGGAAGCATCTGTGGCACTTCCAGATGGGCGAGGGGTTGACCGCGTCTCCGATCACCTATGCCGTGGATGGCAAGCAGTATGTGGCTATTGCATCCGCGACGGCGATTTTCTCGTTCGGGTTGTTCGAGGCGACGAAGTAGAAGACCGGATCAGGCGGAGGGCCGGCCTTTGCGGCCCTTTTTCGGCTTTGCTTCTTCTTGAGCGGCAATGGCGGCTTGTTCAGCCGGCGGATCGGGAGGGTCAGGCGCGGCGGCAGGGGCGGCGGCCGTAGCGAGCACCTCGTTGAACAATTGCATCTTTTTCAGATCCTTCTTGGAAGGAGGAGCCTCGCAGCGGCGCCAGTCATGGTCGTTATAGCAGGTGCGGCAGCGTACTTTCGCGGGCTCTTCACTTAAGAGGGAAACGATGGAATGGTTCGTGATCCGCTTGCACTTCACGCAGAAATCATCGACATCATCGCCCAGCCGATAGGAAGACATCGTAGAAAGATCCAACCGTCGCAGTATAGCAAAGAACATCCGGCTGGTTCACTGGTTCAATCGGCACTGGTTCAATCGGCATGGCATGGTCCTCGATGGAAACCACATGGTAGTTTTCAGGCCGCGGTCGAGAGCGGGAATGAGCCAGCGCGACATGCGGGCGAGCCTGGGCCGCGACGCGGGAGTCCGGAGGAGAGGCCCTGTGTGCTCCGGGCAAGGTTTTAATTTAAGAGGCTGCAGTCCGATTGCTGACCTAGCGGGTTGGAGTGCTCGATATTGCCCTGGATTGCGGATTCGGCGACTTGTCGAATTTCCATGGGGCATTCCGCGCGGTATTCGAGGTCAGTCCGCGCGTGTATCGCGGCGGGCGCCATCAGCCAGTCGAAAATCGTTTGTGAACCAGCCCATGGATTCTGCCGTTCGTCTTGTCGAACCTGCGGCGTATCGGTTCGAACAAACTGTCATCGCCGTGTTCGAAATGCTGGAAAACAGAATACGCGACGTAGTCTGCCAGTTGAAGCATCCGGCTGTCATTTGCGCTTGCGGAATAGGGGATGTCCTCAGCGAAGTTACGAATTGAGCCGATGCGCGTACCCCGCTGCCGGAATGTGCGAACCCAAGTGCGAGCACGCTGATGGAAACGCCCTTCAGCAAAAACAAGAAGACCCCTTTGAGTATCTTTTTCTTGATGGCGCCTTGCCAGAAAAAGATTGAATCGTCCACAGATCTCTTCGACAGCCAATTGGACGGCCTCCTCGCCATGCATCTTTGCACTCTTCTCGATAGCCGCAGCGAACAATACCACGCCTCTGGGATCAGACTTGGCGATTACCGACCCTACCTCCTGAACCATGTTCTCTCTCGTAGTCGCCGGGACTCTCCTCCAAAAGTCCTTTCCCTTGCGCATCGGGGAAGCGTGAAAAGGAATCGGCTCATAGCCCGGGAGGCGCCGACTTTGGATCTCATCCAGGGCCTCACTCAAATAGTGAACCTGCCGCTCGAATGTAAGCGTCTTGTGAACCACCATGGAAGGCTCCCGGCGAGCCCGGGGAGTCTTT
>JAIXKK010000194.1 GCA_026954325.1 Bryobacterales bacterium | reverse complement strand
AGAGCGTCCATGGTGGTTCATTCGCGCGCTATCCCATGCCGGAGGTTGGCGAATGGCGGCAGAGGCTGGACCGCGCGGGGAATCCGATTTCCGAACTGATCGCGCTACCGGTAAAGGATCCGTTTCACCTGCCGCGGGCGGTGATTTTGATCCTGGAATTGTTGGGGCGCTACGAGTAGGGCTTACTGGGACGGCATCACCGGCAGGGGGTAGCGGTACTGGCCGGCGAAGATCTCCCGGAAGAGTTCGATCATCCCGGCGTGGATGAGGCCGTTATCCGCCGCGATGTGGGGTCCCCGGAGGCTCACCGGCTCCCCTTTCATATCGGTGACGCAGCCTCCGGCTTCCTCGACCAGCAGATTGCCGGCGGCCATATCCCAGGGGTTCAGAGAGAACTCCCAGAAGCCTTCGAGGCGTCCGCAGGCGACGTAGGCCAGGTCGAGGGCGGCCGCGCCGCCGCGACGGACGCCGTGCGTGCACATGGCTAACTGGTGGTAGAAGTGGACATTCAGGTTGAGGTGCCGCTTGCGGCTGGGAAAGCCGGTGGAGACCAGGGAGTCCGCGAGTTTGCCGGTTTTCGAGACATGGATCCGGCGGTTATTAAGCCACGCGCCCGAGCCGCGTTCGGCAGTGAACATCTCCTGGCGCACGGGGTCAAAAATCACTCCCACAATCATCTCTCCGGCCCTCTCCAAGGCGAGGGTGACGTTGAAGACGGGATATCCGTGGGCGAAATTGGTGGTTCCGTCGAGGGGATCCACATACCAGCGGTATTCGGAAGAGCTTTCGTGTCCGCCGCCCTCCTCGGCGACAATGCCGTGGGTGGGGAAATAGGAGGAGAGGCGTTCGACGATGAGCCGTTCGCTGGCGCGGTCGGCTTCGGTTACCAGGTCGTAGTCGCCTTTCAGTTCGAAGCCGATGTGCCGCTCGAGAAAGTGCGAAAGCAAAGTTCCGGATTCACGCGCGATCTCCACGGCGGATTCGAGGTAGGAGCGGGTCATGGGGCGGCCGAAAGCAGAGGTATTGAATCAGACCTCGTAGAGGTACTTGATGTGGTGCTTGAAGAGGAACATGTTCGGCCCATCGTCCCGCGTCAGGCGGATAAAGGAGGCATCATAATACTCGATGACGCCGGATACTTCCGTGTCATCTTCCAGCTTGACGCGCACCGGAGTGTGGTTTTCGATCAGACTCTTGAGATACTTGGGCTCTTCGTAGGTCTGATCGGAGGGTTTTTGTTTTTTCTTGATTTCTGGGAGCACGGGATTAGTGAGTATCCTCATAATATCCGCTGCGGGTGACCGCCTGCAAATCGCGGCGGGACAGGTCCAGGCGCAGGGTGTGGAAAGGGCTTTTCGTGGGGGGAATCCCCTTGGGATAGAAGCCGATGAGGTATTGGGTCCGCAGATCCTTGAGAATTTCGTTCAGGGTCTGATCGAGTTCGGCCCCCACGGTGGCGGTAAACATGCGTCCTCCCGTGCTCTGCGCGAGTGTGGTCAGGGCGTTTTCCCCTCCGATGTTGCGTCCCGCGTCGTTGGTGATGGGCATGAGAAGGATGGAATAGATGGGGGCGTCGGCAAGGTGGGCGGCTTTGAGGGCGTCATGATAGCGATAGGTGCTGGTGGTATCCCCGCCGTCGGTGACGACGAGGATGATGTGGCGGCCGTCGCGGGATTCAAGCGCCTGTGATCCGTACACGATGGCGTCATAGAGGGAAGTGCCGGCTTCGGCCTTCAGAGGTTGAATACGCCGTTCGATGAGGGCCAGATTGCGGGTGAAGCCGGTATGCTGCAAGACTTCATAGTTGAAGGTGAACAGCGAAGCCTCGTCGGCCGGATTGCCTTCCTGGATGAGTGCGTTGAGGAAGCGTTTCACCGATTGCACGGCAATGCGCAGGTCTTTAGCGATGGAACCGCTGGTGTCCATCAGGAGGGCGACGGAGATCGGCTGTTCGGTGTACTTCTCGAAGAGAGAAACCTGTTGCGGAACTCCGTTATCCAGGATCTTGAAGTCGGACCTGGAGAGGTTGCCCACCACCTGTCCGTTAAAATCCTTCACGGTCACCAGCAGACGAACCAGGCGTACGTCGACGCGGATGACGGGCGGCTTCGGGTCCGGTTGGGCGAAGGCGGGTAAGCAGGCGGCAATCAACGCGAAATAACGGATGGATCCCATTGCCCCTCCACCCACACTTCGCCGTCTTCGAAGTATTCCTTCTTCCAGATGGGGACGGTGCGTTTGAGGCGGTTGATGCCTTCGAGAGCAGCGGCAAAGGCGGCCTGGCGGTGAGGGGACGTTACCAGCACGACAACGCTCGCCTCGCCGATTTCCATCCTGCCCAGGCGGTGGACCAGGGCGATTCGCCCGATGGAATGGGCGGCGGCAATCTCGCGGCCGATGCGGGCGAGTACCTCGATGGCCATCTCCTCGTAGCATTCATAATCGAGATAGCGTGTGGCCCGGCCGTTGGAATTATTCCGCACGACACCTTCAAAAATCACCACCGCTCCATCCGAGGGGGCGAGCAGCTCATTGCGAAGTAATTTGTCGTCAATGGGTTGGCGAGTGAGGGCGAAGAAGTGTCCCTGGGGGTCGCGGACTTCGTGCGTATAGGGTCCCAGTCCTCCGCTGACGGGCGGAAGGAAGGCAACCTCGTCTCCCTCGGCCAACGGGGTCTCCTTCGGCGCGAACTGCCGGTTATGCGCCATCACGATGGAAGGGGCCATCTCCCGCAACCGCGGGAACCGGCCGGCGAAGAGGTTAAAAAGAGAGTCCAGCCGGCTGCCGGGAGCAAGATCGACCTCCGTTTGGGAAAGGCCGGTGATGTCCTTCAGCGGGCCGAAGAACAATACTAGGACGCGCACAGTTCTAGGGTATCAG
>JAIXKK010000180.1 GCA_026954325.1 Bryobacterales bacterium | reverse complement strand
TCTTCCTCGTCAATCAAGGCATACCCGGCCAGCGAGCCGTCCTGTCTGCTAAGCGGAACCCGAATGCATCCGAGAGGTTGTTGCGGCACTGTCCGGGTGTCAACCTCGGCAAAGGGAGAGGTTGACTTCGTAATCGACTGAAACACGGGGGATTGCAAGCCGTTTGTCAACGTCTGTCAGCCTCGAAAATCTCGCTGGCGCTAGGCAAAACGTGCAATCGGTCTACCCGCGGCCTGCCGTCGCTTCCGGGGACCCAACGGAGATCGGATTGCATGGCGCGAGGCCGGGCTGGCTTGTCGCTCACACTCTACGGTCGAACACCATCAGGCTGCTTTGCGTGCCGTCCGCCCTTTCTCCACCTTCCGCTGCAGGCTTCCCCGGCGCGTTACGGGAACGCGCAGGTATCTCGTCCCCTTCGGGTGCTTCTCCGGCACGACTGCCGGACCGCAGGCCTGCCAACTCAAAGGCAGCAGCCGGTTCCGGTGGTGCCGCAGCGCCCGCCAGATTTCTTTCCGCCGTTCGTCGGGCAGGCCGGCGAAGATGCGGATGGCCGCTTTCTCGGGGTCGATGCCGCATCGTTCGCAGATCTGCCGGAAGCTGAAGACCTCATCGCCGTGAAGCGCCACGAAGACCCAGCGGGCGGCGTCGAGCATCGTATCGGCGGCTTCCTGTTTCTCGCGGCTGGTCAGGCGGCTGCCGTCAATCCGCAGCCAGAGATCGCGGATGGCTTGCTGCACAATCGCCAGGTCCAGCCTGGCTTGCAAACGCGGATCGACCACGGGCACTGGCCCAGCAGCGATGCTCTCGGCGCGTTTCATAGCGTTCGGCATGCCCCTTTCCCGCTCCTGATTTGGTGAACAGCCACCGCGTGGCATCTGATCGATGTTCTCCTCCTGCTCCTTGCGCACGGAAGCCGGCGGTGCGCACTGCAAATCCAGCAGCGTCTGCCTAAACATCCACATCCAACAGCCGCTGGGAACGCTTGTCGGCAAACGGCTCGCCTGGCAGACGACGGCGGCTAATATGGTGCCGTGTCTGGCCTGATCGTTCTCGTCCTCATTCGGTTCATCGGATCTGCTCAACTTGCCTGCTTCAATGCGATGCCGGTCCAACGCGCGTTCCTGGATGTCGATCCGGCGTGCAGCTTTAGGCCGGCCGCCATGAGGCGTTCTTCGAAGTTGTGCGCCAGCATTACGAGCCGTTTTCCGGTCGCCGCCGCCCAGTGCTCGAATGCCCGATACAGCTCTGCCGCAACCACATCCGCGTCTGGATCCAGAACGCAACACTCCACGACGAAGCGCTTGACCGTGCCGTGCAATGCCCGACGATCACAACGCGTCGATCCAGTGAACAGTGGTTGCCACGCGCCGCGTTCGCGTGCGCAGTGCCTAGCGCCGGCATGGAACTGATGCTGCTTCATGCGGTCAGGCAATCGAGGAGAAGGCGGCGGTAAATCGGCGCCGCGCTGACGGAGCAGCCGTTTTCATCCACGAGATCGAGCCTCTTGAGCGTCCAACAGCGGTGGCCATTAGAAAGTGATTGTTCGAAGCTGTACTTTGTTCCCGGCTTCGGATATGCGTCTACCGGATTCGCGCCATCCTCGCTGCGGAGGAAGATCGCCTTCAAATGCCCCTTGCGGCCGTAGCAGGGCGTAACATACCCGCCGGCGAGCAAGCGTTCCGTGGCTTTGCGCGAGCGAAAGCCGAGCGGCCGGCCATCGGCTGAGTAGATCGGATATTGGTCTTGGTTTACACGCACTTTGGGCGTCGTAGACGAAGGGAAGGAGTTTAGCGAGAGTCCCGTCGCTCGTGATGTTTTCCGGGGATCTTTCGGAGGGTGCGCTTTGCGCTCGCCTGTCGAACCGAGCCTTTACAAACTCTGTTCACTTACTATATACGCCGGCTCGGGTGCGTTTGTCCGGATCAGAAGAGAATTATTTTCGAGAAGCGCGCGGGTTGCGGCGACGCTGGTCACCACGCCTACCACCGCGCCGGCCCTGCGCCACTCTTCGAGGCGCTTCAATTGCAGCGGCGTAGGCCTCTCGCCTGGACGCTTCACCTCGAGTTGAAGGCTGCGGCCGCAGAGACAGGCATCGATGTCGGGATCGCCTGCCACGCCCATGCCGCCGCCCCAGCGCTTGCGCGCCAGGCACCCAGGCAAGCCGTTCAGGTAAGCCAGGATGGATTTGACGATCGCCTTCTCCGATGTCATGCGCGCCGCCTCCGCGCCGGAGACGGTTCCGCTGCGGCGTCCTTCGATTGGAGCCGTTCGCGGCGCTGCTCAGCGAAGATCTTGGCGACCTGGCGGCGACGCCACTCCTCCGGGGTGATCCACTCCAATCCCTCGTCGTTGATGACCAGCGGCATCGAATCCATGCGGAGGTTGCGCGCCACCGCGCGCAGTTCGTCCAGGTCGGTGTGGGGCGGGTATGCGAGGGCGAGGTGGCCGAGCGGCAACCGGATGATGCGAATGCCGGCGCGGTTCATGTAGTCCTGCGCCCGGCGCACGTCGATCAACTCTTGCTTGTGGTCCCGGACAAGCTGCTTGATCTCCTCCGGCGCGCCCTTGTCGATGCGCAGCTTGCCCTCGGCGTCGAGCCAGACCGAGACGCCCACGTCCATCAGCCGGTCGAAGACGGCCTCAATTCCCATGAGCGCTCTCCATCCCGGCAGTATGTAGGGATGTAGGGTTATGTAGGATCAAACCTATTTCCCCTATATGCGCGTGCGCGTGCGCGCTATACGGATAAAAGGGGTGAATCCTACATAACCCTACATAGCGATAAACGGTTGTTGAAAACAGAGCACTTGGACGCGTGCTGCATGTAGGGTTGTGGCGCCACCCGGGCTGATCGACGAAAAAACTCATCAAACTTCCTCTCCTTCCTCGTCTCGGGACGTCCGGTTCCCGCTGCCGCCATTTGCACGTGAAGGCGGCCCATCGTGGATTGGCTCTGCAAGCAAACCCAGGCCGAGATAAATCATGCCGCTGGTCTGGCGAAGCTTGTTAAATCCCCGTTCGCTGAGAAATGAACTGAATACTTTGTGGCTCATCGGCGATTCGCCGTGCTCCTCGGCCCAGACGCGGTAGACCTTGTAGAGCGCCGTCGACGATACCCGTGCGTTGGGCACGCGAATGCACCTTTCGCCCAAAAACATCGCGAACGTATCCTGTTCGGCCTCGTACTCCCTGGTGGCTTCCAGGACTTCTTCCGGCACGCCGAGGCCCTCGCGCTGCCAGGCGAGACAGCCCTGGACCGCCCAGTTCAAAATCCCCGGAAATTCCGCCTGGAATATGGCGGTCACTTCATGGCGCGGCTTTTGCTGTTCTCTGGGGATCGTGACGTCGAACGGAATCAGCTTCAGGCGGTTCCACAGCGCCCGGTCGCCGCGGACCTGGGGCTTGTGGTTGGTGGCGAGCCACGGCTTGAACTCCGGGTAAAATTCGAAGTACTCGCCGCGCATGAACCGCGCCGACATCTTGTCGCCGCCGGTCATCTCCTTGATCAGCGCTTCCGACAGGCGCGAGCCGCGCTCGTTCTCCGAAGCCCAGACGAATCGCGCGCCCTTGAGCTTGGCGATGTCGTTCGGGATCGCGCCTTCTTTTTTCTTCAGGAATGTGTCGACGGGCGTGCGGTTGGCGTAGTCGCCGAGCAGGCGTTGGATGATATCGACCATGGTGGACTTGCCGTTGTCGCCGCCTGCGCCATACAGGATGAACATGGCCTTGTCGCTGGTGATTCCCGTAAGGCAGCAGCCGAAGGCGCGCTGCAAAAACGCGACCAGGCTGGAGCGCCGGTTCATGACCATGTGGAGGAACTCCAGCCAGTTGGGGCAGGTGGCCTGGGGGTCGAACGCGACGGGCGCGAGCTTGGTGATCAGATCCCGCTGGCTGTGCGGCCGGAGTTGGCCGGTGCGCAGGTCGAGGGTGCCGTTGCGGACGGTCAACAGCCAGGGATCGGAATCGAGATCGCCTGGCCGGATGGCGATCGCCGGATCGGCCTTGGCCAGGTTGATCATGGCCGTGATGGAGCGCCAGGATTCGGATTTGATCAAGTGGGCGAGGAAGGCCTCGCGCTCCTCTTCGTTCCGGATCTTCTTCGCCAAAGCGTACAGACTGCGGATGAGCGCGGCGCCCAGGCTGTAGACTTCGAGGACTTCGTCCTCCCACCACCGCATTCCATCCCAGGTGAACCAGCGCGCCCATCTTTCGCAATACCGGAGCCGTTCGCGGTACCGGGCGGCGAAGCGCCTCGCATTGCCGAGGTCGGTGAGCCGCTCGATTTTCGAGGCGGCGGCGGTGGCCTCGGAGTCGCTATCGGGCGGCGCGCCGGCGGGAGGATCGCTCCCGGCCTCGGGTTTCGCACCGCTGCCACCGGACGGGTCCGCCGTTGGCGGTTCCGGGATGGGCGCTTCCGGCGCAGCGCCGCCGGTCTCGATTCTACCGATCGCGATGGGCGAATTCACGTTGCCGCGGAACAGGCACCCGGCGCAGTGCTTCTCGCCGCCCAGATCCGACTGCACGTAGGCGCAGGTGACCGGCGCGACCTTGCCGCCGGAGGCTTGACGCAGTTTGGCCGCGGTCTCGCGGCGGCTGTAGCGCGGGTACGCTTTGCTGAGCTCATGCGCCCAGCGTTCGGCATCCTCGCAGCGCGCCACCACGGTCAACATGCGATACCACTCGGGTTCCGGAAGGCTCGCGGCGTCGTCCCGGCAATGCCCGATCCAGGGGCAACCCTCCAGAATCAGCGGAAGCTTCGCCGGCGGGAGCGGCTCCTGCGGCTCTGCATGCGGAAGTAGAGGACCAGGGTCTTCAATGCCTTCGAGGATCTCTTCGATATCGCTCTGGTTGTATTCCCACTCGCGGTACTCGGCGGTTACGGGCCGGATGTCCGCCGGCAACTTCCGGTTGAACGTGCCCGGTACGCGCAGCACGCGGCACAGGTCCGCCGTCGAATCGAGGCCCCACCCGCGGGATTTGGCCAGTTGCCGCAGCAGCGCCTGGAATCGCGTGGAGAGCGATTTCGCCGCCGCGCGCTCCGCACCGGTTTCGAGGCGCCACGGTTCCTTGTACCGCCAGTAAACCTGCAGCCCGAAGCCGCTGCGCACGACGATCGAGGGCGGCAGCCCCACAGCCTCGATGAGACCGAGGGCATCCTGTTCGGTGGGCGGCAGATCTTTCGAGGAATGCGCCGGTCCGGCGATATCGATGTCGGCCCAGACGGCGGGAATACCGCATACGCCGTCTTCGGCCCCGCGGCCGTTTCCGGCCGGCGGGCTGCGCTGCAAGCCCACGGCCGCATAGACGTCGCACGCCTCGGCGCGCCGGCGGCTGTACTCAACCGCGGCGGCAAGCGCCCCCTGAGCGCCAAGATCGAAGGCGCGCGCCGCCTTATCCTGGCGAGTCCAGACGATGAGATGGCCGAATGCTTCCTCCCCGTGCAGGCGGCGGAAGAATTCGGCGATTGGTTCGGCCATCCGCTCTCCCGAAAAAAGTGGACCGGGCGCGACGTTTGCCGCCGCGCCCGCTGGTCTAGATCACTTCGCCTTCGTTGTGGTGGACATCCTTGGCCGTGGGCGCAGACGGAGCCGCCGCCAGGAACGGCTGGAGCATGGCGGCGTACTCCTTCACCCGCGCGGCCTGCTCGGGCGTCAGGCGTCCGCCCGAGGTGAAGGCCGCCCTCGAGTACACGATGCCCTGGGCGTTCTTCGTTTTTTCGAGGCCGATCCGGGTGATCAGGCTGTAGCAGGGCACCGCCTTCGACGCCAGGCGCATGAAGTACTGCCGCGCGGGCTTGATGGAACTCGGCGGCAGGCTGACGATTTCGGGCAACAGGTTCTCCTCCCGCAGCAGGAACAGCTGCCGCACGAGCTTGCAGGCCTGGCCCTCGCCCTTGGGGTCGCTGCCGAATTTGGCGAACTCGCACTTGTGGCAATCGCCGCCGGGCTTGCCGGCGCCGGTGCGCGCGTCGAGCGAAAAGCAATCGGGCGGCATGTTGCCGTCGGACTGCTCCATCGGCACGCTCCAGTAGGCGCGCGTGTCGCGCCAGGCGACGATGATGCCGGCGAGTTCCTTTTCGATTTCCTCGCCGTCCAGCCCCTGGACGGTCCACGCCGTGCCGCCGCCGGCGGGGATCTTGATGCGCTCGAAATTGGCGGCGTTCATTTCGCCTTCGCCCAGATTTGCGATCACCGCGTCCCGGATCTCCGTAATGGGCGTGCCGAACATGACGAACGGGCTGGCGGCGGCGCTGTTCTTCTTCACGATTTCCTTGCTGGCCATGATTAGCTTCTCCTTGTTCTGAGTTTGAAAACTTCGCTGACTTCGAGGACCTCGCGCAAGCTCGGCGGCAGCGGCCGCTCTTCGCGATCCAGTTCCCTCACGTAGGCGCTGAGGGAGTTCGTATTGAAGGTCTCCTCGACGTAATCGCCCAGGCGTGCGCGCTTGAGCGCCTTGCAGACGGCCGCCTTGTTGCCGTCCCTGGCTTTCGCCCACAGCTTCCGCTCGACATACACCGTGCGTCCGTCGATCGAGATCTTTTCGAAGCCCTCCTGTTCGAACTGGGGCAGCAGGCGCTGCTCGAGTTCGGCGGCTTCGGCTTTGATCGTGTCGACCTCGGCCTCCAATTGCCGGCGGCGTTCTTCGAGGGCGACAAAGCGTTTCAGTTCTTCGGTATTCATTGATCTCCTTTCAATTGCCGTAAAACTTCGGTGACCACATCCGCCTTGGCCGCCAGCGCGGCCATGACCTGCTCGTCCACCGTGTGCCTGGCGAGCAGGTGGATATACTCGACCGGCCGCGTCTGGCCGGGCCGGTGAATGCGCGCGAGGCTCTGCTCGTAGGAGCCGAGCGAAAAGCCGAGCGAGTAATAGATCGCGTAGCGGGCGCGGGTCAGGTCGACGCCCACGCCGCCGGATTCGATCTGCACCGCGAGCACGGGTGCTTCGCCCGCCTGCCAGCGCTTGAGGCCGTCCGTGCGGCCGGAAAGTTCGAGCGCCCGCCGTCCGGTCTCGTCCGCGACGCGATGGATCGCGTCCAGATCTTTGTGGAAGCGGCAGAAGACGACGACGGGTTCTTCGGGCGCGATGTCCTCGAACACATCGCGCAGCAGGTTCATCTTGGCCGAATCGATCTGCACGTACTGGCCGCCGTCGGTTCGGATGAACCCGCCGGTAATCTGCTGGAGCCGCAGCAGCTTCACCAGCGCGTTCGCAGCGGTGATCTCACCCGATTCCACCCGCGCGATGAGATCGTGCTTGAGCGATTGATAAGCGCGCCACGCCTCCGGGCCCAGATCGCAGGCGTAGGTGATGTGCATCTCCGGCAGCAGGTCAAAAACGTCCTTGGTCACGCGGAAGGCGACCGAATAGAATTTCCGGTTGAGTTCCTCGATGTTGCGGTAGCCGACGATCTGGTGATTCTGGAAGCCGCCCATGACCATGTAGCGTTGGCGGAAGGCGGCGTTGCTCCACCCGAAAACGGAAGGCGCGACGGCCCGAAGTTCCCCGTAGAGGTCTTCCGGGCCGTGCGGCATGGGCGTGCCGGTCATGCCCAGCCGGTAGCGCGCCATCTTGCCGAGCCGCGCGAGAAACCGGCTGGCCTTACCGCCAGGGGCCTTCGCGCGGTGAATTTCATCCGCGATCATGAAATCCACGCGCTGGCGCAGGATCCACTCCGCAAACGGGCTGCGCCAGGCGCTTTCGTAATTGATCACGAGGAACACCGGCACGCCGCGCGCCCGGGCGAGCTTCATCAGCCGCTCGGCCTCGGCGCGCTTGGCGGCGACGCTCGCGAAAGAATCGTCGAGCGAGGCGGTCACGAACGGCGCGGCGCTGTGCAACTCGATCTGCGGCCGCCAGACCTGCACCACGCGCAGCGGGCAAAAGACGACGTTCGTCTGAAAGCCGTGCACGAGCGCGATGTAGATCGCCATCGCCGTCTTGCCCGTGCCCATGTCGGCGCAGATCATCGCGCCGCGTTTGCCGCCGGCATAGAGAGCGGAGACGAATCGCACCGCCTCTTCCTGATGGCGCCAGGGAGTGGTGCGGGCGCCCGGAATGATCAGCGGGGCCCCTACTGATGCTTGCGGTAAGCCCAAGGCCGCGCCCTCCGATCCAGTGCCAACGCCCCGGCAACAGTGAGCCGAGGGTTTTCGCGCATGTACGGCTCGCAAATCGCGCGGAGTTGGGCGATTGCGGAGTGCTGCCGGCCGCGCCCCTCGATGCTTCCATCAAGCCGGGCGATCTCCGCGTCGAGTTCGGCCACCAACCGCTTCACAGCGGCCTTGGATAATGGACTGTCCGATTTCATTGAAGTCCTCCTTCGGCCCGCCGGATCTCTGGATCGAGAATCTCAAGGGCTTCGGCGGTGGTGATGCCCGGATGTTGGCGGAATGCCGGCTCCAGCCAGGCGTAGAACCACTCGGCCACCTTGAGCCGAGCCTGGTCGGATTCGATCTGTTCGTGTAGCAACGCGATGTAGCGGCGATGGTGATCCGCCGTCGCGCGGGCAGTGGCCACATAGCGTACGGCTCCCGCATCGTCGCGGAAGGTCATGGCGGACTCCGGATCGAGATCGCCGAAGCGGAAGTTCAATTTCAGCTGCAGCGCGTTTTCGCGGCGCGCGGCGAGCGTCTTCTTCATCCGGTCGGAGACGATCGAACGTATCTGGGCTTCGGCCAGATCGCGGCCATACTCCATGACCAGATCCCCGTATTGATCGAGCACCTCCTGGCTGATTTCCTCCGTGGTCGGCTCGCTCGTCTCCAGATGCGTCAGGATTGCCTCGTTGATCCGGCGAGACAGTTCGGAATCATGAAATCTCTTCATTGCGTTCAACTCCTGTTTGAAATTCGGTCAACCACTTGAGCGCGGCCGGAGTCTTCGCGCGAACGCCGGGGCAGTGCCAGTACTCGAGGCGGGCGGCCAACTCGAGCGGATCGAGACGTGTGTCCGCCAGCGCCAGCACCGCGCGCGTAACGTCCCAGATCGCGTCCAGATCCGCCTTCGTGGCGGCGCGTTCTTCCTCCGGGGCCCCGGATCGGTACCGGCCCGTGTTGTCGGCCACGAGCATGCCCGTTTCCCGCGCTAACCGCCGTGCCTCGCCAGTCGTGGGGAGGCCGATCACCTTGCGAAGCGCGCGTGTGATCTCACGCCGGATCTCGCCGGGCTGTTTAAGGATTTCGGCTTGGCGCGCCGCCGGCTCGGTGGCGATCACGGCGGCCGCGCTGATGGAAACTTCGCCGCTATCCATCGCGGCCACCAACTCGGGCGTCCCTTTTTCGACAACCCTCTTCGCCTGCTCGTAGGTTTTCGCGTTGCCAAAACCGGCCTTGCGCGCCGCGATCTCCCTCGTCTCGGCGCCTGGCTCAACTTCCGGAAAATTTTCCGGAAGTTCCATATCCGTACGCCGCCCCTGGCGATTCCCGATTCCCGCCTCGATTGCTTTGCCGATCGCCGTGCGTTCCGAGGGAGTGAAGTCCTTCCGGACTTCGTTTTCGGCGAACTCACCCGCGAGGATGCTGGACACGCGTACGATGCGCGCGGCGATGGTGGGCTGCTTCAAGACATCGCGGACGGCGAGCAGGCGCCGCTCGCCGAAAACCAGGGTGCTGTCTTCGGTGATGCCGATCGGCTGGAGCAAACCTTCGGTCGCGATGCTCACCGCCAGAATTTCCAGATCTCCCATGTCGAGCCGGTGGCGCTCGCCGATGCGAATGCCGCTGCAACGGACGTCGGCTATGGACATCGCATGCCCGTTCATTGCCCGCCTCCACACCGGCGATTGCCGTTGCGGCCGAGTCCGGCCGCAACGAACCGCCGCCGCAGGCGAGCGATCCGGCCGTGCAGGGTCGAGCGGGGAATTCCAAGAATGCGGCTGACCTCGGCGGGGGAATGATCGTAAAGCAGGAGGACCAACTGGCGGTCCTCGGCGCCGAGAGTGGCCAGGACGCGCTGGACGTCTACCCGCAGGTCGAGATCCGCTGCCGGGAAATCGGCGGGCAGCGTACTTGCGGATTGGATCGGCAGGAATTCGGGATCCCGCCGGGCTGCGCGGACGAGAGATGACAGGCGCGCCGTGATTACACGCTCGATGAAGGTCCGCACCGACGCCCGCGCCGGATCGAATCGCGGGAGCGCCCGCCAACAGGCCGCCAGACCTTCCTGCTCGAATTCCTCGCGGCCCGCCGCCGGGATAACGCCGTATACCACCGCGGCGGTGGCGCGCACCCGGGCGGCGCGAAGGGCAATCGGATAAACCTGTTCGAAGGCGATCTCAAGCATGGCGGGCACCGTCCTCCGCGTCGAAATGCTCGATCTCGACCGCGAATGGCAGGCCGTGGCGAACGTCAATCAGCAGGATCTCGCCGTCTTTAACGGCGGCGAGGGTCTCCAGCAGTTCCGGGATCTGATTTTTCAGCAGGAAGTCGTCAAATGCGAATTCGGGCCGCGGGCCGTTATCGCCGCCGACTTTCAATTTCCGGACGACGCGCGGCGCCGGGCTGAAAACGGGCTCGCCAGCCCGGACCTGCAGATCCTCGATCCGGCCGAAGTTGATCTGCTGCATCAACTCCACCAGCCGCCGCTGCGCCGGCGACAGGGAAGACTTGGTTTTCAGGAAGCTCAAAGGGCACTCCTCGTTTTGAAATCAAGGAGTTGCCCGGCGGGAGGCGCCAGGGCGGCTGGTTCGCCGTTCCTCGCGCCGTTTATTTCAACGCCGGGGCAACGCCTTCAAAAACGAGGCGCTACTTCCGGCGTAGCAATGCTACATTTGGCGTAGCATTTGAAGAAAATTCAAAATTCCCAGGGAAGATTGCCCGAGTACAGAAGGAAATTGCCCGTCTCGATATGGCGGCTGAGGTGGTCGGCCAGGGAGGGAAGATGCTTGCGGATCAGCTTTATCGATCTGCCAATCGCGATGAAAACCGACTTGCGGAATTTTTCGCGGTCATCCTGCGATTTCCGCAACCTTCCGCCGAGGCCTCTGGCGGCTAGGATCTCGTCCGTCAATTTCTCCATCTCGGTCTGGAGATGTTCTTTTCGGATCGGATCGTTGTTTTTTTCGGCCTCGGCCACACGCAATTGAAGATCCGCCGCGCGCGCCCGGTAGCTGGTCATTGCAGTCGAGTCCAGGATCTCTCCAGCGGACCCGACTGGTAGGCCTTGCGCGCCGCTTACACCGACGAAGAGTTCGGCGGCCAGGACCGGACTGCCCGCGTGCCGCAGCAGCTCCGCGATATAGTCCATTCCCTTTGCGTCCTGGACGATAATCTCGCGGCCCTCGAACACGAGCCTCCACCCCTGGCCCTGTTTGCGGAACAAGTAATTCGGCCCCTTCCCCAGAGCCTGAGCCGCGGGAAACGCAGCCTGCCAATCGAGCCGCAAGCCGTCCGCGGCGGACAGGTCCAGCATCTGGATGCCATCGAGAATCCGTTGAGCTTCGGGCGAGAGCGGCAGGCATCGCGGCATTATCACAGCCGTCCTGCCGCTCGATGCCCCGCTCTTCAACCGGTGGCACCTCGCCAACAATGCGCTTTCATCGGCGTTCGGCAGGGAGAGATAGACCGTGACCGCGCCCACGCCATCCAGGCGTTTGACGCCGAGCGGCACGATGCCGCCGTCGATTTGAAAGCCGCTCCCGGCGATATCGTTTTCGCGCCTGACCGCTGCCGCCAGGCGGGCGGCCGAAACGCCGTACTGCCTCACATCCTCAGGCGTCAGCGGTACGGGAGTCGTGAAATCGTCCTCATCTTCGGCGACGCCGTAGAGGCCCCGCGCCGTTTCGCGGACCGCCAGGCCGCCGCCCGGGCCGTAACGCGCGGGACGCGGGATCTCGGTGGCGCGTCCCGTTTCAAACAGAATGCCAGCCGAAACCAGGGTGTCGAGTTCTTCCTCGGGATATGCCGCCGCTTCCGCCGCGCCGATCACCGGCGACTCCACCAAGTGGAGCAGGCGCAGGATCATCTGGAGCAGGGTGTCAGCCACGCAGGAGTTTCCACCGGCTCAAGTACCGGAACACGTCTTCCGCGTGCGTGGCGCGCTTGAACGAGATTTTGTTGGTTCCGCCGATCTCCACCCGCTTGCCGCGGCGGTCGTCCGGAAACCCGATCTTGATCACCGCCCTCTGAACCGGCGCGCCCGCCAGCCGTTTGCGAAAATCGTTCACCTGCAGCGTGTCCAGCACATCCTTGGAGCGAACCACCCAGGCCGGGTTGAATTTCTGGCGCAGCTTGAAATGAAGTTCCACCAGAAAGGCGAAATCGCCGCCGTCCACGTCGAGAGAGAAATCTTCGCAGGTGATTACGTCCAGCGAGAATTTGTCGGCGGATTCCGGCTTCTCGAAAAGGTCCGGGTCGCCGAAGCAGCATCTGGCAAAAGTTTTCCGGAGCGCCGTCTGCTCTTTTTCGAACCGCGCCTCGATCTCCACCTGGCCGGTTTCATTGTTGTAGCTGATGTAATCCTGCTGGGCGGGCCGCAGCACCGTGGGCGACACCTTCGGCTGGACCTTGGTCCCCTGGAACGTGAGCAGCGCCTGGGTGCGCTTCTCGTGATACACGATGAAATTCGTGTAGACGCCCTCCTGGTATTGCCGGACGAGCACCCTGTCGCTGTGTTTGTCGTTCTTGAAAAGCGCAGAGAGGGTCTCCTGCATCTCACCGGCGACGGCGCGGGCGTCCGGGATTGCCAGCCCGGCCTCGCCCTGGAAGATCGAGAACCGCTCGGCCTGGTGCAGGGCGGCACGATCATAGGCTAGGTTGAAAGCATCCTCGTTCCCGGTGCGGACCTTCAGGCTCAGGCACTCAACCGGCAGTTTCCCGCCGGGATCCGGGTCGTAATCCGGGTCTACATCGCGGCAGGAGGCAATGATATCCTCATGCCCGCGCTCGCTCGAAAGGTCATAGGCCCGGTAAAGTCCCTCCAGGAACTGGTCCATGCTGGCGCCGTCTCCGTCGCCGTTGACGATGAAATCCTTGAAGAGCGGCACATCCAGGGATGCGGTGTCGACGCGGAGGCTGCCTTTCCAGAGGCCGGTGTAGGCGCGGAGGAGATCCTCGTGTCCCTCAAACTTGTCCACGAATCTGTCGGCGTTGAATGCGCGATGCTTTGCCATCCGCTCGCAAGCCTCCCAAAAACGTAGCTGCTGGAAAACTAACGGTCGATTCCGATTCGATTCCTGAAGCGGCGGCCGGATCCGCGGAGCAACGCCGGGCGGGTGACCTGGACTAACCGAACCGCCCGATTATATCAGGTCGAGGGAAAACCCTACCTGGCTTGGCGATGGATGTTTCGTTCTGGCTGTCCTCATGTCCTCCTTTCGTAACCAGAAGACTCATGACCTGCCCGCCCAGATCGCGGCCAGCACTCCAAGAGCCAACCCAATGCCGAGAATCAGCGCGTATTTGGCCGGACGGCTCAAAGCGTGGTTCGCGTATTTGGCGGGAACGGTTTGGCCTCTCTGCTTCCATTTCGCAGACTGGATTTCGCTGTACGAAACCTCGACCGTTCCCGCTGTTGCCTGAACGATACAGGAATCCGGATATACGGATCTTAGATAGCCCTTCACCTTGCGGCGATCCGAAAGACGGAATTCCACAAAGTTGTAACCGCTCTCATCGGCCTGCCGAACCGCCACTGCCCACTCTGCCGCGCTCTTTCCGCCTTGGATGATGGGAGCCTCAGCGGCGCTAGCCCATTTTGTCGCGCTTAGCATGGTGCAGAGAATGAGGGCGATTATCTTTCGAACCATCGGTCGTTCCTCCCTCCAGCGATACTACCAGAGCGGCAAAACCAGTTTCTGGTACAGATAGCTGGAACGTGGCGTGTTGTCGCGAATAAACCCACACCCATTAATCGGAGCGTCCGGCTCGCCCATGTTGATGCGTGTCTGCGCGAAGGCGCCGCCCTGATAGCCGAAGCGCTCCACGACGCAACCATAGAAGACGTCGTCGGCGATCGCAAGCGAGAGCAGAAGAGTATCGTAGCTAATCAAGCCGGCATAGTACGAATCGTATAAGCCAGCGTAGGTGTCGGCGATGAGCCAAAATGGGAACAGTGGATAGTAATCTGGGTTGAAGTTGTAGGTTGCGTGCTTCGATTTCGAGAGCGCGACGTTCAGGTGATTTCCGGCTGGCACGGTCGGCCAGAAATCCGCATAGATGCTGTGATCAAAGAATGTTCCTTCGTGAGCTGCTAAGTACACGCTGTAAAGGTTGTAGGCGTCCGGGTCCGGATTGTAGCTTCCGTCGACAGCAGGTGCAGCCACCAGCATTCCAGAGCGCTCGTTGTCCAACTCGTGGCCTGTTAGGGTTTGGACAAGTGAGTCAAGGCCGAAATACGAATAAAGGCACCATGCGCCCCCGCCGATTAACCCACTGTCACCATCCCAGGCGGTCAAATAATCAATGCGCATCGCATAGACGAGAGTACCGTTGCGATCCGTGGCAAGACCAAGCGGCTGCACGCGGAAGTGGCTTATAGGGGGGACCGGCCACTGTCGTTGAATCACGGTCTGCGGGACATAATCGCCAAAACGGGCGAAATAGTTCGGCTCCCCAGTCGATACGCCAAAGACAGGCGTGAAGTTGTCCGCAAGCTGATTCTCGAAAGCCTCAGGCAAGCCGTCCATGTCGAGATCGTCCGATGTTAGCCCAAAGACAGCATTGACTCCGCCGACCTGGCGGTACGTTCCATGGTATTCGCGCACATTGGCAGCCCGCGTCGA
This sequence comes from Bryobacterales bacterium, assembly GCA_026954325.1. Classification (GTDB taxonomy): domain Bacteria; phylum Acidobacteriota; class Terriglobia; order Bryobacterales; family Bryobacteraceae; genus CADEFT01. The sequence continues at coordinate 6,497 of JAIXKK010000180.1, read as the reverse complement.
CACACCCGCGGCGGAATCGGAAAACGTCAGCTTAAAATCAGATGCGGACGATGCTGTAAGGTCTGATGGTTGGCTGGGGCTGCCGATGATTTCATTCCAACTTCTGAGTGAACCCGTGCTAAGGCCTTGTTTCGTTTTCTTCCACCGCTCGGCAAGAATCGCTCTGACCGGAGCCAGCATTGATTCCCGTTGATCCTAAAAAGAGCAGTTAACCTGAGTTAGCTTGGAGCATCGGCGAGCCGGGCCTCGTGTCCAAGGAGCCTGCCGCCCAAGAAATTTCGGAACGCAGCACTCAGTATCCACTTCCAGCGCTCCAATTCCGTCAACTGCTTCGCAGTAGTTTTGATTCTCTTGAGAAACCCGCTCACCTTGGTCAGAACCTCCTGAATCCGCTGCCCTTCGGCATGCGTGCTCGTGATCTCCAGGGTGGTCTGATTGGCATGCCTCGTCTGTCGTGCGATGCCGTGCAGCGCCAGGGGCCGCGACGTGATCGCTTCGGCGTGTTTGTCCGGAAGCCCCAGGCGCATGAAGATCGTCCACCAGTTGTAGACCAAGGCGATGACCCGCCCCATAATCTGACACCGTTGCCGATCTTTCGTTGTGAATCCTGCCCATCCCCACTGGTTCTTCAACTCGTCAAAGTTGTTCTCCGAATCGCCCCGGTCCCGATAGTGTTGCGCCACTGTTCGCACCTCATCCGGCAGCGAGGTGACCAGCACCGCGTACTCATATTTCACTCCCTGATGGGTGAGTTCCGGCAGGTCCAAACTGAGTTGCTTCTCGGCTTTTCGCTTTCTGCCCCTTCGACCTTTCCGGCCCTTCTTCGTGACCTTCTCCTCAACTGTCCCCTCCACTTGCCCTTCCACTGTTCCTTCCTCTGCTGACTGCTCCGGCACCGGACGCCGCAACACCACCACGCGCCGCTCCCGGCTCCACCCGCTCAACTGCAACACATCCTCGACCCCTTCCCACTTCTGCCCCGCATCCTTCCAACCTGTTCTATCGAAAAGCTTTCCGATCAACCTCTTCACATTCGTGCTCTGCTTGAGCTTGAACACAAATCCCAGTCCTCGCTCCTCGGCACCCTGCATCGCCTTCTCTGCACCCCAATGACTGTCCCCGCGCAGAAAGACCGGCCGCTGCTGCTTGCTCAGTCCATCGAGAAACTTCCACATCTCCGGTTGCGCATACGATGGCGCTGTCTGGTTTCCCGCTTGCACCTCCATATCCGCCACCATACGGACTCTCCCGATGAAGTAACTGTGATAGGCGTGCGACGGCCGTCCAGGCTTGGTTGGGTTATATCCCACCTTGGCATCCTCCTGGTGTCCGTACAACGGCTTCACGGTGGTGTCCACATCTAATACCCATGGCTCCTCCAGCAGCGGTTCGTAGGTCGCCTTCAAATGCTTCTTCATCCACTCCCCACTGGCTTCTTCCTCCAGCGCCTTCATTGCCCGCCGCACCGAGTCCTCGCTGGCCACTTTCGTCATCCCTAACAATCCTGGATTGACACCGTCACCGCGGATCGCATTGATGTGCGCATACCGCCAATGCCCTGCCAACACAGAGAGCACCAGCGTCCCCAGCACGTTTCGCTTCTCAGGCGCGTTACTGCTGCTGTAGCGCAACGGACAATCCTCGACCCACTTGTCGAACCGTCCGCTCGTCTTGAGAAATTCGATGAAGAACGGCATCAGTCCGAGACTGCTCACCGCAGCCTCCGTCGCCCACCTTACGTGAACCTTCCCGCCGAAAGTGTCCAAGCTGGTGCCCGCTTCCGCCTCCTGATTTGCTGCGATTTCCACTTCACCTGCTGGGTGAGTCAAATTGACTTCGGTTCCGTTGCTCATGTCGAACAATCATAACCACTTCGCTCGGCGCGAAGTCAGACAACTGCTCTTTTTAGGTTGATTGGTAGTGTAGCGAAGGAATACCGCTTTCCTCTCCGGCGTGGATCCAGGTACCGCATTCGGAGGGAGCCGAAGTTGAGGGGGCACCAGTATCGGTGGGTGCGACGGTTGCGCCGCTGCGGGGGCCGTCGCGCATAGTATCATCAAGGCGCTCGTAAGGAGCGCTTTCCTACTGAGGACCAGATGCATGGTAGAAGTCTCCTGCGCTCATGTTCACCAGATGTCCTAATACGGCGATGTCAGGCATCCAGTACTTTCGTTCGCAGAGCCCAATGCTCACGACCGATCTCGCGCACCGGACTCGCAGCCAGTCGGCAACTGGGCTTGGCCCCGATTGCCAGTGTCGCGTGCTCGCCGGCGTTCTCAAAACGCGACACGCTTGCATGCTTGATTCTGGGGTGTTGCCCGCTCATACACAATGCCCTTCATAGGGCATTGCTTTCGCTAGCAGAATGTGGTCTCTGACGGCCTTAGCGGCGGGTGCGGTCGCTGCAAATGCCACCAATTCCGCACTCGAGTGCAGATCCAGTTTTTGGCAGAGGTGTTTCCGGTGATTGCTGACCGTCTCGACGCTGATGCCAAGCAGTGCCGCGATTTCTTTCGTGGTTTTGCCGCGGCCAATCAGGGCCAGAACATCGGCTTCGCGCGTGGTGAGTTCATCGTGCGGCTCGGATGTGCCGAGCGCGAGGTCCGCCAGGACTGCTTCGACGTGCATCTGGTCGGTGACCTCGATCAGCGTTTGCGCCAGGCCTGCGATGCCGCCGCCGAGGCCGATCGGGAAGAAACTCGCCAACCAGTCGCGCAAGGGACCGCGTTCGAGCGGCACGCGCGCACTGAACTTCAGATCCTTGATCGGATTCCTTTGATCGAGAGCGCGATGCGCAATCTCGGTGAGCTTCTCGCCCAGGTTGGGGACGACGTCCGCAAGTGGCCTGCCGGCATGGGCTTCTTTCGGGAGGCCGTTCAATCCGGCGAGCATCGGATTGATTTCGATGAAGCGTATGTGCTCGTCGAATATGGCGACCCCGATGCCGGTGACTTCGTTGGACAACTTCACCAAACGCTCAAATGGACCGGTCGCGAGAGCGCCGCCGGCGGCCGCCGGTTGGCTGGCCGTCGTCTCGACGAATTCTGAAGATGATTCGGGTGAATCGGCCGGGGCTATGAGTCCAGCCGGTTTTCTAATGTCAGACCCTCTGTAGCGCCGCATTACCATGCCCCCGTTACGTTCGGAACTGCAAAATGCGACCACGCCGGTGCCCGGAATTCTTCCTCCCCCCTTCCGGCTGGAAATACTAAACCGGCTTCATCCAAGGTCGTCCGTCCAATAAGGATAGTGGTCAACGTCGTCCCGTCGTTACAGACGTTCTAAAAGTACTGGACGCACCACAGCCTCTGTTCAGGAATAATCGTACGGGAAGATCGATAATCCGGCAAGCAGTACTGGCGCATTTTCATCGGGATATAGAGGAATTGCCTTTGAGGATGATCCACGAAAGAAAGCAGCCGCTCATTGAGAATCGAAAAATAGGCCGGGGGCCGGGGCGAGAATGCGGGCCAGATCTGCCGCCAGTTTAGTGCCTGGACGGGGCGCCAGCCGACTTCCTTTTCGCCTTGAACCGCGTCCGCTGATCGCTCCAGTAGAGGGCTGATGAAACGGAACGAATGTGCCTTTCCGTTAACCAGTGCGAAGACGCGTCGGATGCGCCCGACAAAAGCTCGCCCTGGATGTCCGGCGCCAGATTCAGCAGGTTCATAATCTGCGTGATCCGCGCACGGGTCACATAGCCCAGCCGGGCGAGGTCGGCGTAGTCGCGAACCTCGCCCCGATCCACCATCTCCTGGAACTTGATTGCCAACGCCATCAGCCGGGCGATCCGCGGAATGCGGGCCGGAGCAGACGTCAGAGCCTTCTTCGGCCTGCCCGCTCCCTGGCGTCGTGTCCGACGGAGTTGAATTTCGTCTTCACACCTGTCGTTCACTTGGCGGCTCCTTTGCAGAATTCACTGATGCCGCTCGAGTTGTAGGTAATCTTGACCTTGTCGCCGCGAGCATCGTAACCAACCCGCTCGATGATCTGCCGCAAGAGGCGGGCCTGCTCCTCAACCGTCATGAACTTCCAGACATCATCGAAGGTCGAGAGGTGCTGGCGCACCGTCCAGTCATCGAACCTCAACCGTTCGCCCTGAGCCACGGCGGCGCGGAGTGTTTCCGCCTTCGCCTCGCCGTGCTCGATGGCAGCGCGGAGCGCCGCTTCCCGTTCGGCGCCCGAGTTCCTCGCGCGCGCAATCTGCGATTTCGAGTTCCGGACCCGGACATTGATCGCCTTCAGTTCCTCGCGGCACCGGCTCAGTTCTTCCATCAGCCGCTGGCGCGCGACACGCGCTGCCGCCTCGACCACCTCCGGCGTCATGGCGAACCGGCGGACGCTCTCGACCACCGCCTCCTCCACCACGGGCGCCGATACGGCGCGCGTCGTGCAGCCGTCACCCTTCTTCTGCATGGCGCGGAGGCAAACGTAATACCGGTACCGCCGGTTCTTGCTCGACGAATAGCTCGGCGACATCGCGGACCCGCAGCAGGCGCAGTAGAGGAGGCCGCGCAGCAGGGCATCCAATTTGGGCCGGTGGCCGCCGCCGGGGTTCCGGGTGTTCTCCTTCAGCTTTTGTTGGGCCAGATCGAAGGCGTTGTCATCGATGATCCGCGGGTGGGCGGCGGCCACGATCTCGCCGTCCGCGCGGATGCGCGCCGCGTAGAGTGGGTTCGCCAGCATCGTGTAGATGTGGCATTTCCGCATGGGATGGCCGCCGAACATCTTGCCCTCCTGCGTGGCCCACTGCTTGTTGAGCCAGCCGAGGTCGCCGCATTTCGTCACGATGCCAAAAACCGTCTGGCCTTCGAGATACCATTCGAAGATCTGCCGCACGCGGGCGGCCTCCTCTTCGTTGACGATCAGACAACCGTCCGCGAGGTCATAGCCAAGCGGAAGATGCCCGCCGGTCCACTTGCCACGCTTCCGCGCCAGAATCTGCTTGTCGCGCGTGCGCTCGGAGATGATCTCGCGTTCGAATTGCGCGAAGGAAAGCAGGATATTCAGCGTGAGGCGGCCGAGCGAGGTGGTCGTGTTGAACTGCTGGGTGACCGACACGAACGTCGCACCGTGCTTCTCCAGGATCTCCATGATCTTGCCGAAGTCACGGATCGAGCGGCTGAGCCGGTCCACCTTGTAAACCACGACACAATCGATCTTCTTGGCCTGAACGTCCGCCAGCAGGCGGCGCAGGGCGGGCCGTTCCATGTTGGCGCCGGTGAAGCCGCCGTCGTCGTACTTGTCCGGCAAAAGCGTCCAGCCCTCTCCGGTCTGGCTGCGGATATAAGCCTCGCCGGCGTCGCGCTGCGCGTCGAGCGAGTTGAAATCCTGACTCAGTCCCTCATCCGTCGATTTTCGTGTGTAGATGGCGCACCGTATCGGCATCGGCGCGCCGGTCCCGCCGCCGTTACTCTTCGCCATGCTTCACTCCTGGCCGGTGGCCGAGTCCGTAAAACGCGAATCCATTCCAGCGCGTACCCGTGGCCTCGCTGACGGCCCTGCTCAGCGACGTGTAAACCCTGCCGTTGCACTGGAACCCGCCGTCCGGGCGGACGTGCACAACGATGTCCTTCCCCTGGTACCGGCGGATGAGCGGAGTTCCCGGCAATGGCAACCGGGGATCGAGCGACGGCTTCAGCCGTGCTTCCGCCGTCCTGCCGCCGTCGCTCATCTCACGCAGGAAGTTCTTGGGCGCTCGGATGCGGAGGTCGGCATCGTCCGCGATTTCAAGCGCGCGGCGGCGCGAGCGCTCCGAGAGCCCGCCCCATGCGTTCGCCTGGATGCGCCAGGCGATGCGGCGGAACAGGAACTGCTTGTGATTGGATCGGGACTCCTCGCCGAATACCTCCCGGTACTTCTCCTTGAGGTGCGCGGTGGTGAGACTGCGGAGGCCCTCGATCTCTTCTCGAATTTCGGTCTCGTTCTTCATGGCGTTAACCAGCAGTCACATGAGGGCTCTCTGTCTCTGGGAAGTCAACCTGCGGGTTCGCCGGATCGAGGAAAAGCAGGCGCACAAGCGCATCGCCGAGGATGGCGGCGGCCTCGCGGATCGCCTGGTCGAGCGCGGCATCGTGATCGCGCATGAGCGGTCTCCTTGGAAGACCACCCACGACGATCTCCGCGATGCGGCCGAGACGCCGTCTGGTGGATAGGATCGGCGCGGCGAGTAGCCGCGTCTATTAACTATATACGCCTCGATGGTGTGAGTTGTCCGGCTTGAGGTTGGACAATCCGCGCGAACTGTTAACCAATTCCTGGTTGCCCGGCAGAGATGGGGAGAAACGGCCTCCGGTAAACCGCGCCGGGGCGCACGGCTGGCGGTTCAGGCGGGATTCGGCTTAAAACGGAGAGACGTGGAAGTCGCGAAAGCACGGCCAGTTGCGGAGTTGTGCGAGGAGAGAGGCGTTAACAAACGGGTCGGAATCGCTGCGGGAAAATGGTTTGGCTCCTCAGGTAGGACTCGAACCTACAACCCTTCGGTTAACAGCCGAATG
>JAIXKK010000155.1 GCA_026954325.1 Bryobacterales bacterium | reverse complement strand
CCCACGGGCTATACCATCGGCGGCAAGCAGCTTTGGGCCAACGGCTATCTGCCCGCGCTCTACCAGGGTGTCGAGTTCAGCATGAAGGGCGCTCCCGTCCATCACCTCAATCCTCCGGAACCGCTTCCCCCGGGAGCCCAGCGCGCAAGCCTCGATTACCTCGCCAAGCTCAACGAGCGGCACTTGAGCGAACATCCCGGCGAATCGGAACTCGAAGCCCGCATTCGCAACTTCGAACTCGCGGCGCGCATGCAGTTGGCGGCCGGCGAGGTTCTCGACATCTCCCGGGAATCCGAAGCCACCCGCAAACTCTACGGCCTCGATGACCCCGCCGCCGGAAGCTACGGACTGCGCTGTCTCATGGCGAGGCGTCTTGTGGAAAAGGGCGTCCGTTTCGTGCAGGTCACCACCAGTCCCGGCCAGCCCTGGGATCACCACAGCCGCATCAAGCAGGACATGCACAAGATCGCCACCGAGGTGGATCAGGGTTCGGCCGCGCTCGTTCAGGACCTCAAGAGCCGCGGCTTGCTCGACAGCACCATCGTCATGTGGGCCGGGGAATTCGGACGCCTGCCTACCACGCAGAATGGCGATGGCCGCGATCACAACCGCAATGCGTTCACCATCTGGTTCGCCGGCGGCGGCTTCAGGAAAGGTCTCATCTACGGCGAAACGGATGATTTCGGCTACAAAGCCGTGGTCAACCGCGTGCCTGTGCCGGACATGATCGCCACCGTGCTCCGCCAGTTGGGGCTCGATCACAAGCGAATTCAGTATCCGTATGGAGGCCGTCTCGAGACGCCTTCCGACGTCACCGTGACCGGAGCCAAAATCAACCAGGACCTCATCAGCTAACCGCCATGCCCCGATTCTTCCTGGCCTTCCTCCTGCTCGCCGCTTCCCTTCCCGCGGCCGATCCCGCGCCCCGATTCGAGAAGGATGTCCTCCCCATCCTCACCCGCTATTGCTTCACCTGCCACGGGCAAAGCTCTCCCAAACTCGGCCTCGATCTGCGCACCGCCGCTTCCACTCTCAAGGGAAGCTTCAATGGGCCGGTGATTGTGAAAGGATCACCCGAACAGAGTCTGCTCTGGCGGAAAGTCTCTTCGCGCGCCATGCCTCCCGCCATTTACGGGCAGAAAATGCCCGATGCCGATCTCGAAACCATCAAGAGCTGGATCGCCGCCGGAGCCCCGTTTGACGCCCCTACCGGAGCGGCCGCCAAAGAGGCCGGCGAGCAGCGCGCCCGCTTCGAACATGACCTGGCTCCCATCTTCCGCGCGCGGTGCGTGCAATGCCATGGAGAGAAGAAGCCCATGGCCGGGCTCGATCTCAGCAGCGTGGCCTCCGTGCTCAAAGGCAGCGCCAACGGCCCCGTGATCGTGGAAGGCTTTTCCGAGCGCAGCCTCCTCATCCGGCGTGTGTTGAACCACAGTATGCCGCCCAAGGGCGCGGGCGCCCCGCTCACCGAAGCCGAGATCCGGGCTATTCGCGAATGGATTGACCGCGGCAACTTCAGCGAGAGCGTCTCCGCCGATTCGCTCGACCGTCCCTTCTCGCCGCTCGAAGCGCCGCCAGTTACCGCCGAACAGCGCCAGTGGTGGTCGTTCCGCAAACCCGTGGCTGCTCCCTTGCCCAAGGTTCAGGCGGCCCGCCGCGTCCGTACCCCCATCGATTCCTTCGTCCTCGCCAAACTCGAATCCAAAGGGCTCAGCATGTCGCCGGACGCGCCTGATCTGAAGTTGATGCGCCGCGCGTATTTCGATCTCACCGGCCTGCCTCCCACGCCCGAAGAGATCCGCGCCTTCACCGCCGGCACCGCGCCCGGAGCCTATGAGCGCCTCATTGACCGTCTGCTCGACTCTCCGCGCTACGGCGAGCGGTGGGGCCGCCAGTGGCTCGACGCCGCCGGCTACGTCGATACCACCGGCAAGGACTTCGATCCCAAGAAAACCGAATACGCCACCGGCATGTGGCGCTATCGCGACTACGTCATCGATTCCATCAACAAAGACAAACCCTGGGACCGGTTCCTCACCGAACAGATCGCCGGCGATGAACTCATCGATTGGCGGTCCGCGAAGCAGTACACGCCGCAAATGCTCGAACTGCTCACCGCCACCGGCTACATGCGAAACATCCTCGACATCACCGAGGAGGACATCAGCAACCTGCCGGTGGAGCGCTACGAAGCGCTTTTCAAACTCGTGGAAAAAGTATCCACCAGCCTCGGCCTCACCGTCGGCTGCGCCCGCTGCCATAGCCACAAGTTCGATCCCATCCCCCAGCGCGACTACTACCGCTTCCTCTCGCTCTTCACCACATCCTACAATCCCACCGATTGGCTTCAGCCGCAGAACCGCCACCTCTACACCGTCACCAAATCAGAAAAGGAAGAGATTGACCGCTACAACGCACAGTTCGACGCGCCCATCGCCGAGTGCAAGAAGCAACTGGCCGCCATCCGCAAGCCCTATGAAACCCGCCTTCTCGACGAGAAGCTGAAAACACTGCCTGAATCCATCCGCGATGACACCCGCGCCGCGCTCGAAACCGCCGAGGACAAGCGCGACGAAGTCCAGAAGTATCTCGCTAAAAAGTTCTCTTCGCTCAAACCGAAAGACGAAGCCGTACGAAAGCTGTTCACCAATGCCGACAAAGATGCGACGGAAAAGGTAGATGCGGAGATCAAGGCTCTCGAAGACAAGAAAAAGAAGCTCGAAATGGTGCAGGCGCTGTGGGACGCCGGCAAGCCGCCCCTCATGCGCCTTCTCCAGCGCGGCAGCGCCGATGCACCGGGACCGAAAGTTACCCCGGGATTCCTCGAAGTGCTGTGCCCGCCCGGAAAGACTGATGCCACGCGGCCGCAAGACACGCAAGGCAAGTCATCCGGGCTGCGCCTGGCATTCGCGGAATGGCTTACGAGCCCCGAAAACCCCCTTGCCGCCCGCGTCATCGTCAACCGCATCTGGCAGGGCCATTTCGGAGCCGGCATCGCCGCCACGCCGGATAACTTCGGAAAGATGGGCGCGCCGCCGGTGAACCAGGAACTGCTTGATTGGCTCGCCGTCGATTTCATGAAGCACGGCTGGAGCGCCAAGCACCTCCACCGCCTCATCATGACCTCCACCGTCTACCGCCAATCGGCGCGCCAGGGTAGCGAGGCGTGGGTGGCCAAGGCGAAGACCATCGATCCCGCGAACTCCCTGCTGTGGCGCATGAATCTTCGCCGCCTCGACGCCGAGTCGCTGCGTGATTCCGTCATCGCCACTACGGGCAAGCTCGACACCACCGCCGGCGGCCCGGCAATCGCTCTCGAGATGGAGCCGGACGGGCTCCAGGTGGTTTCTTCGAAGGAGCCGCCCTCCGCCCGCCGGCGCCGCAGCGTCTACCTGGCCTCGCGCCGCACCTATCCTCTCAGCTTTCTCGGCGTCTTCGATTTTCCCGTCATCGACACGAACTGCACCCGCCGCGTCCCCTCGGCCACGCCGCTGCAATCGCTCACCATGATGAACGCCAAATTCGTCTGGGAGGCCGCTGGGGAGCTTGCCTCGCGCGCCGCGCAACTCGCCGGCGCGTCCGATGCGGGCAAGATCGAGGCCGCCTATCTGCTTACGCTCTCTCGCAAGCCCACTGCTTCCGAAATCCGGCTGGGCGAAGAATTCCTCCGTCAGCAGCGCGACAACTACCTCGGCGCCAGGAAGCCCGCCGCGGAGGCGATGGTAAAATCATTCCAAAGCTTGGCTCAATCGCTGCTCAGCTCCAACGAATTTCTATACGTCGATTAAGCATTTCATGCCATGAGAACAAACCTTGCTCTTCTGCTTTGCTGGGGCATGCTCCTGCCTGCCCAGACCCCCTCGCGTCCCATCGCCGGTTTTCAGCCCGATTCGGCCCGCACCGAGGCCGAACTCGAGCAACGCTTCGATCATGCTCTGAACCGCGGCAACTTCCAGCAATGGTTGAAGTTGCTCTCCTCCCGCCCGCATCACGTCGGCTCGCCCGGCAGCCGCGCCACCGCCGAATTCATCGCCGGGCAGTTCAAGAAGTGGGGCTACGAAACACAAATCGAAACCTTCTATCCCCTGTTCCCCACGCCGAAGACCCGTCTCCTCGAAATGGTGGCGCCCGAGCGCTATACCGCGAAAATCGAGGAGCCGCCCGTCGAAGGCGATGAAACCAGCAGGATCAAAGACGGCAACCTGCCCGTCTACAACGCCTATTCCATCGATGGCGACGTGACCGGGGAACTGGTGTACGTCAACTACGGCTTGCCTGACGATTACCGCAAGCTGCGCGAGATGGGCATTGATGTCCGCGGCAAGATCGTAATTGCCCGCTATGGCGCTTCCTGGCGCGGCATCAAGCCGAAAGTCGCCGCGGAAAACGGCGCCATCGGCTGCCTCATCTTCTCCGATCCGCGCGACGACGGCTACGGCCAAGGCGATGTCTATCCGAAGGGCGCCTTCCGTCCGCCGCAGGGCGCGCAGCGGGGCAGCGTGATGGACATGACTTTGTACCCCGGCGATCCGCTCACGCCCGGGCAAGGCGCAACCGATTCGAACCGCTCTCCAGATCCCAGGCAAGCTCAAACGGTGACCAGGATTCCCGTGATGCCCATTTCTTACGGCGATGCCGAGCCGCTCCTGCGCGCTCTTGGCGGCAGGGTGGCCCCGGCGGATTGGCGCGGCGGCTTGCCGCTTACTTACCACGTGGGCCCCGGCCCGGCGAAGGTCCACCTCAAGCTCGAGTTCAACTGGAAACTTGCCCCCGCCCACGATGTCGTCGCCCGCATGAGAGGCAGCGAGAAGCCGGATGAATGGATCCTCCGCGGCAATCATCACGACGGTTGGAATTTCGGCGCGCACGATCCGCTCTCCGGAATGATCGCCGTCATGGAAGAAGCCCGCGGACTCTCCGAACTCGCCAAAACCGGCTGGCGCCCCAAGCGCACCATTGTGTTTCTTGCCTGGGATGGGGAAGAGCCCGCGCTGCTCGGTTCTACGGAATGGGCCGAAAAGCACGCGGATGAACTCCAGCGCCACGCGGTGGCCTACCTCAACACCGACGGCACCGGACGCGGGTTCATCAACATTAACGGCTCCTCCGAACTCGATCTGTTCTCTTCGCAGGCGGCGCGCGATCTCACCGATCCGCAGACGCACGTCTCCGCGCTTGATCGCTCCCTCGCCGCGCGACGCGCCGCGGGCCGCGAGGCGGAGTTTCATGTTGACCCGCTCGGCTCCGGCTCGGACTACACTGTTTTCCAACACCACCTGGGGATCCCCAGTCTCGACTTCAGTTTCGGCGGCGAAGGGCGCGGGGGCGTGTATCACTCGGAATACGATTCTTACGACCACTTCGTGCGCTTCATTGATCCGGATTTTCAATACGTCATGGCCACCGCGCAACTCGGAGGCCGCATGGTGCTGCGCCTGGCCAATGCCGATTGGCTGCCGCTTCAAGCCAACTCGACGGCGAAGGCCGTCCGCGGCTGGATGAACGAGGTGATGAAGCTCACCGATACCATGCGCACCGAGACACACAAGAAGAATGAACTCATCCGCAACGGGGACCTCAAACTGGCGGCGGATCCGCGGCTCACCTTCATCTTGCCGGAGCCCAAGGAAGAAGTCCCGTACCTCAATTTCGCCCCGCTCCAGAATGCCGTTGCGCGCCTCGATACCGCCGCCGCCGCGCTTGAAAAAGTGGATCGCTCCAAGCTTACCGCGGAAAAGCAGAAGTCACTCGAAGACGCCCTGCGCGTCGCCGAGCAGAAACTGCTGCGCAATGAGGGGTTGCCGCGCCGCCCCTGGTTCCGCCATGTGCTGCACGCCCCCGGTTTCTACACGGGCTATGGTGTGAAGACGCTCCCCGGCATCCGCGAAGCCATCGAAGAACGCCAGTGGAAGGAAGCCGGGGAGCAGATCGCCTACACCGCCGCCGTCATCATAAGCTACGCCGATTGGATCGAATCCGCCGCTTCCAACGCCGGCCGCTAACCTACTTCTCGCGGCCGATGCGATGGATCGCCTCGCCCGTGCGGATGAACAAGTGATTATCCGCCGTAACCGGGCTTGCCAGCGTATACCCGTCGAGTTTGCTCACGCCCGGCGCCTCGAACTCCGTGCCGGCCTTCACCACCGCCGCCGCGCCCTCTTCATTGATTGCATACAGCTTCCCGTCCGCAAGCAACGGCGACGAGTTGTACGAGCCTGGTTCGATCCGTTGCCCCTGGTAGATCACCTTCCCTGTCGCCAGTTCGAGCACGTTGTAGAAGCCCTTGTCGTGCGGGGCATACAACAGTCTGCCGTCCGAGGCCGGAGTGGGGACATCCGCCCCCAGGTTGTTGTTCCACATCTCCGCTTCCCGCGCTACGTCAGTGGCGGCGCTCCAACTCGGGGTCTTCCCTTTCCACGCGATGTTCCCGGTTTCGGACCACCGTGCCGGAAGATCATGCGCGGACGGCGCATACCCGCTTGCCTTCGGCCCGCGCCAGTGCGGCCGGTGACCCCGGCTCCCGGCGCCGGCGGCCGTGATAGCGGCGCCCTCACCTGGCGTAACGCCGGAAGAAACTCGTGGGCAGCCACCGCGGGCGTTGTGGGTCATTTGCCACCGCCAGGGCAATGGAAGCCATCAGGTTGTTGAACTGCGCCGCGGCTTCCTTGTCCACCGGCTGCATCAGATCGTCCGAGGGAGAGTGATAGCGCTCCTTCAGCCAGGTCTTGAAAATCTTCTCCTCTTCGGAGTCCGGCGCATACCCCAGCTTGAAGGCGAGCGCGGGAATGCCGCGCCGGATGAAACTGTACTGGTCGCTGCGAATAAAGGAGTTCCGCAGCGGTTCCGGATCGCGTTGCACGAGAATGCCTGCCTTCTTCGCCACCTGCTCCACGGTCTGCCCCAGCGTCGATTCATCGAGCCCGTAGACCGTCAGCCGCCGGAACGGGAACAGCGGCAGAAACATGTCGAAGTTCAAATCCGCTGCGATGGCTTCCCGCGGCACGGTTGGCGTATACGCAAAATACTGCGAACCGAGCAGCCCCTTCTCCTCGCCGGTAACCGCCAGGAACATAACGGATCGCGCGATCTTTTTCCCCTTCAACTGCCGCGCCACCTCGATCAATGTCGCAATTCCCGAGGCGTTGTCCATCGCTCCGTTGTAGATCTTGTCCCCACTCAGGTTCTCCCCCACTCCGATATGGTCGAGATGCGCCGAAAGTATCACAAACTGGCGCTTCCATTCGGCGTGGGAACCCTCTTTGAAACCCACCACATTCTCAGAGCTCACGTTCGAAGTGGCCAGCTTTACCTTGGCTTGAATGCGCGCCTTCAAGTGGAACTTCGGCAGCGGCTCCCCCTTCGCCGCCAGATCCAGCAGTTCCTCCAGCGTATGGCCCGTGCCTTCGAAGAACAGATTGACCCGGTCCGGGTTGATGACGATGGCGGCGCGCGGACCATCCGGCGGAAAGTCCGCCAGTTGCATCGAGGGCAGCAATCGCGCCAGCCGCGCCCGCGCCCAGGGAATGTCCGTCGTCCGCGGATTGGAGATGATCCCAATCCCGATCGCCCCCGCCTCCTTCAACCGCGCCCAGCGCACCCCCGCGGACTGGTTGTGCGAAAGCAGCGCAGCCGGGATGTCCCTTGGACCTCCGGTCAGGTACACCGCCACTTTGCCCTTCAAATCCAACCCGGCAAACTCGTCGTAGTTCTTTTCGGGAACGGAGAATCCGTAACCCGCGAACACCATCGGCGCGTTCACTTCCGGATCCAGGTTGCCGCGCAGGCTGAAATACGCGTCATCGCCCAACTTCAGGGGAACCACGCGCCCGTTATCCTCCAACGCGAGACTCGACGCACCTTCATCAATGCTCAGCTTCCGGAACCGCACGGGCTGGCTGTAGCCGTCCACACCCTTCGGACGCAACCCCGCCCGTTCGAACTCCTGGGCAATGTAGCGCGCGGCCTCCTTGTGCCCGGCGCTCCCCGTATCGCGGCCCTCCAACCGGTCGCCGGCGAGAAACTGCACATGCGCCCACCAGCGCCGCGCTTCGGAACTCTCCGCCCATAGCGTGGCAAGCGCCATCGCCGCGCACACGAGAATTCTTCCAATCATTTCGCCTTCATTTGCTTATATTGCCGGCGCAAAGCCTGGATCTGTCCGGCGTGCGCCTCGGCGTGCCCGGCATACCCTCGCAGCAACTCCAGCAGGCTGATCTCCCCGTCCTCGCTGTGCTTCCCTGTGCGCCGGTAGGTCTCCTCGGGAAGGTCCTTCAACAATTCGTAGTTCTCCGCTCTCATCCGCCGGAACATCTCAATGGCATGGGAAAACTTGCGCTTGTGGTAGTCGAGTTTCGCCGCCCAGGCTTCCTGGTCATAGGCGATCAGCGTCGGGTTGTCCTCCGCGATCACCCGGCGCAAACGGTCCGCGCCGACAATCTCCGAATCCGAGAGGTGGCACACAATCTGCCGCACGCTCCATTTGCCCGGCTCCGGAGCCCAATCCAATTCCGCTCCGGCGGCGCCCGTGGTCACCACGGCCAGCAACTCCCCGCCGCGGCGGAATCGCTCCAACAGATCGGCAAGTTCGCTCATGAATCTCCTTCGCTCAATAGTAGTCCGCGCAACTCATGTAATAGCCGCATCGCGTGCAGACCAGCTTGCACTTGTGTTCACTCAGCCGTTGATTGCAGACCGGACAATAGAGCATCGCTTCGGCGGGAACGTAACCGGTTTCCTCTTCTTCTTTTCGGGCGGGCTCCTCGGCTTCCATGGCGCGGGAAATACTCAGGGATGAACCACCATTATAATGGCCTTATCACTATGCGGAGCAAGACTGCGCGCTGGTTACTGGTCTTGCCGGCCTTGCTGCCGGTAACTCATCTCTATAGTCAGAAGCGGGAAATGGACCGGCCCATGCGCCGTCCGGTGCGCGGGACGCGCGGCGCGGTAGGAGGCGGTTCCGACTGGGCCACCGAAGCGGGCATGCGCATGTTCCACCAGGGCGGAAACGCCGTCGACGCCGGGGTCGCCTCCACATTCGCCGCCTCGGTAGCCGAGTTTTCCCACGTCGGCTTCGGCGGCGAAGCTCCCATCCTCATCAGAACGAAAGAAGGGAAGGTATTTGCTATCGCCGGCGTGGGCACCATGCCGAAAGAGGCCACCGCGGATTTCTACCGCAAGCGCCGCCTCCAGCCCGGCGAAATCTGGATGATGGAACCTGGCGGGCTCAAGGGCATGGTTCCCGTGGCCGGACTCATGCCGGCCCTCGTCCCGGGGTTGCCGGACGCCTGCATGGTCGCCTTGCGCGATTTCGGCACGAAGTCCCTGGGCGAAGCGCTCCAGCCGGCCATCGATCTCGCTGACGGCATGGCGATTGACGAGATGCGCTCCCGCATCATCGCCAGCACCCGCCGCTTCTTCGATATGTGGCCGGACTCCCGCCGCGTGTGGATTCCGGGCGGGCACGTGCCACAGCCTGGAGAGATCTTCCGCCAGCCCGATCTCGCCCGCACCTTCCGCGCCATGGTGAGCGCCGAAAAGCACGCCCTCGCCGCCGGCAAGAGCCGCCAGGCCGCCATCGACGCCGCCCGCGACTACTTCTACCGCGGCGAAACCGCCCGCAAGATCGACGCCTTCAGCCGCGCCAACGGCGGACTTCTGCGCTACGAAGACATGGCCGCCTTCCACCTCAAGCCCGAGCAGCCTGTTGCGACAAACTATCGCGGCTACACCGTCTACAAGCCCGGATTCTGGAGCCAGGGGCCTTCGATGATCGAAGCGTTGAATATCCTCGAAGGCTACGATCTGCGCTCGCTCCCGCACAACTCCGCCGAGTATGTCCACCGCGTGCTCGAGGCCTTGAAACTCGCCTATGCCGATCGCGACACTTACTACGGCGATCCGAAATTCTCCAAGATTCCCACGGACATTCTTCTTTCGAAACAGTACGCCGCCGAGCGCCGCCGCCAGATCGGCCCCAAGGCTTCCATGGAATTCCTGCCCGGCCGCATTCCCGGCTACAACCTCAAACATCCTTCCGTCGCCGACATGGTGAAGTTCTCCCCCGACGAAATGCTGCAAGCGCGCGACACCACCTGCGTGGATGCCCTCGACAAAGACGGAGTCATGTTCTCCGCGACGCCCTCCGGCGCCTGGATGCCCTCCGTCATCGCCGGCGACACGGGCATCCCTCTCACCCAGCGCGCGCAGAGCTTCCTTCTCATTCCCGGCCATCCCAATGAACTCGCCGGCGGCAAGCGCCCGCGCATTACTTTGAGCCCCACCCTGGTCACACAAGGCGGCAGGCCGTTCCTTGTCATGTCCACTCCCGGCGGTGACAATCAGGACCAATCGTTGCTTCAGGTTCTGCTGAACGTCATCGAGTACGGCATGAACGCCCAGGAAGCCGTCGAAGCGCCGCGTTTTGAAACGCGCCACCTCGTCTCGAGCTTCGACAATCACGCCATGGTTCCCGGCGACCTCAAAATCGACGAACGCATGTCCGGCCAATCGTTTCAGGAACTGGTGATGATGGGGAACCGCGTCAGCACCCGCAGCCGCTGGGGCGTGGGCGCCATGCCGGTCGTCGTGCTCTCGCTTCCCACCGGCGTCATCGAAGCGGGCGCGGATCCCTTCGGTTACCGTATCGCCGACGGCTGGTAACTACTCCAAGCCATTCTGCCACGCGGAATTTCTTCTTCCTGCAGTCGAGTGGACTGTCGAGATCGACAGGCTGCTGATTTGTTGTCGCCGTAAGGTTGTCCTTGAGACTAGGAGTAACGCTTCGCTTATCCCCCGGCAAAGCCGGGGGCTTTAAAAAAGTGTGAGCCGCTCAAAGCGGCTATGTGGGGTCGCTAACGCGGCCCCCGGTTTTGGTTAGCCACCTCAACGGTGGCGAGTCAATAGTTCAGTTTCAACTGATCCAGCCGTTCATCTTCCTGCTCTTGGTTTCTGATGTACTCGCGGATCACCTTCTCGTCTCGCCCGACTGTGGACACGAAATATCCTCGCGCCCAGAAATGCTGTCCGACAAAGTTCTTCTTCCTTTCTCCGTACACCCGCGCCAGGTGAATGGCGCTCTTCCCTTTGATGTACCCCACCACCTGTGACACCGAATACTTTGGCGGTATGGAAATCATCATGTGCACGTGATCGCTCATCAGATGGCCTTCTTCGATCCGACTCTCTTTCTGCGTTGCCAGGCGGCGGAACACCTCGCCCAAGTGTTGCCGGAGTTGTACATACAACGTCTTCCGCCGGCATTTCGGAATGAACACCACATGGTATTTGCACTCCCACTTCGTATGGCTTAAACTCTGATACTCGTCCATTGGGATTCTCCTGTTCGTGCGCTTGGCGGCTCACGTTCGGAGTTTCCCGATGGACGTCCGGAATTGTCAAACCATTGCTGCCTCCCCGGCAGAGCCGGGGGGCCTCCCTTTGTTAGGCTAGCCGGTAAAGTGGTTCCGAGTCCGGAACGTTGTGCAGGCGATATTCAATCACCCGTACAACAATCGCCTTGCGCTGTCTATGCCGATCCGCGGTCTTGGGGTAGATGCGGCTAAGATAAGAGCCGTCCGGAAGACGTTGATCGACGTCCAAACGGACGTTCTTCTTGACGCGCCAGAGCAAATCGGCTCCCGTCCGGGCCGCTCTCTGCCAGAGCTTGTAACTGGGAAAGAGTCGATCGGCCATGCACAGCATCCCTTTTTGCAGGGCGGGCACGACGTCTTCGGCCAGAGTCAACTCATCGGTTTTATACTCGGCCATGCGCGCCGCCCAGAGCACGTGCGTCCCGTTTTCCAGCAGCGCAACGAAACGGATTTTGGGGAAGGCGCTGCTGCCCCGGCTGGAGCCCGGACGGCCGAACGCTTTGTCGTTGTCCGCTGTATCGGCCACGTCCAGCGTGCTGCCGTCAAGGCTCACCAAGCGCCATTGCCGGAACCATGCGCCTTTCGTTTGCTCCGTGGCGATAGGGGCTACCACCGCCTTGTACAGCGCTTGCAGCGGTTCGGCGCCCAAGCGGCTGCGGGCCTGTGAGATGCCGGACTTGCCGGCCACCTTCACCGCTGCCGATGGGTCCATCAACCACTGCACGCCTTCCAGCAGGCAGCGCAAAACCTCGCGGTAAGAAGACCGCATGAACAGCGCCAGCGCGATCACATAGTAGACGACTACATGAGCGGGGAGGTCGCGCTGGCGGACGCTGGCGCGTCCGGTTTGTTGGAGTACCGCGTCGACCTTCTCGCGCGGAAAGAACTTGGCGATCACACCCAGGCTGATGTAATCGGTAATGCGGCTGCCAGCCGGTAACGATGCCACCGTCCGTGCCATGGGAGCCTCCTATTCCTGGCGCTCTGACACGGATGTTTCCGGCGGGGGGACTCCCTGGCCGTGAGGCGCCAACGAATAGGGGAAACGCCCGCGGATGAACCGGTTGAAGTAGCTGCCCTTGGAAGGCGCCTCCAGCAGGGCTTCGTGCACTGCCGGTGGAACGCCGGAATATTGATAGATCGCCCGGCTACGGAATTCCAACTGCAACAGTTCGCGGGCCTGGTCGTAGGCAACCGTCGTGAGCGTTGTGGATTCGACGGCGGTAATGTGCATGCGATGACCTCCTTGTGGAGGCATCCGCCCCAAAAACAGAATAGCACTAAAATGTTCTTAAGTGAACAGTATTGTCTTTAGCTCTGCGGCGAAGTTCCTTAGAAGATCGACGAGCGCCGCTCTTATCGATTCCGGCTCGTCGTTAGGTCGCCCGCATGCTCGAATTCCCGCCGCCCGTGCTCCGGGCCTATCCAAAAGAGACGGTGGTGGCTGAGAAACTGGAAGCGCTCACCGTGCTCGGGATGCTCAACAGCCGCATCAAATCAAAGACTACTACGACCTGGCCATGCTGGCGCGGATGTATTCGTTTGAAGGCGCCATTCTGGTTGAAGCCATTCGTTCGACTTTCCGGCATCGTGGCACGATGGTGGAATCAAACCCGGTGGGACTTACGGACGTATTCAGTTCCGATCCGGCCCGAGCGGTTCAATGGCGCGCCTTTGTTCGCCGAAGCAGACTCGGCTCGGAGTGGGAGTTGGAGAAGATCGTGGAGCAGGTGCGACTCTTCGCCCTGACACCGCTCGCCGCCGTCGCTGAGAAACGTCCCTTTGATCTCAATTGGCGACCCGATGGGCCGTGGGAGTGAAGCCTGAAGGTAGAAGGTGTTCGATGGGATTGGTAATGGTTGGTAGAGAGTAAGTATCCCCCGGCAAAGCCGGGGGATCTCCTCTTATTGTTTAGACGCGCTTCGATTTGGCTCCCCGTCGTGGATACGTTTCGAACTCTGGTCCCGGACCGCGTACTGGTGATCCCGGACACCTGCCTGAGGTAGCACACCCGAGTCCTCCGGACGGCCCTTCCAAGTGCTCATGCATCGGTGAGAGGGTGCCCGTTGGCTTTGTGATCAGCCTGATTCGCTGCAGGCCGGAATTGGCCCAAGCCGAAATGCGCGGAGTGGCCGAGCACCACGGGACCACAGATTGGCCGTCCAATGAGGAACCGGACATGATACCCAGTGCGATTTATCGCCTGCGGCGCTGGTGCTGCACTCGGAGCGGTGCGGACCACAACTCGACCGACAGTTGCAAGATGCACTTGCAGCACATCGAGATCTGCTGCCAGATCGCGTCGGAGTTCCTCGGCCACTTGAACTTCCGGCGCGAGGTTTCGCTTCCCGTGGTAATGAGCCCGAGGCGGGACGTAGGGTGTTACCGACCGCCATTCTGAAGCGACTTCAACGAGTGAGTCGTCGCTGTCGTCCACAAGGGTTATCGTGAGCGCACGGGATCCGGGAATTGCAAGAGATGTCACCGACCGGAGGGCCGACACTTCGTTCTCGCCGAAAAAGGATCGCGGATTGACCACGCGAACACCCACGATGCGATCCTCCAGGTCTACTTCCGGCAAGTAGAAGGCGTGCGCATGCTCCTTGTCGGGTGTGCCATCGGCGCACAGACCAGACAGGATGAACGAGGTCACATCGCCTGCGAATGTGGCGTAAGCGCCAAGTGCGGCGGAGCGCAATGCGTCCGCAATCGGCACGGTGAATCTCGCTGAGGGTGCCAATGTCCCAGAAAGTGAAAAGCGAAGGATCTGTGCTTTCCGCTGCAGCAGTGCACTTGGAGGACTTGCGAGAGCCATGACTATCGACGCCACCCGGTGACGCTACTATAGACACGTTCCGCGGCATCGCGCGGAACGTGGACCAGACCCGTCGAAGTATCCGCCTTAGTGCTCAGAGCGAACCGTGCGGGGACTTCTACAATGCGCTGAGACACATGGCTTCTGAGTCTGCGAATTGCCCGGCGATCCTTCGCATCGAGGGCGTCCCGAAAGCGATCCCATATTTCGGCATCACTCTCATCGGTCTCGATGTAGTGGGGCACTCGCCCGACGTCATCTTCGATTAGCAGCACCCGCTTGTCGCGGTCCGATTCCTTTACCGATTCGCCGCGGAGGTTTGCGAATTCCATCATTTTGACTGCTTCAAGAATGAGTTCGGAGTTCCGGCTGCTCGTTCGTTCGCGGAGCGTGCGATAGTACTCGGCCAGGAGCCCACGCAATTCGGGTTCAGTGAACCTGCGCGGCTGCTTGCCTAAAAAGGAACGCGCAACATCGATGTGGACGCTGCCGTAGATTCTCTCGGCCGATCCCCCTGAAGGCTCGAACACATGGACCAAACCACGCTTGCCGGACCCATGCCGATTGCACCGCCCTGAGGCTTGAATGATTGAATCCAGCGGGGCCAGGGCCCTGAACACGATATCGAAGGTCAGATCCACACCGGCCTCGACCACTTGGGTTGAGACAAGCAGAACGCGGTCCCGGGGGCGTGATCGTATCGAATTCAGAATATGCCGACGATCTTTGGGCCTCAGATTCGTGGATAAGTGGAGTAGCCTTGGAACTGCACGCGTCTGGCGACTTGCCAGCCGCTCGTACACTTCGAGGGCTTCCCGCACTGTATTCAGGACCACCAAGCATGACTGCTCATCGTCGGTTGCCAAGACGCGTTCCGCATCATTCGCGACGACTTCAAGTTCGACTTGTGACGCAAGGTTGACTTCCAGGTCGTAACGGTCGAATACACGCGCATTATGGTCCGGCGGCGCAATCTCGATCGCGGTTCCCCGAGGGAAGAGTTCAGGCTGTGTGGCGGTCATCAACAGCACGTCCGTTGCGGAGTTCTTGCAGAGAGACGTAAGTGCCTCGGCAAAGGGCCGCCACAGATGCACAGGGATCGCCTGCACTTCGTCCAGGATCAAGATCCCTCCCGCCAGATTCTTAAACCTCCTCGAATCCGCAGCAGTACCATGAAACAGCGCGCTCGCAATCTGCGCGAAGGTAGTGCACACCATGTCAGCCCGCCAACCTTCAGTCCAGATGCGCGCCACCGAGTCCTCTCCCCGCATTGCCATGACGCCGGGCTCTGCCTGATGATGATGGACGGACAGGACCGATTCGTCCAAACTCGAATCGTCGTCGTACATCGACTCCAGAACGGAGACGGTCTGATCGATGATGCTCGTGAATGGGAGGGCGTAAATGAGACGACAGCGCTTGTGACCTCGAGCAGAACGAGCGGCCCTGCGCCGAAACGCCCAGGCGAGTGCAGCAAGCGTCTTGCCCGAGCCGGTCGGAGCCGTCAGAGTCCACAGGCCAGCCGGCATGTCGAAGCATTCTGCTCCCATGCTGGCTCCAGCATCAAAAAGACGCTCACGTTCGTGGGCGAGCGTCGCCGCCACTTGGCTGGTGTCAAGTCGGCTCCGGAGGCCTTGCACGTGGTCGAACGACAATGGCGCGCAAACGGTGTGAAAGGCGTCTTCGGCAAATCCGCCGGCTGAGTCCCGGTCAGCTTCGATGAGGCTGCCGAATGACAACAGCGCCTTCTGAAAACGAGCCATCGCTGGTTGTGCATCTACAATACTTCTCAAGGCGCGCATCAGTCGGACGCGAAGCTCAGCGTGGTTCGGCAGCACGTCAACGCCGAAAGTGAGGCTGCGGCAGCGGAGCCATTCCACGAGTCCAGGGATGTCAAGCGAGGTCAGTTGCCTGGTGAGAGTTGCTCGGTCGACGGTCACGGATAGTCCGTCGATGACATTATCCAGTGCGCCATGGTGGCGGCGGATGAACACGTAACCTGTCCCCAAGTCCTCGATGCTGAGCAGCCCTTCTGCTACCGCCGGCAAGGCGAACCGCAGGAACAATTCTGCTCCCAGCAAGGAATGGTGGGATAGCGCGGGATCGCCGACGTTGTGGCCATACAGATGGTCCTGGAAGTACTCGGTCGCCTTGCCCGCGTCATGAAACAGCCCAACGCTCTGAAGGGCCGGGCCGGTCAAGCGGCTGCCGACATCCTCCAGGTGAGCAGTGAGCTTCCGGCCAGGATGAGATTCACATTGGTGAAAAACAATCGCCACTGGCGAGTCTCCAGTGTTGCCGCAGCCTGCCGGTGATTGTCCGTCCGGTTGTCTCAACGATGTACTCTTCGTGCCTCGTGACCTGGCGATCCGGCTGCATCTCGGCCGGCATTCTAATGCGTTGATATACAGCGTTGCCGTCCCATTCGATTTCGTTCACGATATCGGACGTGCGCACCAGGCATCGATAAGATGTTTCAGTGGGGGCGGCAATGACTTCGCCGTGCTCAGAGCGAACGCCCGAAGTCCACGCGACCATCCATGCAAGTCCAAGGCAAGGCGTGAAGACGGTGTTCCCCTCGGCCAGCATGCGTCGAAGATCCGGCGCAAATGAAGAATGGCTGAATGCGATCCGATAGCGTGGAAAACGGATACACTCGTACCGCACCTGGGTGTGTGGATTCTCGGGCTTGAGCCGGAAGCTTGAATTGTCCTTCGTATCCACCAAATTGAACGAGTACTGGGTGAGGTTTAGCGGTGCCGCAGTTAGCAGTCCGAATACCGCCTTCTCATCCGTTAGCTCCACAAGACCGTCGTTCTTCGGCAGACCGAGGATTGCGCCCACCAGCCCGCACAACGCGGTACGCGGCGGAATCGGGAACGTTAGAGCCGAGGTGGTGGTGTATGGACGCCGGAAATGCGCGAGGTCCGATTCGACATCAAAGACCGTGAACTCTCTCGAATCGCTCATACGAAAGCAAAGCCGTCAATCGGGATCGTGATCTTGCCGTCTGTATATTTGATCTGGCCGTCCTCGCGCTTTAGGCCAGTCGCGGGCAAGCGGCTGTCCCAGGCGACGCGAATCCTCTCCACGTGCTGTTTCCGATTTTGGATCGCGTCCAAGGCGGACGTGAGGTCAAGGGTTACCTCGTCAGGTCTGCGCACCAGCTGTGATGGCTCCTCAGACGTGCGATTCTCGGTCAGCTTCAAAAACCTGTCCAGCCGACCAATGTAGGCGTTCGGGTCCTTGTACTCGACAGCCATCAGGAGTAATGGGCACTGGCCGATTTTGGAACGAGTGATGAGGTTCTTCGTCCCATTCCAGATAGCCTCGTACAGCAGTTCGGCATCTGCCGCCGTCATCCCAGTCGTATTAGCCGCCTCCTGGTTGACGATACCGTAGAACGCAATCAGCGCATACGGAAGAATATACTCTTCACGGAAGGTCTGCTTTTGTTTCCCTTGCCCAGAGGCGAACGCACCTGTGCCCTTCAAGAATACTGGCGCGACGCGGTGCAGGCTGGTGCCCATTGCGAATTGGACGGCGCCGGTCAATGTAACGCTGGAGTCCTTCTCCTGGCTCTTGGTCGCCGCAACGGGAACCGTACCGCCAAACAACCGAACATCAATACATTTGGCGATAAGTTGCTTCTCGATAAGATCGCGTTTCTGCAAGACCGATGTGGCCTGCTTTCCTACCGTCTTGTAGAAATCGTCAGCGCGGTCCTTGCCCTCCTGAATCGTACCGTCGGGCTTCTCGACCTGCCTACAGAAGATCTCCTCCCCGCGTGACACATGGAGGTAATCGCGTATGGTTCGTTTCAAGCGGACGTCGGACACTTTCGCACGGCTGCTATCAACGTCCATTCTGGGTCGGTTCTCGTCGTTCGGATCTCCGTTCGGATTGGTGTCCGTAACATCGTAAATGAAGATCAACTCAGTTCGTCTCAGTCTATTGTTTTCCACTACCGTTCTCCTGATCTTCTGAACCCTTCGCGAGGCGTCCCGCAAGCGACAGTCCGAGCGCGAAATAGAATGAAATCTCGTCCGACGTAAGCTGCCACGACTCCGCGCAGGCGCGGAACGCTTCAGCAGTGCACGTGAGCAAGTTACTGACGATATGCTCGTCGTCCTCGTATGCCTGCGCCTTTGCCGACGCATCCACGAACAACTGACGCAGGGCCTTCTGCGACAACCGCAAGCCCTTATACTTTTCGCGGAATGGTGCCGATCCCAGCGATCTGTCCTGTATCTGCTCAATACGGCGGCAGCACGAGCCTGTAAGGAATGCTGCCTGTGCTTCGGGGTTGTCTCGAAGTGCCCCGTTGCTTTCGGACAAAATGCGCCTCACACGGTTTGCCTGAGGGGAATCGCCAAATTGCACCGTCATGTTGGCCTCACCTTCTACCTTTGAAGTTAGTTCCCGAAAAAATTGCAGAGAAGCAAAAAGGCACCCGAGGCGCTGCTGCCATCTGCCCGACTGCAAAGAATCCTGCCTGACCAGTTGCATGCCGATACGAATCAGAGTCTGCTCGCTAAAGTCTCGACGCACCAGAGCCGCCCGGGTTGCTTCAAGAAAGTCGCGGTGGAAACCCTCAGGTAGAATCTGGCGCAACA
The DNA here is from genome assembly GCA_026954325.1 of Bryobacterales bacterium. GTDB lineage: Bacteria > Acidobacteriota > Terriglobia > Bryobacterales > Bryobacteraceae > CADEFT01. The sequence continues at coordinate 2,653 of JAIXKK010000155.1, read as the reverse complement.
GACCGAAGGAATATGGTTTCTGAAGAAGGCTGCCCTTGTTTCCTGGCTGTAGCCATGGATGAGCATCGACCCGATCCCTGGCATTGAACAATGCCCTGAACGCCGAGGGAAGCAGACCGGAGACGTAGAGAACTGGTCGGAATGAGCGCCCCCGCGGATCGTAAAACACCAGGTCAAGTTGGAGTACGTTCTGCTCCTGTGCAACAGCCCAAAGAAGTTCGTCTTCAGCGTCTGTCAACCGCGCAGCCGCGGATCGGTTGACGCGGGCTGCGCACAGGCGATCCAATAACTCGTGCGCGATCGTCGGATTAGGCTGCACGACGGACGGCAGCACCAGGTACTGGAAGCCGTAATAGTTGAACGTGAGATTCTTCTTCAACCGCTCCCCAGAGAACTGCGCCCGCTGCGAGCATGCGGAGCAGACGGGGAAGTTCCGCCAAGCCTGTGTAGAATCGAAGCCGCCGGAGACGGCTCCAGGTTTATCCACGGTGTAGAACTTGAATGGCTCAATCCGCAGTAACCCCGAAACGCTGATACCAGCCACCCCGCATATGCTGCATTGGCCAACGCCCGACGACTCACCCACCGTTCGCATCGTGGATGCGCTGCTACGGCCGGCCGCGACTAGGCTCTGCTTGAATGCCTCCATGTCTCCTACTCGCCGCAACGTACCGTCAGCCATCCGCCACGCGAACGTCAGAACACCGCCGCCTTTGGAATCCAGGTTCTTCCCGGCGATGCCACTCACGATCTTCGGTGCGGATTCACCGGCACGGGAGAACGCGGCTAGGGCATCTCGTTCCCACTCTGGGATGTTCTGCGCAGCCTCTAAAGCGGCCTCGGCGCTCTTCGCAAGCCGCTTGTTCAGTTTCTTGAGAACGTTCTTTTCGAAATCGCCGCCGGTATCAGGATCCCATCGGGGCATTGCGGCCGTGGCCGTGGGCTCGTAACCGTTGCTTGGCCCGGCCCGGAAGAGGTACCAGAGGCGGTGATCGTGGTCGTATTCTTCGAGTTGGACGCCTTCGTATCCTGCAGGGGAGAAAACAATCACGACGACAGTCCGACTACGGAATGCCTGCGCAGGATCCTGGGCGAATTGCGCGAGGTCGTTGTCTACGCCTTCGGCTTTTCGGTAAAACTCCCCAAGCTCCACGAACTGGTGAATCATGATTCGCTGATCACATCGGACCGAATGAGTTGCGAGAAACCTCGCTGCATCATCGACGATATAACAATCGCCGGGGATAATGTAGTGGCCGATGTTCGACACATCATTCTATGCCAAATACCATCTCCAGTGTCGATCTGGGTTTGTCCAGTCGCGCCGAACTGCCCGCGCAATTCGTGGATGTGCTCGAGTAACGCTTCGCTTATCCCCTGGCAGAGCCGGGGGCTTTAAAAAAGTGTGAGTCGCTCAAAGCGGCTATGTGGGGTCGCTAACGCGGCCCCCGGTTTTGGTTAGCCACCTCAACGGTGGCGAGTCAATAGTTCAGTTTCAACTGATCCAGCCGTTCATCTTCCTGCTCTTGGTTTCTGATGTACTCGCGGATCACCTTCTCGTCTCGCCCGACTGTGGACACGAAATATCCTCGCGCCCAGAAATGCTGTCCGACAAAGTTCTTCTTCCTTTCTCCGTACACCCGCGCCAGGTGAATGGCGCTCTTCCCTTTGATGTACCCCACCACCTGTGACACCGAATACTTTGGCGGTATGGAAATCATCATGTGCACGTGATCGCTCATCAGATGGCCTTCTTCGATCCGACTCTCTTTCTGCGTTGCCAGGCGGCGGAACACCTCGCCCAAGTGTTGCCGGAGTTGTACATACAACGTCTTCCGCCGGCATTTCGGAATGAACACCACATGGTATTTGCACTCCCACTTCGTATGGCTTAAACTCTGATACTCGTCCATTGGGATTCTCCTGTTCGTGCGCTTGGCGGCTCACGTTCGGAGTTTCCCGATGGACGTCCGGAATTGTCAAACCATTGCTGCCTCCCCGGCAGAGTCGGGGGGCCTCCCTTTGTTAGGCTAGGGCTGGACGTCTCGACGATGACAATTGCGCCTGCTATGTTGGGTGCCGGAGAGCCGCCTTGCAAGCACGTCGACTTTGCCTCGGCATGCCTGCGCACCCACGGACGAGATGTTCAGGTCCGAAGCGGCGGTGTTCGCGGGAGTGATCCAGCCGGCCACTGGCCAGCCTGACGATCTGGTGCCGTGCGACTCCCCGAGGGTGGGGCGTCTATCGCCGTTTCATCGCGTCAATCTGCGCGGATGGTACGGTTTCCGCTTGAGGTCCGGCGCGACCTAGTCAATGAATCGAGGTGCCATGAACCTCGATTACGGCGCCCCGTACTTCAACATGACGACCGATCGCTGCCGCATTACCGGACGGCGTGGTGGTCGCGCCCGTGCACGGAATCTGCAACTCCGAAAGGCCAGACCGGCACCGTCGCAAGAACGGATCTGCCCACATGAGGAAACAGCCGCGGAAGCTATCGCCAGTATCGACGCGTTGTGCCCCTGGCTGCGCGGCATCGAATTCCGAACTACACGGCGGCCGACAGCTTAAGGGACCGGTCAGGACGCGCTTCGGGCGCGCCACGAACTCCTCGTGCGGTCGAGTCGGCCAGGACGGCCACCCGTTCCCACAC
>JAIXKK010000059.1 GCA_026954325.1 Bryobacterales bacterium | reverse complement strand
GTCCGTGTGACTCTCGGGCCAAAATCGAAATGCGTGTTGATTGAGAAGAAGTTTGGGCGTCCACTGATTTGTAATGACGGGGTGACGATCGCCAAGGAGATGGAGATTAAGAATCCGGCGGAGAACCTTGGAGCGCAGGTTTTGCGCGAGGCATCGGAAAGGACGGGGAGCGCCGTGGGAGACGGCACAACCACCGCCACCATTCTGGCCTACGCGATCCTTTCCGAGGGGATCCGCAACATCGCGGCGGGGGCAAGCGCGATCGATTTGAAACGCGGGTTGGAGCGAGGATTGAAGGCCGCCGTGGAGGGATTAAAAGTGATGTCGCGTCCGGTGAAGGATCACCAGGAGCGGGTGCACGTAGCCACTGTATCGGCGCACAACGACTCGAGCATTGGCGAACTGGTGGCTGAGGCGGTGAACAAGGTGGGGCCGGATGGAGTGATCACGGTGGAGGAGGCGAAGACCACCGAAACCGTCCTCGATGTGGTGGAAGGGATGCAGTTCGACCGCGGCTTTATCTCTCCCTATTTCGTGACCAATCCCGATGAGATGGAGGCGGTGGTGGAAGACGCGGAGGTGCTCATCCACGAGAAGAAGATCAGCAGCATGAAAGACCTGCTGCCGCTGCTCGAGGGGGTGGTGCGGCAGGGCCGGCCGCTGCTGGTGGTGGCCGAGGACGTGGAGGGCGACGCGCTGGCGACGCTGGTGGTGAACAAGATTCGCGGGGCGCTGCCGTGCATCGCGGTGAAAGCGCCGGGATTCGGCGACCGGAGGAAGGCCATGCTGGATGACATTGCCATTCTCACCGGGGGTAGACTGGTGGCAGAGGAGCTTGGCGTGAAACTGGAGAACATCACGCTGGCGGATTTAGGCAAGGCGCGGCGAGTGGTGGTGGACAAGGACACGACCACTATCGTGGGGGGCGGCGGCGCGAAAGCGGCCATAGCGGGGCGCTGCGCGGAACTGCGGCGGCAGATTGAAGAGACCACGTCGGAATATGATCGCGAGAAGCTGAAAGAGCGGCTGGCGAAGTTGGCCGGAGGCGTGGCGGTGATCCGCGTGGGGGCTCCGTCGGAAGCCGAGATGAAGAGCCGCAAGGAAGCCTTTGAAGACGCAATCAGTTCGGCGAAGGCGGCAGCGGAAGAGGGCATTGTTCCCGGCGGCGGTCTGGCGCTGCTGCGGGTGATGGACGGGGTGCGGAAAGTGGAGGCGGCTTGCGAGGGAGATGAGAGCACGGGGGTGCGAATCCTGCTGCGGGCGCTGGAAGCCCCGGCGCGGCAGATTGCGGAAAACAGCGGATTTGACGAAGGGGTGGCGGTGGACCGGATGCGGAGCCTGGGAGGGAACATCGGTCTGGACGCGTCGAAGAATCAGTTTGTGGACATGATAGCGGCCGGGATCATAGACCCGACCAAGGTAGTGCGAACGAGTCTGGAGAACGCCGTTTCGGTGGCGAGCACGCTCCTGTTGACGGAGGCGACGCTGACGGAGATTCCGGAAAAGAAGAGCGTGGGCGCCATGGCGCCGGAAGAGGCGGCCTGATGCGGGGTGAATATTCGGGGCCGTGAAAGAAGGCAAACCATGCAAGCGAATGTAGAAACTCCTCACCTGACGGAATGGAACGTGCCCGACGCGGGGATGATGCGGGAGTTGTGCGGATACGCGGGGGCATGCGTTTCACTGTACGTGCAATCGCACGCGCCGGGCGCCGGATCGGCGGCGGCGGGCAACTGGATGAAGTCGGTAATGCCGGAAATCGCGCAGAGCCTTGGGGAGCGGGGCATGAAGGCGGCGGAGGTGACCGCACTGCTGTCGCCGCTCGAGGAACTGGCGAGCCGGGAGAAGATGCAAACCGGGAGTTCGGGCGGGGTGGCGGTGTTCCGCTCGCCGCGCGATGTGATTGTGATTCGTCTGCCGTGGGACATGCCGGCCAGTTGGACGGTGGCGGGCCGCTTCCATGTGCGGCCGCTGTATGAAGCGCTGCGCGCCTACCCGCGGTTTTTCGTGCTGGCGCTGGCGCGAAAGCGTGTGCGATTGCTCGAGTGCCTGGTGGACAGGTGCCGGGATGTACCGCTGCCGGACAGTGTTCCCCGGAGTTTGCCGGAGTTCGGCGAATTTGATCAACCGGATCACGACCATGTCAACCGGTCGTTCGCGGGTCCAGGGAAGGGGGACATGGGGGCGGTGAGGTTCGGCACGGGCGCGAGTCTGGACAAGGATTATCACCGCTTGCACGACTTCCATAAGAAGATCGCCCAGACGCTGGACGGCATGCTGGCGAAGACGATGGCTCCGCTGGTGGTGGGGGCTACCGGGACGGATGCGGCCAGCTACCGGAAGGTGAGCACCTACCCACGTATCGTCGAGGGGGCGGCCGGCGGGAGCCCCGATGACGGGATGACGGACTTTCAGGTGGCCGCATTGGCCCGTCCCCTGGTGAGCGACTGGATTGACCCGGAAGAGGCAAGAGCGCTCGATCAATATCGAAGAGCCGGAAGAACATTGACTTCCGCGGAAACCCACGAAATTCTGGCGGCGGCGGCCGGCGGGCGGGTGCAGCACCTGTTTGTGGCGCGCGGCGGAAGTGCGCAGTTGGGAGACGTGGACCGCATCAGCGGACACGTTCTACTCGCGGGCGAGTTTCCGAGCTCCGGAGACGACCTGACAAACGCCGCCATGGTGGAGACCGTGCGTCATAGCGGGAACGTCTGGCCGCTGGCGGGGGACCGGATGCCGGACGGCGCGGGGATGGCGGCGCTGCTGCGGTATTGATGGGGTTATACGCTTGACGGGGCGGCGGCTGCGCCGGCCGGGGTAATGACGATCTTTTTCTCGGGATCGATGAGGTAGAACGTAACGACGCTCAGCAGGACCATGGCGCAGCCGAACAGGAGGGCGGCGGTCCAGCCGTAGCGGGAGGCGATGAGGGGGGTGAGGAAGGGGGCGAGCATGCCGCCGAGGTTGCCGCCGGTGTTCATGATGCCGCTGGTGGCTCCGACTTCGGCTCCGCCGATGTGGATGGCGGTGGCCCAGAAGGGGCCTTCGCAGCAGGCGCAGCAGCCGAGGGCGAGGGAGAGGAGGGCGATGGTAACGGGGACGCTGTAGCCGGCGGCGCCGAGGTAGAGGAAGAGGGCGCTGAGGGTCATGCCGGTCATGGCGACGGCGCGGCGGCCGAAGCGGAGGCCGTAGGTGGCGGCGAGGCGGTCAGAGAGCCAGCCGCCGAGGGGAGTCATGACGGTCATGGTGAGGAAGAGGATGGTGGTGGCGAAGGCGCTGCGATCGGCCCCGAGCTTGCGGATTTCCACGAAGTAGTAATACATCCAGTAAAAGAAAATATATTCGAAGTAATTGACGAGGAAATAGGATACCGTGAGGCGCAGCATGTTGATATCGGTGAGCAGGAGCCGCCAGGGAGTGGAGCGGGCCTGCCGTGAGGGGGAGCGGGGCGTGTCGCGGATGCTTACGTACCAGACGGCGATGAGCACCGCGGTGATGACGGCCGCCACCCAGAAGGCCATGCGCCAGCCGACGGCGGTCATGAGTTTCGCGAAGACGATGGGCGAGAAGGCCGCGCCGAGAGCGGAACCGCCCATGATGGCGGCCTGTACGGCGGCCTGGGCGGTGACGGGGAAGCGCGCCGAGGTGACGCGGGCGCAGGCGGTGTAGATGGGGGCGGTGAAGGCTCCGAAGACGAGGCGGACGCCGGCGAAGGAGGCGATGGTGGAGCAGAGGGAGAGGAGCCCGGTGAAGAGGGCGGCTCCGAGCCCGGCGACGGTGAGAACGATGCGCGCGCCGAAGCGGTCGACGACGCTGCCGCCGGGGCTCATGAAGAGGGTGTAGGTGAGCAGGAAGGCGGAGAAGACGGTTCCCATGGAGACTTCCGAGAAACCGAATTCCTTCATCACGGTGGGCGCGGCGATGGAAAGGGCGGTGCGGTCAAAATAGCTGATGGCGCTGAGGGTGACCATGAGCGCGGTGAGGGAGAAGTGAGTCGGGGTGAGGCTGTGCTTCATGATTGAGCGTGTCCGAAGTTGTCAGAGTCCGTAGCGGACACCGTAACACAGAACGCATCCGGAATGTTCCATAGCGGCAATGAAGCGCGGGAGACGAGGCGCTCGATCAGGAGTTTGTCAGGACCTTGATCCATTTCCGTCCCACGTGGACGATGAGTTCTTCGGCGATGGTGCTGTAGACCAGGTCATTGACGCGGATGTCATTGATTTCAACGGCTCCGGCCTTGAGCTTGCGCGTGGCGTCGGAGACGGATTCGGCGAGTCCGGTCCTGGCGAGCAGTTTGGGGATATGGATGCCGTTTTCGCCGCGCACGCCTTCGGGGAGCGGGACGCATTCGACGGCGGCGGGGACCTCGCCGCGGCGGACTACGCGGTTGAACTCCTCGGCGGCGCGGTTGGCGGATGCCTGGGAGTGGAAGCCGGCGACGATGCGGCGGGCGAGGTGGATTTTGGCGTCCATGGGATGCCTGGCTCCGGACTCGACTTTGACGCGGAGGGCGGCGATTTCGGCGACGCTCATGTCGGTGAGGAGTTCGTAGTAGCGATACATGAGCGCGTCGGAGATGGACATCAGCTTCTGGAACATCTGTTCGGGCGATTCGGCGATGCCGACGTAGTTGCCCTTGGATTTCGACATTTTCTCGACGCCGTCGAGGCCTTCGAGGAGGGGAGTGGTGGCGACGATTTGGGGCGATTGGCCGAAGTCGCGCTGAAGTTCACGGCCCACGAGGAGATTGAACTTCTGATCGGAGCCGCCCATTTCGACATCGGCCCGGAGGGCGACGGAATCGTAGGCCTGGGCGAGGGGATAGAGGAACTCGTGGACGGAGATGGGGGTCTGTTCGCGGTAGCGTTTGGAGAAATCGTCGCGCTCGAGGAGACGGGCGACGGTGTAGCGGCCGCAGAGGTGGACGACGTCGAGGAAGGTCATGGGGAGGAGCCACTCGCTGTTGAAGCGGACCTCGGTCTTTGCGGGGTCGAGGATCTTGAAGACCTGGGCTTTGTAGGTTTCGGCGTTGCGGTTGATTTCGTCGCGGGTCATGGGGGGGCGGGTGACGTTGCGTCCGGTGGGGTCGCCGATGAGGCCGGTCATATCGCCGATGAGGAAGATGACGGTATGGCCCAGGTCCTGGAAATGCTTCATCTTGCGGAGGAGGACGGTGTGGCCGAGGTGAAGGTCCGGGGCGGTGGGGTCGAACCCCGCCTTGACGCGGAGGGGTTTTCCCGTCTTGGCGGAGAGGGTGAGGCGTTCCTTCAGATCCTCTTCGCGGATGAGTTCGGAGAGGCCTTTCTTGAGATAAAGAACCTGTTCGTCGATGGAGAGACCGTGCACCCTACCAAGGTAGCGCGGAGGGGCGCTACGGCGGAGGGGGAATGTGTCAGAATCCTATGGAAAGGGAAACGCCATGACCACTCGAAGGAGTTTTCACGCCACCATGCTTGGATCGCTGGCAGCATCGGCCGCCACGGGCGGCGTCACGCGGTACGTCCGCTTTTCTTATCAGGGCCGCACGGCTCACGCGGTGCAAGAGGGAGAGGATCTGCACGTGATCCAGGGGGATCTGTTCGGGAACCACAAGGTGACATCGACGAAACGGAAGCTGGGGGAAGTGAAGTTGCTGCACCCGGTGTCGCCGCCGAAGGTGCTGGCCGTGGGGCTGAACTATAAGAGCCACATCGGCAGCCGCACGGCTCCGTCGCAGCCGGAGATCTTCTACAAGCCGATCACTTGTTTGCAGAATCCGGGGGACGCCATTCGGATTCCTCCGGAGGCGAAGAACGTGCATTATGAAGGGGAGTTGGTGGTGGTGATCGGCAAGGCGATGTCGCGGGTGTCGAAGGAGGAGGCGAAAGCGGGGATTTTCGGGGTGACGTGCGGCAACGACGTGAGCGAGCGCGACTGGCAGAACGGTCCGCGGAAGGACCTGCAGTGGTGGCGGGCGAAGGGCGCGGATACGTTCGGGCCGCTGGGTCCGGCGATCGCGCGCGGGCTCGATTACGGGAAACTGCTGTTGCAGACGAGATTGAACGGCAATGTGGTGCAGAAGCAGGTGACGTCGGATCTGCTGTTCGATTGCCCGACGATTGTGAGCTACGTGAGCCATTTCGTCAGCCTGACGCCGGGGGATGTGATTTTCACGGGGACGCCGGGAAGCACGAAGAAGATGTCGCCGGGGGATGTGGTGGAAGTGGATATCGAGGGGATCGGGGTTTTGCGGAACACGGTGGCCTAGCGGTTGTAAATTTTCCTTGGGGAGGTGTCGATTCGGGGACTTCCCCACCGACAATAGGGTGGAGGCGCTCTGGGCGCGCCTTATGGAAGCTCAACAAGGAGAATCGCATGAGTAGAGTGCGAGTGCTGGTTGGGACGCGCAAGGGCGCGTTCCTGCTCACGTCGGATGAAAAGAGGAAGAACTGGGAAGTCAGCGGTCCTCATTTCGGGGGATGGGAGATGTATCACGTCAAGGGATCGCCCGTGAATCCGGACAGGATCTACGCCTCACAATCTTCGGGGTGGTTCGGGCAATTGATTCAACGTTCGAACGACGGCGGCAAGAGTTGGGAGCCAGTGGGGAACAAGTTTACGTACGACGGGGTTCCCGGGACGCACCAGTGGTATGACGGGACCGCGCATCCGTGGGAGTTCAAGCGGGTATGGCACCTGGAGCCATCGTTGACGGAGGCGGAAACGGTGTATGCGGGGGTGGAGGATGCCGCGCTTTTCCGTTCGACGGATGGCGGGCTGAACTGGGAGGAACTCTCGGGATTGCGGGGGCACGGTTCGGGACCGCGGTGGCAGCCCGGGGCAGGGGGGATGTGCCTGCATACGATCGTGCTGGATCCAAGCAACGGGCAGCGGATGTACATCGCCATTTCGGCGGCGGGAGCTTTTCGAACGGACGACGGGGGAAAGACCTGGACGGCGATCAATCAGGGGCTGCGCTCGCAATACATTCCCGACCCGACGGCGGAGGTGGGACACTGCGTGCACCGGATTGCGATGCACCGCTCGCGGCCGGAAGTGCTGTTCATGCAGAAGCACTGGGACGTGATGCGGAGCGACAACGCCGGAGACCTGTGGCACGAGGTGAGCGGCAATCTGCCGACGGACTTCGGGTTTGTGATCGATGTGCATGCGCACGAGCCGGAGACCATCTACGTAGTCCCGATCAAGAGCGACGGGGAGCATTACCCGCCGGACGGCAAACTGCGCGTCTACCGCAGCCGGACGGGCGGGAACGAATGGGAGGCGCTCGAGAACGGGCTGCCGCAGAGTGATTGCTACGTGAACGTATTGCGGGATGCGATGGCGGTGGATTCGCTCGATCCCTGCGGGGTGTATTTCGGAACTACCGGCGGGCAGGTGTACGCTTCGGCGGATGCGGGAGACCATTGGGCTCCGATTGTGCGCGATCTTCCGGCGGTGCTCTCCGTCGAGGCGCAGACGCTGGCATGATCCGGGTCCTGCTGCCGGGCCACCTGCGGACACTGGCGCGGACGGAGGAGGAAGTGGTGTTGGAGGTGGCGGGTGAAGCGACACAGCGGACGGTTCTGGACGCGCTGGAGGCGCGCTATCCGGTGCTGTGCGGCTCCATCCGCGATCACGTGACGAAACAACGCCGTCCGTTTCTGCGGTTTTTTGCCTGCGGGGAGGATCTTTCGCATGAGCCGCCGGATGCTTTGCTGCCGGATGCGGTGGCGGCGGGGGCGGAGCCGTTCATTGTAATTGGAGCGATTGCCGGGGGGTAATACCCGGTGGCGGCGGGGAAGCGCGGGAAGACACACGCGATCCTCGATCAGGCAGTATATTCCCAGATGTTCTATCCCTTAGCGAAGGGATGGCCGTGACGTGACTGATGGGCTATCCTGCAAGTAGGAATGTGTCAAAGCGGGGTTTGTGCGGTATATACCGCTCGAGTGGCGCGAATTGTTCTTGTCTTTCTGCTTTGTCTTGCATGTACCGCTGACGATCTTAACGACATCGGTTTTATTTGCCCGGCAGTTCGCAGGACATTAACATCTCCGAATTACGATGAGGGGGATGACGGACTTGGCCATGTGAGACCTGATGTCCATGCGCGAGGTCCCGAGGTATGCGGCATGGAAATTCCCCTTCGCGTCAGCCCGACTCCCCCGGCGCTACTCCTAATTCCGCCCGCTGTTTCTCAAGCAGTGCGTATATGCACGGGACGCGCCCCCCTATTGACTTTCCTTGCAGCCACGGATAGCAGTTGTGACTAAGCTGGTGAGTTGCCGAGACGTGTAGCTCGGAAAGAGGAGGATTTCATGACAAGGCCAATAAGGGCCCTGTCGGGCGTCAGCCTGGGGGTTCTGTGCCTGACGAGTGTAGCGAGCGCCCAAACCGGTCTTTCATGGCGAGAGGTGAAGGAACTGTTTCAGAAGAACAATCCATCGCATCTGGCCGGCGAACTGACAGTCCGCGAGTTTCAGGCGAACGAGGTGACGGCATCCTTGCGGCCGAACCCCGTCTTTACCTCGACGGAGGATCAGAACAACTTTTTCTCGACGAACCCCTACCGGCCTTTGGGAGCGTCACAGTGGACACAATCGGTTTCCCAACTCGTCGAACGCCGCGGCAAGCGCCGGTTGCGGACGGAGAGCGCGCGCCTGGCGACCTCGATATCCCGCACGGATTTCGCGGACCTCGACCGTCAACTGCTGTTCGCGCTGCGGGACGCTTTCATCCGCGTCATGCAGGGCAAGTCGATCGTGGAACTGGCGGAGGACAACCTGCGATATTACGACCGGGTGATTCGCGTGAACCGCGAGCGGCAGAAAGCGGGAGATATTTCGCGCATCGATTTGCAGCGCGTGGAACTGCAAAGAGCGCAAGTGGAGAGCGACCTGATCAATGCGAAGGTGGGGTTGCGCACGGCCAAGATCGCGCTGCTGGCGCTTCTCAACGAGCAGACGCCGGTGGATACCTTTGACGTGAGCGGAGTGTTCGAGTACAAGCCCGTCCTGCTGACGGTAGGAGAGGGGCGGGCGGCGGCGCTCGAATCCCGCCCGGACCTGAAGTCGGCGAGTGCCGGGGTGGAGAAGGCGAAAGCGGACAACCGGCTGGCAATCGCCAACGGATCAACGGATCCGGCGGTGCTGTTGGACTACTCGCGCGTGGGCCCGAACAACACGGTGGGGGTGGGCTTCTCGGTTCCGCTCCGGATCTTCGACCGCAACCAGGGAGAGAAAGAGCGCACGGCGATCGAGATCGGCCGGGCGGGCAAGGCGCGAGACGCGGTTTTGTCGGGGATCTACCGGGACGTGGATTCCGCGTTTGCGGCGGTGGAGAGCACGGCGGAACTGTTGAAGCCGTATCGCGAACAGTACCTGCCGCAATCGGCGGACGTGCGTGACACCGTGTCGTTTGCCTACGACCATGGCGGGGCGTCGCTTCTGGAGTTTCTCGACGCGCAGAAATCATATCGCGATACGCAACTGGGCTACCGGAACCTGATCGCGGCCTACCTTTCCGCCGTGAATCAACTCAGCCTGGCCATGGGGCGCGAGGTAATTCCATGAAACGCATTCACCGAAGCCTTTTTGCAGCCGCGCTGGCAGCCAGCCTTACAGGGTGCCTGCGCGACCGGGCGGCCACCGTGGACGCCAAAGACACGGGGGTGACCACGATCGAACCGGCGCCAGACCAATCTATCGTTACGCCGCCGCGTTCGGAGCAGTACCGCATTGTGGAGGTGGAGGTGCGCCGCATCGCCGACGAGATGACGGCCAACGGCGCAGTGGCTCCGGATGTGAGCCGCACGGTTCCGGTGAACTCCATGAGCGGCGGGCGGGTGGTGGAGATTCACACGCGCCTGGGTGACGAGGTGGCAAAGGGACAGTTACTGCTGCGTATTAGCAGCCAGGATCTGAGTCTGGCTATCTCGGATTACCGCAAGGCGGTCGCTGACGAGGTGTTGTCGCGGAGGCAACTGGAGCGGTCAAAGCTTCTCTTCAGCCGCGGAGCGATTGCCGAAAAAGATGTACAGACAGCCGAGGACACGGAAGCGAAGGCAAAAGTGGACGTGGAGACGGGGGCGCAAAAGATACGGCTGCTGGGGGGAGAGCCGGGGTCGCTTTCTCCGATGATTGACGTGAAGGCTCCGAGCGCCGGCGTGATTGTCGAACAAAACGTGGCCGGCGGCTCGGGGGTGCGCTCGCTCGACAGTTCGCCGAATCTGTTCACCATCGCCGACCTGTCCAAGGTGTGGGTGCTGTGCGACGTGTATGAAAACAATCTGGCGCAGGTCCGGCTGGGGGATTCGGCCAAAATCCAGTTCAACGCATATCCGGATAAGACATTGTACGGGCGGATCGGGAACATCTCGAAGATTCTTGATCCGGCAACGCGGACGGCGAAAGTGCGGCTGGAACTGGACAACCCGGCGGGGTTGCTGCGTCCGGGGATGTTCGCGGTGGCGACCTTCCGGTCCCAACGGAAGAGGGACGTGGTGGTGGCGCCCGCGAGCGCATTGTTGCGCCTGCACGACCGCGACTGGGTGTTCATACCGATTGAGGGAGGGCGCTACCGGCGGATCGAAGTGCAGGCCGGGGCGCAGATGGGGGACGGGATTCAGGAAGTGCTAAGCGGTCTTCATCCGGGAGATCGCGTGGTGGCGCAGGCTCTGCAACTCTCGTTCGCAAATGACTGAGGCGCGCCGATGATCAAACGGGTTGTGGATTTCGCTTTAAGAGAACGGCTACTGGTGGCCGGACTCGGGGTCCTTCTGCTGATATGGGGAACGATTTCCTTTTACAGACTGCCGGTGGAGGCCTATCCGGACGTGGCGAACACGTGGGTCCAGGTGATTACCCAGTGGCCCGGCCGCGCGGCGGAGGAGGTGGAGCAACAGGTGACGATACCGATCGAGGCGCAGACCTATGGAGTGTCGCACCTGACCCACCTGCGATCCGTCTCGCTGTTCGGGCTATCGGTGGTGACGCTGATTTTTGATGACGACGCCAATAATCTGACCAGCCGGCAGCAAGTGCTGGAGAAGCTTTCCCAGATTACGTGGCCCAACGGCCTCAATCCCGTGCTGGGTCCGGACTACAGCCCGGTGGGGCAGGTGTATTTTTACACGGTAAAGAGCGCCAATCCGCGGTTTGACCTGATGGAGTTGAAAGCGCTCGAGGACTGGGAGTTGGAGAAGCGCTTCAAAGCCGTGCCGAACGTGGTAGATGTGTCCAGCTTCGGCGGCATTACCAAGGAATACCAGGTGCTGGTGGATCCCAACCGGCTGGTGTCGTACGGGCTGAGCATCGGTCAGGTGGAGCAGGCGCTGGCGGCGAATAACATCAACGCGGGGGGCAGCTATCTCGAACATGGCCAGCAGGCGTTCAATGTCCGCGCGCTGGGTTTGATGAAAGACCTGGGCGACATCGGCCAAACCGTACTCAAGGTACAGGGCGGCACACCAGTTCACGTGCGCGACGTGGCCGTCGTGACGCAAGGCCCAAAAATACGCTTAGGGCAGATCGGGAAGGCTCTGCGGGTTTCCGATGACCGGGTGGTGGACGACGATGACGTGGTGGAAGGGATAGTGCTGATGCGCAAAGGGGCCGAGTTCGACAGCACCATTGACGGAATCCACGACAAGGTGAAGGACCTGAACGAACATTTTCTTCCGCGCGGCGTGGAAATTGTGCCCCACCTCGACCGCGGGGATCTGGTGAAGTTCACCACGCACACGGTTCTGCACAATCTGACCGAGGGAATCGTGCTGGTGGTGGTGATTTTATTTTTCTTTCTGGGCAACGTGCGGAGCGCGCTGATCGTGGCGTGCACGATTCCGTTTTCGCTGCTCTGCGCCTCCATTCTGCTGGACCTGCGGCACATTCCGGCGAATCTTCTGTCACTCGGAGCGCTCGATTTCGGGATGGTGGTGGATGGGGCGGTGGTGATGGTGGAGAATATTCTGCGGCATCTGGGGAGGACGGAAGAGGAAAATCTGACGCTGATCGAGCGGATCTCGCGCGCGGCGCACGAGGTGCAGCGGCCGGTGTTTTACGCGATCGGTATCATCATAACCGCGTACCTGCCGATCTTCACGCTGGAACATGTCGAGGGAAAGCTGTTCCGGCCGATGGCCTGGACTGTAGCGTTCGCCTTGCTGGGCGCGCTGGTGTTTTCGATGCTGCTCGCCCCGGTGTTGTCGAGTTTTCTGTTCCGCAAGGAAACGCGGGAATGGCACAACCCGATTCTCGCCTGGTTGGAGGGAGTGTACCAGCGGAGATTGCTGTGGTGCATCGGGCACCGCTGGGTGACGATCGGCGCGGCCGCGGCCGTGCTTGCCGGGAGCCTGTATCTGGCCGCCAGCGGCGCGATCGGATCGGAGTTTCTGCCTCATCTGGATGAAGGGGCTATCTGGGCGCGCGGCACGCTTGCATCGAGCGTCGGACCCACCACGTCAGCCGATGTAACGCGCAAGGCGCGGCGCATTTTCGCTTCTTTTCCTGAAGTGACGCAAGTGGTTTCACAACTGGGGCGCCCGGACGATGGAACCGACGCGACGGGCTTCTTCAACACGGAGTACTTCGTGGATCTGAAGCCGCACGAGCAATGGCGGCCGCAATTTCGCACGAAGGATGAATTGATTGACGCGATGAACGGGCAGTTGAGCAAGATTCCCGGCGTGTTATGGAATTTTTCGCAGCCCATTGCCGACAACATGGAAGAAGCCGTGAGCGGGGTGAAAGGGCAGTTGGCGGTGAAGCTTTTCGGGTCTGACTTGAAAAATCTCGAGTCGACCGCGGAGGAAATCGTGGCGGCGATGAGGAACGTCCCCGGGATCGCCGATTTGGGAGTTTTCCGCGTGGTGGGGCAACCGAACCTGAATCTGGTGGTGAACCGTGACAAGGCGGACCGCTTCGGGATCAATGCGGCGGATGTTCAGGACGCGGTGGAAACGGCCGTGGGGGGGAAGGCCGTCAGCGAGATCCTCAAAGGAGAGCGGAGGTTCGACCTGGTGGTGCGCTACCAGGAGCAGTTCCGCCGGACAGCGGAGGATATCGCCGCCATTCGGATTCTCGCTCCCAGTGGAGAGCGCGTCTCGCTCGGCCAGCTTTGCGGCATCGGGATCGAGGACGGAGCCTCGATGATATACCGGGAAGCAGGTTCGAGGTATATCGCTATTAAGTTCAGCGTGCGGGAGCGCGACCTCGGCTCGACCGTTGAGGAGGCGATCCGGAGGGTAAACCGGGATGTAAAATTGCCGGAGGGATACCGGCTGGAGTGGGCGGGCGAATATGAAAGCCAGAAGCGCTCGCAGCATCGCCTGGCGGTGATTGTTCCGATCACTATTCTAATGATCTTCATCATTCTGTACATGGTCTTTCATTCGTTGAAGTGGTCGATGTTGATCATGGCGAACATCGCTATCGCGCCCATAGGGGGACTGTGGGCGCTCTATGTCACGGGCACGCACTTCAGTGTCTCTTCCGGCGTGGGATTTCTGGCGTTGTTCGGCGTCACGGTGCAGATCGGCCTGATCATGGTGGAATACATCAATCAATTGCGCAGCCGCGGGCAAGGGATAGTGGATGCGGCGGTGGCGGGGGCGGTACGGCGGCTGCGGCCGATCATGATGACGATGCTGGTGGCGACTCTCGGCTTGCTGCCGGCGGCGACATCGCATGGCATCGGCAGCGATTCGCAGAGGCCATTTGCAATCGTGATCGTGGGCGGGTTGATTGTTACTCTAATGATGAGTGTGCTGCTGCTGCCGACGATCTACGTTGCTGTCGCGAAGGAGGATGACGAGAATCTTGGGGCTCCGGAATGAGGGATAGGCGGAGTCAGGCGAAGCGTTCGCCGATCTCGCGGGCGGCCCATCGGGCTTCGAGGTGGATAAGGCCCGTATTGGCTCCGGTAGGTCCGATGACGGCGAGGATGGCTTTTCCTCCGGCGTTATAGAGAAAGACCTGTCCTTCGGCGCCGCTGAGGCTGATTTCGTTGAGGGCTCCGACGCTGAGAGAATCGCTCACGCGCCGTCCGAGGCTGGAGGCGGCCGCAGCCAGTACGGCAATGCGCTCGGGGTCGTCGTCCTGGCCGAGGCAATGAGCGATAGGCTTGCCTTCGGTGGAGGCGAGCAGGACGCCCTTCAGTTCGGGAACCGCGGCGCGCAAATTTTCCAAGTCCTTTTGAATCTGGTCCGAGGACATGTTTCCTCCATACGGGGTAATCCGGCGAATGCCTGACCAAGGAAGGGATCGGCGGGGAGCCGGAAGAACTTTAGATAGGATTCGGGATGAGCCGGTGGCCGCGTGAGGGGAAAGCGCTAGGATGGCGTAGGATTCCCCCAAGCTCTTACTAAGGGCTTGCCGCAAGATAGAATCTGGGATTTGGCTGAACCGCCGGCGCCCTGGATATCCGCTGGTGGACAAGCACGTCCGCTCCGAGGCTTCGCAAACAACCGCGGCGCCGCGGGTGCGGATACTGTTTCGGCGCGGAACGAGGCTGAGTTGAGCGCGCCGGTATCCGCCACGATGAATGTGGCGGATACCGGCGTGGGGCGCACTGAATGTTTTTGACGGTGCGAGGGATTCGGGGGACCGGTTGGATGTATTCCAGCTTACCCAGGGATCGAAGATAAACCTAAGTCTTTGAGGCAGAAATCTAAAGGTTTCCCCTTGAATCCCCCTAAAGGTTTTCCCTCGGAGATGCCGATCAGAGAGGTACAGTCAAGATTCAAAAAAGCTGACTGGAGACTTCTTGATGGCGGGTAGCGCGAATCCAATCCAGACCAAGGGAGCAGGCTTGAAGGCCGGGCCGCCGAACATGCACTGGCGGACGGTACGGAAGGCGACTCGGAAATCCACAGAGGAGCGGTGGAGCGAGATGGTCTGGCCGAATGTGGAGATCGAGCCCGTGGACTATGAACCTCGGATCGTGTGGGCGAACACGACGCGGCTTCACTTTGAGGCGAGCGGGTTCAATTTCATGGGAGATCCGGCCACGAAGGCGCGGAACGGCCTGAAAGTACAGAGTGAAGGCAGGGTGGTGAACGTAGCCTCTCTGCTGGCGGAAGAAGAAGATGAGCAGACGGCGGCGGGCGAATTCGTATTCCGGCCGATCCAATGGGAGGAGATCGAAGAGGGAAACGCGGAGGCGGTGGACAAGGCGGCGGATGTGCTGGAGGTCTACGAACCGCTGGTGAGGCCCGCGCAAGAGATGAGCGGCAGGATGCTGTTGCTGCCGGCTCCCGAAGTGGAATGGCAAGCCGCCGAACCGGACTGGACGCCGAAGGAAAGAGCCGGGGTTCTGCCCTATGGCAAGCCCGCATTGCGCATTCCGCCTCTGGTGAAGCCGGCCCTGGCGGCGGAGCCGATGGTTCCAAGCGGGTCCCGGATCCATATTCCCGCGCTGTCGCTGGAGCCCCTCCGCCGGGTGATGATAGGGGGACCGGCGCCTGTGGAGGAGGCGGAGTTGACTGTGGCGCCCGCCGCGGAGGATTCCACGCGGGCTGAGGCGAAGGCTGAGGTGGCCGAGGCTCCGGGGGCCGAGGCGGCGGATAAGGCCACGGTAGCCGACGCGCCGGAAGTGGCGGCGGCGCCGGGCGCTTCGGCGCGGGTCACACAGGCCACGAACGCGCCGGAGGCCGGTGTGGAAGAGACGAAGCAGGTGGAGGCGGCGGTGAGTGTTGCGCAGGCGTCCGCGCAGGTTGCCGTACCCACAACAGAGCATCGGAGTCCGAAAAGCAAGAGGAGCAAGCGCCAACACAGACCGGGGGCCCCGCGTTTCGAGCCGGTGGAGGATCCGATTGAAGAACCATCGGAACTTGGCGAGGACATACAGGCGGAACTGGCGGCGGCGAAGGTGGTAGAGGAGGCTCCGGCGGCGCCGGCGCCGCCGGGGAAGAGCGCCGCCGTTGTCATCAAGCCGCCCGAGTCCCCGCCCGCACCCTTACCGGAGCCCCATTTCAGTTTCGGAGGGTTGGCGGAAGGACCGAAGCAGAAGGCCGGCAAGAAAGAAGCCATGGGATTGAGGCTAGCCGAGCCGGCCGAGCCGGCAAGGGAACTGATAACTCCGGTGACCGGAATGGGCCTAGGCGCGAAGTTGGGAATCGCGCTGGCGATTGCCGCCGTGGCCGGCGCGGCTGCCTATTTCAGCATGGGGGATTCGCAGAAGCCGGCGGCCGGCAAATCGCGGGGGGCGAGCGCGGTGGAAACAGCCGGCGCAGTGACGGGCGAGCCTGGATGGTCCACGGACTGGGCGAACGACGAGCGCGGAAGGCGCTGGAGGCAGATCAGCTTTTACCGTCCTTCAATGCAGATTTCCGACTATCGTGTGGAATTTCAGGCGGAAATCGAATACAAGGCGGTGAGTTGGGTAGTGCGGGCGCCGGACACGAAGACCTACTGGGTCTTGAAAGTGGCGCAATTGCGGGGTGGGCCGAGTCCGGACATTCGTTTCACGCGGGCGCTGGTGAAGGACGGGAAGGCGGTGGAGAGCGAAGAGAAGAAGCTGCCGTTTCCCACGCTGATGGGTATGGTATACCGCGTGCGCACGGATGTGGCGGGGTCGCGGTTTACGGTTACCATTCAGGACAAACCGGTAGACGAATGGCGGAACGCGCAGACACCGGCGGGCGGGTTTGGCGTGGCGAACGAGGGGGCAGAGCGGGGCCAGATTCGCTCCATACAGATGTGGCACTTGAGGGAGAAGGCAACTCAGCGGTGAGCAGGTGAGGGGGACGGCAGAATGCAGGAAGTCAAAGACCAGTGGATATGGTTCGTCGACGAGGAACTGATTCCGGCGCTGTTGAAGCTGGAGCAGGGGGACCCGCAGTGGAAGAAGCGCGCGGCGTCCTCACCAGCATTCGTGAAGGCGGTGACCTGGCACCTGGAGGGACGGACGAAGCAGGCTCTGGCGGAACTGGAGCGTGGGGCGGAAGACCCCGCGAACGCGGCGGAATGCCTTTCGGCGATGGGTCATATCCAGTTTGAGCTGAATTTGTATGAGGAGGCCGCCGCGAGTTATGGGCGGGCATCCGCGGCGGAACCGGATCACAAGACAGCCCACTTCAATCAAGGGTTGTGTCTTGAAAAACTGCGCCGCTACAAAGAGGCGGCGCTGTGTTTCGAGAAGGAGGCGTCGTTGGACGCGGGGCGCGCCGAACCGCGGTTGGCGCTTGGGGTGTGTCTGCTTCACATGAAGAAGCCGAAGCAGGCGCAGGAGACCTTTGAGCAGTGCTTAAACCGGGATGCGAGCAATCCGACGGCGCTGTTCGGAAAGGCGGTGGCGCTGCAATTGCTGTGGCAGTTCGACCAGGCGGCGGACATCTACCGGCGGTTGTTGCAGCGCAATCCCAATGCGGAAGAGGTGCTGGTGAACCTGATCGCCATCGGGGTGGCGAGGCGCGACACGGGCAACCTGAAGGAATACTGCGAACGGCTGCAACGAATTCGCCCGAAGTCCCGGCCTGTCCTGGAAGGGATGGCGACGGTAGCTCTGGCGAACGGGGATTGGGAAAACGCGGCTTTGTACAGCGGCGATCTGGCTGATCTGGAACCGGAGATGATGGAGGCATGGTTTAACCTGGGAGTGGCCCAGCACCGGCTGAGCCATCTGGAAGCAGCGGCAAAGGCGTTCGCGCGGGCCGCGGAACTAAAGCCGGACCATAAGAGCGTGCACTCGTGCCTGGGAGCGGTGCTGGAGCAGAAGGGGGATTGGGAAGCGGCGCGGAAGGCATATGAAAAGGCCGTTCAGGCGGCTCCCGATCAGGCGGGTCCGCTGTGGAGCCTTGCAATCGGGCATGAGCAGCGGGGGAATTGGACCGACGCGGAGAAGGTGTATCAGCGGCTGGTGAAAGTATCGCCTGATTCAGCGGAGGCGTGGTTCCGGCTGGGGAATATGCGCGCGGAGCGTGGGAACTGGAAAGCCAGCGCGGAGGCGCTGGAACATTCCACGCGCATTCGTGGCGATTGGGCGGACGCGTGGGTGAATCTGGGTGTGGCCTGCTGGCACGAAGGGGACAGGGAAGGGGCAAGCCAGGCCTTCGACATGGCGCTGGTGGTGGAACCGGAGAACAAAGAAGTGTTGCTCGGGCAGGCGCATCTGGCAATCGAATGCGGCGAATTGGAACGGGCCGAGGAGATGGCGGGGAAGTTGGCCCAACTCGGAGAGAGTACGGCGGAGCTTCTGTATCACATCGGTCTGTTGCGGCAGAAGTCCGGAGAACACGAAGGAGCGACGGAGTACTACCGTCAGGCATTGAGCCAGAAGCCGCAGTTTTCAGAGGCGCTGATCAATCTCGGCCACGCGCTGCGGGCGATGGGAGACGAGAAGGAAGCAAATGCCTGCTGGCAGAAGGCCGTGGAATACGAGCCGGCATTGGCGGACAAGTACTTTGTGAAGACGCCGCGGTAGGTCTTCAGGTTTTCGCGGGTGGGGGGGCGAAGACGATGAGGACCGCGAGGCGGTGCGGTCCGGGATTCCGCATGGAGTGCGGCACGCCGGCCAGCGCCAGAATTACGGCTCCCGCGGAGACGACGGCGGTTTCCTCGCCAACCGTGGCCTCGCCGCTTCCTTCGAGGACGACATAGAGTTTATCCTGACCGGCGTGCGTGTGGGCTTTGTGCTCCTGTCCCGGCTCGAAGCAGTTGAGCCCCGCATAGAGATGTTCACCCGCGCCGAGGGTGACTTTTCCCATTTTTTCGGGAGAGAATTGAGCTTTGGAGAGAGTGTGGGTGATGATCATGCGGGTTGCCAGGGGGGATAGCCATTGGCGGCAAGATACTCGCGGACCTGTGACTCGCGTTCGGGCACGACATAGAAGAACGCCCCGACGCGTTCGGTCTGGAAGATGACGCCGCCGCGATAGCGATCGGGCTCGACAAAATAGTCATATTCGGCGCGGGTGAGCAGGGTTTCCACCGCCAGCGCTTCCTTGAGCTTTTTGGCGATGTAGACGAGAGAGAGATCCTGATCGCCGAAAAACTCATCTTCGCGGCGCATACTCAACGGGCCATATTGCGAACCATTTCGGCGAAGGTGTCGAAAGATTCGGGGGATTCGTGATTCATGTATTCCGCCATGCGTCCGGCGACAGTTTCCATGTTGAGATAGAGGCGTGAGTTTTTTCTCGCCTGGCGGAGAACGGGAACGAGGGGACGGATCTTTTCCCAGGTGAGTAGAAGTTCACCGGAGGATTGGAAGAAGAGACGTTCATTGAGGACTCCGGCGGTGACGAAACCGGCGGCCATTTCCCAATAGCTGGTGACCATGCGGAAGTTGGCGTTCTGGCCGGAGCCTGGAGGGCAGGCTTTGTTGAACTCCTCGAGAGTGCCGACGGGGCGGAACATGCCCGCGAACCACTGCCGGGCCTCCCGCAGTTTGTCCTCGCGGCGCAGTTCGTAGAGGCGAAGGATCAGGTTAACGTCTTCGTAAGTAGCTTGACTGGACATAGTGATGAAACCCTCAGGCTAGCATTCGGGCGAGCGGGTTCGCAGCCGGGGTTTGGAAAACGAGTGTAACATCCGTGGAAGGATTCGGGTTTACGACTGCGCCGCCGGCGCGGAGGGAGTTGGCGCCGTTTCGAGAAGCGAAAGGGCCGCGGCGGCCGGAGATGGCGCCACCGGGAGTGTAATGGTGAACCTGGTGCCGGCGCCGGGCCGGCTGTCGACATCGATGGAGCCGCCGTGGGCTTTTACGATCCAGGCGACAAAACTGAGCCCGAGGCCGAGTCCCTGCACTTCCTTCGAAGCGCCGGGCACGCGGTAGAGACGGTCGAAGATATGGGGGAGATGGCTTGGGGAGATGCCGACGCCGGTATCCTCCACTTCAAACACCACAGTGGAACCATTAGCACGGACGCGGGCGGTGATGCCGCCGCCTTTGGGTGTGTACTTGACGGCGTTGGAGAGCAGGTTGGAGATCATGCGCTCGATCTGGACGCGGTCCGCCTCAATATTGGCCGGACCGGGGAGGTCGCAACTCAGATGAAGCTCGGCGGCTTCGGCGGGGATCTGGAACTGATCGACGATATCCTCGACGACGGCGCTGAAATCGAGGGTGGAACGTTGCAGAGCCAACTGCCCGGATTCGGCCTGGGAGAGCAGGAGCATGGCTTTAACGGTTTGGGAGAGGCGGTCGACGTCCTCGAGCGCATTGATCATGGCCTCGCGGTATTGTTCCGCGCGAGTGGCGGTAAAGAGGGCAACCTCGAGTTGCCCGCGAATGGCGGTGAGGGGTGTACGCAATTCATGAGAGACGTCGGTGTTGAACTGGCGCGTCATGATGAAGGAACTTTCCAGGCGTTCCACCATCTTGTTAAACGTGCTGATGAGATTGTCGAGTTCGTCGCCGGAATGGCGAGGGGGAATGCGGAGGTTGAGGTTGGCGCCGGTGATGCGTTCGGCGGTTTGCGCGAGTTCATTCACCGGACGCAGCGCGCGTCCGGCGACAAACCACCCCAGAAGGCTTCCACTGAGAATCAGCAGGGGCAGCAGCAGGAAGTAATCCTTGGTGAACTGATTGAGGGTGGTTTCGTTGTAACCGAGGGTGCGTCCGATGGCGACGAAATAGGTCTGGTCGTTGTCATCGACAAACGCGCCGCCGCGAATCTGGAACTTCTCGCCGTCGGAAGCGGTACGGAGGAGCCAGAAGGGTTCCCTTGAGGCGAGGGCCTTGACGATCTCCACGCGGGAGATGACGCCGAAGTCGTCATAGAGCTGCGAGGAGGTGATGATGGCTCCCTTTGCATCGGCGAGCAGAAAGACACGCTGCAGGCGTTGGACAATGAACGCCTCTTCCTCGTCTTCGCGGTCATAGCGCCAGTCGGGTTTACGCTTGTGAATGACGAGGTAGCCTTTGACCGCGCCCCACTCCTCATTGAGCACATCGCGCATCTGATTATCGAGGATGCGGCTGAGAATTCCACGGAAGAAGAATCCCATGGCGACCAGCAATCCGATGAGGAAGACGCTGTTGGTGAGGGTAAGCCGGAAGCGCAACCCGCGGACAAAGCCGAGTTTGCGGAGCAGAGCGCGCATAGAGTCTCAGTGGTCCGCGAGTCGTTCGGCGGCCTTTTCCGGGAGATCGAGCATATAGCCGATGCCGCGGACGGTGTGGATGAGACGGGTCTGGTAGCCTTCGTCGATTTTTGACCGCAGGTGACGGATGTAGACGTCGACGATGTTCGTGAGGCCGTCATAATCCATGTCCCAAACGTGTTCGACGATCATGGTCCGGCTCAAGGGACGGCCGGGATTGCGCATCATGTACTCGAGGATGCTGAACTCCTTGGGGGCGAGATCGACATTTTGCCCGGCGCGGGCCACTTTACGCCGCAGGCAATCGAGCACGAGGTCGCCGACCTGAAGCCGTTCGGGGATGGGCTGACCGCGGCGCAGCAGGGCGCGTACGCGGGCAAGCAGTTCGACAAAGGCGAAGGGCTTGACCAGGTAGTCATCCGCGCCGAGTTCCAGGCCCTTGACGCGATCATCGACGGCATTGCGGGCGCTCAAGATAAGGACGGGGGGGGAGACCTTGCGGTTGCGGACCTTATCGAGGACCGCGAGGCCATCCATGTCGGGCAGCATCAGATCGAGGATGATCAGGTCATAGTCGGCGTTGTGGGAAAGGTTGAGGCCGGTTTGCCCGTCGTGCGCCACATCGACGGCATAGCCGGCGCTTTCCAACCCACGGCCCAGGAAGTCCGCGATGCGCTTTTCGTCTTCGATTACCAGGATTCGCATCTACACACAACATAACAGGACGGAAGCCGCGCGCGTGGAATGAGGATTGGCTCGAAACCGGAAAATCTCGAGGAACTGGCGGGCCGAAGTTCGAGCGTTGCGTTCGCTGGCGAGTAGTAAGTCCCGGGCGGGAGCAGGGCGTCAAGGCGTCGATGAGGCCGGATGGTCACGCCCCCTGTCCGATATTGCCCTAGCCGTCGTCATGCTAAGCCTGAGGCATTATCGACAACCTCGATTGACTGTCCGTGGACCACTGGGCGCGCGCGGGAACGACCGCCCCTCAGGCGGTGTTACGCCCCTCGGCGAGTCCGGCGCCGGGCGATTCCCAGCGCCAGCAGACTGGTGCTGATCAGAATCAGGGATGCCGGTTCCGGAACCGGCTCTCCTTCGGCCCGCGCCATCCCGATATGCTGTGTGGAACTCCCATCCACGAAGCCGGTGCCGGTGTTGAATGACCAGCTCTCCGGGCTGGAACTCCACACGCGGTAAGTCCCGGCCGGGAGCAGGGCGTTCATGTGCGCCAGCCAGTACGTGGACGTGGAAGAAGGATCAGGCGCCCAGGATAAGAT
>JAIXKK010000226.1 GCA_026954325.1 Bryobacterales bacterium | reverse complement strand
GAGGGTGGATGGAGCGGAGGCTCTGATAGAGGACGCGGGGGAAGTTGGGGATGAGGGAGACGACGAGATGGGGGTGGGACGCGGCCCAGAACCGTTCGAGCACGCGGACCTGGGCGGGATGGTAGAGGCGGATGAGCCAATGCATGAAGACCAATCCCCACGGGGCTCCGAGGGTCCAGCCTTTCTTGAGGATGAGGTTGTAGACATCCTGGAGGCGGATGCCCGCGAGCTTGCGGAAGATGTCGAGTTCGTCGAGCACTTCCTGGAAGTTGACCATGCGGATGGACCAGGGGCGCTGCTGCTGATCGATGACGGTCTTGAGGGCGGTGGCGGCGGCGCGGTGGCCGCCTCCGGCGTCGAAGAAGACGAAGTCGATGTTTGTGATCTCAGCCATGACGAGAGCTTGCGAGGCGCCCCTCCCTGCCACTCTAGCAAAACGGGATACGGGTTCAGGAGTAAAACATAGTGTGTCATCAATGTTTTGCGGGAGGCGTACGAAGGCGTATCGGCGGTGGCTTTCCATGGAAACGGGCTACCCTGGGAGTAGAATCGAATGGCGTTTTTCACGTTCATTTCCGCGAGCGACCATTCGCTGATGCGGCGGGTGAACCGCTGGCCGGCTCCGAAATGGCTGCGGCTGTGGATGATCTATGCAACGCGCGGGGGTGACGGGTGGCTGTGGTATCTGATGGGGCTGGCGATCCTGCTGTTTGGAGGGGAGCGGCGGGCGGCCGCGACGGCATCGGCGGGGATTGCGGCGGGCATGTCGATCGCGCTGTTTCTCGGGCTGAAGCGGGTCACGGGGAGGAAGCGGCCATGCCAGATTGAACCGCACTGCTGGGCGAGGCTGCTGCCGCCGGATCAGTTTTCGTTTCCATCGGGGCATGCGATGACGGCGTTCGCGGTGGCTTCGAGCTTGGGGCACTTCTATCCGTTCCTGGCGCCGGGACTGCTGTTTTGCGCCATCAGCGTCGCGGCATCGCGCATCCTGTTGGGGATGCACTTTTTGAGCGATGTGGTAGCGGGGGCCGCCCTGGGGGCGGGTTTGGCGTACGGAGTGGCGGGGTTGTTCGCGTAGGGGAAAGGATTCCGTCAGATGTTGGCGGCGGCCACAAACGTAAAAGCGACGATGGCGATCAGGAGGAGGGCGTGGAACTTCGCTCTGGGGTGGGCGAAGTTGAGAGTGAAGCCTGCTCCGAGGCGTTTGTGGACGAGGAAATTCGGGTCATCGGGGTTGTAGTAGAAGGCACCCCAGCGCCAGTTTTCGGGTTGGAATTCGGGCTCTTGCGAGGGGGCGGCGGATTCCCATTTACGCTGGAGGCGGATTATGCTGACGACGCCTACAACGGCCACCAGAAGCAAGGCGGCCACGAAGGCGAGGAGGAGGAGCGAGGCCCATTGCAGGGCGTGAGGGGCGGAGGAACCGAGCGGTTGGAGGAAGGCGATTACAAAGAGCATGCCTGCAAGAAGGAGGCGGAGGGGTTGCATGAGGCCGAGGTTGGCCCGGAGGGCGGCACGTTTGTAATTGGATGCCTCGCCGGCGCCGTGGACGGCGCCGAGGGCATTCGCAAGGTCCGTGGTGAGCAGCGCGAGCATGATTTGGAGGAGGACGGAGAGAATGGGGGCGAAGAAGACGGCGAGGAAGCTTTTGGCGGCCCAGCGATCGGCGGCTCCGTGGATGTTCCAATGCACGGGGACGCGGGCGGGCATGCCGGGGTAGTAGAGGGTAAGGAAGATCAGGGGGGCGGCCGTGAGTCCGGCCACCAGGAGGCCGAGGATGTCATTCCGAACAGGGCTGGATTCGTCCGGCATTGTCTGGTTCGGTCCAAGACGCGAAAGGCCGCCTTTGGCGGGCGGCCCAAGAAGTGGATTGCGTCAGCCCTTCGTGTCAGGAAGGGCGATTGACGTTTTCGGCTTGCAGGCCTTTAGGACCGGTCTTGACCTCGAATTCCACTTCCAATCCCTGGTCGAGCGTCCGGTAACCGTTCATCTGTATGGCGGAGTAATGAACAAACACATCTTCACCCGTGGACCGTTGGATGAAGCCGTACCCCTTGGCGGCGTTAAACCACTTGACTACACCTTTTTCTCTCACTACGTAATTCTCCTACTAGACTACACCGTTCCTTGGGGAGGCAGGACACCCCCGAGGGCGGCCGGAGCGCTCCGAAAAAGGAACATCTGATCGAACTGATGGGATATTTTCTCTCCACGCCGCGGCGCGCGTCAAGAGAAAGCGCATATTTTCTTCCACCTACTAAAGGAACTCGCCCGCAGAACGGAGGCTCGCCGCCGGGCCCACATTGCGAGTCCTCACTGGGCTTGAGGGGCGGCGGCCCCTTTGCGGGCTTCAGACAAGCCGGTTGGAGGCTTGAATGAGGGCGCGGATGTAGCCGTAGCAGAAGGCGAAGGCCTGATCGCCGCCGGGATCATCGGGATGGTGGGGCACATGGTCGGGCATGAGCATGTAGGGGTAATCCACTTCGCGGTAGACTTTGATGGCTTCGACGAAATCGATGTCGCCTTCGTCGGGATAGGTCTCGACGAAGTCATCGCGGTGTCCGCGGATGTTGCGGAAGTGGACGTTGAAGATCTTCTTGCGGGAGCCGAAATAGCGGATTACGTCGAAGATCTCCTTGCCGGGGTCGTGGAGCATCTCGCTGACGGTACCCTGGCAGAAATTGAGGCCGTGGTAGGGACTTTCGCGGATGCCGACGAATTTCTTGAGACCGTCGACGGTGCCGAGGACGCGGTCGACGCCCTGGTAGCCTTCGGGGGGCACGCCGGGATCATGGGGGTGGCAGGCCATGCGGATCTTGTATTCGCCGGCGACCGGGATGACGTGATCGAGGAAGTAGGTGATACGCTCCCAGAAGCGGTCGGCGTTGACGACACCGGCCTTGGTGAGCGGGGTTTCGGGCTTGGCCTCGCGCAGTTTCCAGGTGCTCAAGGTAGTACCGCCGCGGCCCGGGGTGCGGCCGGTGCGGAGGACGCCGAGGATGCTCATGTTGTATTTGATGGAAGGGATGCCGGCCTTGGCGCAATCGCGGATGAGTTGCTGGACTTCGGCGATGTCGCGGTCGCGTTCGGGGCTTTCGGCGAGCATGATGGCGGGCCGGGGAGTATGGTCGATGTGGCTGGAGGCAAGGAAGGGGGGAGCGAGGCAATCGACGCTGATCTGGTGTTTGGCGCAGAGGTCCATCATGCGCTGGAGATCTTCGAGGGTATTGGGGCCGTTGCGGTTGGCGCCGCGCGCGTAGCCGCAAATGTTATTCACGCCGTGGCGTTTGAAGAATTGAAGGCGCTTTTCGGTAGTGGGACCGCTCTGGCAACCGAGTTTGAAGCGGATGGGCTTGTTCCACTTTCCGGGTGCGCCTTCGGCGGAAGCCGCGGTGAGGGAAGCGGCGGCCGCGCTGCGTTGAAAGAAAGATCTTCGATTCATATTCCTTCCTTAGGAAGGGCCATTGTATCTCCAAACAGATGGCGTTGTGGAGTGGGGTAAAGAGGGTTTAGTCAATCAAGCCGTTGCGGACGGCGAAGCGGACGAGTTCGCCGGTGCTGTGGAGGTTGAGTTTTTCCATAATGCGGCCGCGATGGGCTTCGACGGTGTAGACGCTGAGATTGAGCGTACCGGCGATTTCCTTGTTGGTCTGGCCCTCGGCGATCATCTGGAGGACCTCACGCTCGCGGCTGGTGAGGAGGTCAATGGGGTCGGTGACGTGTTTGCGGTAGTCATTGAGGACGGCGTCGGAGACGGAGGGGCTGAGGTAGCCCTCGCCCTTGGAGACCGCGCGGACGGCGTTGAGGAGGTCGTTTTCCTGGGCGTCCTTGAGGAGGTAGCCGCGGGCTCCGGCGCGGAGGATTTCGCGGACATAGACGGAATCGCGGTGCATGCTGAGGGCGAGGACGCGGGCGCGGGGCGCGGCATCGCCGATGCGGCGAGTGGCCTCGATGCCGTTCAATTCGGGCATGGAGACGTCCATCACGACGATGTCGGGTTGCAGGGATTGGGCGAGATCGACGGCCTCGCGGCCGTTCTGCGCTTCGCCGACGACGTCCATGTCGGGTTGGGCCGCGAGGAGCATACGAAATCCCTGACGAACCACGGAATGGTCATCAGCTAACAAAATACGGATCTTTTTGTTCTGCGTCATGCGCTGCTTTTCGGGCGACGGCCCACGCCTCTATTCTCACACCGCCGAGGGGACTTCCGCCAACCTTGAGTTCACCGCCGGCGTGGTGAGCGCGGGCGCGCATGCCGACCATGCCGAGGCTGGAGGGCCTGCTTCCGTTTGGGGAAGGCATACCCTTGCCGTTGTCTTCGACGGTAAGGCGGACGTGATCGCGCTCGAGGTGGAGGGCGATGCGGACGGTGGTGGCTCCGGAATGGCGCGCGACGTTGGTGAGGGCCTCCTGGGCGATGCGGAAGAAGTGGGTTTCGAGGTCTTCGGCGAGGCGATCGTGGAGGGTGGAGGCATAGTCCACGTGGATGCGCGTTCGGTCCATAAAGCGCTCGGTGAGCCAGCGAAGGCTGGCGTCAAGACCGAAGTCATCGAGGATGACGGGGCGAAGGAGTTGCGAGAGTTCGCGGACGTTGCTGATGGCTTCATCGAGAAGCCGGAGGCACTCTCCGCGGCGGGAGAGGAAATCATCGGACTTGAGGCCGACGAGCATGGCCTTGAGTCCGGTCAAGGATTGACCCAGTTCATCGTGCATTTCGTGGGAGAACCGCCTGGCGGCGGCTTCCTGGCCCTCGATCATGTGCCAGGAGACGCGGTTCAGTTCGTCGGCTTGCCATTGCATCTGACGGAAGGATTCGTTGGTGGTGCGGACGGTGATGACCGCGCAGGCGAGGGACAGCAGGAAACTGCCGCCGAGCAGCCAGAGGGACTCGCTGATGAGGGCACGGGACTGGCGTTCGATCTGGCTTTCCACGGAGACGGAACGTTCGGCGTCCTCCTTGACGATCTGGCCGGCGAGTTCGACGAATTGCTCCTGGAGAGAGGCGAGGTGATCGAGGTCCTGGTCCTCGATGGGGGTGGCGGCGAGGATGCGCCTGGTTTCGTTGGCGAAGGCGGAGGAGACGTTTTCGAGCTGGTCCCAGAGGCGGGAAGGAGCGGTGGTCCTGGCGCGCTCGATGATATTGCGGACCTCGGTTCCGATGCGGCCGACTTCGCGTGAGACGTCGCGGGTATTGGCTCCGCGGAGGCGGGCGATGCGGAAGAGGACGCCGCTGAGAAGCTGCTGTTCTTCCTGGAGATCGTCGACGAGGCGGCCCGTGAGGAGATGTTTACGGACGAGTTCGGCGGAACTGAGTTGAATGGAGCGGGAATGTTGGAAGGCGAGGTAGGAGGCAGCGCCGAGGAGGAGAATGACGAGAGCGAAGCCGATGGCGAGGATGCGGAGGATGTTCTCTCTTTTCATGGGAGAAGAGATCGCCGCGAGGTCATGATGACCGGCGCGAGATTCTTCTTCAGTGTATAGCTTCCCCGCGTGCACTTTTTCCCCGGTTCGAGGGCCGCGTGTTCCTCTGATGCCAGAATGGCGGATTGCAGCGACTGAATACATCCCCTGGGGAGGCTAATGTCCGCGGGCAAGGCGTGGGGACACCAGAAAATGGAGAATCGGGCTAGGGAAAAAAGGCTAGTTACGAGGCGCGCGGGTGCGTCATCATAGAGTGTGCATGAGAATGAGTTATTTGTCCAGTATTGTGTTGCTTCTGGCGGTTTCGGCGAGGGCCCAGGAGGTGATCACGCTCGACCAGGCGGTGAAGGAGGCAATGGAGAAGAATCTATCGCTGGCGGCGGAGAGGTTAAGTATCCGGGTGGCGGAAGCGCGGCAGATCACGGCGGCGTTGCGGCCGAACCCTGTGCTGACGCTGGATAGCGATTACCTGCCATTAGCGGGGACCGAGTTCAGCCGGATCAACGGCGCCGGTCCGATGGAGTTGGCGGCGAGGACCGATTTCGTCCTGGAGCGTGGCGGGAAGCGGAGAGACCGGATGGCGGTGGCGGCGGCGGATAAGACGGTGGCGGAACTGGGGGTGCGGGATGTGATGCGGCGGGTGATTCTGGATGTGCAGACGGCGTACGTGGATGTACAGCAGGCCAAGGGTAACCTGGCGCTGGCGGAGAGCAATCTGAAGAGCTTGAACGGGATTGTGGAGATCAATACGGTGAGGGTGAAGAACGGGGACCTGGCGCAGGTGGAGTTGAGCCGGTCACAGGTTGCGGCGCTGCAATACGAGACGGCGGTACGGCAGGCGGAGTTGCAGTTGCGGCAGGCGAAGACGCGGCTGGCGTTGCTGCTGGGGCGGACGGGGGTGACGCCGGATTTCGAAGTGAGCCCGGAGATTCGCCGGGACACGCTTTCGTTCACTCTGGCCGACCTGCGGCGGAAGGCGATGACACTGCGGCCGGACCTGGGGTTGATCGAAAAGACACAGGCGCGTTCGCAGGCGGATCTGCGGCTGCAACTGGCGCAAGGCAAGGTGGATTACACCGTGGGGACGATGTATCACCGGCAGATGAGCATCAGCGGGAGGGGGAACTCGCTGGGGTTGTACTTCAGCGCGCCGCTGCCGGTGTTCAACCGCAATCAGGGCGAAATTGCGAGGGCGCAACGGGACATCGAGCAGGCGACAGCGCGGATTCAGGCGATGCGGGCGGGAATCGATACGGAAGTGACCACGGCGTGGCAGCAGTACAACACCTCGAAGCAGTTGCTGGATGACATCGAGGCGAAACTGCTGGGAAAGGCGTCGGACGTGCGGGCGACGACGGAGTACAGCTACCGGCGGGGGGAAGCGAGTTTTGTGGAATTTCTCGATGCGCAGCGGGCGTTCAATGAATCGCGGCAAAGCTACAACGAGGCGCGGACGAATTTTGCGCGGAGCCTTTATCTGATGGAAGCCGTAAGCGGGACTTCCGTGGCGAACAATTAGGGACGGAGCGAGCCATGAACCACGAAGCAAGGAAGATGCTGTTGATTTGCGTGGATGAAACGGACCGGCATGGGGACACGAGCCTGTACGAAGCAATTGTACGGCTGCTGCACCGCCATCACATTGCGGGGGCGACGGTGCAAATGGGAGTGATGGGGTACGGGTCGCACAGCTATGTGCACCGGCGGCGGCTGTTCGGAATTTCGGACGACAAGCCGGTGACCATCATGTCGGTGGACGCGGAGGAGAAACTGCGGGCGGTGTTGCCTGAGATCAGGAGGATGATACGGGAGGGGCTGATGGTGCTGCTGGATGCGGAGTTTGTTCCGGTGGGTATTGAGGTGGAACACATCTGAACAAGGCTCCGGCCTGGTGGCGGCGGGGGAAGCCGGGGGAGTCCGGCGCGCTCGCGCGCGGCGCGGGCGTGTGGCAAGATGAATGTCGTGATTTGCCGCGTTTCCGTGTTGCTTTTGGGGTTTCTGCTGGCCTTTGCCGGATGTTCGAGGAAGGCTGGGCAGAGTGGGGAACAGGCGGAGAACAAGGCGCCGGCAAAGACGGCCGCATCGAACTCATCGCCGGACTGTGTCCGGGGCGAACCGGAGGCTCTGCTTGCTTCCCACTCGGTCTTCAAGCAATCCGAGCCGCACGAGGCGCTGGAGACCGTGGATACGGGTTCTCCGATCAAGCTGGTGATCCATCATTTCGGCTGCACGCATTACGCGCTCGATTTCGAATTCACATTTCCAGGCGAACGGATGCCGGACCCGCGCGTGTCGATCAAGGATGCCGCGGCATTGCTGGAGAAGCTTCCGTTCAAGGAGGGAAACCGGCAGGCAATGAAGGGCATTGCCGCGGCGATGGGGCGGATGGCCGAGGATCCCTATAAGCAGCCGCTCACGATGTCGGAAACGGAAACGCTCACGGCAACCACGCCGGCGCTGCATGTTCTTCGCATTCGCTATGACGTGGCGCTGTGAGGCTCGAGACGCCTCAAAGATTCGGCGAGTTTTTGGGTATCTCGATGTGGAAAGCGGGGTCGGTGGGCGGGGGGATGACGTTCGACACGACCTTGTGAGCTTTAATAGCGGCGAGGAAGGCCGCCTGCTTGTCTGAAGGTATCGAACTGGGGGCAACGTCGAAGGTGTAGTGTGTGTCGCTGATGTGCCTGGAGACTTTCGCCGGGCCTATCTCGAGGATCCTGGCGAGCATCAACGCAATCACGGTGTCTCTGGGCTTGTCCTTGTTGGCGGCGTAGACGTCCACTACTTTGCCGCCGGCGGCGGCGTACATGTTCTTGTTGAACTGGACGCCTTTGGAAACGCAGTTTTCGTACATGACGCGCGCCTGTTCGGCCGGGGTGCGGGAGACGCTGGTGACCCGCGCGCGAGAGAGGCCGGCCGCTTTGAGGATTTCCTTCAGTACCTTGGCGGCGGGAGCAGGGAGCGTGTTGCCTTCGAGGATGGGTTCGCCGGCAGGGGTGGAAGGGGTAGCGCCACCACCGCCGTCGAGGGCTTTGAGCGTGCGTCCGCCGGGATCGACGCGCCCGTCCGGTGTTTGGGTTTGCAGGACGCGTCTCTGAAACTCCTCGATCATGAGGATGGTCTGGGGGTCACAAGCGCCTGAGACCGTAACCGGCAGGAGGGGGATGAGTTTGGCGATGTTCCGGTTGAGAAGGGTTTGAATTGTCCTGACATCATTGGGACGATTGGCGCCGCCCTTGCCCACGCTTCCGCTGATAGCCGCCATTATTGCACTCCTTGATCAACTTCGGAGCGATTTTATCACGCGCATGAGGCGGCGTTTCACACCACCTTCAGAGGGACCGCTCCTCCGGTCCGGCGCCGGCGATCCGGACCAGATTCGGGTTGGGTGCGGCGCGGAAACCGAGGACGTCCATGGGCAGACGGTGAGGCAGATGCCGCCGCCGAGGCAGACGGCACATGCCTCGCCGTCTTTGGCGGGCATGGAGCAGAACGGGGTGTTCCCGCGGTTCTGGCGGTGGGAGCCACGGGAACGATGGAGAGACGGATCAGGCGCGGAACAATTCGGCGAAGCGTTTGGCGACGATGCGGTGTTCGTTGCCGTGCATCATCCAGACGCTGACCATGATTTTTCCCTTGCCCTGAAGCAGGGTATAGATGGCCGGATCGCTCTCAATCAGTTGATGGTGAATCTCGCGCGCGGGTTTGAGTTTGGCCTCATCCCATTCGATCATGAGGTGCGGCACCTGGTTGGCGATTTGGGGAACCTGGCGGGAGAGTTTAAGGCCGTCGATTTTGGAGAGGGTGGCGGTCATTTCCGTGACGCGGCGGTCGAGTTCGCGGCTTTCGGCTTCGTGGTCGGCCTTGAGGAAGCGTTCGAGGGCGGCGACCATGCCGACGATCTCCTCCTTGCCGACCTTCATCCCCCGGCCCACGCCGGCGTACGGGCTTTGCGCCTCGGTGGCGGCCTCGATGAGATCCTTGCGGCCGAGGAGAAGGCCGGAGCATTGCGGTCCGAGCATTCCCTTCCCGCCGCTGAAGGCGACGAGGTCGAAGCCGTCGCGAGTGACGTAGTTCCAGAGGTTCTCCTTGGGGGGAACGTCGGCGGCGGCGTCATTGAAGGTGGGGACGCCATGCTTTTTGGCGATGCGGACCCATTCCTCGCGCTGGATCTTGCCGTGATTTTCGGCTTTGTTGAGGTAGAACATCATGGCGGTGCGCGCGCTGATGGCGTTTTCGAGTTCCGCGGCGGTTTCGATGCTGATCACTTTGCCGCCGACCACCTGCATCTGGTGTTCGTAGCCGTCGTGATGGGACTTCTGCTGGATGACCTCGAAGGGGCCATCCTGGGAGGGGAGCGCCCAAAGTTTCTTCCTGTCGCCGCGGGCCATGCAGGCGGCGGTTCCGACGGCGATGGAGGAGGCTGCTCCGCCGGTGACCATGGCGGCGGGGACGTTGAGCAATCCGGCGATGTGGGCTCCGGCTTTCTTTTGCAGGTCCGGGAGATGGACGAAATGGAGCGAGGCTTCGTCCATGGCGCGAACGACTTCGGGGGGTATGAGAGAGCCGCCGAGAACGGTGACGGTGCCCATGCCGTTGATGACGGGCTTGACGCCGAGCCGTTCGTAGACCTCGGCGGAGGGTTTGGAGGAGATTTTGCCGGCCTTGGCGGAGGCGGCAAGAGTGGATGCGGCCGCGGCGGCCTGGAAGAGATTCCGTCGGGTGGGCTTCATGGAGGGATTGTCTCTCTGTTTGGGGAGCGGGCGCAAGGGGACGGGGCGAGGATTGGGCGAGGATGCGGCTTCCCAGTTGACACGAATTATGTGATTCCCTTATTATGTGGAGATGAACGTGACGCTTTCTCTGAAAGATGATGTCGTCAAGAAGGTGCGTAGAATTGCGGTGGAACGCGACACAACGTTGACGGGCCTCGTCCGGGATTACCTGGAACGACTGGTGGAAGAGGAATCCGCTACCGGCGGTAAGCGCAGGGAACGGCAGGCTCTCGAACGTAGTTTTGAGCGGTATTGCTTCCATGTGGGAAAGCGGACATGGAAGCGGGAAGACTTATATGAGCGGTCGTGACTTTCTGGACACGAATGTACTCGTGTATGCATATGATTCGACGGACACTCACAGACGCCTGATCGCTCAAAACCTGTTGAAGAAAGCAGTCGCCGGAGAGATAGTGATCTCGACTCAGGTGTTGGGTGAATTTGCGGCGACTTTGCTGCATAAGTTGTCACCGGCCGTCCGGCCGGAGGATGCAATCGCGATACTGGATGCCCTGGGTCCCATTTCCATGGTGATTCCCGATGGAGACACCGTAAGGCGGGCGGTTGAGGCGCGGGCGCGATATGGCGTGCATTTCTATGATGGGATGATCATAGCCGCGGCAGAAAAAGGCGGGTGCAGCCGCATCTGGTCGGAGGATCTCAACGCGAGTCAACAGTACTTTGGGATCCTGGTGGAGAACCCTTTCCCGTGACCTGAGCGGCTAATGAGCCGAGGAGGATTCGGCTTGGCCCGGGCGGTCTTGACCACGCCATCGCGATAGAACCGGCGGCGCGGGCGGGCCGACGGCGCCGGGTTCGTGAGTGGGCGGCGGGGCTATTTCACGCCGACGCGGCCGAGGACGGTGTGGATGGAGCGGAAGATGGTTTCCTCGACTTCATCGGTGAAGGGGCCGGGCCGGCCGTAGTAGATCATGCTGTCGACGGCTTCGTAGCCGCCTTCGTGGAGGACGCGCTTAGAGGGGATGTAGCACATGACGTCGTTGCTGTAGCCGGCGACGATGAGGTCAGTGTTGGGGAATTCCTTTTTGGCGCGGAGGGCGTAATCGACGACCACTTCGCCGCCGAGGGCGAGGAGGGTGACGGATTTCGAGAAGCGGATAGCCTGGACGGGGTAGGTGGTGGAGCGGATGGGGCGGCGTTCGTCATAGGCTCGCAGCATTTCGGTGGCGCGCTGCTTCTGGAAGCGGTTCCCGGTCTGCTGTTCCTGTTCGAACTGCTCGCGGGTGTGCGGAGCGAAGGAGAGTTCGATGCTTTGCCAGGCGGTTTTGAATTCCGGCTGCACGGGTTTCATGCCGCCCTGGAGCAGGCGGTTCACTTCCGAGGCGAGGGTTTTGCCGTGCTCGCGGGCATTTTCCATTTTGCCTCGCGGG
Organism: Bryobacterales bacterium; assembly: GCA_026954325.1. Classification (GTDB taxonomy): domain Bacteria; phylum Acidobacteriota; class Terriglobia; order Bryobacterales; family Bryobacteraceae; genus CADEFT01. The sequence goes on along the minus strand of JAIXKK010000226.1, from coordinate 10,798 downwards.
GCGGGGTTCTGGTCGGCTCCGCAGAGGAGCATGAAGAGGGCGACGGCTCCGGGGTTCATCTCTTCGAGGCCGGATTGGGCGAAGCCGGCGTAGTCGCCGTTGATCTGATAGAGATCGCCGCCGAGCGTCGTGTTGTGGCAGGCGTAGGCGAAGAGGACGGCGCGGAGTTTGCCGTCCGGGGCGCGGACAGCGAAGACGGGCACGTCATGATCGACGGGCTTGATTTCGCGGTTGCGGCGATTGATGGCGAAGGGGACGGAGCCATGGGCGAGGGAGAGCGTGGCAGGGGCAAGATCGCCGATGGCGGCTCCGATTACGCTGACGAGATTGTCGGTTAGCTGGAGCGCATAGCCGTCCACCGCCTGGCGCTGCTCGGGAGTGAGGAAGTACATCGTCATCAGGTTGGGGCGCACGACGGGACCGGAATGCGTGTGCGAGGAGTTGAGCATGAGGTGGGAACGGTCGAGGTTGTACTGCTTGGCGGCGCGGGCGGCGACGGCGTCGGAGACGGCGCGGGGCAGGCCGATGAGGTCCGTGGTGACGATGACGATTCTCTGGCGGCCGTCGTCGAGGGCGAGCGCCTTGGCATGGATGGGTTGGGCGACGCCTTCGGAGGGCTTGGTACGGACGGCGTAGCCGGACATCCAGATGGGGCCGGAGGGGGTGATGTCGATTTTGGCCGCGCCGGCGCGCAGTTGTTTCGGCTTGGCCTGAACAGGGATCACCAGGAGGAGGAGAGGAAGGAAGCGTAACATGTGGTTATTCGATGAAGCCTAGTTTGCGGAGCGTCTGTTCGGGTTCGTGGTTGTCAAAGATGGGCAGCGCGGCTTTTTGGCGTCCGTTTTCGAGGAGGATGCCGTAGGGCGGGTCGCCGAAGGGGAAGGTCTTCTTGAGGAGGGCGAGATCCGGGGAGTTGGCGGCCTTGAGTTTGGTGTCGCGCATGAAGTCGGCGGCGAACTGGGGTTGGCGGGTGGCAATGCCGATGATGCGAGTATCCTCTTTCCAGGTGTGTTTGGCCATCTGCCTGGCGGCGGCGTCGCAGTGGCCGCATTCGGGATCGTAGAAGTAGAGGAAGACTTTTCCGGCGGCGAGGGAGGTGGGCTTGCCGTCGGCGGTGATGAGGTCCGGCGCCTTGGCGCCGCTGTTCCGGGAAAGCGCGACGCCGTAAGAGGAGGCGCTGAAGACGGCGATGCCGGCGAGGATCATCGCCGCGCCGCGGAGGGTTCCGGCGGGCTTCGACCACAGACCCGCGAGAACGGCCAGCAGGAGCATCAGAGCGTCACCGATGAAGAAGCCGGGGCCGACGCTGCGTTTCAACCAGGGGAAACACTGGCATTCTTCCCCGCGAAGTTCGTTGTAGAAGTAGCCGATGTAGAGCATGAAGGCCACGAGCATGAGACCGGTGAGCCAGGCTCCCCAGCGGCGGAAGCGGGGGATGAGCAAGAGGGCGGCGGAAAACAGTTCACCGGCGCCGAGCAGGACAGCGGCGGGCAGGCTGAGATCGCCGGGGACCTTGGCTTGCGCCAGGCGGGCGGAAGCGCCGAAGGGATCCGTGGATTTCCAGACTCCGGCCACCAGAAAGAGCAGCGCCAGGAGGATGGCGCAGACGGTGGCAGTGATGGTTTTCCACGAAGGCAGATCCACGGGGGCCGCCAGACTGGGGTGTGCCATACTGTCTTGCATGATTTTTATTGTAGCCCTGCTCAGCGCGGCGGGGTGGGCGCAAACGGCGGACCTGATTGTCGAAAACGCCAATATTTACACGGTGAACCGTGCGCAGCCGAAGGCTTCGGCGATGGCGGTGAAGGACGGGAGGATTCTCGCCGTGGGCGGGGACATGGCGCGCTACAAGGGGACGCGGACGCGGCGCATCGATGCCAGGGGCGCGACGATTGTGCCGGGGATGATCGACAGCCACGGGCACATGGCCGGGCTCGGGGACAGCCTGGAAACGCTCGATTTGCGGGAGGCGAACACGAGCGGAGAAGTGGCGCGGGTGGTGGAGCGCGAGGCCAGAACGAGGCCGAAGGGGGAGTGGATTCGCGGGCGGGCGTGGGACCAGACACGGTGGCCGGGTGGGGAGTTTCCGGATTCGGCGGAGCTTTCGCGTGTTTCTCCGGATCATCCGGTGTATCTGACACGGGTGGACGGGCATGCGGCGTGGGTGAACCGCAAGGCGCTCGAGATAGCGGATATCAACGCGTCCACGCAGGACCCGCCCGGGGGGCGCATATTGAAGGACAAGCAGGGGAGGCCCACGGGAATCCTGATTGACCGGGCGCAGGGGCTGGTATCACGGAAGATTCCGCTGACGGGTGCGGAACAGGTGAGGGCGCGGATTCTGAGGGCGGCGAAAGAGTGCGCCCGGTTGGGGCTGACGGGAGTGCACGACGCCGGAGTGAGCGAGCGCGAACTGACGGCGTATCACGTGCTGGCGGGCGAATTGCCGGTTCGCGTGTACGCCATGATCGGCGGGGCGGGGGAGCTTTGGGAGGAGTATCTGAAGAAAGGTCCCGAGTTGGGGGACTACCTGACGGTGCGCGGCATCAAACTGGTGGCGGACGGGGCGCTCGGCTCGCGGGGCGCGGCGTTGAAGGCACCTTACACGGATGAGCCGGGGAACCGGGGACTGCTGAAAGAAGAGGACATCGAGCGCGTGGCCAGGCAGGCAGCGGCGCGCGGATTTCAGGTGAGTACACACGCCATTGGGGATAGGGCGAACCGGGCGGTGCTGGATGCGTATGGCGCGGCGCTTGGCGGCGCCAATGACAAGCGGTTTCGCGTGGAGCACGCGCAGATTGTTTCGCCCGAGGATTTTGCGCTGTTCCGGAAGTATTCCGTCATCGCGTCGATTCAGGCGACGCATGCCACCAGCGATATGCGGTGGGCGGAGAAGCGGCTGGGACCGGCGCGCCTCGAGGGAGCGTACGCGTGGCAGCGCTTCCGCAAGCTGGGAGTACGGATCACGAACGGGTCGGATTTTCCGGTGGAGTCTCCGAATCCGCTGTGGGGTTTTTATGCGTCGGTGACGCGGCAGGACCATGCGGGGATGCCTGCTGGAGGGTGGATGCCGGAGCAGAGGCTGAGCCGCGAGGAGGCGCTGGAGAGTTGGACCATCGGCGGCGCCTATGCGGCGTTCGAGGAGAAGACGAAGGGCACGCTCGAGGCGGGCAAGTTTGCGGATTTCGTGATGCTTTCGGCGGACATCATGACGGTTCCGCCGGCGGAGATTCTGAAGACGCATGTGCGGATGACCGTGGTGGGCGGACGCATCGTGTATCAGGAGAAGCCGTGATGCTGCTGGCCCTGCTGCTGGCGGCCGCCGGGCCGGGTCCGGTTCGCTTCGAGCGTATTGTGCGCGTGCCGGCGGCGGACTTTGAAGCGCTGCCGCTGGCGGTGAAGAACCGTCCGGCGACGGTGGAGTTGGAATACGAGATGCGGAAGGGCGGCGCGGGGGTGCGGATCGCGGTGATGCCGGAGAGCGAGGTGAGCCGGTTCCGGGCGGGGCGGGATCCGGAAGAGATCGCATCGAGCAGTTTCGAGAAAAGCGGGCGGTTGAAGTGCTACGTGGCGACGCCTGGGGATTACGTGGTGGTGGTGGACAACCGTCTGGAGCCGAAGGCGCAGGCTACGGTGGATGTGCGGGGAGTGGTGACGTACGATTCCGAGCCGAAGGAAGCGCGGTATTTGCCGCGGGGGAGGAGGGTAGTGGTGATCACGCTGAGCCTGGGGTTTTTCTTTGCGGTGGCGTGGTTTGCGGGGCGGAGGTTGTGGGGGATCGGGCCGGCGAGCGAGGAGCGGGAGCCGCCGCCGTATGTGTGAGGGGAGCGGCGCCGTGTCACTCTCTTACTTACCGATGGCCTCTTACTGATGGCGGGGAGAGTTTGTGGATTTGGTTGGCGGGGAGGTTGGCGAGGGTTTGGACCTTGCCGGAGGGCCAGCGGATTTCGGCGCGGGTTACCGCGGCGGCTGTTCCGAGGCCGAAGTGGAGGGGGACGGCGGAGGAGGCGGCATAGCCGTTGGTGGTGACCATGCGGTTCCACTGGGCTCCCTGGGGAGTTTCGATTTTGACGAGCGTTCCGATGGCGGGCGTGTCGAAGGCGATCCAATTGCCGGAGGGGTTGCGGTTCCACCATAACTGGGCGGGTTGGTTGAGGCGGGTGATGACGAGGTCGAGGCGGCCGTCGCGGTCGAAGTCGCCGTAGGTGAGGCCGCGGTGGAGGGCGGCGCCGGGGAGGGCGGCGGCGGCGAAGTGGGTGCGGCGGTTGATGTAGATCCGCGATTGTTCGAGGCCGGAGGCACCGTTGGAGAGGCGGGCGTTGATGTGGCCGTTGGCGACGGCGAGGTCTTTCCAGCCGTCGTTATCTAAGTCGATGGCGGCGGCGCTCCAACCGGAAAAGGCGAGGCTCTGGCGGGAGATGCCGGAGGCGATGGTGTGGTCGGCGAAGGCGGACTTGCCGGTGTTGTGGAAGAGGGGGAAGGTTTCGTTGGCGAGGGCGGTGATGAAGAGGTCCTCGAAGCCGTCGTTATCGAGGTCGCGGAATTCGGCTCCCATGGAGGAGATGGCTTTGCCGTTTTCGTTGAAGGCCACGCCGGCGCCGAGGGCGCACTCTTCGAAGCGTCCGCCGCCGAGGTTGCGGAAGAGGAAATTGGGCTCGGTGTCGTTGGCGACGAACAGGTCGAGGAGGCCGTCGTGGTCATAGTCGCCGAGGGCAACGCCCATGCCTTTCCCTTTGTGGGCGGCGATGCCGGAGGATTCCGAAACGTCACGGAACCGGCCGTTGCCGAGGTTGCGGTAGAGCGCATTGGGAAGGGGGCGGTAGAGGCGCGGATCGCAGTATTGGCGGAAGGCGGGGGCGCCACAGTAGGGTTCGGTTTTCGGATCCCACTGGACGTAGCGGACGACGAACAGGTCGAGCAGGCCGTCGTTGTCGTAATCGAGCCAGGCGGCGGAGACGGTCCAGAGGTCCGGTCCGGCAAGTCCGGCTTTGGCGGTGACGTCTTCGAAGGCGCCATCGCCGCGGTTGCGGAAGAGGAATTGGGCGTGGAGGCCGGTGAGGAAGAGATCGAGGAAGCCGTCGTTGTCGAAGTCGGCGACGGCGACTCCCATGACGTTGCGGGGCGCGGCGAGTCCGGCTTCGGCGGTGACGTTGGTGAAGGTTCCGTTGTGGTTGTTGTGAAGGAGGGCGCAGGGAGCGGTTCCGTTGGCGAGGAAGATATCGGGCCAGCCGTCGTTGTCGTAATCGAAAACGGCGACGCCGGCGAACATGGTTTCGGGCAGATGCATGGCTCCGGCGGCTCCATTGAGGACGGATGCGGGTAAGTCCATGGGTTCGAAACGGAGATCCGGGGGGCGAGGTTTGGGGGCGGCCTGACGACGGAGGAACTGCTGGTAATCGAGGGAAGCCTGTTTGTCGCCGGCGGCGATGGCTTTGCGGAAAAAGACATCGGCCTCCGGGAAGCGGGCGAGCGCGTCGAGGGTAAGCGCCATGCCGAGGAGGGAGGGGCCGTTCTTGGATGGGAGGCGTTCGTAGGCTTGTAACGCCTCGGGAAACCTGTTGTTCAGGAACAGAGTGCGGGCGAGGTAGTAGCAGGCCTGGGGCTCTTTGGCATCGAGGCTGCAGGCGCGGCGAAATGGTTCTTCGGCAAGGAGATATTTTTCCTGGGCGGCATAGGTCATGCCGAGCCATTTGTAGGGGGCGGCGGCGCGGGGAGCGGATTGGACGGCTTGGGTGAAAAATTGTTCGGCGGCGGGCCAATTCTTGACGCGGAAGGCCTGTTTGCCTTGCTCAAGCGAGTTGAACGATGGCTGTAAAAAGAGAAAACCGAGTATTGCTATTCGAAAAATCAAATGGTATTCTGACTCCAATATTCGCTTGGGAGCAACCCCTATGAAATTTATTGTACGGCTGGCTTGGATTGCATCCTTGTCGACACTTGCGTTCGGGCAGGTGGACAGAGGGACCATCGCGGGAACGGTTTCCGACTCCTCGGGCGCTGTCGTGCCCAGTGTCACGGTGCGCATCGTCCGCGAGGGGACAAACGCAACATTCTCAACTACGACCGGGACCACCGGTGCGTACTCATTTTTCAGTCTACCCGTGGGCAGCTACGATCTATCCGCCGAGTCAGCCGGGTTCCGGCGGGCCGAGGTGAAAGGGATCAAGGTCGAGGTGAATCAGCAGGCGAAGGTGGATGTGGCGCTGCAGGTGGGTGAGGTGACGCAGACGGTGGAGGTGGCGGCGAATGCCTCGCTGGTGCAGACGGAATCGACGGACGTCGGCACGGTGATTGACAATAAGCGATTTCTGGACCTGCCGCTGACGCTCGGCGGCGGTATCCGGAACCCTTCGGCGTTTATTTTCCTGTCGCCGGGCGTCGCTCCGGGCAGCACGTGGGAGAAGCATATCGGGGGCGGCGGATCATTCAACGACCAGATTTACTATGACGGCATTTCGCTTTCGCGCGGCGATTTGGCGAATGACGCGGAAGTGAATCCATCGGTGGACGCGATCGCGGAATTCAAACTGGTGACGAACAACTACTCCGCCGAGTATACGCATGCCTTGAGCGGCGTGACGAGTTTCACGATGAAGAGCGGGACGAACCAGTTGCATGGATCGGCGTTTGAATTCCTGGCGAACGATCACCTGGACGCGCGCAGCTTTTTCAGCACGACGAAGGCTCCCCGAAAGCAGAACGAGTGGGGATTCACGGCGGGCGGCCCGGTGCTGATTCCGAAGATTTACAACGGGAAGGACCGGACGTTCTGGTTTTTCTCGCTGGATCAATACTACATCCGGGGCGGGCAGTTGGCCGGTTACAACACGAACGCCACGGCGAACATGTTAGGCGGCAACTTCAGCGAATGGGCGGCGGCGGGAAAAGGAGTGATCGCCGATCCGCGGTCGACGCAGTTTGACGCCGCCGGAGTGGCCACCCGCACGCCGTTTGCGAATAACATCATTCCGAAGGCGATGTTCAGCAGTATCAGTTCGAAGATGATCGCGTTCTATCCGGCGGCCGAACTGCCGGGCATCGCCAACAACAGCATTGCTCCACTGGCGAGCCCGATGGCGGACCAGCGGACTTCAGGATTCAAGATCGACCACCAGTTGAAGCCGAGCCACCGGTTGAGCGGGATGTTCAACTACACGGACCGGCCGAGCCAGAAGAGCCCGGGGCCGTCGCGGCTGCTGCCCATCGGGGGGTCGACGGCAATTGCGAACTACAACTTCCAGGTGGTGACGACGCGTATCATCCGCGTGAACTATGACTGGAACATCTCGGGCAACATGTTGAACCACATGGGCGTGGGATTCTCGAGGTTCCGGAACCCGAACTTCTCGCTGGGCTACAACCAGGGTTGGACACAGCCTGACGGCGGGAAGCTGGGGTTGCGCGGAGTGCAGTTCGACCTTGCGCCGACGGTGCAGTTCACGCAGGGCTACACGCGGCTGGGCGATGATATCGCATCGGACAATTACTTCACGACGCTGGCGTTTCTGGACAATCTGACGTGGGTAAAGAACAAGCACACGATCAAGATGGGATTCGAGGTTCAGACGCACAGGGACAACTACCGGAACTTCGGCGGGGGCGGCGGGAGTTTCAACTTCTCGAACTTCGAGACGCAGATGCCGGGCGTGGCGAATTCGGGGAACGCGTTCGCCAGTTTCCTGCTGGGCGCGGTGGATAGCGGGAGCGCGTACTTCCGCGATTCGCTGCCGGGCGGAAGATACAAGTACTACGGTTGGTTCATCGACGATACGTACAAGGTGACGCCGCGGCTGACGCTGAACCTGGGATTGCGGTACGAGATCCAAGTGCCGACGTCGGACCCGCTGGGACGGCTTTCGTACATGGATCCGAGCCTGGCGAACCCGGGCGCGGGCGGACTGCCCGGCGCGTACGTGTTCGGCGGGACCGGGCAGGGAAGGCAGGGCTGGACGCAGTTCTTCGACACGCACTACAAGAACTTTGCTCCGCGCATCGGCTTTGCCTACCAGATGGGGCGCGGGACCGTGCTTCGCGGCGGGTATGGAATCTTCTACAAAGAGTACATCAACCAGGGCGTGGGATTGCCGCAGACGGGCTTCTCGATCACACCGTCGTTTGGAAGCGCGAACAACGGGTTGACGCCGGGGTTCTGGTGGGACGATGGATTCCCGCAGAACTTCAACCGTCCTCCGCTGATTTCGCCGACGGTGGCGAACACGCAGGGGGCATCGGTTGTGGAGCGGGCCACGGGCGGCAAGATTCCGTATGCGCAGCAATGGAACATGACGCTGGAAAAGCAGATCGGCAACGAATGGCTGTTCAGCGGCGCGTACGTGGCGAACAAAGGGACGAACATGTACGACAGCATGGTGCTGTCGCAGGTGGATCCGAGGTTCTACGGCATGGGATCGACGCTGCTGGGATCGCTGATCACGTCGCCGCTGGCGCAGCAGGCGGGGATTAAAGAACCGTACCCCGGCTTCGCGCAGCAGTTCGGCACGCGGGCGACGGTGGCGCAATCGCTGAGGCGGTTTCCGCAGTACACGGGCGTGAGCACGGTGGCGGCGCCCTATGCGAACACGTCATACCACTCGTTCCAGTTCAAGATGGACAAGCGGTTTTCGCATGGGCTTGCTTCGACGCTGGCGTACACGTTCAGCAAACAGCTTTCCGACGGGGCCGGTTTTTCGGATACGCATGGCGGGGTGGTCCGGCAGAACTACTATCTGCGGGAGAAATCACTCTATGCCTCTGACCAGACGCACATTCTGACGCTGAGCTTCAACTATGCGATCCCGTTCCGGCATCGCTGGCTGGGCGGATGGAGCGTGTCCGGCGTGGGGGCGTATTCGAGCGGATATCCGCTGGCGATTTCGACGCCGAATATCAACTCGATCATCGGCAACGGGGGATTGCGGCCGAACTATACGGGGCAACCGGTGCGCGCGCCGGAGGGTCCGGGCGGTTTCGATCCCAACCGGGACGCTTATTTGAACCGGGACGCGTTTTCGGCTCCGGCTCCGCTGACGTTCGGGAACACTCCGGTGTTTTTGCCGGTGCGGCAACCCGCGTTCATCAACGAATCGTTCGGGGCGTTCAAGGACACGCGAATCGCCGAGCGGTTCAACCTGCAATTCCGAATGGAGATCAGCAATCCCTTCAACCGGGTGGTGTTCGGCGCTCCGACGACGGACTTGAGCGCGGCGAACTTCGGGAAGATCGGCGGCCTGGGGAATTCGCCTCGCGTCATCCAGTTCGGATTGAAGATGATGTTCTGAGCACTAACCGCGCGGCGACGCGCCTTGCGCGCAGCAGCCGCGCGCCGATGATAGTAAGGAACATTGACGAATGTTCTCTGGAGAGTGCTGGTGAAGTGCTGATTCTTGCCGCGGCTCTGATCTGCGCCGACTGCCACAAGGAGATTGTGGAGCGGTTCGAGCGGACGTCGATGGCGAACAGTTCGGGGGTAGTGAGAGCCGCCGGGGAGTCCAGTGGGACGATCCGGCGGTTTTCCTTTGCGGTGACGGCGGCGCCGGATGGGTTGCGGCTGCGGTGGCCGGGCGGGGAAGTGGAGTTGACCTTCTTTATCGGTTCGCGGAGGATGGGGCGCAGCTTCGCGTATTCTTCGGGAGGGCACCTGTTCCAGGCGCCGGTGGGCTATTACGCGAACCGGGAGGCGTGGGATCTGCCGCCGGGGTATGAACGGGATAAGAAGCCGGATTTTTCGCGGCCGATTACGGGGGAGTGTCTTTCCTGCCACACCACGCGCGCGAAGGCGGCCGCGGGGACAGTGAATCAGTTTACGGAGGTTGTGCACGGAGTGCAGTGCGCGCGCTGCCATGGGGACGCGGAGTCGCATGAGGGGCTGGTGAATCCGCGCAAGCTGCCGGCGCGGCTTCGGGATTCGGTGTGCGAGCAGTGCCATTTGGCTGGGAGGGTGCGGCTGGCGCGAGTGGGAAAACGGATGGAGGAATTCAAGCCAGGGCGCGAGTTGGGGGAGTTCGTGGAGGTGATGACCGGGGGCGCGGCGGCGGGAGTACGGGTGAACGGGCACGCGGAGAGCCTGGCGATGAGCGTGTGCAAGCAGCGTTCGGGGGGGCGTTTGTGGTGCGGGACATGCCACAATCCGCACGGGAAAGAGAAGGCGGATTACAATGCGGCGTGCCGGAGTTGCCATGAGCAGCCACATCGGGACGGTGACTGCGTGGGATGCCACATGCCGAAGGGGCGGGCGGCGGACGGCGGGCACACGGTGTATACGGATCACCGGATCTCCGGGGCGAAGGGGGCGCCGGCGGTGATGCGCTCGTACTTTGGACGTGAAGCGGCGGCGCGCGATCTGGGGCTGGCGTACGTGCGGCTGGGAGTGGCGGAGCGGAATCCGGAGTATCTGGAGAAGGCGTGGCCATTGCTGCGGCGGGCGGCGGGCGAAGGGAAGAAAGACCCGGAACTCTATGAGGCGATCGGGGGGCTGCTCGAGAGCGACGGAAGACGGGAGCAGGCGGAGGAGTGTTACCGTTTGAGCCTGAGAGAGGATGGGCTGCAACCGGGAGTGATGCGGAAACTGGCGGGGCTGGCGGGTGGGGCGGAAGGTGAGCGGTTGCGGCGGAAAGTACGCGTGATGATCGGAGAGCCGGCAGGTTCGCGGTAGGGAGCAAGGGCCCTCGCGGAGGTTTAAGGTCAGCCCTTAATGGACTGATCCATACAGGGGAACTGTTTTCGGGTGCGAGCGGTGTAGGCAATGAATTTTCGCGGTAGAGTAGGAGAGAGGGCGACACTTGCGGTGCGACCCACTCTC
>JAIXKK010000132.1 GCA_026954325.1 Bryobacterales bacterium | reverse complement strand
GTGGATTCGAAGCCAACCAGGGAAATCCGTCTGTTTGAGGGCATGGCTTCCTTCAAGACCCGTGATCAAGGTCATACCCATCGTGGCGATGTAGAGCGGTTGCTCAAGGCTCTCGAATCCCCTGACGGAATCGCCGAAAAAGTCGCTCCGGAAAAATTACGCAGCAAGAAAACTGACCGGCTTGAATCCGCATTCAAAGTTTCTGGGATGGATTTCGATGTGCCGCCAGTGCTCAACCTTCTGGACTAGTACGTTGAAGTAACTCCGCCCTCAACATTTGCGAAACCCGGTCATCCGGATCCAGCGCGAGCGCCTTATCAACCCATTCCAGCGCCTCATTCCGCCGGCCCAGCGCACGCAGGCTGGCCGCCATGTTGGCGGCGGCGCCGGGATTGTCTGGCTCGATTTCCACTGCCCTTTTAGCGGCGACTAGCGCTTCCTCCTTCTCGCCCAGTTCGCCCAGGCACCAGGTGAGCTCCATCCAGCCGCCAGCATCGCCCAGCTCACCCGCCAGGTACAGCCGCCACAGCCGGGCAGAGAGTTTCCACTCCTGAGCAATGCGGGACAGCAAGCCCGCTAGCCAGAGCACCTTGCTCTCTAGCGGCTCGGCCACTTGGGCGATGCGCTCGCATTCGAGCGCAGCTTCGCGCAGCCGTGCCCTGCCCTCCTCCGGCAATCCATTCGGATCCCGGTCCGCCAGCGCGCGCATCGGGGAAAACCGGTCCCATATCGCCTGAAGCCGCCAGCCCAATATCAGCTGCAGGCTGTCGCGGTTCACCATGCCGATGTAGTTTCGCCTGCCCGTCTCCTCGTCGAGGAAGGTCGCCACGGCATCATCGACGGACAAAAACTTCATCCGCCTGCCGCAGGCGTCCGGGGCGACGTAATGCGTGTCCGGCTCGGCCTCCGGGGACCAGCCAGGCGGTCCGGTCAGTTGCGTCTCGGGCGCGCCCTTCAGTCGGGCTTCCGACCAGTGGTTCAGGCGCCTGAAGTCGAGCCAGTTGCAAGGCGTGGTGAGGCCCTCGTACGAATCGGCCACGACCACGTCGCGCTCAGCCCCCATTTCAGGGAAACGGAGGCCGGCCGGCTTGAGCGTTTGTTCAATCCAGCATTCGACGTCGCCTGGCGTCATGAACTCGACGGCGGCAAGGTGACCGTCGCAGCGGTAGGTCTTGTTCGGCGCGGCAGCGCGGTAGCTCGCCTCGCCACCCGGCCACTTGCGCTTGAGCACTTCGACAGGAACGATGACGGCGCGGGTCAGGACGACAATAGCCATATTGGTTTCCCGCTAAGCCCGGGTCAGCCCCGGCCGATCATGCTCGGCAACCATCTCTCTATCTCCAGCAATTCGATCAGGTGGCTGGCAACCCGACGCCAGAGGACGTCTTCCCTGTCGGTCTTCTCCGCCCGCTGCGGTTCGGCACGCTTGCGCTCTTGGTTGTGCAGCGCCTGGTCGGTGCAGGGCTTGGCCTGTCCTGTCCAGCGATCGAGCACCACGCACAGCTCGCCGGTGCGCATTGCGCCGGTTTCGGGCATGACGATCTCGTAGCGCATCAATTGCGCGAGCGCCCCCAGAAAAGTCAGTCCCGCCAGGACGGCGACAAGCCCAACGCGCGCCCTGCCGGGCGGGAAGCCAAAGCCGGCGCTGACCCACGCGAGCCCGCGGTCCAGCGCGGCAAGCAGGCAGAGCAGCAGCCCCAGCGCGGCCGCACCGATCGACCAGAGGGATAGGACGTACTCGTTCTGTTCGGAAATATCCCAACCCCTGACCGGTCCGATCCAGGCCCAGGCAATTGCAGCGGGAGCAAGCAGGATCGCGCCGGCGATGAAGAGACGGCGCCAGCCGCCGGCCTGGCTGACCTTTTGCAGACGGACATTTCCCGCAATCATTCTGCCGCACCGCGTACGCGCCGGAAATCGAGGTTCGCCAGCCGCACGCGTTCCGTCTCGGCGGGTTGAATCCCGCAAACAGCCGCTTCGGGCAGGATCACCCAGAAGAGGTCCTTGCCCGGCGCGTCCGGGTTCAGGTACTCCTGCACCACCAGCGCATGGCCGGGATCTAGGTGCCGCTGCAGGGCGGCGATCCAGCCGCGGCTGTCGTCGATCCGGGCAAGCTCGCCCTGGTCGTCCAGCAAATCCATTCCGGCCTTTCTCGCTATCACCAGGGGCGCGCCCGGCTCCATGTCGCGGACGAAACAGAAGAGCACCGCGCGGTCGCCGGGCGGCCTGCCCTGCATGAGGTCTAGGTCTTCGATCAGTGCCTTGATGCCGTCATCCTCCTCGAACGCTGCTTCTTCACGGACGGGGAAGGCGCAGGAACGGACGCTGCCCAGGAAGGGCCGCACGGGCGAGGGATAGAACGAGACCTCGCCCAGCGGTTCGCATGAATTGTTGATGTCGGTGGCCATCGAATCGATTCCTCAATGCCTGGGGATACGCTTGTCTCGGTGACCAACCGTGATGACTTCGCCCGTCCCGGCGACAACGGCATAGGCATCGAGATAGCGTTCCAGGTCGCGAATGCGGCGCGCCCGCTCCAGCCGCTGGCGAGCGACCTTGTTGAAATAGACAATGGTGCTGCCGCGGTGGTCGTGCTCGCCGCGTCCGTAGGCCAGCAGGGCCTCGACGACGGCCGGTGGAATGGCCCGCTGCTGCATGCGGGTGCGGGCATGCTCGGTCAGGCGCAGTTCGGTCATTTAGGGCCTCCTTCAGGTTACGGATGGCCCATTCTTGCAGGGGGCAGTCTCAGGGCGTGAGCCTGGACCGCACAGCTCCTGGATTTTCGTACAGGCGTTCGAGAACATCGCGCATGTCCTTGGGGAGGCGCAACCAGCCTTTGCGCCTGATCTCTTCCGGAATGCCGAAGCGCACCTCGGCGATGGGTCCGGCAATGGCCGCCAGCGTGTCGGCGTCCCCGCCCAGAGAGACGGCTTTGCGGACGGCGTCCTCGAAGGTCACGGCTTCCAGTGCGCAGACGATGGCCTGGGGCACGGTGTCCTGGCAGGTCTCGTTGAAGCGATA
>JAIXKK010000213.1 GCA_026954325.1 Bryobacterales bacterium | reverse complement strand
GACGGCGTCCGCCACCGCGGCCGCTCCACGCAACAATGCTTCTCGCGCCTCGGAACGGAACAGAAGCTGTTTTGCAGGCATAATTTTCGAAGTGCATTTCTCGTGCCATTCTTACCGGTCGTCGTTTTGGCATCCGGCATGCTCCGGGAATGAGCGGGAGATGATTCAATGAAAACCACGCTCAGTGTGATCAAGGCCGACATCGGCTCCATCGGTGGGCACGTCGCTCCTTCCGCCCATCTCGAAGAAACTGTCCGCGGCTACATCCGGAATCACGGGCAGCCGCCCTCCATGACCACTTCATCAGCCACACCGGCGACGACATTGCCATCCTCATGGTGCATTCCAAAGGCGCGGGAGATGCGGAAATTCATCGTCTCGCCTGGAACGCCTTCCTCGAGGGAACCGCCACCGCGCGCGCCGACGGACTCTACGGGGCCGGCCAGGACCTGCTGGTGGACTCCTTTTCCGGCAATGTCAAGGGAATGGGCCCCGCCGTCGCCGAAATCGAGTTCGAGGAACGGCCCAACGAGCCTTTCCTCTTCTTCGCCGCCGACAAGACCGACCCCGGAGCCTATAACCTCCCCCTCTATCTCGCCTTCGCCGATCCCATGAACACACCGGGCCTCCTGCTCTCACCCAACATGTCGAAAGGCTTCCGCTTCGTCATCATGGATGTAAACCACACCACGTCCGACCGCGTGATCGAGTTGAACGCCCCCGAGCACTTGTATGACATTGCGGCGCTCCTGCGAGACCCCGAACGCTACGTCATCGAGTCCATCTGGTCAAGGGCGTCCGGCGAACAGGCAGCCGCCATCGCCACCTCGCGGCTCCACAACATCGCCGGCAAGTACACCGGCAAAGACGACCCCGTGATGCTCGTGCGCGTGCAGATGAACTTCCCCGCCACCGGCGAGATTCTCGCCCCTTACGCCATCGGCCACTTCGTCGCCGGCGGCATGCGCGGTTCACACCACATGCCGCTCATGCCCGTGCCCCTCAACACCGGCATCAGCTACTTCGACGGACCACCCGTTGTCTCCTGTACCGGCTTCTGTGTGCACAATGGGAAGTTGACCGAGCACATCGATGCGTTCGCTCACCCCTTCTGGGATACCGTCCGCGGTCACGTGGCCGACAAGTCCATGGAAATGCGGCGCCAGGGTTTCGTCGGCGCGGCGATGGCGCCGATGAGCGAACTCGAATACACCGGAATCACTGAAAAGCTGAAAGCTCTCGACGAGCGTTTCACGCTGCGCGGAGCCCCAGTCACCATATGAATCATGCCAGACCTGAAACTCGATAACCTGGAGCGGTACCTCGCTTCGCTCCTCCGGATCCCCGTAACCGTGCTGGGCATGGCCCCGCTCGGAACCGAACCGCGCGAGCAGGACGTGAAGGGCTACGGCTACGGCACCCCGATCCGCGTCGATTTCGAAGCTGGCGGCGCGCGGCGCACCGCGGTCCTTCACACCATCACTCCCGGCCCCTTCGGCCACGAACACATGCCGGACCGCGCCCAGATCCTGCTCTGGGAGCATCAGGCCTTCAATCGCCTTCCCCGCCATGTCCCGTCCCTCGACGTGGGAGTCTTCCAGTCCGATGGCGCCCTGCTCTCGCTGGGACGCATCGAGGAACCGTTTCTCCTCACGGGCTACGCGGAAGGGGAAGGCTACGTCCGGGATCTGGAACGCCTGCGCTCCTCTGACGCGCTCACCCCTCTCGACCTCGAGCGCGCCGATGCCCTCTGTGACTATCTCGTCGAGATCCACCGCGTCCCGGGAAACAATCCTGATCTGTACCGCAGGCGCATTCGCGAACTCGTCGGCCACGGGGAGTGCATCATGGGCCTCACCGACTCCTATCCTCCCCACCCGCTCATCCCGTCCACCCTCCTCGAGCAGATCGAGCATCACTGCGTGCGCTGGCGTTGGAAACTGAAGCCGCTTACCCACCGCCTCCGCCAAGTCCATGGTGATTTCCATCCCTGGAACATCCTTTTCCGCTCCGGCGCCGATTTTTCCCTGCTCGACCGCTCGCGCGGAGAATTCGGCGACCCGGCCGACGACGTCACCTCGCTCACCATGAACTACCTCTTCTTCTCGCTCCAGCGAAGCGGACGCCTCGAAGGCAGCTTCGCCACCCTCTTCCGCCGCTTCTGGGAGCGCTACGTCGAGCAAAGCGGAGACAGCGAAATCCTCCGCGCGGCGGCCCCCTTCTTCGCCTTCCGCGGACTCGTCATCGCCAGCCCGCTCTGGTACCCCGCGCTGTCCGATTCCGTCCGCCGCAAACTGCTCTCCTTCGTGCTTGCCGTGCTCGATGCGGACAGCTTCCATCCCGCTGAGGTAAACCACTACTGTGGAGCGTAAGGAGGCCTTCGCCGTGTGGGTGACGGGGCTGCCCGCCTCGGGTAAATCGACGCTCGTCGCCTCCCTCCGGACGGAACTTGCCGCCCGCGGCGTGGATGCCGCAGTCCTCGAATCCGATGTCCTCCGCCCGATCTTTACCCCTCAGCCCCGCTACGATGAGCAGGAGCGCGAAGCCTTCTACCGGCAGATGATCTGGGTGGGTGTTCTACTCGTCCGCCACGGAGTACCGGTGATCTTCGACGCCACCGCCAACCGCCGGGCGTATCGCGAACAAGCCAGGCTGCAAATTCCCCGGTTTCTCGAGGTCTATGTCGAGTGCCCGCTCGAGGTCTGCATGACGCGGGATCCGAAGGGGATCTACCGTCACGCGCGGCAAGGCGAGGCGCGCCACGTCCCGGGTCTTCAGGTTCCCTACGAACCTCCGCTCGCCCCCGATCTTGTGATCCGCGGCGATACCGGCGAGCCATCGGAATCAGTTCGCCGCATTATCGAAACATTGTTCTCCCGCCGATATCTCTAAGGTGGGATATGGCACGGAACGTGCTCACTCCAGAAGCGAGAGCTTATGCCATTCGTAGAACATCGACTCGAGAAAAGCGCTGCCTTTCTCGAAACACTGGCGCTGATCAGGAGCATCGAGGGAGACGAATCTTTCGGAAGGGCCGTGGAGGGACACATCGTACAACGCGAGGTCATCGACCTCGAAATGCAGGAAGTGGACGAGGCAATCGATAATATCTGCCGGCGGTCCACCGAACTCGCCGCCTGATCTGAGGGAAATCGCCCACATCGCAACTGCGTCAACCCGCGCTGCCTCTCCGTGGGAAGCCGTACGGCTCGCTCGAAAACGCCCTAATGCCGGTGTACGGCCTTCGAAATTACATAACTCTTACAAAACATTGGCACGGTCCCTGTTAGCTTAAATAAGGATCGCTACTCTCAGGAGACCTAGTGAGCACTGACGTCGTCGACATTTCCAACCGGCAAAAGATGAACTGGACCACCACCATCGTGCTGGTCCTCTTCCACATCGGGGCCGTGGCCGCCCTGTTTATGTTTAGCTGGAAGGCCTTTCTTGTCTCGGCCGCACTCTATTGGATAGCCGTCGGTTGGGGCATCAGCCTTGGCTACCATCGTCTGCATACGCACCGCTCCTATAAAACTCCGCTCGCCCTCGAATATTTCTTCGCCCTCTGCGGAGCCCTGACGCTCGAGGGCGGGCCCATCTTCTGGGTAGCTACCCATCGCATTCACCACCAGAAGTCCGATCAGCCGGGCGATCCGCATTCCCCCCGCGACGGCGCCTTCTGGGCGCACATGGGCTGGATCCTGTGGGGCGAAGCCAAGCACAACAACACCCGCCTCAATTCCAAGTACGCTCCGGACCTTGCCAAGCACAGGTTCTACGTCTGGCTGAACAACTGGCATTGGGTGCCGATGGTGCTGCTCGGGCTCATCCTGTTCGCCGCCGGCGGCCTCCCGATGATGCTGTGGGGCATCTGCCTGCGCGTCGTGGTCGGGCTGCACTCCACCTGGCTGGTGAACTCCGCCACCCACATGTGGGGTGCGCGGCGCTTTGCCACTCGCGACGATTCCCGCAACAACTGGTGGGTCGCCCTGCTTACCTTCGGCGAAGGCTGGCACAACAATCACCACGCCCACCCCACCTCCGCCCGCCACGGCCTCGCCTGGTATGAATTTGACGTCTCCTGGATTACGCTGAAGCTCATGCGCCTCGCCGGCCTTGCCAGATCCATCCAGGTGGCCAAGGTGCACAGCGCTCTGACCCCGGAACGTGAAGTCGCCTGACCGATGGCGATCCATCCACTTGCCGGGAAGCCCGCGCCCCGTGACCTCCTGATCGACGTCGCCGCTCTCGAACACGAGTACTACGCTCGTGTGCCCGATATCGAGGACCGCAACCAGTTGGTCAGTTTCGGCACCAGCGGACACCGCGGAACCCCTTCGAACGGATCGTTCACCGAACACCATATCCTGGCCATTACACAAGCCATCTGCGATTACCGTAGCCAGGGAAAGACCTCCGGCCCCCTGTATATGGGCAAGGACACGCACGCCCTGTCCTCGCCGGCGCAGCGCACCGCGCTCGAGGTTCTTTCAGCCAACGGCGTCGAAACCATCATCCAGCGCGGCGATGAAGCCGCCCCCACGCCGGTCATTTCCCGCGCAATCCTCGTCCACAACCGCGGCCGCGACGCCGGCTTGGCCGACGGAATCGTCATCACCCCCTCGCACAATCCGCCTGCCGATGGCGGCTTCAAGTACAACCCGTCCGACGGCGGTCCCGCGGACACCGATGTGACCGGCTGGATTCAGAACCGGGCCAACGATCTGCTGCGCGGCGGAAACCGCGGCGTGCGGCGCATTCCCTACCCATCGGCCGTTTCATCCTCCGCCACTCATGCCGAGGATCTGGTGACTCCCTACGTCGAAGACCTTGGCGGCGTCATCGACATGGACGCGATCAAGGCCTCCGGGCTGCGCATCGGCATCGATCCGCTCGGCGGCTCGGCGGCTCATTACTGGAAGCCCGTTGCCGCGCGCTACGGACTCGACATCACCGTGGTCAATCCGGTGATCGATCCTACCTTCGGCTTCATGACCGTCGATCACGACGGGAAGATCCGCATGGATTGCTCCAGCCCCTATGCCATGGCCGGGCTGGTAGGCTTGAAGGACCGGTTCGATATTGCCTGGGGCAACGATCCCGACGCCGACCGCCATGGGATCGTGACGCGCTCCTTCGGCCTGCTCAATCCGAACTACTATCTGGCTGTCGCCATCCGCTATCTGCTCGCGCACCGGCCCCAGTGGCCGGAATCGGCCGTCGTCGGAAAGACCCTCGTCAGCAGCAGCCTCATCGACCGCGTCGTCAAAGACCTGGGCCGCGGGCTTTGGGAAGTGCCGGTCGGTTTCAAGTGGTTCACACCCGGACTCTTTGACGGCTCCTGCTGCTTCGGCGGCGAAGAGAGCGCCGGAGCCAGTTTCCTGCGCCGCAATGGATCGGTGTGGTCCACCGATAAGGACGGCCTCATTCTCGGCCTGCTCGCCGCCGAGATCACGGCGCGAACCGGCCGCGATCCCGGCGAGCATTACCGTGAGATCAGCGCGCGCCTCGGCGTCTCCTACTACACCCGCATCGACGCCCCAGCTACTCCGGAACAGAAGGACCGCTTCAAAAAACTGTCCCCATCCGCGGTGACGGCAACGCAACTCGCCGGCGAGCCCATCACGGCAAAGCTCACCACCGCTCCCGGAAACGGAGCCCCCATCGGCGGGCTGAAAGTCACCACGGAAAACGGCTGGTTCGCGGCCCGGCCCTCAGGCACGGAGAACATCTACAAGCTCTATGCCGAAAGCCTGAAAACCAGTTCCCACCTCGACGCCATCGTCTCCGAGGCGCGGCAGATCGTCAGCCGCGCGCTATAGGGCGGAGTTTCCTCCGTACTCCCGCGCCAGACGAGGTGAGTCTACAGTTTCAAATAAACTCGGCCGACAGAGGGGAAGAGGACTTCAGTCAACAATGACAAAGCGATTCCTGTTTTGGACCGCTCTTACGCTCATCTCTTGGGCCGGTCTGTCCCCAAGGGAGGCCTCTTGCCAGGAACCGGAGCGAACAAATCCACTCGCCCCCCCCGCTGAAGCGGCGAGTCAGCCCATTTCGCCGCCGTCACAATCAGAGAATCCTCCCCGGGAGACAAGTCAGGAACCGGCAAGCCCGGTTGCTCCTCCTGCCGAGGCGGCGAGCCAAGCCACTCCATCACCATCTCAAGATCTCCCCCAGGAGACAAGCGTAACCCCGTCAACGGGCGATCAGCCCGCCGCCCCGCCCGCCGTGGCGCAAACGCAATCGCCCGATGCCGCGCCACTGCAATCTTCGCCTGGCGCATCGTCTTCCGTAAGCACCAGGGAAGAAGAACCCCCGCCTATTGCGGGTTTCGTCATAATGGCGTTCGCGTTGCTGCCCGCCTATATCGCCAAGAAAAAAGGCAGGACATTTTGGAAGTGGTGGGTTTACTCGATGTTCCTCCTTCCCGTCGCCTTGCCTCATGCTCTCCTGATGAGGCGTGCCTCGCCGCAAGACAACCAGCCATCCGATTTGGTCCAAGCGCCGGCGGCGGCGCCTGTCTTCCAGGTATTGCCGCCCACGGATTTAGACGGCATTCGCCAGCGCTTGAGGCAGTATTCCGAATTTGGCAAAGCGGAATGCGCTCATTGCGGATATCAGGGTCACATGGGGCTGGTGAAGCGCACAAAACCTCTGCATGAGAACGGGTTGTTCAAGTTCGCGGCATTCATGGGCGGCCCCGCGCGGAATTGGTATGCGGCTAGCGCTCTCATGGGCGGGGTTGCCAAGATAGTCTTGGAGTGCCCGGCTTGTGGAAGCCTGTGGGAAAAGCAGACCGGCGATCGTCCCTCGATGTTCCTGATCGGACGTTGATGAAACTTCGCCTGATCCTCCCTGTTCTTCAGCAAACAGGATGAAGCAGCGAAACGCCCTCCCGTTGGCCTTTCTCTTGCCTTAAATGGCGCAGGAGGTTTGTTTGACCCGCATAATTCATTCCCCATCGCCCAGGGTGCTTTCGCTGCAAACCACGGCAACGGCAGCGCATCGCGACAGAAACAGGACTCCGGCGTTCGAGAGTACGCTGAACAAAATGCTTCCGCAACCGGCAATATCCCGCCAGCAAAGTGACAATTCCGTGACGCCCACCATAGTGCAGTCCCCGTTCAATCCGCTGGGATTGCCAGTGTGCACAACCCCCGCGCCCACCGCTGCCGAAGTGGCGGCAAACCCGGCAAAATTCGCGGGCACTTCCTTTGATCCGGCGCGCTACATCGACTGGCAATTTTCGAAAAACGAGGAAAGCTCCGCGGCCCCCGCGGCCGTCCCCCCTCAAACGCCGCCCGCCCCGCAGCCTGCTGCCGGGCCGCCCCCGGGCTCTCTGGCAACGAATGATCCGAACGTGTTCGTCACCCCATCCGGAGCCACCTGGAACCGGCCCGGAACGCTGCCCGTGTTTCCGGATTCGGCCGGCTATGACCAGTGGCGTTTGAAGACCTTCGGGGTTCAAGGCAGCGTGTAGGCGATGACGTAATCGGCCGGCTTTACGGGCAGCTTCGCGTGTCCGCCCACGGCGACGACAACATATTGCTTGCCGCCCGGCATCACGCGATAGGTCATCGGCACGGCTTGCGCGCTCGTGGGAATTCTCGCCTTCCACAACTCCGCCCCGGTTGCCGTATCGAACGCGCGGAAGTAGTAATCAAGCGCCGCTCCGATGAAGGTGACTCCGCCCGCCGTCGTCATGGCGCCCGCCACAAACGGCGTCCCCCAGTGAAACCACAGCGGCAGCGGCGCCAAGTCGCGCGGCGTGCCGAGCGGAACGCTCCACTTCACCTTGCCGGTGGCGAGTTCCACCCCGTGCAACATGCCCCACGGCGGCGGGCTGCACGGCAATCCCCAGGGTGACATGAGCGCGAATCGGATCATAATGTACGGCGTGCCGTTCATGGGCGCAAACTCGGCGTCGGGGTACTGCTTTCGCGCCAACTCCCGATCCTCGCGTTTGTAGAGTTTGACGAAGAACGGCATTCGCGTGTCGCCCACCACGGCAATGCCGCGCTCGGCATCAAAGGTCAGGCTGCCCCAATTCGTGCCTCCGGCGTTTCCAGGCGTCATGATGCTGCCGCGCAGGCTCGGCGGCGTGAAGATCCCCTCATTCCGCGCTCCCGCGATGAGTTCCCGGCACCGCCGTTTGTCCCAGAACGTCAGTCCCCAGGCCTCCTCCGGCTTCAGCGAGTAGCGCGAAAGCGGCGGCGGCAGAGTGGGGAACGGCTGCGTGGGCGATGTCCGCTCACCCGGAACGTCACTCCTCGGAACGGGCCGCTCTTCCACGGGAAACATCGGCTTGCCGGTTTCCCGGTCGAGAACAAAGATGTGTCCCATCTTCGTCGCCTGCGCCACCACGTCCCGGCCTTTAAGCGTTAGCAGAACAGGCTGCGCCGGCACGTCGAAATCCCAGAGATCGTGGTGCACCACCTGAAAGCTCCACACCACCTTGCCCGTGGATCCATTTAGCGCCACGACGGAGTTCGCATAGCGGTTATCGCCCAGCCGCTCGCCGCCATAGAAATCCGGGCTGGCGCTTCCCGTGGGGACGAACACCAGGTCGCGGCCGGCATCCACGGAGAGAATGGACCAGGCGTTCCCGGCGCCGGTCTTCAGTGCGCTGTCCTTTTCCCATGTGGCGTAGGCGGGGTCGTCCTTCTGCTTCGGAACGGGATTCCAGGCCCACCGCAACGCGCCCGTCCGGGCATCGAAGCCGCGGACCACGCCGCTCGGCATGTCGGTGCGGTTATTGTCGTTGATGGCGGAGCCCACCACCACCACATCCCGCACCACGGCGGGAGGAGAGGTGAAATGATACTCCCCGCGGCGCTTCTCGATAATCCCCTCGGCCAGGTTCACTTCTCCGTTTTTCCCGAACGCGGCGACGGGCTTCCCGTCCGCCGCCCACACGGACACCAGCCTGCCGTCCTGCGTGGCGGCGTAAAGCCGCGGTTTGTGGTCCCGCGGGTCGCGCCAGGCGGCGATGCCGCGGCATGTGAAGCCATCGCCGAAGTCGCCCTTGCGGTTCAAGTGGGGATCGAACTTCCAGCGCTCGGCGCCGGTTTCCGGATCAAGCGCGATGATGCGGTTGACCGGAGTAACCACATACAGCGTGCCGTCGATCATCAGCGGTGTCGCCTGAAACGAACTGCGGACGCCGGTCATCTTGTCGTCCACCACGTCACCGGTGCGATACGTCCACGCCACCTTGAGATTGCCCACGTTCTGAGGCGTGATATCCGCCAGCGGGGAATGCCGCATGCCGCCGGCGTCATGCCCGTAGACCGGCCATTCCTCCACTTGCCCCGCCCCGCCGGCAGCGGAGAGCGCCAATCCGAACACGACGATGCGAAAATGGTGCATATCCGGATGATGCCTCCTAAGTGCTTCCGAAACAACCAGCACTCTACCCCAGTTTCCGGATGACCGTGCGCACGGCGCCCTGGATCACGAGGTCGGAGCGCGGATGGAGTTCCGGGTAGGCGGCGTTTTCGGCCTTCAGAAACCACTGCCCCTTGACGCGCACCAGGCGCTTGAGCGTGCTTTCGCCGTCGATGAGAGCGACGACAATCTGGTTGACCCGGGGATCCGGCGTAGGCTCCACCACCACCATGTCGCCTTCGAAGATGCCCGCGTCCTTCATGGAATCGCCCCGCACCTTGAGAACGAAACACCCCTCCTTGGGGCGGAAGCCGAGCGTGGTTTCATCCAGGCTGACGTACGTATCGCCGCGCGAGGCTTCCGAGGATTGGGGATAGCCGGCGGCGATCTGGCCGTGAATGGGGAGATCGGCAATGGGACCGCGTTCGGCGGCGTGCGGACCCGTGATGTCGATCTGGCGCGAACCGCGTTCGCCGCGGCGGATGTAACCTTTAGCCTCGAGCGCGGCAAGGTGGCAGGCGACGCCGTTGGGGCTGCGGATGTCGAAGGAGCGCTGGATTTCGGGGATCGAGGGGGAGCAGCCGTGCCGGCGGCGAAAATCCAGGATAAAGTCGAAGATGGCCTGTTGGCGTTCCGTCAGCATGCTACTATAAGTATTTACACTCAATGGACCGGCTTGTCAATGCTCCCGTTGTTCGATGACCCCCCGCCCCATCTCGCCTCCCTCCTTGCGCCCCGCCTGCGCCTCCTCGCCGCCGAACACATCTACTTCGGAACCAGTTCCTGGAAATACGAAGGCTGGATGGGCCAGATCTACACGCGGGAACGCTATCTGACGCGCGGGAAGTTTTCACGAAAAAAATTCGAGGCCGAATGTCTGGAGGAATATTCGAAGACATTCCCCGTGGTCTGCGGGGATTTTTCCTTCTACCAGTTCCCTTCGGTAGCCTACTGGCAGCGGCTGTTCGCCTCGGCGCCACGGTTGCTCTTCGCATTCAAGGTTCCCGAAGACATCACCGTGAAACGCTTCCCCACCCATGCGCGCTACGGCCCGCGCGCGGGCCTGTACAATGAGACGTTCCTCGATGCGGGAGTGTTCCAGGATGCCTTTCTGCGCCCTCTCGAACCTTACCGCGACAGAATCGGAGCGCTGATTTTCGAATTCGGCGCATTTTCGCGCTCCGCGTTCGAGGGAGAGGCTCCTTTCCTCGATCAATTGGACGCGTTTCTGCGGGCGCTCCCCAAGGGATTCCGCTATTCCGTGGAGGTGCGCAATCCCGAGTTCCTGGGGCCCGAGTATTTCGGCTGCCTGCGCGCGCATGGAGTGGCGCATGTGTTCAACTCCTGGACGCGGATGCCGGAGTTGGGGCGCCAGATGACGCTCGAGGAAGCCTACACGGCGGATTTTCAGGTGGTGCGGGCTCTGCTGCGTCCGGGGCGCACCTACGAGGAGGCGGTCGCCAGGTTCTCGCCGTACTTGCACGTACAGGAGCCGCTCCCCGCGGAGCGGATGGCGGCGCGGCAATTCGTGGACCGCGCGCGGAGCCGGAAACAACTCGCCTTCCTGTTCGTCAACAACCGGCTTGAGGGAAACGCCCCGGAGAGCATCGCCGCCATGATTGAGGATTGAAGCGCTAGAATGGTTGGTTCATGTCCAACCGGCTGAATCGCATTGCGGCTACCGCCGCGCTCCTTATTGGTCTCTCCGCCTGCAAGTCCGCCGTCCCCCCGGATGTGGCCGCGAAAGTGAATGACCGGTCCATCACCTACGCCGATCTCGACAAGCAATACCGCTACCAGTTCGGGAGCATGAATGAGAAGCCGAGCGAAGATCAGCTTACCTACCAGAAGCTGGAGTTACTGCGCACGATGGTGGACAACGAGATCATGCTCCAGCGCGCCGAAAAGCTCAACCTCATGGCGACCGACGCCGACGTCGAGGCAAAGTTCAACGAACTGAAGACTCCCTACACGCAGGAGGAGTTTCAAAAGCAGCTTCAGGCGCGCAACATGACGGTGGAGGAGTTGAAGACGCAACTGCGGCGGGACTTGAGCATCTCGAAGCTCTTCAACAAGGACATCACCTCGAAGATCAGCATCACGGACAAAGAGGTGGGCGACTTCTACAACGAGAACAAGGCGAGCTTTCATCTGGCCGAGCCTCATGTACACTTGGCGCAGATCATGGTGACGCCGCGGCCCGATCCGAACGTGAAGAACCTCAAGGGCGACAAAGCCACCACCGACGAGCAGGCTCGGAAGAAGGTGCTGCTGCTCGAAGCGCGGGCTCGCGGCGGAGAGGACTTCGCCATGCTGGCGCAGAACTTCTCGGAGGACCCGAACACGGCGGCCAATGGCGGCGACCTGGGCTTCATCGGCGAGTCGTCGCTCGATAAAGCGAATCCGGAACTGCGCAAAATGGTGATGAGCCTCCAGCCGGGGCAGGTCTCGCCGCCCATCAAGACGGAAGAGGGCTACCGGATCCTGAAGGTGATCTCGAAGGAGCCGGCGGGACAGCGCGAACTGACCGATCCGCGCGTGCAGCAGAGCATTCGTGATCAGCTCATCAACCGCAAGGACCAACTGCTGCGCGCGGTCTACTACGAAGTGGCGCGCAACGAAGCGAAGGTCACCAACTACTACGCCCAGAAGGTGTACGACAACTGGGGAAAGAAGTAGCAGCGCATGCTCGGCCGGCGGCGGTTTCTGGCGCTCGCGGGCGCGCTGGCGGCGCGGGCCGCGGCTTTGCCGAAGATCCGGCGCTTCGTCACCCACAAGCACACGTTCCGGGCGCGGGACTATTTGTTCCTCGAAATCGAGACGGACGCCGGGCTCACGGGATTGGGCGAGGGCTCGCTTCCCTACCGCGTCGAGATTGTCGAACAGGCCATCCTGTGGCTGGAGCCGCACTTGACCGGCCGCGCGGCGGGCGGCATCGAAGACCACTGGAACCGCATCTTTCATGATCTGTCGCGCTGGCGCGACGGCTCGGTGCTGATGACCGCGCTTTCGGCGGTGGATATCGCGCTGTGGGACATCGAAGGGAAGCGGCTGGGAGAGTCCGTATGGCGGTTGCTGGGCGGCAGCGAACCAAAACGGCTGCGGGCATACTACAGCCATTGGGACCACGGGTTGGCCAGCCGGACGGAAGCGGGATGGGCGGAGTGGACGGCGAAATCGAAGGAGCGGGGTTGGGGCGCGGTGAAATGGGTAGTGCCGCGTGCAGCCGGAGAGCGGGAGCGCATCCGCAATACGGTGGCGGATTTGGCGGCTGTCCGGAAGGCGGCGGGACCGGACTTCGACATCGCGCTCGAAATGTTTGAAACATTTTCGGTGCGTTCCGCAATCGAGTTCGCCCGCGCCGTGGCGCCGTATAGCCCGTGGTTCATCGAAGAACCGGTCGAGCGGGAGAATCCGCAAACGCTCGGCGAGGTGGCGGCGCATAGTCCCGTGGCCGTGGCCGCCGGCGAAGGGCTGCTGAACCGCTACGATTTCAAGGCGCTGCTCGACGCGCGCGGAGCGCGCATTCTGCAACCGGACGTGATTCATTGCGGCGGCATCACGGAACTGCGCAAGATTGCGGCGCTGTGCGAAACCTACGGCGGCGAGATGGCGCCGCACATGTGGTACGGCCCGGTGGCCCACATGGCGTCGTTATCCGCGATGGTCCCGTGCCGGAACTTTCTCGCGCAGGAATGGGACGGCGGCAGCGAGGACGTGTTCGCGGAGATCACCAAAGGCACGATGCCGCGGCAGTCCGGCGGCGGCGTGCAGCCCACCTCGAAGCCCGGGTTGGGGCTCGAGATGGATTGGAAGCTTCTGGACGCCAGGTACCCGTACGCCGGCCGGCGCGCAACTCCGCCGGTCACGCCGCGGCGCTAGAACTGCACGCGCATCGAAAGTTGGATGAAGCGCGGCAGGTTCGATTGCGTCACCGCGCCGGCGAGGCGGCCGAACAAGCCGTTGTTGACGTCGGTGATCGGGCCGTTGAAGAACTGGACGGTGTTGGTGGCGTTCAGGAAGTCCGCGCGGAACTGCCACAGCACTTTCTCCGTGATGTGCGTGTTTTTGAGGATCGAAGCGTCCAGGTTCTTGATGCCGGGGCGGCGAACCCAGGTGATGCGATTCGACCAGGTCTGCAACTGGAAGGGCTGGCGCACGGTCCAGACCGGAGTCTCGCCCTGGAGACAACCGCGGGTGGCGCCGTTGCTGAGCAGGGTGCAGGTGTTGAACCAGCGGTCGCGATTGGGATTGTCAAGCTTGGGGCTGACGCCGGTGGGCACCGTGTTGGAGCCCAGTTCGAGAGGCCAGCCCTGCTGGATGCGGGCAATGCCGCTGATCTGCCATCCGCTGATCAGTTGCTTGAGCGCGGGGAGCGTGGGAGGCGAACTTCTTGCCCTGTCCGAACGGCAGGTCATACACTCCGTTGAGTTGGAGGTTGTTTGGAATGTCCCACTGCGCGGGCAGACGGATGAGTTGTGTATCCTGCGCATTGGCGAAGGAGCGGTGCTCGAACGTGCGCGAATAAGTGTAGGAGACGCTGATGTTCAGACCGGAGGAGAAGCGCTTGTAGAGGAGAGCCTGCAAGCTGTCATAACGGGAATCGCCGATCGAGTTGAACAGTTGCGTGAGGCCGGTGAACTGAATAAAGGGGCGCAGCAGTTGCTGTTGCTGCACCGTGGCGCCGTTGAGCCCCGTCCCGGGAATGAGGCCCGCCAGCGGATTGGAGACGTTCCTCGTCAGTTCACTCGCTCCAAGGGCAAGCGCCGAGAGCGGAATCTCGTTGATTGACTGGTTCACCTGCAAACGCTCGATGCGGCTGCCGACATAGCCTACGGACATCATCATCTGCCAGGGCAGTTCCCTCTGCACTTCCAGGGAGAACTGGTGCGTCATGGGGATGTTACGGCCGGGGTTGTTGAAATTGAACCCCTGGCCGAGGAACGTCGCCAGACCGAGCGAGTTGCCGACGGGCCGCAGGATGCCGGCCGGGAACGGATTGGTCAGTGTGTTCTCGGGAATGCCGGTACGGATAGAGGTAACCATGTCCGTACGCTGGCTGAAGCCGGGGGCGCTGCCGGGATCATCAAACGTTTGCCCATAGATGAGGCCGTAGCCGCCGCGGATTACCGTCTTGTCACGCAGAGAATAGGCGAAGCCGAGGCGCGGTCCGAAGTTGCCCCAGCTGCGGTCGTAGATCCCACGATCCTGCCCGCCGGCGCCGGCAAAGAGCAAACCGCCTTTCAAGTCAACGCCGGGAGCTTTCAAAGGGCTGGGAGACGTCCGGTCAAAGCCGCGGTTGAGGGCGTTGAAACGGTCGGTCATGGAGCCGAGGTAATCCCAGCGCAGGCCGAGATTGATCTTGAGGCGGGAGGTGGCGCGAATGTCATCCTGGACGAACCAGGAAAACAGCCGCTGCTGGAGCGCCGGGAACGAGTTGACGTCGATGTAGCTGCCGGCCGTGGCCGTTCCAAGCAGAAAGGAAGCGATGGCGTTGCCCGAAGAGGCGTCCTTGCTGATAGGGTTGGCGCCGGTGAAGTCGATGTCGAAATTGAAGTTGCCCGCGGAGAAGCCAGGGACGCGGCGGTAGGCGCGCTGAAGACGGAACTCCCCGCCTGTCTTCAGGCTGTGTTTGCCCATAATGTGCATGTAAGTTCCCTGGAAGCTGTTCGTCTGGGCAATAGGATCATTGTTGACCGGGCTGGAGCCCGCGCCTTGATAGTTGACCCAGTTGAACTTCGGGAAGAAGCGGGCAGCCTGGCCGATGAACTGGGAGGAGAACCCAAGACTGGCAAGATCGAAATTGGCGCCGATGGAACTGCCGCTTTGTCCAAGGAAGCGAGCAAGCCCAGCGCGGAAATCGAGGACTGAATTTGCGCTGAGGGTCTTCGTCAACTGAATCGTCGCGGAGTGGTTCTCGCGTTTGAAGGGCGAGTTGGAGCTGGTGTCGGCCACGTTGAACGCGGAGTTGGTGGAGTACTTGAAGTCGCGCTCTTCGGCGAGGGCGTTGCGCGAGTAGCGGACGAACATGCGCGTGGAATCGGAGATGTTGTAATCGACGCGGCCGGTGTATTGCGGGAAGAAGTCGGTGAACTTGCGCGTGCCGCCGGTGGAGGCGAGGTTGCTCAAGCCCGTGATGGCGTTGCCGGCCACATTGCCAAGCGGAATCAGGTTGAGGACGTTCTTGGCGATGGGGTTAATGCGGTTAGCGGGGATCTGATTGCCGGGGAACGGGTCGCGGATGAGCTTGCCGGTGCCGTCGGCATGCGTGCTGAACGGATCATAGATACCGGCGGCAAGCAGTTGTCCGCTCGCATTGCGCGAGTAGTAGGTCTGCGAGAAATCACCCGATTTCTGGAGCGCGGTGGGGACGGAGACGAGGAAGGGGTCGGGGATCACCTGGTCGATCTTTTCGTAGCTGAAAGCGCCGAAGATCTTGTTCTTCCTGATGGGGCCGTTGATGTCGCCGCCGTAGGTGTTGATGTGGGAAGAAGAACGGCCTATGCCGTTGCGGTTGGAGTCAAAGGTATTGGCATTGAGGTGGGTGTTCTGAAGAAACTCGAAGACAGCGCCGTGAAATTCATTTCCGCCGGACTTGGTGATGACGTTCACAACGCCGCCCGTGGTCCACCCGTTCTGGGCATCGTACATGGTGGTCTGCACCTTGACTTCGCCGGTGGCTTCCACTTGTGGAACGTAGGCCACCTGGCCGGCGCGGGCAAGGTTGGACACGCCGTCAATCAGCACTTCATTGCCGGAAGGCTGGCCGCCGCTGATGGCGAGCGCAGAGGATCCGGCGATGTCGAACGGGCGCAGGCGCTGGACGGCTGCGGTAAGGGTGACACCGGGGGCGGACCAGACGTTGGCGAAGACGTTGCGTCCCTGGAGCGGAGTATTGAGGATGCGGTTGTTCTCGATGGCGAGGCCGCGGTCGGCGGTTTCGGTCTCGAGGACACTGGTGTTCGCCTCGACGGTGACGCTCTGGCTGACTTCACCAAGCTGCAAGGAGAAGTCCAGGGAAGCCTTTTCGGCGAGTTGGAGTCGGATTCCCTCGCGGACGGCGCGCCGGAAACCTTCCTTCTCCACCGTGACTGCATATTCTCCGGGAGTAAGGAAGGGGACCTGATAGGATCCGTCCGCCTGAGAAACAGTGGATTGGACGGCGCCGGTGGTGGCCGATTTCACCTCCACCTTCGCTCCGGCGACGGCGCCGCCGGAGGCGTCAGTGACGCGCCCCGTAAGGGTGGCGCGGAATTCCTGCGCGGCAGCGAGTCCGCACAGAACGAGAAAGAGGACAACAAAGGGAGACTTACGCATTTTATAGACCCGTTCTCTCCAGACTATACGGTATCAGGAACCGATTTGTAAAACCTCCGGGGAAAAATCTGGCGCCGGAAGTGATGCGAGAAAGCTGAAAAGCAATGAGAAGCCTTTTCCATCAAAGACTTACCTGGACGCCGATAGACCTGCCGGCGGAACCTGCCGGATAGGGGGGCGGTCAATCCCACTGAACGCCGGTTGCACCCGGCTCCTGATGTACGCTGAAAGAAGCCGAGGAAAGGCGGCAGCGAGACTGGGAGCACCGAAGTCAATCTTGTCACTCATCCTTCTCCACCTGGTTTTCCTGGCGGGAGGCATCGGCGCGCAACCGGCGCCCTCGCCGCCCGCCGCGCCGGACGCGGAACGGCGGGAGGCGCCGCGGGATGCCCTGCCGGAAGCGCCGCCGATTGTCCCGGCCAAGGAGTCCAATCCTGGAATTCTGCGTAACCTCGGCGAAACGATTTCCGGCGAGGGAATGCGGTTGCTAAACCGGTTGCCACCCGCGCCCCCCAACGTGGTACGGGCAATCCTGGGCTTCGTGGGCCTTCTCGTTCTGGCATACCTGGGCGGGCACCCAAGAGTGCAGCGGATCGAGCGCCGGCTGAACATCGCCCACCTCACGGCAGTGGGGATGCCGTTCGTGTTTCTCGGCTTCCTGGCCAGCCGTCCGTTCCTCTCGGTTCTGACGCCCTCGGTGCTCGTGGAAATCGCCCCGCTGCTGCCGCTCGGCTTGGGATGGATCGGATTTGTGATCGGAGCTCGGTTCACCGGATCGGCGCTGAACGCCCCAGCCCCCGGCGTCGGATCCGCCGTCTTCGCTTCCACCATGATCCCCTTCGCCGTGATTTTCGGGCTTGCCACCGTCCTCTTGCTTGGCGGGGACGTCTTCCACGGGGTTACGGATACGGCCGGGGCATTTCGCGATGCGATTCTCCTGGCCGCCGCCGGCACGATGACAGCAAGGAGCGCGCCGCACTTCTTTGCGCCCTTCTCTCCCGATGGGGGCGTTTCCCCCCGCAGCCTGCGCATTATCGAACTCGAGCAACTGGCCGGGATTTTCGCCATGATGGCCGTGAGTAGTTTTTTCCGTCCTCCGGGGGGACAGGTCTCCTGGCAACTTCCCGGCGTTGCCTGGCTGTTCATCGTGTTCGGTGTCGGGACAATCATGGGTCTGGTGATTTCGGCCATCCTGAACAGTCTGAAACAGGACTCGCAGTTCACCGCGGCGCTGTTGGGCGCAATCGCCTTTGCGGCGGGAATGGCCGGCTATCTACGTTTGTCACCCCTGGCGGTTTGCTGCTACAGCGGGGTAATCATGATGAATCTGGGAACCGGACGCCAGCGCCGCGCGTTCGAGGTTCTCGAGCGGATGGAGCGGCCCATTTATCTTCTGTTTCTAGTACTTGCGGGCGCGTATTGGAAGCCGTGGGAATGGCAGGGTTGGGTGCTGATGTGCCTGTTCGTGGCTGGCCGGTTCCTTTCCAAGTGGCTGGCCACGGCCATGATCGGGCGGTTCTTTCTTTCTTCCCTCAGCGTTTCGGAAAGGTGGACCCTGACCGGAGCGCCGATGGGCGCGCTATCGGTGGCAATTGTCATTTCCGCGCAGGATCTGTATGCCGGGCAAACGAGCGCGTGGATCGTGACGGCGGTCATTGGAGGAACACTGGTGATGGAAACGCTTCTGCAGATCATGGCGAGGCGGGTGCTGCGCGCCGCGCCCGCGGTGGTTTCCGTGGATTGATAGGAACAACGCCATGCAACTCCTCCTGTTGTTGACCCTACTCTATCTGATGCACGCCGCCAGGACCTTTGCCCCCGTGCCCGGACTCGGAGCCACCGCCCCGGCGGTAACCATGGCGGCGGGCTTCCTCCTGCTGTGCGCGCTGTTTGCGGGGAACCTCTTCAAGGAACTGCATCTGCCCAGGCTCACCGGATACCTGGCCCTCGGCGTCCTTGCCGGTCCGCAGTTGATGAATCTCGTAACCGACCCGATGCTCGACCGCCTGCGCGTGTTCAATGGAGTGGCCACCGCGCTGATTGCCCTCACCGCGGGCACGGAGATGGACTTCAAGGTATTGCGTCCCCTGTTTCGCGGAATCGCCTGGATCACATTGTGCGCTGTCGCCGGCACCGCCCTGCTGCTCACCGCCACGGCCTATCTTCTTCATGGATTGCTGCCGTTCACCAGCGGCCTGAACAGCGTCCAGATGCTGGCCCTCGCCGGCGTCCTTGGAGTGACTTTGTCCTCGCAGTCACCCGCCGTGGTGGTGGCGCTGCGCAAGGAGTTGGATGCCGATGGACCCGTCAGCAGGACGGTGTTGGGAGTGGTGGTCGTTTCCGACCTGCTCATCATCGTGCTGTTTG
Organism: Bryobacterales bacterium; assembly: GCA_026954325.1. Classification (GTDB taxonomy): domain Bacteria; phylum Acidobacteriota; class Terriglobia; order Bryobacterales; family Bryobacteraceae; genus CADEFT01. The sequence goes on along the minus strand of JAIXKK010000213.1, from coordinate 3,411 downwards.
CGTTAACCTCCTCGATCGCCCGGCCGATGTTGGGAAGCGTGGGAGCGGAGGCGCTGACGGGAGGGAAACTGGCGTGGGAAATCTTCGGATCCGGCGCGGCGGGCGTGCTGATCGGTATCGTCGTGAGCGCGTTCCTGCGCGGTTTCGAGGCGGGCGGGGCGTTGTTCGTTGTCACCGTGGGGTTCCTGGTGGCCGAAGTGGGCCAGAGGGTGGATTTTGACCCGCTGCTGGTGGCGCTGGCGGCGGGAATCTTCATTCGGAACTGGACTCGGCATGCGGACCGGCTCCATGCGGACATCGAGGCCGCTTCCCTTCCCGTCTACATGGCGTTCTTCGCGGTGGCGGGAGCAACCATCCATTTACACGCCCTGGCCATCGTGGGACTTCCGGCGATGATCTTCCTGCTGATGCGGGCCGCCGGATTCCTGGGCGGAACGGCGCTGGCGACGCGAATCGCGGGTTCGGAGCCAAGCGTCCGCCGTTACGCCGGCTTCGGATTGCTCCCGCAGGCGGGGCTGGCGCTGGCCCTCGCTTCGCTGTTTGAACGCAGCTTTCCCCACCTTGGCGCCGAGGCTTCAGCCCTGGTATTCGGGGTCGTCGGGCTGAATGAGATGATCTCGCCGATCCTCTACCGCTGGGCGCTGACGCGCAGCGGGGAAGTGGGGAAGGCGGAGACTCCGGCGGAGTCCGTTCCACTGGTCTCCCTCGCCGGGGGCGAGCCGTCAGCCGGCTAAAGCCTGCTGCAGGTCGGCGATGATATCCTCGAAGGCTTCAATGCCGGCGGAGAGCCGTACAAGGTTGTCGCGGATACCCATGCGTTCGCGCTGTTTGGGAGAGATGTCGCGGTGAGAACTGATGACCGGGTAAAGCATCATCGTGTGGACATCGCCGAGCGAAGTAGCGCGCACGACAAGCTTCAAGCGATCCATGAAGGCGAAGATGCCATCCTTACCCGCCCCTTTGACTTCGAAGCTGATCATGGCGCCATAGGCGTTCTCGGGAAACAGCTTGCGGATGACGGCCGCGTCGGGATGGCCGGGATCGCCTGGAAAGTAGACCTTCTCCACGGCGGGCTGGGCCGAAAGCCAGGCGGCGATGCGGCAGGCGTTCTGGCACTGGCGTTCAAACCGGAGTGGGAAAGTCTTGATGCCGCGCATGGTGAGGTAACTCTCGAAGGGGCCGAGGACGGGACCGGCGATGCGGCTGATGGCCCGCACGAGTTCGGCGTGTTGCCGGTCGGCGACGATGGCTCCGGCCAGAACGTCGCCGTGGCCGGCCAGATATTTGGTCAGGCTGTGCACCACAAGATTGGCGCCGTGCTCGATCGGACGGACCAGGGCAGGGGTCGCGAATGTGTTATCCACAAGGAACGCCGCGCCCGCTTTCCTGGCGAGTTCGGCGATGCGGCCGATGTCGCCGGCGCGGAGCAGTGGATTGGAGATTGTCTCCATCAGGACCGCTCCGGGTTTGTGGGTGGCGATCGCTTTTTCAACCGCGCCGGGATCGGAAAAATCCACGAATGTCGCCTCCACGCCCAGAGGCTCAAAGATGGCGAACAGCATGCGGATCGTGGCGCCGTAGAGCGCATGGGAGGCAACCACGTGCTTCCGGCGGTCAGTCAGCGCGGCCTGGAGAGCGAATTGAATAGCCACCATGCCGCTCGAGCAGGCGAGGGACGCGGCCCCACCCTCGAGGGCGGTCAGCAGTTCCTCGAGTGCCCGATTGGTTGGGTTCTCGAAGCGCGCGTACGAATCGCCGGCCTCTTCATGGCCGAAGATGCGGTCCAGACGGGTCGTCTCCTCGTAGATGAAACTGGTGGCCGTGTAGATGGGTGTCGTGACCGGGATGGAGTCGCCGGCCTTTTTGCGGTCTCCGGCATGGACTGCTTTGGTGTGGATCTTCATTTTCGTTTCCAGCGCGTTCCTTCTTTGGTGTCCTCGAGGACGACGCCCTGTTCGAGTAGTTCTTTACGGATCTCATCCGCGCGATTGAAATTGCGCGATTTCTTAGCCTGGACGCGTTCGCCGATTTTGGCTTTGATCTCCTCATCGGTGAGTGCCGCGCCGGCTACCGTGGGTTCGAGAACGTCAAAGATCGAGTCGAAGCGCGCCAGCAGCCCCAGGGCGGCGTCGAGGTTTCCCGCAAGGAAGTCGCCGCCGTCCATGGCGGTGTTGGTTTCACGTACGTACTCGAAGATGGCGCCAAGCGCTTCGGCGGTGTTGAGGTCGTCGTCCAGGGCCGCCTCGAACTGTGCAAGCGCCGCGGCGGTGCGCTGCTCGACGGCGGGGTTGAGGCCCTCCGAGAACCTCGATGTCTTCAGGCGCAGACGGTAGTTGCGAAGCCGTTCAATAGCCGTGGCCGCCGAGCGCAAACCTTCGAAAGTGAAGTTCAACTGTTTGCGGTAGGGAACGGATTCGAGGAGGTAGCGGACTGTCTCCGGAGCATACCCTCTATCGAGCAGGTCACGCAGGGTGTAAAAATTGCCGAGTGACTTCGACATGGTCTGGCCTTCGACCATGAGGTGTTCGGTGTGGATCCAGAAGCGGGAAAAAAGCTTCCCGGTCGACGCTTCCGACTGGGCAACCTCGTTCTCGTGGTGCGGGAAGATGAGATCAACACCCCCGCAATGAATATCGAGCGTTTCGCCCAGATACTTCATCGCCATGGCCGAGCACTCAATGTGCCAGCCGGGGCGTCCCGCCCCCAGGGGAGTATCCCAAAAATGCTCGCCGTCTTTGCGCGCCTTCCAGAGGACGAAATCACGGGCGTCGTCTTTGTCGTACTTGTCGGTGTCCACGCGCGCGCCGGCCTTCTGCCCCTCGAAGTGGGTATGCGAGAGCTTGCCGTAGTCGGGAAACTTCGCAATGCGGAAGTAGACGGAGCCCTCGCTCAGGTAGGTGCAGCCGTTGGCCTCGAGCTTTTCGATGACATCCACCATTTCAGAGATGTGGTCCGTGGCTTTGCAGACGATCTCGGGCTTTTGCAGGCGCACCTTGGCCGTGTCTTCAAAAAATGCGGCGGTGTACTTGGCCGTGTAGTCGTAAATAGATTCTCCGGCGGCGGCCGCCTGCTGGATAATGCGGTCGTCCACGTCGGTGATGTTCATGACATGCTTCATCCGGTAGCCGCGATACTGAAGCCACCGGCGGAGGATATCCTGCGAGGTGAAGCTCCGGAGATTGCCGATGTGGACATAATTCCACGTCGTGGGGCCGCAGGTGTACATGCGGACAAGGTTGTCCTCGAGGGGGGAAAAGTCTTCCACCTTTTGGGTCAGTGTATTGTAGAAGCGCAACGCCATGCGATTTTTCCATGGTAGCAGGGGGACGCGCCTGACCCCGCCTGCCCCCCCGGAGCAGAATTGTCCAATACAAGATGAGCATGAAACTGGCGAAACGACGGGGGCAGTTT
>JAIXKK010000070.1 GCA_026954325.1 Bryobacterales bacterium | reverse complement strand
CCGTACCAGCGAGCAATTCACGACGCGCTAACGCCGAACAGCCCGTACGAGCGCGTGGTGTTCATGTCGTCGAGCCAGGTGGGGAAGACGGAGTGCCTCAATTCCTTTGTCGGCTACATCATCGATCGCGATCCAGGGCCGGTGCTCGCAGTCCAGCCCCGCGTGGAGGACGGTGAAGCATGGAGCAAAGACCGCCTCGCCCCGATGCTTCGGGATACGCCGTGTCTGCAGGGCAAGGTCGCGGACGTCCGTTCGCGCGATGCGAACAACCGCGTCCTGCACAAGAGATTCCAGGGCGGCAGCATCACCATCGCGGGCGCGAACAGCCCGGCGGGTCTGGCAATGCGGCCGATCCGGTATGTGTTGCTCGACGAAGTGGACCGCTATCCACCATCGGCGGGAACCGAAGGCGACCCCGTCAGCCTGGCGGTCAAGCGCTCGACGACATGGTGGAACCGGAAGATCCTGCTGGTCTCGACGCCGACGGTCAAAGGCGCGAGCCGCATCGAAACCTGGTGGCTGCGAAGTAATCAGCAGAGCTACTGGCTACCGTGCCCGGAGTGCGGCGCGCACCAGGTGTTGGTGTGGCCCCGCGTGGAATGGCCGCAAGGCCAGCCGGAGGATGCGAAGTATCGATGTGCGCACTGCACCGCTCTGATCCCATCGCACCGGAAGGCGTGGATGCTGGCGCGCGGCGAGTGGCGCGCAGCCAACCCGAAATCGAAGATCGCCGGGTTCTGGATCAACCAGTTGTACTCGCCCTGGAAGGAGTGGCCCGAGACGGCGGTGGAGTTCCTGGAAGCGAACGCGGGAGGGCCGGAGACGCTGCGTGCGTTCATCAACACGGCTCTCGGCGAGCTTTGGGATGACGAGCGGCAGACCAGCGTGGACATCGCCACGCTACTCGAACGGCGCGAAACTTACGGGCCGCGACTTCCGGCCGGCGTTTGTCTGTTGACCGTTGGCGTTGATCTTCAGTTGGACCGCGCCGAGCTCGAGCTGATCGGCTGGGGCAAGGGCGAGCAGTCGTGGTCGATTGAGTACAGGGTGCTGCCGGGCGATCCGAGCGCTCCCGAGTTGTGGCGCGCACTCGATGAGTACTTGAACCGGCAGTGGCTCCACGAATATGGCATCTCGCTGCCGGTTGCGGGCTGCGCGATCGACTCCGGCTTTCACACTCAGCAGGTTTACGACTTCTGCCGTGTCCGGTATCACCGGCGCATCTTCGCGATCAAGGGCAAAGCCGGCACGCTTCCGGTGTGGCCGAAGAAGCCGACTCGCAACACCATCAACCGGACGCCGATGTGGATCGTCGGCGTCGATAGCGCGAAGAGCGTGATTTACGGTCGGCTGCGGATCGAGCAACCCGGGCTTGGTTACTGCCACTTCCCTCAGGAGCGCACCGAGGAGTGGTTCGAGCAGTTGCTATCGGAGACGCTCGCCACCAGCTACTCGCGCGGTGTGCCGGTGCGGGAGTGGAAACCCAAGAAGGGGGTTCGGACGGAGGCGCTCGACGCCAGGGTTTACGGCTACGCGGCGCTGTGCGGCCTGGTGTCGATGGGGTTGAGGCTGGATGCCGAGGCTGATCGGATCGACGCCATGCGGCCGGATCCGACTGGGGAACCTCGTTCGGTGGTCACCTCTGCGACGGGACGCAAGGTGCTTCGGAGCCCGTGGATGGATAGCGGTCGCAGATCAATTTGACAGTCTCATGCTTCGCGTTCTGAATCTGGGCGCCGGCGTCCAGAGCACCACGGTCTATCTCATGTATCTGGCAGGAGAAATCCAACCGGGCATCGACTGTGCCGTGTTTGCCGATACCGGAGAGGAGCCCGCCGCCGTCTACTCGCACCTTCATTGGCTTCAATCACTCGCGGGCCCGCCGATCATCGTTCGCAGTGCGGGGCGACTCGGAGACGATCTCATGCAGGGCCGGAACTCGACCGGCGGGCGCTTTGCTTCGATCCCCGCCTACACGGCGGCAAGCGAGGGTGCCAAGGCGGGCATCATCAGGCGGCAGTGCACCAAGGAGTACAAGGTCGAGGTCATCGAGCGGTATATCCGGCGGGAGATCTTAGGGCTCCGGCCGGGACAACGCATACCGAAGGACGTCACGATCACCCAGGCTTACGGCATCTCGCTCGATGAGGCGGGCAGGTCGGTTCGCATACGCGAGCGTCTCGAGGGCCGGCGGTGGATCACGCCGGAGTTCCCGCTAATCGTACGCGGGATGACTCGCGGTGATTGTCTGAACTGGCTGCGTGCATTCGGTGTGCCGCACGAAGTGCAGAAATCGGCTTGCGTGTTCTGTCCGTTCAAGTCGAACGCCGAGTGGCGGCGCTTGCGCGACACCGACCGCGATGGATGGGCGAGAGCGTGCCAAGTCGATAACGCACTGCGTGTGGATGGAACCGTGGCGAACCGCAAACTCGATCAGAAACTGTACGTGCATCGGAGTTGCGTGCCGCTGGAACGAGCAGACCTTGGTGATCCCGATCCAAGACAGTATCACCTCGGGCTCAATTGGACGGCCGAGTGCGCGGGCATGTGTGGTGTCTGAGGCGCCTTTGGTTTACGGAAGCGTCTGTTCAGGGATTGAGGCAGTGACGCTGGCATGGGAGCCACTCGGATTCCGCCCAGCGTGGTTCGCAGAGATCGATCCGTTCTGTTCGGCGTTGCTGGCGTACCGCTTTCCACATGTCGTCAGTCTCGGGGACTTCACAGCAATCAGCGAGGATTCCGGTCCAATCGACGTTCTGGCCGGAGGGACTCCATGCCCCAGCTTCTCCATCGCCGGAAGAAGAGGCGGCATGGATGATCCGCGTGGCAAACTGGCCCTCGAATTTTGCCGGCTTGCTGGCCGCCTTCGGCCCCGTTGGATTGTCTGGGAAAACGTCCCCGGTGTTCTGTCGTCGAACGGCGGACGGGACTTTGAGTCCATCGTCGGGACGCTGGCGGACCTCGGGTACGGTTGCGCCTGGCGCGTGCTGGACGCTCAGTTCCTCGGAGTGCCCCAGCGACGCCGTCGTGTCTTCGTTGTTGGACATCTTGGAGACTGGCGACGTGCCGCGGCGGTACTTCTTGAGCGCGAGAGCCTGCGCGGGAATCCTCCGGCGCGCCGCAAAGCGAAAGAAGAAATTGCCGGCACTCTTGGCGGCGGCGCTGGCGAGCGTGGCTGGTGCGATGATCCCGACCGCGCCGGAGCGTTTGTCTCGATGAGTCTGAACGCGAAGGGCGGCAGTGGCCGGATCGACGGGGAGAGTGAGACGTTCATCGCGCATCCGTTGAGTGGTGAAGGATACGACGCGAGCGAGGATGGCACCGGACGCGGCACGCCGTTGATCGCAGCGTTCTCGGCGAAGGATTCCGGCGCAGATGCCGGCGATCTCGCACCGACTCTGCGAGCGATGCCGCATGATCGCAGCCACGCCAACGGCGGTGGGCAGATTGCGGTCTGCGTTCAGGAAGGGCAAACCGGCGTTCGCGAATATGACACTGCCGGCACGGTGCGCGCCGATGCGCCAGGCACGCAGCCGGGAGGCAGCCTGTTGCGGGTTCGCATGGCGGTGCGGCGATTGACACCGCGCGAGTGCGAACGTCTGCAGGGAATGCCGGATGACTGGACGCTCGTGCCGTATCGGGGCAAACTCGCCGCGGACGGGCCTCGCTACCGCGCGATTGGCAATTCGATGGCGGTGCCAGTGATGCGTTGGATCGGAAGGCGAATGCAAGTGGTGGAGGCAATCAGTGGCTGACTCGGCATCGTTGCAGGCACGCTCATTCGGGAAGATCGCAGTACCGGTTCCTGGCACGCCCGTGCGACTCACGGCGGATTTGGCACTTCGCGTGAACCGGATGCGTTTCGCGCCCCTGATCGGCGAGGTGGGCCGGGTCTTCCTCGGCGTGGCCGGGATGAACAAGGGCAACGGCGTGGGCGTGATCAAGGAGTTCTGGCCCACCGGTGCCGGCGGCGGGGTCGCGGACGATCTGATCATCGAATCCCGCGACGGCGATCTACTGCGCCCCGCGGATTACTACATCGACGCCAACACGGCGGGTGAGGGATTGATCGTTGCCTACTGGATCTGGGTCCCGAACTGGAATAGTTGATCGCGCGCCAGCCCTGGCGAAGCGGATCGAACTGTGGCCGGCGGAGCGGCTCGTACCCTACGCGAGAAACGCCCGGACGCACTCCGATGAGCAGGTGGCGCAGATCGCGGCGTCGATTGTCGAGTTCGGCTTCAACTCACCGATCCTGGTGGATTCCAACGCCGGGATCGTGGCTGGCCATGGACGGCTGCTGGCGGCAAGGAAGTTGGGACTGGAAGAAGTCCCGGTGATCGTGCTTGATCACCTGACTGAAATTCAGCGGCGCGCATACGTACTCGCTGATAATCGCCTGGCACTGAATGCTGGTTGGAACGATGAGTTCCTGGCTGAAGAACTCGCGGGAATTGAAGCCGAGGGCTTTGACGTCGGCGTCATCGGGTTCACCGATGCCGAACTGGAAGGCCTCCTGGCTGAAGAAGCGCCCGAGAGGCCAGAGCCGCCGGCGGAGGAAGAGATCCCTGCGGCGCCCGCCGTTGCAGTCACGCAGCCGGGCGACCTCTGGATGATCGGGCCGCATCGGTTGATTTGCGGAGATTGCCGCGACCGCGATGTTGTTGCGCAGTTGTTCGGTGGCTCGCGGGCGAACGTCGTTTTCACATCGCCGCCGTATGCGACGCAGCGCGAATACGATCCAACCAGCGGCTTCCAGCCGGTGCCACCGGATGAGTACTCCGATTGGTTCTGTGATGTGGCGGCAAACATCCGCACGGTGCTGGCCGAGGATGGCTCGTACCTCCTCAATATCAAGGAGCATGCTGTTGACGGCGAGCGCAATCTGTACGTAAAGGATCTGGTCATCGCGCATAAGCGGCAGTGGGGCTGGCGGTTCGTCGACGAATTCTGCTGGCGTAAGACCGACAACGGCGTGCCTGGCGGGTGGAATAACCGATTCAAGAACGCCTGGGAGCCTGTACATCATTTCTGCCTCCAGCCGCAGATCAAGTTCCGGCCCGAGGCGGTGAGCCACGCTTCGGATGACGTGTTCGATTACTCGCCGGACAATCCGAAATCGACGAGTGGCAGCGGATTGCTCGGGAGCGGGCCACGTCCCCGGCATGAAGGAATGGCGCGGCCGAGCAACGTGATTGAGGTCCGCACGGAGAGCAGCCAGGGCGCTCACTCGGCTCCTTTCCCGCGAGCGCTGGTCGAATTCTTCGTCAAGGCGTTCTCCGATTCTGGCGACATCATCTTCGATCCGTTCCTCGGAAGCGGCACCACGATGGCAGCCGCGCACGTGCTCAAGCGCGTCGGTTACGGCATCGAGATCAGTCCCGCCTACTGCGACGTGATCCTGCGTCGCATCGAGCACCTGACCGGCGTCGAGCCTATGCTCGCGACCGGAAAGAAGTTCAACGACATTGCCGCGCAGCGCGGTTCCACTGCTGCCGGCGATCTGCGGCTTCGTGACACGAAGTCGATCCGCCGAAAACCAAACGGCATGCCTTGCTACGCACCGAAAGGCACCGCGCGGTAGCGGCAAACACTCAACTCAATAACCGCAAAGGAGACTGAACACTTATGCCCGAAGTTGCCACTCCGAATCAGGGCGAACGCGAGTTCGAAACTGGTTCGGACGAATCTTTCAAGACCGTCAATGCCACCGGCAGCGCCACCCACAACGAGAACCAGCGGGTGACGTACGCCAACATCAAACGCACCTATGACGTCTACCAGGACCTGGACATCCAGGCGGCGCGCCAGGCGTTGACCGAACAGACGCGGCTGAACCAGATCGCGTCGCAGGCCCTGCAGAACGCCGTCGAAACGGCCAACATGGTCGGAAAACGGAGCATCGAGCTCAACAACCTCGCTCACGATTCGTTCTGGAATCCGGTGGCCAGCGGCGCCGGCATGAACCTGACCGCGGGCGCCGTGCCCGCGAATCGCGCGACCGACGTGAGCGCCGCCGGCGTGGGTGTGGACGCGCAGGCCGTGGCGGCCGCCGTAGCCAAGCAGGTGGACGCCACCATCACTCCGGTGCTGGCCACGCTCCAGCAGATCGTCCAGGCCCTGGCCACGGCGACGACGTCGATTGCCAACGTCGTGAACCAATCGCAGCCGAAGACTGCGTAGATCCTTCCTCCGAACTGGGGCGGTTCACCGGCGAGCCGCCCCGATTTTCTTAAGGGAGACGAAACCGATGAATACTCTGCTCATCATTCTCAAGATGCTGCCGCTCGTACTCACGGCCGTCCGGGCCGTCGAGGAAGCCATTCCGCTGCCCGGCGTGGGAAAGAAGAAACTTGACCTCGTGCTGGACATTCTCAGGACCGCCTACGACGGCAGTGTGGATGTCGCGCGCGAATTCAGTTGGGAGAAGCTGGTCACCCTCGTGGTTCCGATGATCGCCCGCATCGTGGACCTGCACAACGAACTCGGGCTGTTCCAGAAGCCGGTCAAAGCATGACGGACTTGCAGGTGGTGACGTGGCCGGTCGAGAAGCTGATCCCTTTCGCCCGGAATGCGCGCACGCATAGTGACGAACAGGTCGCCCAGATCGCGGCATCCATTGCCGAATTCGGCTGGACGAACCCCATTCTTGCCGGCGCTGACGGGATCGTCATCGCTGGCCACGCCCGCCTGCTGGCTGCCCGCAAACTGCGCATGACCGAAGTCCCGGTCATCGTGCTGGACCATTTGACCGAAACACAACGGCGCGCTCTTGTTCTTGCCGATAATCGGCTGGCTATGAATGCCGGCTGGGACGAAGAGATGCTACGCGTCGAGTTGGAGGCACTTCAGGAAGATGGCTTCAACCTTGATCTTGTGGGTTTCACCGATGACGAACTGGCCGGCCTGCTTGCTGAAGCGGAACCGGAATCAGCCGCCGGCCTGACCGATGAAGACGCCGTACCCGAGACGCCAGAGACGGCCGTCACCGTTCCCAGCGATGTATGGATCCTCGGCGAGCATCGGTTGTTGTGCGGCGACTCTACCCAGATGGAAAGCGTAGAGAAGGTTCTGGACGGCGGCCTTGCCGACATGGTTTTCTGCGATCCACCGTACAACGTGAACTACGGCGTGGCCATGAAGGACAGGCTGCGCAAGAAGGCCCGCAAGATCGCTAACGACAACCTCGGCGATGGCTTCGACAAGTTCCTCCGCGATGCCTGCGTGAACATGCTGGCGGTGACGAAGGGCGCCATCTACATCTGCATGTCGTCCTCGGAACTGCACACCTTGCACCAAGCATTCACCGAGGCGGGCGGCCATTGGTCCACGTTCGTCATCTGGGCGAAGAACGCGTTCACCATGGGCCGCTCCGATTACCAGCGTCAGTACGAGCCGATCCTCTACGGCTGGAAGGAAGGTACGGATCACTACTGGTGCGGTGCGCGGGATCAGGGCGACGTTTGGTTCGTGAAGAAGCCGGTCGCTAACGATCTCCACCCGACGATGAAACCGGTCGAGCTGGTAGAACGCGCGATTCGCAACAGCAGCAAGAGCCGGGACACCGTGCTCGATCCCTTCGGCGGTTCCGGATCAACCTTGATCGCGTGCGAGAGAACCGGACGCCAGGCGCGTCTCGTCGAGTTGGAGCCGAAGTACTGCGATGTGATAATCCGGCGCTGGCAGGAACACGCCGGCAAGGAGGCCACACTTGATAGCGACGGGAGAACCTTCGGCGAGGTTGCTGGAGAGCGCCAGTCAACGACAGCGTGAGATGGACCGCTGCCGCGCGGAGCTTGCCGATATCGAAGCCTTGCTGCGGGCTGGACATCCGGATGTCGAGGGACTCTGCATGGCGCTGTCGGACTGGTCGGCGGAACTGAGACTCCTGGAGGGGCAAGCATGGAAGAACAATTTATCCGATACCTGATTCCGGCAGTCGGCTTGGTCTCCGGACTGATCGGCGCGTACGTGGGCCTGCAAAACCGTTTGCTGCTGGCCGAAGTGCGCAAGGAAATCGCGGAGCTCGAAAATCGCTTGATCGAGAATTTCAACGGAAAGTACGTGCGACACGGGGAATGTCAGCTCCGCGAGCTTATGGTACACGAGAAGCTTGCCGCGCTTTCAGACGAGATGAAGAGCAAGAACGCCGCCGGAGAGTGAATCCGGCGGCGGCGAATTGGCGGGCGTTCACGCTAACTTGTAGACACGCTGCCCGTCATCGCGCTTCGAGGACTCAACGTTGAGGCCCATCTTCTTGGAGAGGCTGCCGCTGATGAAGCCGCGTACGCTGTGCGCCTGCCAGCCGGTGGCTTCTTGAATCTCACGCAACGTCGCCCCTTCGGGGCGCTTCAGCAGGTCGAGCACGATCGCTTTCTTGCTGCCCTCGCGTGTTGCGGCGGCCTTGGGCTCGTCAGTGGCCGCCTTCCTCGACCGCTTGGCCTTCGGCGCAACGTCGGCGCCCTGTGGCGCGGCGGGGGCGTCCAGGCGTTGGATGGCCTTCCAGACCCGGGCCACAGCCGTCTTGCGGTCCGTGAACTTCTTGATTGCCTTCAGATCGTCGAAGGGCGCAACCCTGGCAAAGCTGTTCCAGATCTGAAGCAGGCGATCGCCGGGCCAGTTGGCGGCGAGCTTGGCAAGCTCCTTCTCGCTGGCGAAATGCTCCTGGCCTTCGGGCATCTGCTCGACGGCAGCGAAGGCCGTGATGTTGTTGTCGGTATCGATGGCAAACAGTTTCATGGTTCGGTTCTCCTCTCAGAAGTTCAGGCCGGCGAGTTTCCCGTCGGCGGTTAGTTGCAGGTCTTTGTAGTAGCCGCTATCGATGCGAGCCCAGCCCCATGGGGTGTGAATCTCATGCCGGGCGGCGATGCGGCTCAATTTGAGCCGGTGGGTTCCGTTGTTGAGCTCTTTCTTCAGATGGCCCCAGCGGTCCAGCTTCCAGCCGTCCCGCGTGGCCCAGTTGATCAGCTCGTCCTTGGTGATCATGGCGAACCCATGAATCACTTCCTTCGCGGCGAATAGCAAGCTCGTTCTGGAAGGAATCTTCGAGGCGATTCAAAGGCGAAGCAAACGATGTACACGGACCAACAATTGCAGGCTCTACGCGATGCCCTCGCCAACGGCGTGCGCCGCGTCAAGTTCGGCGACCGGGAGATCGAGTACCGCACCATCGACGAACTGAAGCAGGCGATTGCGGCAGCCGAAGCCGATGTCGCCAGGAACAGCGGCGTGCCGATAACGCGCCAGATTCGAATCTCCACAGAGAAGGGCTTCTAAGCATCGTGAGTTTTTGGAGTCGAGTTCGAGCATGGCTGCCGGGCATGCGAGCTGCGGCCGATTACGAGGCAGCGGCGAGCACACGGCGCACAACCGGCTGGGTGACGGTGTCGAGCGACATCAACACGCTCGTCTTCCGCAACGCCGATACGCTGCGATCCCGATCGCGCGACATGGTGCGCCGGAATCCGTGGGCCACCAACGCGCTCGATGCGTTTGTCGGGAATTGCATCGGCACCGGCATTAAGCCGCAATCGCAACATCCCGACGCCGGCCTGCGCGAGCAGATTCAGGCGCTATGGTTGCAGTGGACCGATGAAGCCGACTCGAGCGGCTTCACCGATTTCTATGGCCTCCAGGCACTGGCGTGCCGCTCGGTCATGGAAGCCGGGGAGTGTCTCATCCGCCTGAGGCCGCGATTGCCGAAGGACGGTTTGTCGGTTCCGCTCCAGCTCCAATTACTCGAGGCCGAGCATCTGCCAACGAACGAAACGCGGAAGCTGGAGAACGGCAACTACGTCAGGGCCGGCATCGAGTTCAACGGCATAGGAAAGCGGGTTGCCTATCATCTTTATAGAGAGCATCCCGGCGACGCCCTCAATCCGATGGCATCGACGGAGATGGTCCGTGTGCCGGCGGATTCGGTGTTGCATCTGTTTCGCGCGATCCGCCCGGGCCAGTTACGTGGACAGCCCTGGCTCACTCAGGTGCTGATCAAGCTTCATGAACTCGATCAGTACGATGACGCCGAACTGGTGCGCAAGAAGACCGCAGCGATGTTCGCGGGCTTCGTCACCAAGAACGCGCCCGAGGATTCGCTCATGGGCGAATCCAATCCAGACAACAACGGGGCGGCGGTCGCCGGCCTCGAACCTGGCACCATGCAGGTGCTGCTGCCCGGCGAGGATGTGAAGTTCTCGGCGCCCGCCGATGTGGGCGCAACGTACGAGACGTTCATGCGCGTGCAGTTGCGCTCGATCGCCGCCGGCATGGGCATCACTTACGAGCAGTTGACCGGTGACCTCACTGGCGTCAACTACTCCTCGATCCGCGCCGGGCTTCTGGAGTTCCGCCGGCGGTGCGAACAGATCCAGCACCAGGTGCTCGTGTTCCAAATGTGCCGCCCTATCTGGCACGCCTGGATGGATGCCGCCGTTCTGAGCGGCGGTCTGCCCCAATCGCCTGACCTCAGGTCCCACTACGACGTGAAGTGGATTCCGCCCGGCTTTGCCTGGGTCGATCCGCTCAAAGACATCAAGGCCCAGATCATGGCCGTGCGCGCTGGGTTCAAGAGCCGCGCCGAAGTGGTCTCCGAACAGGGCTATGACGCTCAGTCCATCGACCGCGAGATCGCCGCCGACAATGAGCGCGCCGATGCGCTCGGCCTCGAATACGATTCCGATCCAAGAAAGGAACCTGCTAATGCCTCTGCCGCATCTGGCGACGCGAATCTTTGATACTCCGCTGCTGATTGCGCCCCAGAAGTTCGAGGTCATTCTTGGCGTGCTCGCGCCACGGCTCGGGCTGGACGTGCCGGTGCCGGTGGCGGCCGTGACGCCTCAATCCGGCTCGCGCAAAGCGTTTGAAGTCACGTCGGACGGGATCGCCGTCATCCCGATCGAAGGCACGCTGGTCCACAAAGCCTACGGGCTGGATGCCGCGTCCGGCATGCGCTCCTACGTCGACATTCAGAACGAGGTTGAAGAAGCCGCCACCGATCCTGCCGTGAAAGGCATCCTGCTCGATGTGGATTCGCTTGGTGGCGAGGTCGCCGGCGTGTTCGAACTCGCCGACACGATCTACGCCGCGCGGTCGGCCAAGCCCGTCTTCGCGGTTGCCAACGCGCATGCCTTCAGCGGCGCCTACCTGCTGGCGTCCGGGGCCCAGCGAGTTTACGCAGGACAGTCCTCGGGGCTGGGCAGCATCGGCGTGATCGTCACGCATCTCGACACCAGCGCCAACGACGAACAGCGCGGCTACAAGTACACGATCATACACGCCGGCGCGCGCAAGGCGGATTTCAATCCCCATTCGCCATTGAGCGAGGAAGCTCGCGCGGCGATCGAAGCCGAGCTGAATCGCACATACGGGATGCTCGTGAAGGCCGTAGCGCGTAATCGCGGCATGTCCGAATCCGCGATTCGTGACACGGAGGCGGCCCGCTACTTCGGTGACGAGGCGATTCCTATTGGGCTCGCCGACCGCATGGGCACGAAGGCGAGCGCCCTTTCCGACCTGCGCCAGGTTGTGGCGCGGCCCACTATTTCCATTCCACGAGGAGGCAAGAAAGTCATGGCTGAAGAAACCATCGATATCGAAGCGATCCGCGCCGAAGCCCGCAGTCAAGGCTACGCCGAGGCTCGCGAGATCGTCGAACTATGCGCGTTGGCTGGCATGCCCGGCAGGGCGGCCGCACTGCTGGCGAGCAACGCGACTGCGGCTAACGCGAAACAGCAACTGATGGAGGCTCGCGCCGCCGAGGATGCCACCGAGATCCGCTCGCACGTGATGCCGGACACCGGCACGCAGGCGAAGGCGAATCCTGAAAACGGTCCGGTGATGAAGGCCGTCGAACGGCTCACCGGGAAGGGAGTGAACTGACATGCCCGTTCAAGTCGAATCGAATTACCTGGGCGACTGGCTGAAGTTCGAAGCCGATAATCTCTACAGCCGCGACGAGGCCACCGTGGTCTCGGGTCAGAACCTGACGACAGGAACCGTGGTTGGCATCATCACGGCCAGCGGCAAAGTGACCCAGGTTGCCCCCGCCGCCGTGGACGGTTCCCAGAATGCCGTGGCTGTAGTGGTCTTCCCCGTTGATGCCTCGGCCGCCGACAAGCCCGGCGTCATTATCGCGCGCCACGCCATTTGCTCCGATAAGGGGCTGGTGTGGCCGGGTGGCATTACCGGCCCACAGAAGACCACCGCCATCGCGCAATTGAAAGCCGTGGGCATTCTCGTCCGGGAAGGAGCGTAAACATCCAATGCCGATGATCAACCCATTCGCAACTGATGCGTTCGACATGGTGGCGCTGACCGCCGCTATCAACAAGATCCCGAACACCTACGGGCGTCTGGAGCAGTTGAACCTGATGCCGCCACAGGGCGTGCGCCTGCGCACCATCCTCATCGAGGAGATGAGCGGCGTACTCAATCTGCTGCCCACCCAGCCGGTGGGCGCGCCAGGAACCCTGGGCACGCAGGGCAAACGCAAGGTGCGGTCGTTCGTGATCCCGCATATTCCGCACGATGATACCGTGCTGCCCGAGGAAGTCCAGGGCATCCGTGCGTTCGGCTCCGAGACCGAAACGGATGCGCTGGCGAACCTGCTCGCGCAGAAGCTCCAGAACATGCGCAATAAGCATGCGATCACGCTCGAATTTCTACGCATGGGCGCACTCAAGGGCGTGATCCTGGACGCCGACGGCTCGACGCTCTACGATCTCTACACGGAATTCGGCATCACGCCGAAGACCGTCAGCTTCGTGCTCGGCACGACCGCCACTGAAGTGCTGCTGAAGGTGCTCGAGGTGAAGCGCCACATTGAGGACAACCTCAAGGGCGAGTTCATGACGGGCATCCTGTGCCTGTGCTCGCAGGGCTTCTACGACGCCTTCACCACGCACGCCAAGGTGAAGGAAGCGTTCATGTACTACCAGCGCAACCAGCAACTCGGCAACGATTACCGGACCGGCTTCACCTTTGGCGGGATCACGTTCGAAGAATACCGCGGCCAGGCGACCGACGCCGCCGGCACGGTCCGCAAGTTCATCGCCGACGATGAGGCGCACTTCTTCCCGCTCGGCACCGCCAACACGTTTCGCACGCACTTCGCGCCGGCGGATTTCAACGAAACGGCGAACACGCTTGGCCTGCCGCTGTACGCCAAGCAGGAGCCGCGCAAATTCGGTCGCGGTACTGACCTGCACACGCAGCAGAATCCGCTGCCGATCTGCTTGCGACCGGAAGTTCTGGTCAAAGGCACGAAGGCCTGAGCGATGGCGGATTGGACCTCCCTGCTGAACGGCCTCAACGGAGCCGCGCTTGCGGCGTTTGGCAGGGAGGTGACGTATTCGCCGGAGTCCGGTGCGCAGACGGCGATCCGGGCCGTCTTCGAACCTGCGCACCAAGCGGAAGAGAATTCGCCCGGCGTATATGCCGTGCTGTTCGTCAAGCTCTCTGATTTGCCGCAGGCACCCGCGCGCGGCGACGAAGTGACGGTGGACGCCACCCTCTATAAGGTCTTCGACATCGAAGCCGATACCAGCGGCGCGGCGGTGCTGCGCTTGCGGCAGGTGTGAGATGCCGTCGGTTCGTATCTACCAGAAGAAGCAGATCCGGCTTGACCGGCTGAACTTTCGCCAGAATCAGATGTTCAAGATCGGGAACGTGGGTGTTGCGGCGGTGAAGAATCGGGTCGGAGCCGCCTTGGGCCCGGGGGATTCGCCGGCGAAGCCGCTCACGAAGCGTTACGCCATTCGCAAGACGCGGCTCGGAAAGGGGAATCGCCGCAACCTGACTTTTACCGGCGACATGCTCCGCAACTTCATGGTCCGGACCGTAAGCGAGAACAACGCTAAGGCGAGCCTCTCGACGCGGAAGGACCGGATCAAGGCGTGGGTGAACCAGAAGATCGAAGCGTGGGCGGTCTTCTCTCCAAAGAACAAGGAGGCCGTGCTGGAGGCGGCGCGGCGAGTCGTGAATGAGATGAAGGACCGCTTGTTGGTTGAGCGCGCGCTTGGAGGTAAGCAGCGGTGATTGATCCAGCCGAACTGGTCGACAACATGGTCGCGCTGCTTCGCGGTATTCCGGAACTGGTTGCCGAAATGGGCGGCGACGAGCAGCGCATCTTCGCATACCACGATCAGTATCCGAAGCGGTCGAGCTTGGCGAATGCGATTCACCAGATGCCCGCGCCTTCGGTCATGGCGGTGTGGCAAGGCACCGCTCCAGGTTCCTTCGGCAGCGCGGAAGTGTGGAAGCACCAGGTCACGCTCTATCTGCGCGTTCGCGAGACGTTCGATGGTGATCCTCCCACTGCGTATTACCGTCTCTTCCGGCTGATCACGAAGGGCGCGCCGGCGTCGGCTGGTGTGCCAATGCTGAATGCAACTGTCCACCCGTTGTGCCATCCGATGGACGTGCCGCTGATTCAGCGGCAGACGGACGCGGAAGGACTCGACTACTTCGAGGTGATCCTTTCATTCACCGAGATTGGGGACTCGTGACGAAGACGGACGCGGCCCTGACGAAGAGATGTAGGGTCTGCCACAGTGACAAACCGCTCGAAGACTTTCATCTCAGCCGTCTGAACCGGCTTGGCCGAAAGACAGTCTGCAAGGAATGCATCTCAAGATCGATTGCAGCCCAGGGCCATTCTGATGTTCCAACTCCAGCCTTCAAGCTCTGCACTTCCTGTCATCAAACGAAAGCGGGCGCAGACTTCAACCGGCATCCCCGCCAGCGCGATGGCTTGTGCCCCTATTGTCGGGATTGCCAGAGAGTGCACCATCGAAAGCATTACGAACGGCGCAAGGCTGATGTGCTGTCGAAGACCTCCGAATGGTGACAGGCGCATCCGGACAAGACCTACGAATACAAGAACGGCCACAGGGCGCGGCTCGTCGGGTCCGAAGGCGAGTTCACCGCAGCGGAATGGGCGGAACTGAAGCGTGTGTTTCAATATCGATGTGTTTGCTGCGGTGCCTTCGAGGGGTCGCTGTGGGCGCCGCAGTTGAGCCCGGATCATATTGTGCCTCTCTCACGCGGAGGCAAGAACACGATCGACAATATCCAGCCGCTTTGTTTGCCGTGTAACCGCTGGAAGCGCAGCAAGATCATCGATTTCAGAAACAGGAGATTCGAGATGGAAACCGTCTGGTTACGCCCTCCGCACGGCGAAGGAGATCCCAAGGAGTTCGAGGCAAAGCCCGAGATCCTGATTCCCGCGATGAACGCTGGCTGGTCGCAGTGCGCGGCGCCGGCTGCCGAAGAGGAGGTAACCGAGCATGTCGGTTAGAACGCAGGAGATTCTAATCGGCTTCGGCAAGGCGAAGCAGACGGACATCGCTACTGCCAATGCTGTCGGCGGCGTCTGGCAGCTGAAGAAGCTCAATGCCGCCCTCGCCAACCCGAAGCTAAACACGGAGAATGACGGCGAGGAATTCGGCAAGGGTCACGAGTACATCACTGAGGTCTTCAAGACCTCGTGGGATGTGGCCGGCACGATCGAGAAGTACTTGAGTGCCGAGATCGCGGCGTGGGCGATGGCGTTCGGCTTGGGCAAGGTCGTCAAGTCGGGCGCGAACCCGAACTGGGTTTACACCTGCACGCCACCGAACCCGTCCAACGGCGACGCCGTCGAGTTGCCGTTCTTCTCTTTCATCGAACAGATCCGTCCTGGCGCCGGCGTCGTGCTCGACCGCATGGCTGTCGGGTGTGCCGTCGAATCGTGGCAGGTCGCGGTGGCGAGCGGTCCCGGTCGCGCGAACTCGAAAATCACGATTGAGTTCGTCGGCTCCGGCAAGCTTACTGAGCCTTCCGGCATTGCGCTCCCGGCAGCAGTCGTCGAGAAGCTTCTGCCGTCCGCTTCGCTCGCGCTCACGATTAACGGCACGAATTACGTCACCAACAAGAACATCATCTCGCTCGAGTTCGGCGGCAAGAGCAACATCCGGTTGGACGACGGATTCTATCCCGGCTCGGGCTTTCAGACTCCTGCCGATTCCACCAGCGGCGCCATTCGTGGCCGGATGGAATACGGGAACCGGCAATTCAACCTGAAGTTTGTCGCCCGCTTCGTGAACGGATCGGACGAACTGACGAAGCTCAAGAACCAGACCACTGGGACGGCCGTCATCACGCTCACCTACGACGTGAACAATTCGCTCGAGGTGACGTTCGCCAAAGTGTCGTTCTCGATGGCCGAGGTCGTCGACACAGATGGGCGGGTGACAGTATCCGTAGAGTGCGCGCCGATGTACCAGGCGGGCGTCATCTCGGCGGTGGCGAAGTGCAGTGTGGATGGCATCTGCCAATGAGGAATCCTATGGAAACGATCGCTCCTGTTTTCGACGCGACCATACCGGTCGCACTGCAACTCCGGACTCCCGGCGGCGTGAAAACCGTCAGAGTCCGGTTCCCTTCCGACGACCAATGGGCGGAGCGGCAGCGGCGCCGCAAAGTCATCATCAAGAATCTGGGGCGCGGCATCTCGGAGACGATCATCCCGAATGCCGAAGATGTGGACGCCGCGCTCTTGGCGAAGATTCGCATTGAAGAGGAGGCACCGGCTGAGATCGATCCCTTCGAGGCCGTGAAGTGCATCGAGCAGTTGTCGGTGGCCGAGGTGGATGATGTGGTCCACGTTGGCGACGCGTTCCGCGTGTCGACGCGTGTGCTGGGCGGCACGACCGTCCACTTGCTCCGCATGCCCTCCGCAAAGGACGTGTTCGAATATCGGCGCGCGTTCGCCCGTGTGCTCGACCTGCCCTTCAACAAGCAGGAGTTGACCATCAATTTGCATGCGGCCGGCGACCTGTATAAGAAGCTCCGTCAGTCGACCGAGGGCTATGCTGGCGAGGCTCCGGTCATTCACCAAGCCGTCGCGATCAAGGCCGCGATCGACGCGCTCGACGCCGGGTTCCAGGAGGACCGCGACCCAAACTTCTGAACGGCGAGTGGCCGGACAAGCCGTCGTTCCGCTATCTCGTCTACTGGGCACTTCGCCGGGACGATCTCTGTAACCCGCAACTCTGTCCGGACGCACACGATAGTGAACGCTGTGATCACTGCCCGTTGAACAGAATCGATGAGGCGCAGAACAGCGAGACCGGAATATTGATCCGGCGCGCCCTGGACATGCGGGCGGCATTGAAACTCGGCATCCGGATCTCCCTCGACGAGATCCGCGCCGACGAATTCATGGCCATGCAGATTCTGGAAGAAGAGCGGGATCGGCACGACCGCGAACAGACCCCAGGTAACTATGGCCAGCAGTAACCAGGTCGAACTGGTTGTCACCGTCGAGGTCGACAAGGCGAACCAGTCGATTAAGAGCGTCAACGCCAACCTGTCGAGCATTGAGAGCACCGCCGCCAAAAGTGCGCGCGGGGCGGCGGCGGGCATCGACGGAATGACGGCGGCGATGGTCAAGGGTGCGACCGCCGGGAACCTGCTGGCCGACGCCATCAAGACCGCTTTGCGATGGGTGAAGGAATTCACCATCGACGCGGTGAAGGATGCCGCGCACGTCGAGCGTTTGGAACAGGCGACGCTTGCGCTGGCCAAGTCGCACGGCGTCTCGGCCGAGGCGGTGAGGAAGACTTCCCAAGCTATTCAGGATTTGAACCTCGAAGACGAGGTGGCTCTCCGGACCATCAACCGTCTGATCGTCGCGGACATGGGTTTCGACAAGGCGGAAGGCCTCGCCAAGCTTGCCAAGGATGCTGCGATTCTCGATGAGAACCTCACTGCGCCGGAGGCGCTCGAAGGCATCCTCCGCGCCATTGAATTCGGTCAGGAACGCGCGCTCAAGCAATTGGGAATCAAGGTCCAGTTCGACAAGGAAATCGAGCTCGCCGAACTGAAGCTGGGCCGCACGCTGTCGGAGAACGAGAAGGTCCAGATCCGCTACAACGCGGTGATGCAGTCCGGCGCCGACATTCATGGTGCGTCCGCGGCGGCGGCCGGACTCGCCGAGTCGCAGATGAAGAAGCTCGAACAGGAGATCCGCGACCTCCGGAAGGAAATCGGCAAGGAGTTCGTCGACGAATTCCGCGCCATCATTCAGGCGCTACGCGATCTGGTGAAGTGGCTTGGCGAGAACACCGACCTGCTGAAGAAGTTCGCGCAGGGAATCCTGGTGGTCGGCGCGGCGTTGGCCACCTACAAGATCGTCACCATGATCATGGGAATCACGGAGGCGGTGAAGGGGCTGACTGCGGCGATGGTGGCGGGCCGGCTTGCGACGGTTGCGAATCCCATGGCGTTGCTGATCACGGGCGGGATCGCCGCAGGCGCCATCATCTACAACCAGTACACCGACCTGGTTGAGCAAAACGAGCGGCGCTTCAAGGAGATGGAAGAGATGGCGTTACGCCAGGATCTCCTGAGCGGCAAGCTCAAGGTCGAGGACCTCAAGAAGGCCCGCGGGATGACCGATGCGCAGGTCCGCGAACTGGTTCTGGGCAGCAGACGACGGTTAATCCCCGGCATGGAGGAGGAGGGCGGTCTCGACTTTAGCGATTTCCAATACAAGGGTCCAAAGGTTACCATCGGCGGGCCCGCAAAAAAGGAAGACCTCGACAAAGAGATCGCGCGGTTGAAACTCGCCAAGGAAATGGGCGCGTTTCAGCGGAAGGCGGAAAAGGATGCGATTGATTCCGCTGCGCAGGCGCGCGCCAAGGCGCTGCCCGAATTCGCCGGCGAGATTGCGGAGTTGAACAACAAGATCCGGAAGTGGACCACGTTCACTGACGACAAGGGTGTCGAGCATCAGGTTCGTCTGACCAGGAAGGCGTGGGATGCGGTCATAGACGAACTGTCCACGAAGTGGAAGACGTTCAAGGAGAAGCTGGACAAGGACAATCGCGAGGCGATTGCGGACTACGTCAAGGCCGAAGAGGAAGCTGCTCACCGGCGGATGGAGTTGGAGAGTGAACTGTTCCAGAAGCGGCTTCAGTACAACGAGGAAATCGCCCAGCAGAACCTGGATCACGTCAAGGAACTGATGCAGGTCCAGGAGCAGCGTGCTGGCATTGAACGCGACGCGCGTCTGCGGACACTCGAAGGCTATGACGCCAGGACCATCGAGCAGAAGGTCTGGGTCGAGCAGCAGAAGGCGCAGATCGAGATCGACTATGTCGAGCAGGTCCACGAGATGAAGCAGCGGCTCTTTGACCTCGAAACTTCGCAGCGGGTAATGGACTACGATCTGGAGATGAAACGGCTCGGCTACCGCGCCGACGAGATCCAGGCGCGGATCGCGGAGTACACCCAGCAGCGGGAGGCCATCCGCCAGGCCAACCAGGAAGCGACGGACGCCTCTGTGGATGCGGCGCGCCAGAACGCCGCCAACCGTACGGCGGACCTGATTCGCGAACACAACCAGAGGATTTTCGATTCCTTGAAACGCCAGGCCGAGGGCGTCTTCGATGCGCTGGTGACTAAATCGCAGTCGGTGTGGTCGGCCATCGGCAATTCCTTCAAGACCGCGATGCTGACTGCGATCAAGGAAGTGGTGACCTCCCAGGTGGCGCGGGCCCTGATGGGACTGTTCGGCGGCACGCGTGGCCACGCTCCTGCGGGCGCGGGCGGCGGCGGTTTGGCCTCCGTGCTTGGCGGTATCGGGATCTTCGGTGGTGGCGGCGGCGGAATTTTCGCTGGCGGTGGTGGCGGCGGGATTCCTGGTGCTGGTTGGCCGGGAGGCACGCCACCTTTTGTTCCGTCCGGAATCGGCGGCGGCGGTGGTGCTGGCGGAATCCTCCCCGGCCCGAACTGGGCGGCGTCGCTCGCGAACCTGAAGTCGTTCGCCGGCATCGGCGGCAGCATCCAGTTAGCTCCCGGTGTGGCGACCACGTGGCAGGCCGCGACGATGGGCCAGAAGCTTTCGTCCATCGGTAAGTCGAACGCCGCTCTGTTGGGCGGCGGCTTGCTGGTGTACGAAGGCCTGCGCCGTGGCGGTGCGGCCGGAGTCGGCATGTCCGCGGCGGGCGGCGCGCTCATCGGCTTCAAGTACGGCGGTCCTCTCGGTGCTCTCATCGGCGGGATTGCTGGCGCGGCGGCTGGCGTCGTGCGCCTGTTCATCAAGGGCGCGCAGGAGAAAGCGCGCGAGAAGATCAAGGCGGTCTACGGCGTCGATATCTCCGACAAGGGCATCCTGAAGCAGATCGTCGATATGGCGAAGTCGGCCTATGGCGGCAACCTCGACGTGGCGATTCAGAGCCAGCAGGTTCGCGAGCTCGTGGAGCTCTATGCAATGAGCACGGGCCAGACGTTCGGCGGGCAGTCCACCCAGGTTCGTCCAGTCTCGATTTCGCAGTCCGGAGGATCGCTCTTCCAAACGACCGGCTATTCCAACGGCGCGCCACTGTCCTCGTTGGGCGGTCTGCCGTCGCTCGATGCTATTGGCCGAGGCGCGCCGTCCGGCGGTGGCATGGTGGTCAATATCACCGTCCCCGGCGCGAAGGAGTTCTTCGAGAAGGAGACGGTGCGTGTGGTTGTCGAGAATCCGCGCGCGGTGCAGTCGGCGACGATGACCGCGACGAAGCAGAACGCGGGGCGCCGGGAAATGGCGGCGCTTCAGACTGGCGTCGGACTTGTGACTTCCTGATGCCCGGATCAGTTCAGAATGCGGCGCCTGCGACCGTCCTGCCCAACAGTTTGTGCCGCGCGCTCGCGCGATCGCAGACCTACACGGTGGTCGAGAACGAGTACCGGAACGGCGAGTCGCAACGTGCGGCGCTGGCGAGCACCAGCCGCAAGCGGTGGCGGCTCGTGAAACGCCTGACGCCAGCGTTGCTCGCGGAGTTGCGGAACTTCTACGACGCCCGCAAGGGACCGACCGAACCGTTCTATTTCTACGATCCATACGACACGAATCCAAAGTTCTCACACGATCCCACAGGCGTAGCGACTACCGGCAGGTACACCGTCCGCTTCGACTGCGAGTGGAGCCAAACATGTGGCCCTGGCCGGTCGGACGTGAGCATCGAACTGATCGAACTCGCATAAAGCCGCAGGAGTGCACAATGTCGTTTTCCGCGTACCTCGACCAGAAGGTCCTTGAGAAGGCTTTTCTCGGGCAGGATTTCTCGATTGCCGCCCGCTGGTGCAGCCTTCACACTGCCGATCCTGGCAAGACTGGGGCGAGCGAAGCCGCCGGTGGTCCGTACGTCAGGCAGTCGGCGGATTCGTACACGCCGGTTGATGATAGCGGGAGTTCCAAGCGCGTCCGGAGTGCCATCGTGCTTTCGTTTCAGGTCCCGGCTGGCACGTACACGCACATCGGCCTATGGGACGCGCAAAGCGGCGGAAACTTCCTGGGCGGCGGCGCGCTGTCCTCACCGGCCACCGTCAGCGACGGCGACTTCGTGATCATTCGCGAAAATGATCTGTCGATCTTGCAGGACTAGGAGGCGCACGTGTCCACCATCCGCACGCAGTTCGGGCCGATCACCAACTTCACCATCTCGCTGAATGGACTGGCCACCGGCGCGGCTCGCAGTTCGGCGAAGGTCGAGAATCAGGATACTCGCTACGTCGACGCCATCTGCCAGTTCAGGATCAAGCCCGCGTCGGGCAGTCTGGGTGATCGCTACGGCGTTTACTTTTTCGCCTGGGGAGTAACTGATGACGCATCGCCGATCTATCCGGCGGGAGTGACCGGCATCGACGAGGCAGTGTCGATCACCCTCGAAACGCTCTCCATTCGCGAAATCGGATCGCTGTATGTTCCGGCGTCGGGCATTCTGATCAGCCCTCCGTTCTCGGTCGCGCAGGCCTTCGGCAACGTCCTCCCGCCGGTGTGGGGAGTGCTGGCCGTGAACCGTTGCGGCATGACGCTCGACGCGACGGAAAACATCGCCTTCTGGCGTGGCGTGCAGTTCGAGGTGATCTGATGCGGTGCCTTCCCCTGAACCCCACTTCGGAGACCCTGTTCCCAAGTGGCGTGTGCGAACCGCATCCTGACTTCAACGCTCCACTCGGCAATGGCCTGTATGCTCTCTGGCTGCCGACGCGCGATCCGAGAATGTGGTTCAATCCCTGGCGGCTGAACGCGAAGCGTGCTGCGATCCTGTTCGAGTACTCGCCGGCATACTTCCAGCGGCGGATGCTGTTCGGCGCCGCGGCATCCGGCCTCACGGTTCCGACAGGATCAGGCGGGAACACTCCAACACCATTCGGCGCGGCTCTCGCGTGCAGCAACGAGCAGGTCAGTTGGTCCGCCAGTTCCATGGCCGACGCGCCCGCGTTCATCGGTGATGGAACGGGCAAGACGATCTCGGTTTGCGTGTGGTTCAGGATCAATCGGCTGAACGGCACCGGCTTCCCGACGATTTGCAGCACCAGCTATACGACCGGCTGGTGGCTCGGCCTGCGAACGAGCACGGGAAAGTACAAAGCCATCTTTCGCAACAGCACATCGCCGTATGGCCCGTTCGAATGGGGTGCCTACAGCGCTGATTTCCGAAAGGTCACTTGTCTCTCGTTCGTCCTTCCGCTTGATACGAACACCACGGCCAACGTTTACCACAACGGAGTTCTCGCCGCACAGGGAACCATTCCGAACGCTAGTTCTGCCTCGGGCAGCGCTTCCGTCTTCCCGCTGTCGTCCTCGACGCCCGGCATGTTCGTGGAGATCTTCGGCATCGCTTCGTGGATGCGCGCGTTGTACCCGGAGGAAATGCGTCAACTGGTATCCGGCCCGCGCGTGTTGCTGGCAAAGCGGCAAGCCTTTTGGTACGGTCCGCTTCTCGCGTACCGTGATGCCGCTATTGCGGCGGACTCATCTGGGGCCGCCGTCGGTTTCCGCGGCGTGCCAAGGAGCGGTAGAGTAGGAGAGAGGGCGACACTTGCGGTGCGACCCACTCTCCCCTCGTC
>JAIXKK010000154.1 GCA_026954325.1 Bryobacterales bacterium | reverse complement strand
TGAACGCGGTAGTGAACGGCGGAAAGGGGTCCGCCGAAATCGCGTATCTGGAGCGGCACATCGGGGAGGCCGTGGAGAAGACCCGCAAGCTCAATCCCGCACTGAAGGGCGGCGGCCTGGTTGAGGAACCGGCGTTTTGAGCGGTGATGGCGCGTGGAATAGCGGAGTAGAAACGCTCCACATACATGAGAATCGCACTCCACCAGCGGAAATTCGCCCCAGGGCGGCTGACCCGCCATGAGAACCGCTATTCCACGCGGTAGTTCGGCGCTTCCTTGGTGATGATGACGTCGTGGACGTGGCTCTCGCGCAAGCCGGCGAAGGTGACGCGGAGGAAGCGGGCGCGTTCCTGTAATTCGGGGATAGTGGAGCAGCCGCAGTACCCCATGCCGGAACGGACGCCGCCGACGAGTTGAAAGACCATCTCCGAGAGCGGGCCCTTATAGGGAACCCGGCCTTCGATGCCTTCGGGGACGAGCTTGGAATTGGGGTCCTGCGCGTAGCGCTCGCTGGAACCCTGAGCCATGGCTCCCAGGGAGCCCATGCCGCGGTAGCTCTTGAAGGTGCGGCCCTGGTAAAGGATGGTTTCGCCGGGGCTTTCGTCGGTGCCGGCGAAGAGGCTGCCGATCATGACGGCGTCGGCTCCGGCGGCGATCGCCTTGGTGATGTCGCCCGAGTACTTGACGCCGCCGTCGGCGATGAGCGGGACGCCCGAGCCGCGCGCGGCCCTGGCGCATTGGAGGATGGCGGTAATCTGGGGAACGCCCGCTCCGCTGACGACCCGCGTGGTGCAGATAGAGCCGGGACCGATGCCCACCTTGATGCCGTCAACGCCGAGGTTGATGAGGTCGCGGGCGCCTTCGGTGGTGCCGACGTTGCCGGCGACGAGATCAACTTCAGGAAACGCCTTCTTGACGGAAGCGACGGCTTCGAGGACGCGCTCGCTGTGGCCGTGCGCGGTGTCGATGCAGAGGACGTCCACTTTACGGCGCACCAGTTCCTGGGCGCGCTCGAGGAAATCGCCGGTGGCGCCGATGGCGGCGCCGACGCGGAGGCGGCCTTGCGAATCCTTGGCGGCGTTGGGATATTTCAGTTTCTTCTGGATGTCTTTGACGGTGATGAGGCCCTTGAGGGCGAACTGATCGTCGACGACAAGGAGTTTTTCGACGCGGTGTTTGTGGAGGATCGCGCGCGCCTGTTCGAGCGTGGTGCCCACGGGCACGGTGATGAGGTTCTCCTTGGTCATCACGGCGCTGACGGGCAGATCGTAGCGTGTCTCAAACCGCAGGTCGCGGTTGGTGAGAATGCCCACCAGTTTGCCGTGTTCGGTAACGGGGACGCCGGAGATGCGGTAGCGCTTCATCAATTCGAGCGCGTCGTAAATCTTTTCGTTGGGGCCGATCGTGATGGGATCCACGATCATGCCGCTTTCCGACCGTTTCACGCGATCCGCTTCTTCCGCCTGCCGGTCGACGGGCATGTTCCGATGGATGATGCCTATCCCACCCTGCTGGGCCAGCGCGATGGCGAGATGCGACTCGGTGACCGTGTCCATGGCCGAACTAACGATGGGGATGTTCAGCGCGATGTTGCGGCTAAAGCGAGTGCGTGTGTCGACCTGGGTGGGCAACACGTCGCTGCGCGCGGGCTGCAGGAGGACATCATCGAAAGTAAGCCCTTCGGGGATGATCTCCTGAACCATATACGTTTGAGGGTAGCGCAGATGCGCGGGGCGATGCATCGATTGCGGGGGTGGCAGGGGGGCAGGCGCGCCTGAGCGCCTCAAGTCCTTGCGGCGTCCGGCCGATAGAAGGCTTTGGCCCGCATGCGCGCCCTCTGCCTCATCTCGCTTGTGCTCGTCATGGTCACCGCCGGGCATGCGGCAACCGTACAACAGGCGGAGTTGGGGTCCTCGGCGAGCGAGGACTCCTGCGCCATCACGAACCCGTCTACGGCGTTCCCCGCATCTACGCGTCAGGTGTTCTTCCGGTTTGTCGCGCGAAACGTACGCCCCTCGGACGCGCTCACCGTGGAGTGGCTTGATCCCGCGGGCGCCGTATCGGCCACCGCCCCGTACGAACAGCTTCCCGCTTCGGCATCCCTCTGCCTGCTGACGCAGTTACCGGTCGGCGGGTTCGCACCGGCGAACAGCCCCGGCCAGTGGACGGTGCGGGTCACCGCAAACGGAAACACGATCCTTTCCCGGTCCTTCCGCATTTTGCCGGACGGCTCCGCCGGAACCCTCCGTATCACCCATGTCGCCACGCACGAAATCGGCCCCCGGCAGAATGAACTCGTCGTCGAAGGGGCCGGCTTCAACATGGAGTCCATCATTCACGTGGCGCAGTACAGCAGCACAGGTGGGTGGAAGTACATCGCGCACATGTTCCCGCGGATGCAAAACGCCTCCCGCATGACGGCACAGCTTGCCGCCCTTCCTCCGGCGGAGTACGTGGTTTTCGTGAAAAACGGCGAGCAGCTCAGCGCTCCGGCACGGTTTCTCATCTCGACGGCGGGCTATCACCTGCCCTTCCCGCCGAAGGAACAGTGGGTGGTCAGCCAGCCGCCTTACGGGATGTACTCCCATTGGGGACGTACTCTCCATGCCTACGACATCGCTCCCCGCGGGGGAGGATGCGTGGTGGCCATGCGCGCGGGAACGGCCTACACCTTTGACCGCGGCTACGGGCAGACGCCTCATCTGCGCATTTTCGGCAACTACATCACCATCCAGCATGACGACGGCGAGTACAGCCACTACGGCCACTTGAAGACGGGGACGTTCCGCGTGCGCAACGGCGAGCATGTCGAGCAGGGACAGGCCTTGGCAATCGCCGGGACCAGCGGTTATTCCTTTGGAACCCACGTGCACGTGCAGGTGACCAGAGCGTTCGCCATCTCCTCGCAGAGCATCCCCTTCGAGATGGAGGACCTGCCGGCGGCGCAGCGGCATGGATACCGCGGCCCGGTCGAATCGGCGAACCGCTCCGCATACGGGGATTGCTCGGGCGGCCCCCGGCCCGCGCAGCCCGTGTATCTTTCCACCACTTCGGCGGGAAAGCCCGGTACGGCGCCCGCGTCGGCGCCCACCTGGAGCGCCTCCGTGCCCGTGGCCGGATGGTGGAGCGAACTGACGCAGATTCCGATGGGCGCCAAGTCTTTGGAGGTGAGACTCGGATGGGAGTCCGCCGACCGCGATTTCGACCTGCACCTGGTCAGCCCAAGCGGCCGCCATTACGGACCTTACGCTGACCAGACCGGCTACACCGCATCGGCGGGGCCCAGCGAGTCCTTCGAGATCATGAATCCGGAACCCGGTCTGTGGCGGGTGAGCGTCCAGGGGATTCGCGGGAACGGGGAGGCGATGCCGTTTCAGGTGTTCCGCAGCGTCTCTACGGCCACGCCGGGGCGGGCGTGGGGCGGAGCGCGGCGGCCGTAGCTCAGCGCCGGATATCCAGGAGATTCACCCGCCGGGGCAGAAGATCTTGCCATCCCGCGTGGCGATCAAGACCTTTCCATCCGCCAAGGCGGGCGTCGAGTACGTACAGGCGTCCATCGTTCGACCCCACGTAGACGCGTCCGCCCGCCACTGCCGGCGACGATTCGACGCGCGCCCGCGTGGTGAACTCCCGCAACGGTTTCCCGGTCTTCGCCTCCAGGCAGTGCACCAGTTTGTCGCGCCCAGAATCACCTTGCCGTCCACCACCGCGGCCGAGGAATAGAAGAGAAACTTCCGTACCGGATTCTCGTAGCGCCAGGCAATCTTCCTTGCCTTGCGGACGAGCCCCAGCACTTCGTTCGCGTACGAGCGCCGCCATCTTCCCCTATTCTGACGGCTTCGGTTTTTTTTGGGCTCGCGCCTGCTGTACGATTTCCTTCACTTCGGCGAACAGGCGCGGCGCGCTGTAGACGAAGCCGTCCTTAATGGTCCACTCGATGCCGCCGTTCATGGGGTTCAATACCTTGAGATTTTCGAGCGGATTGCCGTTCACGACGATCAGGTCCGCGGTCCAACCCGTCCGGATGCGCCCCAGCCGGCGCTCCTCGCCGAGCATCCGCGCGCCGTTCCCCGTCGCGTGCTGAATGACTTTCAAAGGGTGGAAGCCCGCCTCCTGCTGCAACTCCAGTTCGCGCAGATACCCGAAGCCGTACATCTGGTAGATGTAGCCCGCGTCTTCACCGGTGGTCACCGTGCCGCCCATGCGGGCGAAGTCGCGCACGGCGTTCATCCAGATGCGGTAGTTCTCCTTCCAGAACACTTCATCCGTTGTTGTCCAGTGGAAGAAGTACGATCCGTGGTTTTCGCGGCTGGGGGCGAAAAACTTCGCGAGCGCCGGATGCAGATAGTCCGTAAACTGCGGCTGGGTCTGGGCGCGCTGCAAATCGCGGCTCGCTTCGTAGATGTTGAACGTCGGGTCCCAGCCGATGCCGGCCTCTGCCATGCCCTCGAGGACCTTCTTCAGCCGCCGCGGGTCGGCCTCGCGCCACAGGCGGCCGGCATAGCGGAAGCGGTCCTCCTCATCGCTGTAGTTGTAGGAGGAAGGAAAACTCTGCACGCCGTCGGGAAGCGCGGCATCGGGAATACCGTACCAGTGCTCGATGGTGGTGGTCCTGTCGCGGATGTTGTCCCAGGCGTTGGTTTCCTCGACGCCCACGTGATGCGCCACGCGAAGCCCGAGTCTGCGCGCTTCTTCCATCATCGCGTCCATCGTGTCGCGATGAATGCCGACGATTTTGATACCGTCGGCTCCGTTCTCTTTCAACTCCCGCACGCGCGCCCGCGCCGCGTCCGGAGTCGCCGGGCGCCCGAAGAAGGGATAGACAAACAGGCGCGGCGCGGCCACCTTTCCGTCTCTGGAGGCGTCCCGGTACGCCTTGGTCTTCTCGAAATTGCTTCCGACGTCGCGAACGGTGGTGATGCCGCAACTCAGCCACAGCTTGAAGACGTATTCCGCCGGCATGGGCACGCCGCCCCGTTCGTCGTGGCTGTGGCCGTGCATGTTGACGAACCCTGGCAGGACATAGCGTCCCTTGGCGTCAATCCCGGCGTCGGCTTTCAGCCCCGCGCCGTGACCTGAGGGAACCATGCTCGCGATGCGGTTGTCTTCGACCAGGATGTCCCGCGGACCCGAAGCCGGCGTGCCGTTGCCTTCGATGACAATCGCATTGCGGATCAGCAGACGGCCGTACCGCTTGCCATGATCCGGCGGTTGTGCTGGTAAAGCGCACGCCGCCGCCAGCGCGATAACGAGTGTGACGGACCGCATTTGTTTGCTTTCTCTCCTGCCCGAATAAGTGCAGTATAGCGTCTTCCCGCATGGCCAGACCCATACGGCAGGCGCCCCTCGCGCCGCCGCCGGGGCGGAGGTAGAATCTCGCTGTGTGGTCGCGGTCCGGGGCTTGCCGGCCAGAATCGAGGAACGAATATGTTCGGCGACGCGGAAGCTTATGAACGGTTCATGGGCCGTTGGAGCCGCCTGTTAGGACCTCGACTCGTCAAATTTGCCGGTGTGCGGGACACGGGGAGGGTGCTGGAGACCGGCTCCGGCAAAAATCGTTGCCAGGTGCTGGGGATCGACCCGTCGAGCGAGTACGTCGAGTTTGCGAAGAGCAGAAATCCTGTTCCGGACCGTGTGATCTTCGAAGCCGGCGACGCCAGGCAACTGCGCTTTCCCGATGGGGACTTTCGAATGCCGTCTTTCGCTTCTCGTTTTCAATTTCATTCCCGATTTCTGGAAAGCCCTGGCTGAGGCGGGCCGGAGAATTGGAGGAACTCTGGAAACAAGGGGGATTGGAGGACGTCTCAGAGCGTCCTCTGGATAGTACGATGAGGTTCGAATCCTTCGCGGATGACTGGGATCCATTCCTGCTCGGGCAAGGGCCGGCAGGGGCCTACCTTCGGAACGCTGATAGCCGCCGCAAAGAAGCATTACGCGAGGAGGTGAAGCGCCGCCTGGGAATACAGCGGGAGAACCGGCGACTCCGCTTGCGGGCGCGTGCGTGGGCCGTACGCGGCGTGGCGCCGAAGAAAGGGTAAAATCGGGGCTATCATGAGTGCCACGCAGATAGAGAAGGCATTGCGCTTTCGCGCGCTTCACGAAGAGCCCGGCGCATTTATCATCCCGAATCCTTGGGATGTTGTCTCGGCCCGGATTCTTGCCGGTCTTGGGTTCCAGGCTCTTGCGACATCGAGCGCCGCATCCGCGGGGACATTCGGGCGGAGGGATGGCGGATTGACACGCGATCAGGCGCTGGCCCATGCGCGCCTGATTGTCGATGCGACTGAACTGCCCGTATCGGCGGACTTGGAGAAAGGATTCGGCGATGCGCCGGAGGCGGTTGCGGAAACGGTGCGGCTGGCGGCGGAGGCGGGACTCGTGGGATGCACAATCGAGGATTCCACCAGCAAACCGGAGAGTCCTCTCTACGACGAAGGGCTCGCGGCCGAACGGATTGCGGCAGGCGCCGAGGCGGCTCGCGCGCTGCCGTTCCCTTTCCAGCTAACGGCGCGAGCGCACAATTTTCTCTACCCCGGCCCCGGCCTGGACGACACGATCCGCCGCTTGCAGGCATTCGAGAGAGCGGGCGCGGATGTGCTGTTCGCGCCGGGACTGCCTGATATTGCTTCAGTACGCGCGGTGTGTTCGGCGTTGAGGAAGCCCTTCAACTTCATGGTGGGGATTCCGGGGAAGTCGTTTCCCATGGCGGACCTCGCCGCCGCCGGAGTCCGGCGGATCAGCCTGGCGACTTCCCTCTATCGCGCCGCGATGAGCGGGCTTCTGGACGCCGCCCGCGAGGCGCAGGCGAGCGGGACATTCGGCTTCGTCGAGCGGAGCGCGACGACGGCGGAGTTAAACAGAATTATGGGAATCTGACCTGTCTTAGCAGTTAGCGCTGCACCGCGCCGGCCCGTCCCATGATGGGGTACACGTCCACCAGTTTGTTGCCTTCCATCACGTAGTAGCGGTCATAACAGTTGGTGCTCATGTCCAGGTTCGAGCAGTACAATTCCACCTGCTGGCCCAGTTTGAGCCCGTCGCCTTCGTTCCACTTCAGGATGCCGTATTCGGCTCCCTGATTTTCCGCTTTGATTTCGGGGCGGTCCTTCACCTGGTCGGTCGGCCGCAGCATGGCTTTGTTGCCGCAGTCGATAGTGACCTGGTTCGGATGGTTCTGGCTGGTGACGGTGGTGAGAACGGTGAGGGCGGGCTCCCAGTCCGTGTATCTCTCCGGACGGTCCTTGCCGCCGATGCCCATGTACAGAGTGTCCATGAACACATACGACCCGGCCTGGAGTTCGGTAAGCCCGATCTCCTTGTCGATATTGTAGGTGCCCGTGCTGCCGCCGGTGATGATGGGAACGTTGAGCCCGTCGCGTTTGCACATCATGGCGGTCTCCACCACGGGTTCCACGTCGTGGTGCGACTTGGCGCGGCGTTTTTCCCAGCCGTGCGTGTGAGAGGCTCCGCCTGCGTAGCCCATGACGCCGCCGAACTTGAGATTCTTCCTGGAGTCAATGCGCTTGGCAAGTTCCAACCCGGGCTGCCCCGTGGCGTGACCGGCGCGCGTCAACCCGGAATAGAGGTCAATGAGAACCGTCGGCTTGGTCTTGGCGACGCCCGCCGCCTCGTCGAGCAGGTCCACGGTCATGGGATCATCGGCCACCATCATGAACGAGGGCTCTTTGGCCTGTAGCATGATGCCGCGCCAGATCTGGTTCTTTCCAGCCGGCCCGCGCGTGTACAGTACGCCCTTGATTCCCGCCCCTACCATCAACTCCGCCTCGGCGATGGTGGCGCAGCAGATCCCAAGGGAACCCAAGGCCATCTGTTTCCTGGCGACGTCGGTGGATTTGTGGATCTTGCAATGAGACCGTACGTTGATCCCGGTCTTCTTGCAGTGGTCCGACATATGCTTGAGGTTGTTCTCCATCATGGCCTTGTCCACCAACATGCAAGGCGTCGGAAGATCCTCTTTGGAGATGCCGGTAAAGTCGCGCCTGCGGATTTTTGCCTCGACCTCCGCATAGCGGAACGGCCGTTTCACGTAACTCGGTGTGTCAGCACTCATAACGAATGGTGCGGCAATAGCGGAAGCCAGCAAATTTCGGCGGGTCATGGGGTACATGATACCTCGACTTGCCGTTGTTCGTATACGGGTCGCCGTTACGTGATTGGAACAACGCGTCTTTCGGAATGCACCATGGAAGAAATGGTAGCAGGTTAGGAGCAGCCGCTGGTCCCGCCGCAGTTCTCGCACTTATAGCAAGAACCGTTGCGGGTCATCAATCCGCCGCACTCCGAACACAGCGGGGCATCTTCGACCACCGGGCCGAAGGGAAGGGATTGTTGCGGCTCGGGTTCGGTGGGGCGAAGCTTCGTGGATTCGCCGGCCTCCGGGGCAACATGCTCGGGACCGAGGTACTTGGCGGCCATCCAACGGAAGATGTAATCCATGATGGACTTGGCGTAGGGGACCTGGGGATTGCCGGTCCAGCCGCTGGGCTCGAAACGCACGTGGCTGAACTTGTCGACGAAGAACTTCAGGGGAACTCCGTACTGAAGACCGTAGCTGACAGCAGTGGCGAAGCTATCCATGAGGCCGGAGATTGTAGAGCCTTCCTTCGCCATGGTGATGAAGATTTCGCCAGGGGTTCCGTCCTCGAAGATGCCGACGGTGATGTAGCCTTCGTGGCCGCCGATGGAGAACTTGTGCGTGATGGACTGGCGCTCATCAGGAAGTTTACGCCGGATGGGCCGGTAGACGATACGCTCCTGAATGACCGGCTCGGTTTTGGCGGAGACGGCTTTTGCTCCCTTTCCCGTGCCGGAACTGAGCGGCTGGACACGCTTCGAGTTGTCGCGGTAGATGGCGACCGCTTTCAGCCCGAGACGCCAGCTTTCGATGTAGGCGTCCATAATGTCCTCGACCGTGGACTCCTCGGGCATGTTGATGGTTTTCGAAATAGCTCCGGAGATGAAGGGCTGGACAGCAGCCATCATCTTGACATGGCCCATGTGGTGAATGAACCGGACGCCGTTTTGAGGACGGAGGCTGCAATCGAACACAGGCAGGTGCTCCGGCTTGAGGTCGGGAGCGCCTTCGATGGTCCCGGTGGAATCGATGTGGCTGACAATGCGGTCGACTTGCTCGGTTTTGTATCCGAGCCGGATGAGCGCCTGCGGGACAGTGTTGTTGACGATCTTAATGACGCCGCCGCCGACAAGTTTCTTGAACTTGACAAGAGCAAGATCCGGCTCGATGCCGGTGGTGTCGCAATCCATCATGAAGCCGATGGTGCCGGTGGGAGCGATGACGGTGGTCTGGGCGTTGCGGAAGCCCGATTCCCGGCCTTTTTCGTAGGCTTGTTGCCAGACGAGTCTGGCGTTGTCCAGCAGCGCGGCGGGCGCCCGGCGGTTGTCGACGCGGCTTGTGGATTCGCGGTGCATGCGGATCACTTCGAGAAACGATTCCTCGTTGGCCGCGTATCCCGGGCATGGTCCGGTGGCCTCCGCGATACGGGCGCTGGTGAGAAACGCCTGGCCGCACATGACGGCCGTAAAGGCGCCCGCGTAGTCGCGGCCCTGATCGCTGTCATAGGGGATGCCGAAGCTCATCAGAAGCGCGCCCAGATTCGCGTAGCCGAGCCCAAGTGGACGAAAATCGTGGGAGTTCCTGGCAATTCTTTCCGTGGGATAACTGGCGCTGTCGACGATGATTTCCTGGGCGAGAATGATTGTGTCAACGGCGTGGCGGAAGGCTTCGACGTCGAAGTCGCCGCCCGGGGAAACGAACCTCATGAGGTTAAGCGAGGCGAGGTTGCAGGCGGAATCATCGAGGAACATGTATTCCGAGCAGGGATTACTGGCGTTGATACGCGCAGTCGCCTTCGAGGTATGCCAACGATTAATAGTCGTATCGAATTGAAGGCCCGGATCGCCGCACTGGTGAGTGGCTTCGGCGATCTCCTTCATGAGATCGCGGGCGCGGAAACGCTTGAGGGGACGGTTATCGATGCGGGAACGGGTCCACCAATCGCGATCTTCGACCACGGCGTGCATAAATTCATCGGTGACACGCACGCTGTTGTTGGCATTCTGGAAGAAGATGGAACTGTAGGCTTCCCCGTCAAGTGAACTGTCGTAGCCCGCATCGATCAAGGTGTGAGCCTTCTTTTCTTCCTTTGCCTTGCACCAAACGAATTTTTCAATGTCCGGATGATCAGCATTGAGAATGACCATCTTGGCGGCGCGGCGTGTCTTGCCGCCGCTCTTGATGACGCCCGCAAAAGCGTCGAAACCTTTCATGAAACTTAGCGGGCCGGAGGCTCGGCCGCCACCAGAGAGGATCGCATCCTCTTCGCGAAGAGAGGACAGGTTGGTGCCGGTGCCCGAACCCCACTTAAAGAGCATGCCTTCGGTCTTGGCCAGATCAAGAATCGATTCCAGCGTATCGCCAACCGAATTAATGAAACACGCCGAACACTGTGGCCGGTTCTCGCCATTGGATATCTTCTGGATGGCGTCCGAGGTCTCATCCCAATACCAGCCATACCCGCGCTGCTCTTTTACGCCGACGTTGAACCAGACAGGAGAGTTGAAGCATGCTTTCTGGGTGAGCAAGAGATGAGCCAGTTCATCCCGGAAGTTCGAAGCGTCGAGATCTGTCTTGAAGTAGCGGCCGCTCTTACCCCAGTCCGTAATGGTGTCGGCCACGCGATGAACCAGTTGGCGGACGCTGCGCTCACGGTCGGGTGATCCCATGCGCCCATGGAAATACTTGCTGGCGACAATGTTGGTAGCGGTCTGGGACCAATCGGCGGGAACTTCGACATCGCGCTGTTCAAAGATAATCGATCCTTTATCGTTGCCGATGGTAGCGTTTCGCAACTCCCATTGGATCTCATCATAGGGGGTCCGGCCGGGTTCCAGGCGGGAGGTAAAGTACCGGGGAAAGACGACTCCGGCACGCTGAGAAACAGGCAAAGAGCGTTTCAACTCCCGCATGCGGACACTGAGATCGACACTAAGCTGACCCATAATGGTATTCCTTCGAAGATAGTTGAAAAATAACGGGTTGCGAATTGAGTCTCGCAAGGGTCGGAGAATATGACTCAGCCAAACCTTGCCTTACTACTAGCGTACTATGGCAAGATCCCACAATATATAGTGCGTCGTCAAGAAATTTATCTATATGCGGTGCATTAGGTTACGGATGCACGAATCCGATGTTTACCCTAGCTCGTTTCGGCTTCCCGGAAAATATTCCGTCGCAAAATACTGAAAAGAAACAACAACCAGTGAGACTTGCGCGGACATGCGCGTTGCGGCCGAATCAAGGCCGAATCAAGCCTCAGGGAAGGATGAAAACCTGAATTACCCGGAGAGCAGCGAGCCATGCCGCATACTTGCCGGCGAATGGATCTGAGACCTGGCCGGCACACCATCTGAACCGCCGTGTAAACTTTGCCGGTATGTGCAAAGATGCTGTAAGTGGACCTGTCAGATCATGCGATGAAACACAGCCGCCGCAGGTTTCTCGAATCAGCGGCAGCATTGGGAGCGGGCATGGCCCCGGCGCAGACCGTGGCCAAGCCGTCGAGCCGTCTGGAAGCGGTGGCGATTGCCCGAAGTCATCCGCTGGTGCGCACGCAGCCCACTCCGGATTTCTTCGAGGGAATCCTCTTGGGCAACGGAGATCTCGGCGTGTGCGTCACGGTGCGCCCCGACGCATTGGGGTTGCATCTTGGCAAGAACGATGCCTGGGATATCCGGGTGAGCGAAGAGCACGCCGCGCAAATCAAGACATTCCGGGAAGTGCTGGAGTTGTGGAGGAGGGCCGGCGAGGAGGCCAGGCGCCAAGGCCATCCCGAAATGACGTTCCTCGAGAGCAAGATCGATTTCTTCCGCGAGTACTCGGAACTGATGCAGTCCTCCTATCGCAAGCCCTGGCCGCGGCCATGGCCTTGCGGGACAATCTGGCTGCATTGGGATTCGCGCATGGTGAGGGTGGCGCGCCAGGAGTTGGATATCGCCTCGGGGATGCTCGCGTTGCATCTCGAGCACGATGACCTGCGCGGCAAGGTGCAACCCTTCGAAGTCTCTTGCTTCGTGAGCCGTGAGGCCAATCATGTATCAGTGAGCAGCGATTTCCCCGCGCCCGTAATTTCCTGCGTCTACGAGCCGCATTGGGAGCGGGAGGCGCTGCTGCCGGAGCCGCGCATTCAGGCGCTCGCGGGTGAATTTTTGGGATTCCAGGAATTTCCGGCGGTGGCGCCCACCGCTGCTCAGCCCCATCCTCGGAAATCAAAAGAGGACCGGAGCGTGGCTATTCACGGTATTCTGGCGGGGCACTGGCAAGCGGAAACGGACTCTGCCGGGCGCCGGGTGCTGCTGCGGCCCCAGGCGCCGCCGCGGCCGCTGCGGCTCGATGTCACGGTCCTGACCTCGCGGGACGCGGCGGATCCGGCGGCGCAGGCAGGCCGCGAAGCCGCGCGATTCACCGCCACTCCCATTGCTGAGTTGCGCCGCGAATCCTCGCGGCACTGGGCGAAGTTCTGGTCGGCCTCCGCCGTGGAACTCGGCGACAAGGAATTGGAGCGCATGTGGTATCAGAACCAATATTTTCTCGCGTGCTGCCTGAAGGAGGGCAAGATCGCACCCGGACTGTTCGGCAACTGGAGCAGCGGCAAGATCGGAACGGCGTGGCACGGCGACTATCACATGAATTACAACACCCAACAGGTGTGGTGGGGAGTGTTTTCAAGCAATCACGTGGAGCAGCATGAGCCCTATACGCGACTGGTGGAGGCCCTGATGCCGATGGCGGAATGGAACGCGCGCGTACAGTTCGGACTGCCCGGGGCGTACTTTCCGCATTCGGCGTATCCGGTTCCGAGCAACGTGAACCCGTACCCGGCTCCGCCATGGGGCTATGAGATCTGCGAGACTCCATGGACGGTGCAGAGTTTGTGGTGGCAGTACAAGTACACGCTGGATGAAGAGTACTTGCGCCGGGTGTATCCGGTGTTACGCGCGGCGGCGGAGTTTCTGGTAGCGTTCGCGAGCAAGGGGGAGGATGGCAAGTACCACATCATCCCCACGGTTTCGCCCGAAAACTGGGGCGCCACGGTGGATTTCCGCTTGAATCGCGATTGCATCATCGACCTGGCGCTGACGGAGTTCCTGTTGGATGCGGTGGACGAGGGATCCCGCGTGTTGGGGATCGATGCCGGTGAGCGGGAGAAGTGGAGGGAAGTCCGCCGCAACCTGGCGCCATACCCGGCAGGTGAAGGACCGTCCGGACGCGTCTGGCTGGATGTCCGCGATGCGCCGGCGGAGTATGTCTATAACGTGCCGGTGACGCTCGCGCCGGTCTTCCCGGCGGAGCAGGTGGGGCTCGCGTCGAAGGAGGAACTGCTCGAACTCGCGCGGCGCACGGCGAAGACGATCAGGCTGGAAGGGGGAAACGACCTGGTGTGGCAGCCGCTCGCCCGGGCGCGGCTGGACATGTTGGATCTGGAGTGGTTCAAGCGGGAGGTGCGGTACTGCCTGACGCCGCTCGGAGTGGCAAATGACCGTGTACGGCAGATAGGCGGGCGCTACAGTGATGCAACCAACTTCGACTTCATGATGAGGATGGGAGTGTGGACGGAGAATCTCTCGCTGCCCGCGGTCATCAACGAGTGTCTGCTGCAAAGCTACGACGGAGTGATTCGCCTCTTTCCCAACCGGACAAATCTGGGCGCGGCGGCGTTTCGTGATCTGCGCGCGGCGGGTGCGTTCCTGGTGTCGGCGCGCTTTGACGGAAAGCGGGTTTCCAGGGTGAGCTTGAAGAGCGAAAAAGGCGCGCCGGCGCGGATGGCGAACCCGTGGAAGGGGGCCGGGGCGCGAGTGGTCTCCCAGGGTACGGCCGCGCGGGTCGAGGCCGTGGAATCCGGCGGGGTGATCGAGTTCGCGACACGGGCGGGGGAAAGTTACGAGATAGGGGTTGCGGCAGCAGGCTAGGAGCGGCGGACCTGATCCCAAAGCCGGCGCCTCCCCGGCACGGAGGGGGCGTCCAGTTCCTCTGCAATTTTAACCGTTGTGCCACGACACTACCCTCATCCCGCGTGAATCACGATGTTGTGATATCTTGCTAAGACCTTGCTGCCTCCTGACGCCATCGCGTCGCTGCGCCGGAAGGTGGCGTGGCGCATTCTCCCGCTCATCATCCTGCTCTACTTCGCCGCTTACCTCGACCGCGCCAATGTCGGATTCGCCAAACTTCGCATGGCGCGCGATCTGCAATTTTCCGAAGAAGTATTCGGACTCGGCATCGGCATCTTCTTTCTCGGCTACCTGATCCTGGAGATTCCCGGCGCCCTGCTTGTGGAGAGATGGAGCGCGCGTAAATGGTTCACGCGGATTCTGGTGAGTTGGGGGCTGGTCTCGGCGGCAACGGCGTTCGTGCGCACGCCGGGGCAGTTCTATGCGGCGCGCTTTCTGCTGGGGGTGGCCGAAGCAGGGTTCTTCCCGGGAATCATCGTCTACTTCACGCACTGGTTCCCCATGCGGGAACGCGCGGGGGCGTTGTCTCGGATGATTGTCGCCATCCCGGTCAGCCTGGCGCTGGGCGCTCCGGTGTCAGCGCTGCTGCTGGACGTAAACTGGCTCGGATTGCGGGGCTGGCAATGGCTGTTCCTCGTGGAGGGGCTTCCGGCGGTGGTTCTGGGTGTGATTACGTGGTTCGTGCTGACGGATCGCCCCCGCCATGCGAAATGGCTCCGCGGGGAAGAGCGCGAGTACCTGGAGGGCGTCCTTGCCGCGGAGGCGCGGGCCAAAGAGTCCTATCATAAAGCGAGCATCGGGCAGGCTCTGCGTATGCCGAATGTGTGGCTGCTGGCGCTGGGCATCTTCGCCACGAACACGGGCGGCTATGCGCTCGCGTTCTGGATTCCCACGACGATCAAGAGCCTTTCGGGCGGATCCGACCGCTCGGCGCTGCTCTTCAGCGGCTTCTTTTACCTGTGTGGACTGGCGGGGGTTCTGTATTCAGGCTACTCGTCGGACCGAAGCGGCGACCGCAAGTGGCATTGTGTAGCAGGGCAGGCGGCGAGCGGGCTGTTTCTGGCCGCCAGCGCGATTCCCGGCCAACCATTTCCCCTGGCCATGGCATGGCTGTGCCTGACGGGGCTGGTGGCGCACTCCTGGCCATCGCCGTTTTGGGCGCTGCCGACCCTGACGCTGACGGCCTCGGCGGCGGCGGCGAGCATCGGTCTGATCAACATCTTCGCCAACCTCGCCGGATACCTCGGAAACCATCTTTTCGGGTGGATGAAAGGAAACGGGTTTACAGACAGCGCATGCCTCCTCTTTCTCGCCGGCTGTTACCTGCTGGGCGGAGTAA
Source organism: Bryobacterales bacterium (assembly GCA_026954325.1). Classification (GTDB taxonomy): domain Bacteria; phylum Acidobacteriota; class Terriglobia; order Bryobacterales; family Bryobacteraceae; genus CADEFT01. The sequence goes on along the minus strand of JAIXKK010000154.1, from coordinate 7,965 downwards.
TTATCAGTTTTGTGAAAATCACCCGCCCTGCCGCGGCGAACCATTGATAGGATGGAATACTTTATGTCCACGGATCTCTTCGATCTCAGCGGTAAAGTTGCCGTAGTGAGCGGCGCCGCGCAGGGGATGGGCCGGGCGATGGCGCTGGCGCTGGCGGAAGCCGGAGCGGACCTGCTGCTGGTGGATCTCAACGAAGCCGGCTGCGCACGGACGGCGGAAGCCATCACAAGACTGGGGCGGCGCGCCATCGCGCTGCGCCACGATGTGGCCGAACCGGCGCAGGTGAGGGAAATCTTCCGCCGGCTGGACCATGAGTTTGGCCACATTGACTTTCTGGGCAACGTGGCCGGGGAGTCCATCATGGCGGCTCCGGAAGAGATCTCGCTCGAAGCGGTGGAGCAGGTGTGGCGCAATCTGGTACTGGGGCGTTTCTGCGCCTGCCAGGAAGCGGGCCGGCGGATGCTCGCGGCTGGCAAGGGCAGCATCGTCAACATCGGCTCGCTGGCGAGTGTCACGGCGCTTGGCCGGGGCCATATCGCCTACAGCATGGCGATGGGCGCGGTGGTCCAGATGACGCGTGAACTCAGCACGGAGTGGGCCGCGGGCGGAGTGCGCGTAAACGCGATACTTCCGGCGCAGGTTCTCAACCCGGGGCTTGAGAAACGCATCGCGGAAAAGCCGGGCCTGCGGGCGCAGTTTCTCAGCGGCATCCCCGTGGGCCGGTTTGGCCATCCGGACGACATCAAGGGGTTGTCGGTGCTGCTTGCCTCCGACGCCTCGCAATGGATCACGGGAGCGCTCATCCCCATGGATGGCGGCAACCTGGCGATGAATGCCGGGGGATCGGTGCGCCACGAGGCCACACGCGTATGACGGAGCAATCCTGCTTTCTCTACCGCACGATGCAATTAATCCGGGTTTGCGAGGAGCAACTGGCGCGATGCCACGCGCGCGGACTGATTCACGGCGCATGCCATACGTATGTCGGAGAAGAGGCCATAGCCACGGGCGTGTGTTGGCGCCTGCGTCCTGATGACGCCGTCTTCAGCACGCATCGCGGCCACGGGCACGCGCTGGCCAAGGGAATGCCGCCGTTTGCCCTGATTGCCGAATTGTTCGGCCGCGAGCCGGGATGTTCGCACGGACGCGGCGGCTCGATGCACCTGTTTTCTCCCGAGATCGGGATGATGGGCGCCAGCGGAATCGTTGGGCCGTGCATCCTGCAGGCGGCGGGCGCGGCATACAGTTTTCAACTGTTCGGCGGCGACCGGGTAGCCGTGGCGTTCTTCGGCGATGGCGCGGTGAACAACGGCGCGTTTCACGAGGGACTGAACATGGCATCCATCTGGAAACTGCCCGCCGTCTTCGTGTGCGAGAACAACCAGTTCGCCACCGAGGTTCCATTTCAATATGCGGCCGGAAATCCGGATGTCGCCTCGCGCGCGGCGGCGTACGGGATGCCGGGCATCCAGGTGGACGGCAACGACGTGCTCGCGGTGGCGGAGGCGGCAGAGGAGGCGATCCGGAGAGCGCGCTCCGGGGGCGGGCCCACTCTTTTGGAATGCAAGACCTACCGTACGCGAGCGCATGCGGAGGGGATGGGCGACTATACGTATCGAACGAGAGAAGAAGTGGCGGCGTGGCGCGAGCGGTGTCCCATCAGACGGTTCCGAGCAGGGCTGATTACTTCCGGCGAAGCCACCGAAGCCGAACTGGATGCAATCGACGCCGGGATACGGGAGGAAATCCGGAAGGCCGGCGAGGAGGCGGAGCGGGCGCATTGGCCGCGGGCGGAGGCCGCGGCCGCGCATGTGTATGCGGCACGAAGCAGGGCTCACGCTCCGGAACCGGTTGTGGATTCCTCGCCCCGCCCTCCCATTTCGCTGGCGGCAGCGACGCTCGAAGCACTCGATTACGAGATGGAGCGGAATCCGCGTATTTTTGTGCTTGGGGAGGGAATCGGCGCAAGGGGAGGCAACTTCGGCACGACGGCGGGGCTGTTTGCGAAATACGGCGCGGCGCGTTTGCGCGACACGCCGATTTCCGAGCGCGGCTTCACGGGGTTGGCGTGCGGCGCCGCGATGGCGGGGGCGCGGCCCGTTGTGGACTTCATGTTCATCGACTTCCTCAACGATGCGTTCGGTGAGATTGTGAACCAGATCGCGAAGATGCAGTACATGAGCAGCGGGCGGCTGAAGATGCCGGTGCTGCTGCGGGGCTGCATCGGCATCGGCCACTCGGCGGCGACGCATCATTCGGGGAGCTATCACTCGATCTACAGCCACATTCCGGGACTTCGGGTGGTGGTCCCTTCGACGCCGTACGACGCCAAGGGGTTGTTCACGCACGCGCTGCGCTGCGACGATCCGGTGCTGTTTCTCGAACCCCGTGAACTCATGTCCACAAAAGGCGCCGTGCCCGCGGAGCCGTATGAAATCGAGTTCGGCAAGGCGAGAGTGGTTCGGGAAGGCCGTCAGGCGACGGTGGCGGCGATCGGGCCCATGGTGCAGCGTGCCGCCGCCGCCGCTGAAGCGCTTGCCGGGGAGGGGGTTTCCGTGGAGGTGCTGGACCCGCGAACGGTTTCGCCGCTCGACACGCCGGCGATTCTCGCCTCGCTACACAAGACCGGAAGGCTGCTGATCGTCGATGAAGCGTTCGGCCCGTGCGGGATTGGAGCGGAAATCGCCGCCCAGGCGGCTGATGCGGGCTTCAACGATCTGGACGCGCCCATCCGCCGCCTCAACGGCGCATTCGCTCCCACGCCATACAGTCCCACGCTGGAAGCCGCGGTGACACCGCCGGTTGACCGGATTGTGGCGGCCATCCGGGCCTTGATCGAAGAGTAGCAATGGCAATTGAGATCACGGTTCCGCGGCTCGGCTGGTCGATGGAAGAAGGGGTATTCTCGGCTTGGCTGAAGCGCGACGGCGAGCCCGTGAGGATGGGCGAACCGTTGTTTGCGGTGGAGAGCGACAAGGTGACGATGGACTTCGAGTCGCTCGACAGCGGCATCCTGCATATCCCCTACGATGCTCCGCAACCTGGGGATGTGGTGGCGCCCGGACAGCGGCTTGGCTACCTGCTGATGGAGGGAGAGCCGGCTCCCGAGGCGATGTCCATTCCCGCGGCGCGCGCCGAAACCGTGGCGCGGCCGGGCAAAGCGCCGGTAACCCCGCGCGCCCGCCGGACCGCCGGGGAACTCGATGTCGATACGGCCGCGCTGCGGGGGAGCGGCAAGGGCGGCCGGGTCCGGGAGATCGATGTGCGGGAGGCATTTGCGCGGAAGACGGAGGCTCCCCCGCCGGTGGAGAGCGTTCCTGTGTCGCCGCTGCGCCGCACCATTGCCGCGCGCATGATGCGAAGCCGCGAAAACACGGCGCCCGTGACGCTTACGCGCCGCGTGGATGCCACGGAGATCGTGCGCTTGCGAAAACAATGGAAGCTACGCGGGGAGACGCCGCCTGCGTACACGGACATCGTGATGAAACTGGCGGCGGTGGCGCTGCAAGACCATCCGCTGCTCGCGGGGCGGTGGGAGGAGGACCGCATCGTGCTTGCCCAGGGCATCCATGTCGGAATCGCCGTGGATACACCGCATGGTCTACTGGTTCCGGTGATTCGCGATGTGCCGGCGCTCTCGTTGGAACAATTGGCCGCGCGCTCGCGGCAGTTGATCGCCGCTGCCCAAAGCCGCCGGATCACCGCCGCTGATCTCGAAGGCGCCGTGTTCACGATCACCAATCTGGGGGCCATCGGAGTGGAAGCATTTACGCCGATAATTCAGTTTCCGGAGACTGCCGTGCTTGGGATGGGAACGATCCGGTGGGAGGTGGTGGCGGAGGGGAACGGGGTGCTGGCGACACGGGAGCAGATGATGCTGAGCCTCACCTTCGACCACCGGGTGATCGACGGGGCGCCCGCGGCGCGGTTTCTACGAACATTGGCGGCCCTGTTCGGGTCTCCGTACGCGCATTGCGGGAGGTGACCAGGCTCGGCCCAGAGAACTGCTTGCATCCCTCGCCGCCGGCCGGAGCGATCTCTTCGGATTCAGGGCAACGCCCGGGCGGAAGGGGGGAATACACCTCGCCTGTCCGGGGCGGAGCCTCGTTAGGAATACTTTTTCCGCCAATCTTCAATCTCCCGCGTGAGGGCATTCTTCACTTGCAGGAACTGCTGGTTGTCATACTGGTTGGTGCGCTCACGCGAATCCTCCCGGAGGTCGTACAACTCGTTCGGGCCCTTGCCGTCATGCCGCAGAACAAGCTTGTACCGCGCATCGCGCACCATGTCCGCATAGCGGAAATGACCGAACAGCAGCATTCGCCAGGTCTGTTTCGAAGGCCGGTTCAGGGCGATGTGGGAATAGTCGCGGCCGCGGTATTCGCGGATACGCGGCAGTTGCACTCCCGCAACACCGGCAAGCGAAGGCAGCAGATCGTAAGCGCTCACCAGCTCCGGGCGCGTGGCCTCCGGCGGTGTCTTTCCAAGCCAGTTCCAGATCAGCGGCACACGCATGGTCTCCTCGTACAGGTTCACCGGATTCGAGGCATGGCCCTTGCCCCACAATCCGTGCCGGCCCAGCAGGCAGCCGTTGTCGCTAGTGAAAATAATCAATGTATTTTCACGCGGCGAATGACTCTGCAAGTGCCTCAGCAATACTGGAATTTGCGCATCGAGCGCCGAGACCGCGGCCGCGTGCTTGCGATTGTTCCCTACAATGTCCAGCAGGTAAGTCTTATCCCTCAACGCGTTTGCCGCCGCGGGCTCCCAGCCGATCGTGTCGAACCGCGAATTCTTGTACAGGTCGTAGAACCTCCGCGGATGCCCGTCATAGGGCGCCCGTGGATTCAGATATGCCACCGTGAGGAAGAACGGAGAGCCAGGCTCTTGCCGGCCGAGAAATTCCCCCGCGCGCTTCGTCAACAGGTCCGGCTGATAGCCCTGCTCCTCCATCGGATTTCCGTTGAGGAACACCTTCGGGTCCGTGTAGCCGCTCTCCGGCGAGAGCGTGTAGCTGTATGAAAATCCATGTCCCGGCTTGGCGTCCGAGCCCATGTCCCACTTGCCTACATAGCCGCACTGATACCCGGCCCCGGCAAGCAAGCCGGAGATCATCACCTGCGAGGAGAATGAATCCGGCGGGGCTTTCTGTCCCTGCGCCGGATCGTCCACCGGATTCGGAGTGAGAAAATCCTCGATCCCGTGCTGCATCGGCGTGAGCCCCGTAAACAGCGTGGCGCGACTGGGCGATCCCATCGGCGTACACGCGTATCCGTTCAGAAAGCGTGTGCCTGTGCGCGCCAACAGGTCGATATTCGGCGTGCGGATCTCCTTGTTTCCGTAGCAGCCCAGCGCCCACGCAGGCAGGTCGCCGGCGAGGATCAGCAGGATGTTCGGTCTCGAGGATGCCACTTCCGGCTCTTTCTGCTTTTGCGCCGGCAACGGCGCGGCGGTGGCGGCGGACAGAAATCCGCGGCGTGTCCAGGTCATGGCGTCAGGGCTCCAGAAATTGAAAATCCTCAGGCAACTCAGATGGCTGCTCGAAGAGGTTGGTTCCAAACAGCAGGGGAAGCAGGTTCCCGTTCGGATCAGGGATCTTCCCGGTCAGGAAAAACTGCGTGATCTGGCCAAGCGCCGCATTCGTGATCAGCAACGCGTTGGGAATGAGATTGGTCAGATAGGTGTGCGGATCCGCGGCGAGGCGCGGCGATTTCGCCCGCGCCAGGTCATGACGGTAAATCCATGTTGTGTCTTTCATCCCGGCAAATCGCGCCAGCGCCGATTCCATCGGATTCGGAATGGTCGCGTCTCCGCGGGCGAATTGAAACAGCACGGTCTTCTCTTTACCACCCTTCAACAAGGTGCGTTTGAAATGGGAGACATAGGAACTGGGGTCGCCTTCCGCCTGCAGCCACTCGAGCGTTTCGAAGGTATTCTGGATATCGATGGCTCCCGGCGCCGTCACCACATCCACGGCTTGATTCCGCAAAACGTAGCTCTCATTGAACCCCGTGCCCGTGTTCAGAAGCGAAGGCAACCGCAGGCTCAGATTCAGAGTAGTCAGCGGGAGATACGCCGGGCTCCACCGCGCGATATCCACGACCGATCCTCCCCCGGAGTTGAGCGTTGCCAGCGTGATGCCCGGATCCACGGCCAGCACCAGAGAGCCATACAAAGAGCCGAGCGACTGGCCCACGTAATAAATCTTGTCCGGATCGAAGTCGGCAATCCCATCCCCATCCACATCGAGGCCCACTCGAATCGCCTGAATCAGTTGCAGAATGTCCACCGCCGTCTGCCGCAGGCAGTCGCGGAGCCCTAGTGGAGAGGAGGCGGCCGGCGCACACCCCTCGGTACTGTCAATGCGTCCGTCACCGTCGAGATCCACGCCGCGCCCGGGAAGGGAAATCTGATAACTCGTTCCCGACCTGTCCCGCGCCTGGAGCATGCTTTGCGGCCCATAACCGTGCCCCACGGCGGAAATCGCAATCACGGCGATGCCGCTTTCTCCGCTCGCATACGACATCAGCGCCGGGCCGCCGATACGGCTGTCCCCCAATCCGTGTCCGTAAATGATGACGGGATACCCGTTGTCAGGCCGCTTCAACCGCGGCAGATAGGCGGTGAAGGGCACTTGAACGGTCGCGCCGGGTAGCGCAAGGTCTTCCGCCGATGGCGCGGGAGTAATCGTTCGCTCCGGACCTAGGAAGTTCGGTGATGTATAACTCCCGAGCGCCACCGCCCGCACCGCGTTCTGCAGCAGTTCCACCGGCAGCGGGACATCCGTGTACGTGTCCGGATTCATTCCCACCTGCCGGCGCCAGACCACATTCTGAAGATCCTCGATCGCGAAGACGCCGTTGCCCGTCAGCGGGGTGGGAGCGGGCGCCACGTTCGATAGTTGATCGCGCGCCTTCTCGAGCCATGCCGTTGCGCTCATGGTGGTGAACAGGCTCGCGCCCACCACTTTCACCCCATCCCCCGCGGATTTCACCGCGCCGGCTAGCGCCGCGCAATACTCATCGGACACCGTACATGTTGTGAAGGCGTCATCCGCTTCCACCGGGTCCCCGCCTTCATCCTTGACCGCGTCCGTCACCACAATCAGGTAACGCCGGTGCTGGTCCATTACCGAATCCGGCTTCCCGTACGCCGTGTTGGCCGCCGGGTCCCACACAATCTGCGTCAACGGCACTTTATCGCCGTTTTTGTGAACCCCCGGTTCCTCATCCGTCCCATTTTCGCGCGCCACCAGATAGATTCCTTCCCGCAAGGTCTCCGGCTTCACCGCGCCCGAGAACCGAACCCGCACCCGGGCGCGCGGGTTAAACCCGTCGAAGGTCTGGAGCAACCACGCTTCCTGGCAGGCATTCGGCTTCGCCACACAATCGTCCGCCATCGGCATGCGCACCATTCGCGCGGTCTTCGTGTTTGTCGCCGGCGCCGTCAGAAAATCCGTGGGAAACGGCCCTATTTCAGGATTCGAGGGGTCAAAACGCACCTTCACTCCCGCGCCGAACGCGGGTCCAGCCAAGGTAAGAGACAGGAGTGCGAGTATGGTCCGTGTAAACCGCATGCAGTACACCTTACCTACAAGACATCGGCAAATCCGCGCTTGAGGTGACGGAAGAACAGGCCCCCAAGGATAAAAATCGTCACCGCATAGAGGCTCAGGAGCCCCAGTTCCTTCAGGTTCGGTGGCCGGTAGGAGAGCAGGCTGGCCCGGTAGGCGCGCACCAGATAGGACATCGGGTTGTAATGCACCAGGAACCGCAATCCGGGCGGAACCGAATCCTCCGTAATGAAAATCGGCGTCATCCAGAACCATAAGGTCAACACAACCATCACCGCCTGGGAGGTATCCCTCAGGTATACCTGGAGGCTCGATATCACCCAACCCAAACCAATGCCGAGCAGACCGGTAAGGAGCATATAGATCGGCAGCAACGCCACCATTCCGCTCAC
>JAIXKK010000042.1 GCA_026954325.1 Bryobacterales bacterium | reverse complement strand
GCGTTGGCGATGTCCACCGCTGGAGAAGTGAGGCGCGACTCTTCGCCTATCACGTAATTCAGCACAAACTGATCGATCTTGCGGTAGTGCAGCGTGGCCGTGACGCGCATCTTCCCCGCTTTCCGGGCGCTGATTGAGTATTGCCGCACATCGCCGCCCGCCCGCGCCCGCGCCTGGGGCCCGCCCGACGGACACAGGACGTTGTATTCGACAGTGTCCGAATAGCCGGGGAACAACGAGCGCCGGTACCGCACGCCGACCATCTCCCACAGGTTGTGGCGATCGATGAGGTTGCCGTACTGGTCGACAGGCTCCGCCTTGAACAGAAATGTGCCTGGCCGGAGAAAGTTGCGATCGTCGCGCTCGCCGGAGGTGAAAACGGTTCGGCCGCTATCATCCTGGACACGCAACTCCACCCAGCTTTGAATCATGTCCAGCGGCCCGGTGGGATAGTCGTGCCCCACCTTGTTGGAGACCAGGACCACCCGCACAGGCACCTTCTCCCCGGGCGCCGCCGTGCGCGGAGCCTCCAGGCGCAGCTTGACCACGGGTCCTTCCGCCCACTTGTTCCGGATCTCGGGAATTTCGATCTGCCCCCGCAGCCAGTGTTCCGTCAACTCTGTGTGCTTCGCCGCGCCTTGCAGGCGCAGGAGGCTGGGGACAAAGTTGTTGGCCGCGAGAAAACGATGGCTGCGGTGTTTCCGGTCGCCCGGGTTCCGGTTGTAGTCTGTCGAGTCGCCGGCGGCGGGATCGGCCGAGTCCACCAGCGGCATGTGGCACTCGCGGCACTCGACGGTCGCGCGGGCATCGCCCTTCTTGTTCCAGTGGCTTGCCGCCCAGTTGTCGTACTGGTTCTGCAACTGAACCCACCCGACGCGGTTCACCTCCTGGTCGATGAACTGCTTGTGGCAGGCGGCGCAGTACTCCGGCTTTTTGTACATCCGCTTGCTCAGGCGGTTGTGCCGGGCCGGCCAGACGCGGATCAGAAAGTCGCGGGCCGCCGCGCCGGCCGTATGCGGGCCGCTCCATTGCCACAAGTACTCATCGGGTTGCGTGATCGTGTAGTTCGCGTTGCCCCGTATATCGGTCTTCTGAATCGCATGGCAGGCAACGCAGGAGATGCCTTCGTTATAGCCGTCAAGGCCGGTGAGGTTCTCCACAAAGATGTTCTTGGTTCCCGAAAACAGCGAAATCGGGTCGTGGCACCCGCCGCAGTAGCGGGTGGATTCCGGGCCGTTTTGCTTGGCCATGACGTTCTGGATGCCCTGGAAGACAGGGTCCATGGCGGCATAACGGTGCGCGCTCGGCTGCCACTCTTCATAAATCTGGGTATGGCAGCCGCTTGAACCGCAGGTGGCGGAACCCGCCAGCGAGCGGCCGTCGAAGGCGCCGTTGGTGGAGGTGCGGGCGAGGCTCGGCGCAAAGGGACGGTTTTTCCCGTAGAGGAAATTGTAATCGGGCGGAAACTCATTGCGGTACTTCATGCCCGGGTAGGACAGCATCAGCACGCCCGTTGCGCACACGCCCACCGAGCAGCCCGCCACGGCCACGGCAAGCCATCCGCGCGCGGGTTGCGTGAACTCCGTGCGTCTTCGGCGAAGCCACGAGATGACAATGTGGGGAACCGAGGCAACCACGGCAAACAGCGCCGCGATGAGGTGCAGATACCGCAGCCACGGCGTCGTGCGCGTGGCGAGCAGTCCCTGCCCGGTAACCACGAGCCCGCTGAGGACGCAGACCGCCAGGGCGGCCAGACCAACGTAACCCAGCAGCAGCACGTCGGACATCGCTTGTCCGGCGTAGTCCTTCCAGTGGCGAGCAAAGTACCAGGCCATGGGAGCGATCGCCGCCAGGCCTATGAGAGTGTGCGTCAGCAGGCCCCATTCGACAGCCGGATGAAACGGGCCGAACGTAATCGCCAGCCCGGTGATGAGTTCGAAGAGAAGCAGCGCCGCGGTGGCGCGGGCCAAAATCGGGGCCCACCCCGTGCGGAGAAAACGGGTGGAATGTCCGGTGGATTGCACGGCTTTCTATGTCCTCGATTGACAAGATTACTTGATTCGCGCCTCGATCCGGTTCAGGCATAGACGGCGGATGTCCATCGCCTGTCCGGTGTACACTCCTCGCCTGATCGAGAATACGGCCATGACCTCCCCCGCGCTGTGACTAAAGTCACCGCGGGACTTTCAGAAGGCCGCAATCGAAACTCGAGCTACGGATTCAGCGGGAGAGCGGAACTCGCCAAGGGGGCCGGCAATCCTCGCGTGAACTGATAACAACATTTGGCAAGCCCTTTTCGTTCAGCATTTTGCCGGGCCATGTGAAGTTCAGACAGAAAACACCGGCTGTCAATGGATCGCCGCGCGCCGATATCCGAGACTGCCGCTCATGGGCGCCGGTCCTCATCTTGCCCTCACAGCGATGTTGCCGCTCTTATGGTCCGGCCTTTCCGCCATGGCGGCGGGGCTCAATTCCCTCCACGAGTTTCGTATCGGTGAGTGCTCGATCAGGATGCGCATTACGTTTCCCCCACCCTACGAGGGCAGCCGGCTCGAGGTTTACCGCAGCCCCAATCCGAGGAAAGCAGTGTGTGTGGCCCCGGAGGCAGGTAGTCGCGAATGCGTCCGCCGGTTTGTCGGCGCCATCGCGGTGGTGGAGTTCGCGGTCACCAGATTGGCCGATGGCAAACCTGCCGGCGGCTCCATCCGCGAAGTCGCCACTCTGGTGGATCAGAGCCCCGGAATGCCGCCTCGGCCCCCCTTCGAGATGAGCGTTGCGCTGGTCAAGGGATTCGGGAGCGACCTTCAGGCCTTCGGCTATGACGAGGAACCGCTTCCTCCCTCCGAACGGGCGGCGGAAAGGGAGATGGCGAAACGGACATGGAGGCGTTATCGCCAGGAGCTGTTCTTCAACGCTGACCGGCGCCCCTTTGCCGTTGTTGAATGGATGCATACGACAGCCGGCATCCGGGTGCTGGGCGTGGAGCAGGCGCCGGGGCCAGGCTCCGCTTCAACTAGCCGGGGAAATCCTCAAGCACCATGATGTCCGCTCCGATCTCGGTGATGTGGGCCCGGAGCAAGGTCCGTCCGTCCGGCGAAATGGACAATCCATTGTTGCCCGGCAGAGTGGGCGCCGGCAGTTCGGTGTTCCTGCCGTCGGCGAATGCGTGAAAGACTAGCGGACACGATCCGCCGGAACCGCAGGCGCCGACATAATAAATGCCCTTCGCGGTTACGTCGAAACACTCGCCGAGCAGTGAAGGGAGAACCGGCGTCTCCTCTCCGCCGCCGGCCGGCATTCGCCACAGGCTGGCGCTGTCTCCGCCGGCATACCTCACGAAATAGAGCGTCCGCCCGTCAGGCGAATCGCGCGCTCCCATCCCCCCGCCGCGCGTCAGTTGCACGGCGCTGCCGCCGCGGGCCGGCATCCGCCAAATCTGATATTCGCCGCCGCGCCTGGAATGAAAATAGATCCACCGGCCGTTCGCGGAGACCTTGGGCGCTCCGTCGCCGGGATTCCCTCGCATGAGCAATCGTGGTTTTCCGCCCGCCGCGCCAATCGTGTAGAAATCAAAATGACCATCCTGAAGTGTCCGGAACAGGATCGAGGTCCCGTCCGCGGACCACGCCGGCATGTCCACGAAGGTTGCGGTCATCGCAGTCAACTGGCGCGCTCCGCTCCCATCGGCATTTGCGATCCAGATCTGGCCCGTACCCGAGCGCGTAGACATGAATACGACGCGCCCTCCGCCGGGAGAAAAACGGGGGTGAGAATCGATTCGACTCGAGGAAGCAGGCCATCTGAGCAGATGAGATTGAGGCGGGCCGGCCCGCCGCAGATCGAGCGACCAGATGCTCACTCGCTTGCGCCTTTGCGTAAACGCCATGCTTCCGTCAGGCGCCATGGCCGGCAACAGGACTCCATCCCCGGCGGCGGCGACCACCGCCGGTTTCCCGCTTCCGGCAACCGGGATCCGCCAGAGGCGGGTGTTGAAATATTCGCCGGAAGCCATGACGATCCCGCTTCCGTCCCTCACCCAGGCCGGGCTGAGTGCAAAACGGTTCCAGGCGGTGAGCCGGCGCGCCTCGCCGGCCGGCGACCAACTCCGGTCCAGCGGGACAACGTAGAGATCCAGCGTGGCAAGGAGCGGTCCCCTGAGAAACGCGAGCGAGCGGCCATCCGGAGACAGCGCCGGGTTGATGTCATAGCCGCCGCCGGGCTTCGTCAGCGGGTGGCAGGCGCCGGTTTCCGCCGGACACAAGACAAGGCCTACGGCATCGCCGTCCTTGCCCGAGGCGGCGGTGATGAGCCAGTTCCCATCCGGAGTGAAGGCCAGATTGCGGTATTGGGGGACAAGCGGAGCCCTTAGGGCCGCAATCTGAACGGGAAATCCACCCGCCGCGGGAATCAGCATGATTGCCACCCTGCCCCCGCCAAGATCCCGCAGGAACGCGATCCGCTGTCCGTCCGGTGACCAGGCCGGACTAAGGTCGGGAGCAGGATTGTCAGTCAGACGAGTGGGGGATTCGGAATCGCGCGTTTTCGCGTAGATGTCAAAATTGTCTCCGCTGCCCCCATCCCAGGCGAAAGCCATCCGGCGACCGTCGGGAGAGAAGGCGGCGGCGTATTGGACACCAGGATACGAGGTGAGGGGAACCGGCACTCCAGCGGGCCGCCCACGCGGTTCCCGCTCCCGAAACAACCAATAGCCGGCCAGGATTCCGGCCGCCACGGCAGCAACAGCCGGTATCCACTTGCGAGAGCGTCCCGGCGAGGGGGCCGCGACAGCCGGATGCGGTTGGGGACGCGGATCGTCCCAACCGACCGGCGCGATGAACCGGTAGCCTCTCCGGGGGAACGTCTGAACAAAACGAGGATTTTCAGCCGAGTCGCGCAGAGCCAGGCGCACCTTCTTGATCGCCGTATTGAGCCCTTGCTCGAAATCGACAAAGGACCCGTCCGGCCAGAGCGCGGCGCGCAATTCTTCGCGGGTGACAAGCTCGCCTGGCCGTTCGAGGAGATAAATCAGCAGACGGTATGGTTGATCCTGGAGCTTTACCAGCCGGTCTTCGCGCCGCAGTTGGCCCGCCGCAAGGTCGGCTTCGAAAACCCCGAAGCGCGCCGTCCGTGACGTGGACCGCCTTTCATTCCCGTTCATGCCGCATCGGTCATTTTACACCGGCATGCGTTCTTCTCCGTGACTTTAGTCACTTGCAACCGGGGCCGATCCCGGGGGGGCCTCGATTTCCACGCAATCGACCGAGGCGCGAAGACAGGCAACGCCGGCCGTATATCTCGAATCGGACACCGTGAACGCGATGCCGTCTTCCACCCAGTCATGCCACACTCCATCGGGGTCATGCGAGGCGGCCGTGAGCGTGTATTCATGCGGGCACAGATGGCAGGCGAAAGAAAAAGTCACCTGGAGCGTCTGTCCGGCCCGGCGGGGACCAATCGTTGCTTTCTCCAGTTCCGTGTTCGTGCCGAAGACCTCAAATCCGATGCGTGTGCGGATGAGGATGCCGATGACCGGGTCTTCCACATATTGGTGAAATCGAACAGTAACACGGATTCCGGCGGTCTGGCCCGCCAGCCAGACGGCCGTGGGCGCGCCTTGTTCGTCGAGGGTTTCGATGGAAAGAATGGTGGCGCGGCCATCGCCGCGGCGCATGGTGGGAGTGAGAGGAATCTGGGCGCCGGCTGCCCGTGCGCGAAGCCTGGCCGCCAGGTGATGGCGGTACAGGTCCAGCACTTCCCGCGGGTCGCCTTTGGCCGCAAGACGGCCTTCCTGGAGCCACCACACTTCGTCGGCCAGCCATTGAATCAGGTCCAGTTCATGGGATACGAGTAGGGCGGTCCCGCCGCGGCGGCGGAAGAGTTCCAGATCAATGGCAGCCTGCGCGCGCCCGGCGGCGTCCTTGAGCGCCAGCGTGTGGTAGAGAGAAAGTGTTTGCGCCTTGTCGATCACCAGTGCGTCGAAAGGTCCGTGGTGGCGATGCGGTTCCGCGGCGGCAACCGAGCCTGCTTCGGGCGGAATGGTTCCGCTGGCCAGCCGCAGAAGAGTCTGCTTGCCGGCGCCATCGTCGCCCACCACGCCGATGACGAATCCGGAGGGAGCCGCGGCGGTGAACGGAAAGAGGGGGGAGCAGGCGCAACCTTCGAAAATAATGGACATCCGGATGTTAGTCTAGCGAAGGTGAGGTCAATTTCGTGACGAGTGGACGCTGGACCGCGGTTGCGCTGCTGTCCGCCGGTATTTTCTGCGCCGGTTGCCGCAAAGAGCCGAAACTGCGAAGCGCCTTGCAGGCGAAGAGCGGCGTAGTGGAACTGCCTTCCGGAGACACGGATTTATCGCGTCCGCTGGTGATTGAAGGGGCCGACGGGCTGACACTCCGCGGCGACGGGCGGAACCGGCTGCGGGTGAGGTTCGAAGGGCGCGCGGCGGTGCTGATTCTGCGATCGAAAAACGTGAGACTCGAGAATTTTGCCATCGAGGGGAACCGCGAGTCCGCGGACCGGCGCATTGCGCTTCCCCCCTCTGACCAGCCCATGGCGCGCTGGAACCCGAACAACGGCATCCTAGTTGAGGACTCTCAGGGAATCACCCTCAGCGAACTTTCCATCCGTAATGTGGTGAGTTATGCCGTGTTGGTGAGCAAGTGCAAACAGGTTGTGGTGGACCAGGTGTCCGTTGGGGACTCGGGTTCGGTGGACGAAAAAGGATTCAATAACGCAACCGGCGGAATCCTGATTGAAGAAGGAACCGAGCAGTTCGCCGTGAGAAACTGCAAACTGCGCAATATCCGCGGGAACGGCATCTGGACGCATTCCCTCTACAGTTCTCCGCGGAATAAGGATGGAGAGTTTACCGGGAACGAACTGAACTACATCGGGCGTGATGCGCTCCAGGCGGGGCATGCGGTGGGGTTAAAAATTCAAGCGAACCACGGCGGGTTCATCGGATTCCCGGCCGAAATTGTGGATGTGCTGCACGGGGCAGTGCCGGTGGCGATCGACACGGCGGGGAATGTCGAAGGCAGCGCCTATGCCGGAAATTCCTTCGAGGAGGTGGACGGGAAGTGTATCGACCTCGACGGCTTCCATGACGGCGTGGTGCAGGGCAACGAGTGCACCAACCGCCGCGACGCCAAGGCATACCCCTACGGGCACTACGGAATCGTGCTCAACAACAGCAATCCCGATATGCAATCAAAGAACATCCAGATTGTTTCGAACACAATGACTGGGTTTCGTTTCGGCGGCCTGTTTCTCATCGGCCAGGACCACGTGGTGCGCGGAAACATTTTCCGCAATGTGAATACGGCCCATTGCAATGACAATCCGGCAATCGGCTGTCTCTACAAGAAAGACGAACCGGATTTGCTCCGCAGCGGTATTTATCTGGGGAAAGGCGCCGAACGCCCCGCCCCCGCCGCGCGCATTGCCGTGGAGAACAACACCGTCCAAGGCTACGGCATGTCGAAGTATTGCATCGTGTTCGCCCCCGGCGTAAAGCGGGAGGCGAACACCGTGCGCGGCAACAAGTGCGAGGAATGACCGGCGCTATGCCTTGGCATTCTTGCGGGCGGCGTTCAGCAACTCCCGCAGACGTTTGCCGACGATCAGCTCTTCTCCCGGCTGCATGGTCATCGAGATGATCTGGAGTTTATTATGCCGGGGCGTCTTCGGATCCTTTCCGCTGACGGCGGGAACCAGGCTCGGGTTGGAGGCGGTGAGCACCTCGATTCGAGGATCGCCTTCCCGCAACTGCCGGTCGCAATCGGCCACCGTGTAGTTCCAGCCGGCTTCATCCCAATTCACTGTCAAAGTCGGGTAGCGGTTTCCGCCCTCGGGAATCGCGATGGCCGCGGTGACGCCGGGAACTGTTTCCACCAGCTTGGCGATGCGCTCGACGCGCTCCTTCCATTGCCGGTTTAGCACGTTCAGGTCCATCTTAGACCACGCCTCCACCGCCGCCAGCGCGCCCATCACCTCTTCCTTCCCCACTTTCATGGGACGGCAAACGGCCCCTTCCCAAGGACTCGTGTTCGCCAGCGCCGCCTCGATCAGGTCCTTCCGGCCCAGCAGCAGGCCCGAGCACTGCGGCCCGGCAAGACCCTTGCCGCCGCTGAAGCAGTACAGATCGATGCCCATCTTCGCGTAGTTCTTAAGATTGTCGACCGGCGGGATTCCAGCGGCGTCATCAAGCAGCAGCGGCACCTGGTGTTTCTTCGCAATCGCCAGGATCTTCGCCAGCCGCTCACCGAGCGACGTGGTATAGATCATCGCCGTATTGGAGTTGATGGCCGCCTCCATCTCATCCGGCGAGTGCGTCACAACGAGTTTCGCTCCGGTGAGGCGGATGGCGCTGTCGAACGCGCTGCGTCCTCCAGCCATGATGACTTCGCCCTTCATCCCTGTCGTGTCGGGGAGTTGCCAGACCTTTGCAGGGTCCGTCCCGGCCATGCAACCGGCGGCGGCGGAAGCCATCGCTCCGGCCGCGCCCGAGGTGACCATCCCCGATTCGGCTCCCGAGAGTTCCGCCAGGCGTTTGCCCGCCGCTCGCTGCAGTTCGAAGATGTCCACGAAGTGCCGCGCGGCCTCCTGTTTAGCGGCCCGAACCTCGGGAAGTTCCAATGAACCGCTCAGGTACGTCCATGTCCCTCGGGCGTTGATAAAGGGACGCACCCCGATCCGGGTGTAAACATTACCGGCTGATGCCTTGTTGCCTGCAGCCAGAGCCTTTTGCCACATCGAGTCAAGCGCGATCGTGCCGAAAAGCGGCAGAGCGCGGCCGTATTTCAGAAGAGTACGCCGGTTGATGTCCATGAATGAATACCTCTCCTGTTAGATTAGTTGGATCGCCCGTCACTGGCAAGGCGTCCCGGACCCGAACCGGCCCGGGGCTTTCCCTTTCGCTGCTGAGTTCACGAACTCTACATTACCGCCGACAGTTCGCGCCAATTGCGGCCCTGGGATTCGGCTACCGCGCCATAGACGATTTCCCCCTGGTATGTGTTGACTCCCTCGGCGATGGCCGGATTGCCCACGCCTGCTCCAGGCCGTGCTCGGCAATCAGCAGAAGGTAGGGCAGCGTCGAGTTCGTAAGCCCCATGGTGGAGGTGTGCGGCACCGCGGCGGGCATGTTGCTCACGCAGTAATGCAGCACGCCATCCACAAAGTAAGTGGGTTCGCTGTGGGTGGTGGGATGCGAGGTTTCAAAGCAACCTCCCTGATCAATGGCCACGTCCACAATCACCGAGCCTTTGCGCATCCTGGAGATCATCTCCCGCCGCACGAGTTTCGGCGCCGAGGCTCCGGGAACCAGCACCGCGCCCACCACGAGATCCGCATTGCGGACCGCTTCACCGATGGTCGAGGAATTCGAAGCCATCGTCATGACGTGCCCGTTGAAGATATCGTCGATTTCGCGCAGGCGGTTGAGGTTTTTGTCGATGAGGGTAACTTCGGCCCCAAGACCGGCGGCAATCTTCGCCGCATTGTGGCCTACCACTCCGCCACCGATGATGAGGACATTGGCCGGAGCGACACCGGGGATGCCGCCCAGCAGAATGCCCCGGCCGCCGTTGGGAGCCTCCAGGTACTGCGCGCCCACCTGCACCGACATGCGGCCCGCCACCTCGCTCATCGGCGTCAACAGCGGCAGGGATCCGTCGGCCTCGCGAATGGTTTCATAGGCCACCGAGTTCACCCGCCACTTTACTAACTCCGCGGTAAGATCCGGCAATGGAGCCAGATGGAGGTAAGTGAACAGAATCAGGCCGGAACGGAAATACTGCGCTTCCGAGGGCTGCGGCTCCTTCACCTTGGCGACAAGATCCGCGCGCGCCCACACTTCTTCCGCTTTCGGGACAATCCGCGCTCCCGCAGCGGCATACTCCTCGTCGGGAATACTGCTGCCCGCGCCGGCATTGGTCTGCACCAGAACCGTATGTCCGTGCTCCCGCAGCGCGGTCACGCCGCTTGGCACTAACCCTACTCTTGTTTCGTGATCTTTGATTTCTTTGGGTACACCGATGATCATTTATGGCCTCGCTTGCGCGCCGGCCGTCCGTCGAGGGCCGAGACCGAGCGCGATCAGCGAGAGCGAATCCAGTTGGCCGCTGGTTTCGATGTTCTGATCCTGCTGGAACCGGCGCATGGCGTCCACCGATTCGGTGTCCCACTTGCCTGACGGTTCCCCTTTCAAGTACCCGCGTTCAACGAGCGCCTGCTGGATTTCGCGGTAGCGGTCCGGCGTCGGCGTCACTTGTCCGTAGGTTCGCGCGGGCGCGGATCGCACGCCTCCGCGGTTCCTTGTAGCGGTGGTTCCGGATCTGGTAGTGGTTCGGGATCGGGTATACGCTTTGGCATTGCCGGCCGGCTTCCTCGAAGACGTCACACTCGTCCGTTTCTGAGGAGTGCTCTTCCCGGCAGCGGTGGCCGTCTTGTGAACGCCCGTGGACCCGTGCGAAGCGGTTCCGGAAGCAGGCTTGGCGGCGGACCGTTTCTTTGCCGCTGGTATCGCGGCGCCGGCGGTCCAGGCCAAAAACAGCAATGACATGACGACAGCGGTATGTTTCACGCGCAACTCCAGTATACGGCAGTCTACACCACTTGGAGGTGTACGGGCGGATAGCGCTGGCTCCGCGCCGTTACCTCGAGGGTGTGAGAGCCGGGGCCGATATTTTCGTCCAATGGTACGACTAACTCCAGGCGCGGTGTGCGGCGGCAGGACCAGTGCACCATGCTCACCCCGGCGGGCCGTCCATCAATTAGTATACGGGCATCGGCGGGATTCGTTAGCTCCTCCATGACCACCTTCAGCGAACCGGACCGGATGAGGGGACCCAGCAGCAGATCGGTGGCATCGGCAACGGTAATCAACCGCGGCACCCTCGGACTTGCCGGAACCACGCGCATGATGGCCTCCGGCCCCATCCGGCGGCCAAGCCACTCCAACCGGACGGGAACCAGTCCGGTCGGAACGCCTTCAGGCAGCAGGACATTCATCTGCTGCTCTCCCCCTGGAAGCGGCGGCGCGATGTAGTTGGCAAAACCCCAGCCATCCCCCATGCGGACGCGAACATGGTTCACGCCGCATTCCGGATGCAGGCGGTCAATCCACAGCGAGGCACAGGCAAAACGGCCGCTCGAAGGCACCACTGGTTCCGTCCCGTGCGGGTTGACGATCTTGCGAATGCGTGTCGAAGCAGGAGGCGGCGACAGCGGTAGTTGACCATACCACCCGGCGGCCCGCTTCCTGAGGCTCGTCCACATGTACTGCGTATTCAGCCCCTCCAGCGTATACATCTGAAAGTCATTGCGGTTGGCGAAGCCGAGGATTTCCTCCGCTGTAAACCGCACTCCGCCCCACGTGTCCGGGGGAGCATCGCCCGCCGGAAGACCGTTCACCTGGAACCACAGCAATCCGCCGGTCTTCAGCACCCGCCGCGCCTCCCCCAGGTAGCCGAGCACCACATCCTTATCCGGAATGTGCTGAAACACGGCGTAGGAATACACCAGATCAAAGGATTCGTCCGCG
This sequence comes from Bryobacterales bacterium, assembly GCA_026954325.1. Classification (GTDB taxonomy): domain Bacteria; phylum Acidobacteriota; class Terriglobia; order Bryobacterales; family Bryobacteraceae; genus CADEFT01. Next base: position 11,989 of record JAIXKK010000042.1, on the reverse strand, counting down.
AAGTGGCGCAAATCCGCGCCCGCGCTCAAGTGGACATGGGCGTGGGGAATATCGCGCAGACGTTCCCTCGCCAGGCGGACCATTTCGTCGGAAACATCCACGCCGTGGATCTCCCCGAAGTGCCGGCTCAGAGGACGCATCAGCCTCGCCGGGCCGCAGCCGATCTCCAGCGCCCGCCATGCCCCGCGATTCGCGTCCCGTGGAAAGCGCCGCAGTTCATACTCGAGCCCGTATACCATTTCACGGGCCGTAGCTTGAAACTCCTCTTCGTCCTGATTGTGCCGCCCAAAGGCAACGTAGTAGTGGGCATCTTCGAGCGCCCGGCGGTTCCAATCCTCCCGCATCCGTCCCGTTTCGTTCATCAAGCGCGATTGTGGCACAGGCAAAGCCGGCACTGCATGGCAAAATGGAAGGCAATGCCTCATATCCGAGCCAATGATCCGGCTTGCGAAGCCTGGAACAAGATGCTGATGGAAGACTTCCTGCGGAAAGGCTTCTACCATAGCATCCCTTTGCCCGACGGGCGCGTGCTCGAGGGCATCCTGCCGCTCGATGTCCTCAACGAAAGAGTGAGCGAATTTCCCATCCCCGCTTCGCTTGCCGGCAAGCGCGTGCTCGACATCGGCGCCTGGGACGGCTTCTTCGCCTTCGAAATGGAGCGGCGCGGCGCGGAGGTGGTGGCCATCGATTCCACGGAGGTGGAAAACTTCTACGTGGCGCGGCGGTTGCTTGGCTCGCATGTCGAATATCACGTCCAGGATGTCTATGATTTGAGCATCCCCCGCAATGGCGTCTTCGACATCGTCTTCTTCATGGGCGTGCTCTATCACCTCAAGCACCCGCTGCTCGCGCTCGAACGTGTGTGTGAAGTCACTCGCGACCTGGCGATTGTCGAGTCTTTCGTCACCAACGAATCCCCGAATGACGAGGTCCCCACCCTCCAGTTCTACGAAACCAGCGAATTATTGGGTCAGATCGATAACTGGTGTGGGCCGAACATCCAGTGCCTGCTCGCCTTTTGCCGGACCGCGGGATTCGCCCGTCCGCGGTTACTGAGGGTGAACCGGCAACGGGCGCTGGTGGCCTGTTACCGCCACTGGCTACCCGAACCGGAACATCCGTCAGCGCCGCCGCCCAATCTCCTCGCCACGACCCATTCCGGCAACTACGGAATCAATGTCAGCCCGAAGACCGATGATTTTCTCACGGCATTCTTCAAGTCCGGCGAAGAATCGCTGACGCGAGAGAATGTCTTCCCACAAGTGGGCGGCTTCGGAGTGGCCCCGGTGGCTGTCCTCAACACCGGCGCGGACGGATGGCAGGCCAGTTTCCGCATCCCGCCGGGGTTGAGCGCCGGCTGGCACGACGTTCTCTTACGCACGGCCAACAGTCGCTTCAGCCAGGCCACGCGCATTGCCATCGACCTGCCGGCTCATGCCGGTTCGCTCGCCATCACGGGCGCTTGCGATGCCAAGTCCTGGCGTCCCGGCGAAGTGACGGCAAGCGACGGCGCGTTCCTTTGCATCTGGGTGACTGGTCTGCCGGTGAACGGAGACCGCGGAAACGTCCGGGTATTTCTTGGAGGCAAGAAACTGGCCGTCCATCAGGTGTCTGCGCATGACGGCAAAAGCGAGGCCAGGCAGGTAAACGCAAAAATCCCCGCGGAGTTTCCCGCCGGGCGTCATGACCTGGTAGTCGCCGTGGGCGAAACCCGCTCGGAAGCCGTCTCCATTCGAGTCGTCTGACAGTTCCCTTCAGTGCCCGAAAATGATAGAAAACCCTGGCAGGTTTGTCCGGTTTCTCCGTTTCGTCTGTTACAATCGGAACGATGAAAGGCAACGATCAGGTCCTCGCATACCTTCAGGAAGCACTCAAAGCCGAACTTACCGCCATCAATCAGTACTTCCTCCACGCCGAGATGCTGGAAAACTGGGGCTATAAGAAACTCGCCGCGCACACCCGGAAGGAGTCCATCGATGAGATGCGCCACGCCGAGGCAATACTCGAGCGAATGCTCTATCTCGATGGATCCCCGAACATGAGCGAACTCTTTCCGCTCCGCATCGGGCAGAGCGTCCTGGCGCAACTCGAAAACGACCTTGCTCTTGAATACGAAGCCGTCCCTCGCCTCAACAAGGCCATCAACTGCGCCGTCGAAGCCGCGGACAACGGCTCGCGGGACCTGTTCGAGAAGATCCTCGTCGACGAAGAAGAACACGTCGACTACCTCGAAGCCCAACTCCACCAGATCAAGGAAATGGGCTACGAAAACTATCTTGCCCAGCAGATAGACGAATAGGCCGCGCCGGCCATCCCGGATCAGCGCCCTTTTTCCGCCAGTCCCAGCACAAACAACGCCGAATCCGACGCCACGGCAATATACTGCTTGCCGTCAACGGCGAAGCTCATCGGCGATGTTTTGATCTGCGCGCCGGTTTGGATGTGCCACAAATATTTCCCCGTGGCGGCATCAATAGCAGTCAGGTTTCCGTCCCGGCCGGCGGAAAACACCAGCCCTCCGGCCGTACTCAACACGCCCGCCGCGGAGGACCCGAGATGCAGCGAATAATCCCAGCGTTTCTCCCCCGTGAACGGATCGAGCGCGCGGACAAATCCGGGGTCTCCTATATCCGGGTCCCCCTGCTGGCCGGTCCCCGTATACGGCAGCCCCGGCTCCGGTTCCTTCGTCACACTCGAGTAGATCGCGCACGTTTCGCGGGTCGGCACGTAGAATAACTTCGTCAGCGGATTGTAAGAAGGCGCTGCCCAATTCGTCGCTCCTCCCGCATCGGGACAGATGTACACGCCCCGCGGCGTCGGGTCCGTGTTGGGCTTCACAATGGGACGCCCTTTGGCGTCCAGCCCCTCGGCCCAGTTCTGCTTCGCAAACGCCTTGCCCAGCAGAAACTCGCCATTGGTGCGATCCAGCACGTAATAAAACGCGTTGCGGTTCGCCATGATGAGCAGCTTCCGCTGCCGCCCTTTCACCACTCCGTCAATCAGCACCGGAGTCTCGTTGGCATCCCAATCATGCGTGTCGTGCGGAGTGTATTGAAAGTACCACTTGAGCTTTCCGGTCTGGGGATCCAGCGCCAGCACGCTGCACGTGTAGAGATTGTCGCCCAACCGCACCGTACCGTCGTAGTCTGGCGAAGGATTTCCCGTAGTCCAGAACACCGTATCCGTTTCCACGTCATAGGTTCCCGTCATCCACGTCGGTCCGCCTCCCGTCTCCGCCGATTTCCCTGACCACGTCGAGCGCGCCGGATCGCCTGGCTGCGCAATCGCCCAATATCTCCACAAGCGCTTCCCGGTGGCCGCATCGTAGGCGTCGACGAAGCCGTTCAGCGCGCATTCGCCCGCCGTCACGCCCACAATGATCTTGCCGTCGATCGCCAGCGGCGCGTGCGTGATCGAGAAGCCTTTTTTGTAGTCGTCCACCTCCGTATCCCAAATCACGTTGCCCGTCTTCGCGTCCAGCGCCACCAGGTGCATGTCGAGCGTAGCCAGATATGCGCGGTCGCCCAACACCGCCACGCCCCGGTTCGTCATCACCGTGCAGTTCGCCGCCACCTGCGGCAATGGCCGGTGATATTCCCAAACCGGCCGCCCGCTGCGCACGTCGAGCGCGGCCGCATCGCTTAGCGGCCCGGTGACGAACATCAGCCCATCGGCCACAATCGGGGTGGTCTCGATGTTCGTCCCCTTGAACTGGTGAATCCACTTCACCGAAAGCCCCGACACGTTCTCCTTGCGAATCTGCTCGAGCGCGCTGTAGTGCCGCCCCTGATAATCGCCCCAATACGTGAGCCAGTTCTGAGGCTCCTTCGAGGCGTTGCGCAGACGTTCGAAGGAAACGTTCCAGTCGCCCGGTCGCCATTCCACGTCCGCCATCGATCCGCGGTCGCCCTTCACCAGAAACGCCACCACATCCTCCACCTGATCCTTCGGCAGAGAGGTCTTGGGCATCAACGACCGCCGCGGGTGGCGCACTTCCCGCAGGTCGCGCTTTGCGAAGGAGTGCAGCCGCTCCTGCCGGTCCATCATTACGAGGGCGTGCGTATCCTCGCTCCAGGCCACGCCGGTGAGTGTTTTTCCGCTGCTGGTCACCACTTCCACCGTTTCGAAATTGTTGCGAAGCTCCTTGTCCGGATCCTGGATCGAAGCGCGCAAATCGGCCGGACTGCGCTCGCTCCACGCATTGCTCAGGTCCGGCCCCAAGCGTCCTCCGCGTCCGCCGAACATGTGGCATCCGCTACAGCCGGCGGAGCCGAAAAACAACGCCTGCCCCTTGCCCGGATCTCCGGTGGTGTGCTGATCGCCCGTATTTTTCCGCAGCGACCGGAGAAACATCACGATGTCGTTGGCTTCTTCTGTTGAAACCGGAAACGCGGGCATCTGTGTCCCGGGAATTCCGTTACGGATGTTTCCCGCGATGGCATCGTTCGATGCTCCGTATTTCAATTGCCCGGTCAGGTCCGGGGCCCGCCCCCCCTTGGCATTCGCGCCATGGCAGGCCGAGCATAGCTTCGAGAAAGACGCACGCCCCCGGTTGATGCTATCCGGATGCTGCGCCAGCAGAGTGGCGGAAATCAGAAACGGGAGTATTCGCAAGTTCATCGTCAAACCCGACCCTGATTGTAACCGTCTTACACTGAAGAGTGTGAAGCCCCAGCCGCAGACCCCGCTCGAAGAACAGTCCGCCAATCACATGCGCGTCCTGGTGGAAGAACTCTTCTCACTGCAGGATCGCCTTCGCCAGGGTGGCGGAGCCGCCAGGATTGAAAAGCAGCATCGCGACGGAAAGCTCACCGCCCGTGAGCGTGTCGCCAAACTGATCGATCCGGGCTCCATGTTTCTGGAGATCGGATTGCTTGTCGCGCACGATAAATACGATGGGCAGGCCCCGGCGGCCGGCGTCGTCACCGGACTCGCCCGCGTCGAAGGCCGCCCCGCGGTCCTCGTCGCCAATGACGCCACCGTGAAGGCCGGCGCATGGTGGCCCGAAACCATCACCAAGATTCTACGCGCCCAGGAAATCGCCATGCGCAACCGTATCCCCATCGTCTACCTGGTGGATTCGGCCGGCGTCAATCTTCCCTTGCAGGACGGCATCTTTCCCGGCCAGTACGGCGCCGCGCGGATCTTCTATTACAACTCGCTCATGCGCCGCCGGCTGCGCATCCCGCAGATTTCCGCTGTCATGGGCCCCTGCATTGCCGGTGGAGCCTACCTGCCCGCGCTGAGCGACGTCATCTTCATGGTGGAACAGACAAGCTTCATGGGCCTCGGCGGGCCGAACCTGGTGAAGGGAGCGACAGGCCAGGTGGTAGACGCCGAAACGCTCGGCGGCGCCGCCATGCACACCACCACCAGCGGCGTCGCCCACTACCGGGCCGCCAACGATGAAGAATGCCTCCAGATGATCCGCCAGAAATTCCGGGAACTCAAGCCCGCGCCCGAAAGTCGCAAGGGAACGCGCCCCCCGAAATCCACCGACGGCCTTTACGCCGTCCTCCCCGCCGACCATCGATTGCCCTACCCCATCGAAGAGATCCTTGCGCGCCTCCTCGACGACACGGATTTCCTCGAATTCCAGCCCGATCATGCGCCCGAGATGCTGTGCGCCACCGCACGGCTTCACGGCCACTCCATCGCCGTCGTCGCCAATCGCCGCGGTTTCCTCAAAGCCGATGGCCGCCCGCGCATCGGCGGCATCATCTACACCGAGTCAGCGCGCAAGGTCGCCTACTTTGTCGAAACAGCGGAACGCTCCGGCCTGCCGATTCTATACTTTCAGGACGTGAGCGGATTCATGATCGGCGTCGAAGCCGAATCCGAGGGCATCATTCGCGCCGGGGCGGAAATGGTCGAGTCCATGGCATGCGCCACCGTGCCCAAGATTCTCGTGGTTATGAATCATGCCTCCGGAGCCGGCTACTACGCCATGGGAGGACAGGGATTCGATCCTCACTTCACCTTCAGTTGGCCCACGGCCCGCATCGGAGTGATGGAAGGCGATTCGGCCATCCAGGCTGTCTACGGCCCGGAACTCGATAAACTCAAAGCCTCGGGCGAGCCCATCCCGCCCGAACTCGAGGAGCGCATCGCAAAGACGCGCACGGACTATGAGAATTGGCTCGACGCCCACTTCGCCGCCTCGCGCGGACACTGCGACGCCATCCTTGATCCCCTCATCACCCGCCGCGCCCTTGCCTTTGTCCTCGATTGCATCAATTACTCCTCGCACCGCGAACACCTCGCCCTCGAGGTGATGCGATGATCCGCATTGCCAACGGCCAGGGGTTTTGGGGAGACTGGCTCGAAGCTCCGGTCCGCCTCGTCGAGCAAGGCCCCATCGACTATCTCGCCCTCGACTACCTCGCCGAGATCACGATGTCCATCGTGCAGAAACAGAAGCAGGCTGACCCCAACCTCGGCTACGCGCGCGATTTTCCCCCGCTCATTCAGCGCATCGCAAACCGCATCCGTGACCGGGGAGTAAAGGTGGTGGCCAACGCCGGCGGCGTGAATCCCATTGCCTGCGCCCGCGAAGTCCGGCGGCTGGCGCCTCATCTCAAGGTGGCGGTTGTCCTGGGAGACGATCTATTTCACCGCCTTGGCGAGTTGCTCGACAAGGGACGCCCGCTTTCGAACATGGAAACCAACGAGCCGCTTGCCGCCATCCGTGATCGCATCCTCAGCGCCAATGCTTACATCGGAGCGTTCCCCGTCGCCGAAGCGCTCTCCACAGGCGCGGACGTGGTCATCGCCGGCCGCTGCACCGACACCGCTCTCACGCTCGCCCCCATGATTCACGCCTTCCACTGGCGGCCGGACCAATGGAATCTTCTCGCCGCGGGAACCATCGCGGGACACATCATCGAGTGCGGCGCACAATGCACCGGCGGAAACTGCCAGGTCGACTGGCAGTCCATACCGGATATGGCGAACATCGGATACCCTATCGTCGAGGCCGAACCCGACGGTTCCTTCGTAGTCACCAAGCATCCCGGCACGGGAGGCAGAGTCACCAGCGACGTGGTCAAGGAACAACTCCTCTACGAACTCGGCGACCCGCGCAACTACATCACCCCCGATTGCGTGGCCGATTTCACCACCATCCACATCGCCGATGCCGGCACGGACCGCGTTCGTATCCACGGCATTCAAGGCGGACCCCGGCCGCCCATGCTCAAGGTTTCCATCAGCTATTCGTGGGGCTACAAAGCCATCGGCACCCTCGTCTATAGCTGGCCGCAAGCCCTCGCGAAGGCGCGGGCCGCGGACCGCATTGTCCACGAGCGCCTCTCCCAGTTGGGTCTGCGCTTTGACGAGATTTACACCGAATTTTTCGGCGTCAACGCCTGCCATGGACCCGCTGCCCCGCCCTCTCCCGACCCGCCGGAGGTGCAGGTGCGAATGGGCGTCCGCGGAATGGACCGTAAGGCCGTGGATCGCTTCACTCGCGAACTGGTCCCCCTCGTATTGAACGGCCCTCCCACCGCCACCGGGTTCGGAGATGGCCGTCCGCCGGTTCGCGAAGTGGTGGCCTACTGGCCCGCCCTCTTGCCCCGCGAGGAAGTGACGACGAGCGTGGAGGTGGTGGAATGAGAGCGCCGTTATCCCAAATCGCGCACGCCCGGTCCGGCGACAAAGGCGATACCGTCAATATCGGGGTGATCGCCTACCAGCCCGAAGACTACGCCGTTCTCCTGCGCGAAGTCACTCCCGAACGCGTGAAGGCCCACTTCGGCAACCTGGTGATGGGCGAAGTGATCCGTTACGAACTGCCGAACCTCGGTGCGCTCAACTTCCTCCTGCACGAAGCACTGGGAGGAGGAGGAACGCTCTCCCTGCGCATCGACGCGCAAGGAAAAACCTTCGGCGCGGCACTCCTGCGCATGGAGATCGAAGTAGGCCGCTAATCCTTCACAAACAGCGCCCCAACGTCCGCCTGGAAGCCCGGCAGCAAAGCAGTCGTCAAACGGTCCCCGTCATGCAGCACCACCTTCGACCGGAACCCGCCGGTCTTCGACGCCCTATGAATCTCGATGGTCCGCGCTTCCGGGTCCATGATCCAATACTCGGAAACGCCATTTTCGCTATACAACCGCCGTTTCACCTTGCGGTCGCGCTGTTCGTTCTTCTGCCCCGGCGAAAGCACCTCGACCACAATCTCCGGCGCGCCCGTCAACTTCACGCCGCCAATCGTCTTTTTCCGTTCATTGGAAAAGTAGACAAGATCCGGAATGACACCGCTGAACTCGTCGAAGATAATACCCACCCCGAACATTGCTTCACCAACCGGATGAGCTTTCAAATGCGTCATGAGACTGAACACCAGTTCGCGCAGACAGTACTGGTGGTGATACGAAGGGGCGGTGGACACGTACAAATCTCCGTCAATGACCTCATACCGGTTGTCATCCTCCGGCATGGACTCGAGATCCGCGACCGTCAGCATGATCTCCTCGCGCTGTTTCATTGTCCTTTCATTCTAAACTGTCGCGTTCCTCAGTGATACGATGAGGAAATCACCTCATGGCACGCCGTTCTATTGTCCTATTCGCGCTCACGCTCACGGCCTTCGCCGCGCCCCCATCCTCCGATGATCACGACGCCGCCCGCTGGGTGATCCGCGGCCATGGCCGCCTCCGCATTGCCGGCAACCCCCACATTCTCACCTCGCTCGATCAACTCCCCACTACCCCCTTCCGTCTTGAAGCCGTCGACCTCATCGGCGCCACCATCGAACCCTCAGAACTCAAATACCTTGCCAACTGCGTCGAACTCCGCGAACTCCTCCTCCCCGGCCCCAGCTTCAATCCCGCCGCCGGCAGCCGCCTCGACGCCAACGAGGAAATGAAGAACCTCGCCAACCTCACCAAGCTCGAAAAGCTTCACTTCAGCCTCCACTTCCTCACCGAAATCAACGTCCAGGACAAAGGACTCACTTATCTCAAGAACCTCACATCCATCCGCGAGTTGCGCCTTACCCAGACCCGCGTCAAGGGCCCCAGTCTCGCTCCCTTCGTAAACCTCGAAAAACTCGATCTCAACTACTCCTCCTTCGGCGACGATGGCATGGCCGCCCTCGACGGCCTCAAGAAACTCAAGGTCCTAAATCTGCGAGACACCCTTGTCACTGACCGCGGCGCTCCTCATCTCGCCAACCTCCCCGCCCTCGAAGAACTCGACCTCTACGGCGCCAAACTCACCGACTCCGGCATCCGTTATCTGTCCGGCGCGGCAAACCTCCGAAGCCTGAACCTGCTCGGTTCGCAAATCACCGATGAAGGCGCCGAAACGCTCGTCCGGCTTCCCAATCTTGAGGAACTGGTGCTCTATCGTTCCCAAATCAGCAACACCGGACTCGCCCGCCTCTCTACGCTCAAGAATCTCCAGCATCTCGACCTCCGCTACACGCGCGTCTCCCGAGGCGGCATTGACAGCTTCCGCAGGTCTCACCCCAACTGCCGCATTGAATTCCAGGACACCACCCCCCAGTCCGCATCCGCTGCTCTGCGCAACAGCAAGCCGGCCGATTCCTCGGTGAAAGCCATCGCCGAATGGGTTCAGAAGATGGGAGGGCGCGCCGAATTCGCCGAAGGAGCCCTTCGCGAAATCGACCTTTCCCGCACCCCGGTCACCGACGCCCAACTGGCCGGCCTCGCCTCTCTTCCCGCTCTCAAAAAGCTCAGCCTGGAAACCACCGAAGCGGGCGATATCGGCATGCGATCCGTCGCTCGCCTCACCTCGCTCGAGCAACTGAACCTTGGCCACACGCTCGTCAGCGACAAGGGGCTCGCCGTTCTCACCCCTCTTTCCCGCCTCCGCCGGCTCACCCTCAATAACTCTCCCGTCGACGGAACCGGTCTCCCCCAACTCCCTCAACTCGAAGACCTGGAGATGGACGGAACGAATCTCAATGATGCCGGGCTCGGGAAAGTGAGCGCCTTTGCCTCTCTCCGTTCTCTGCGCGCCGCCTACACCAACATCTCCGACGACGGCTTGAAACTCCTGGCCGCGCTCAAAGACCTCCGCGCGCTCGACCTTACCTCCACCGATCTGACTGACGCCGGCATGCCGAACCTCACCCCTCTCACCTCGCTCGAGGAACTGAACCTCAGCTACTGCCGCTTCACCGACAAGGGGCTCGCCTCCATAGCGGATCTCACCAACCTCAAGAAGCTCGAACTTGTCCGCACCCGCGCCTCCGATGACTCCGCGGCGACGCTCGCCCGGCTCGCCAACCTCCGCCTGCTCAACCTCAACTACACCAACTTCTCCGACAAGAGTATGGCCGTTCTCAAGGCCGGCCTCGCGAACATACAGGAACTTCGGCTTGACACCGCCAACATCACCGATGCCGGCGCCGAAACCCTGGCCGGCATTTCCGGCCTCAGATACCTGAACCTGTATCACACCCTGGTCTCCGAAAAAGCGTACAACCAGTTGAAACAATCGCTGCCCAATTGCCAGATCATCTATGACCCGGAATCTTCACTCCCGAACCGCCGCAAGAGTTAGCGTCCTCTGCGTGGTGGCATGCTTCACCGCCGCGGCTGCCATCGCTATCGACCAGTGGACCTCCGCCCTCGGCGGGACCGCGACTCGTAACGCCAAGGGCGAGATCACGGCGCTCAGCTTCCGCTCCACCTGGATTACCGACGACGATCTCAAGACCTTCTCCACACTCGCCACCCTGCGCGATCTCGATCTCTCGCACACCCGGATCACGGACCTAGGCTTCCAGAACCTCAAGGCGCTCCCTTCCGTCGAGAACGTGAGCCTCTACTTCGCCGAACAAATCGGCGACGGGGCGCTTGTCGTGATGAAGAACTGGAAGCATCTCAGGTCTGTCAATCTTCGCGGCACCAAAGTCACCGACCTCGGCGTGGCCCAACTCGTCAATCACCCCACGCTCGAGTCCATCGACGCCGGCTACTCCCTGTTCACCGACAACGGCTTTGAACCCCTCACCTCCATCCCCAACCTGAAGCGCATCGCCATCGGCGGCAACAAGCTCACCGACGCCGGCCTCAACCTCGTGCGCCTCATCCCCAATCTCACCGAACTCGATCTCGCCGGAGCACAGCGCACCGACTCCGGACTCTGGTCCGCCGCCGTTACGGACAAAGGCCTCGAGACCATCGGACAACTCCGCAAGCTCCAGGTCCTCAATCTTCAGGCCGCCAAGATCACTGACTCAGGCATGGCCAAATTATCCACGCTAGCGGAATTGAGGAACCTGAACATCGCCCAGACCGGGCTCACCAGCCAGGGCGTCAAACCACTCGCCGCTCTCTCTCATCTCGAAAAACTCGTGCTCTGGAAGTGCGCCCGCATCGACGACGAAGCCGCCGCCACCCTCTCTCAGATGAAGAGCCTCCAATGGCTCGATATCGAGGGAACAGGCATCTCGGATGGGGCGGCGGCAACGCTGCGGACCGCGCTCCCCCAGTGCCGCATCCGGAAGTAGCCCCTTACCATGCGGGGTCGATTTCGCCGTGCGTTCCACTGATCGGCGCCGGATCAGCAAGCAAACAGAGAAGCAGCAACGGAATCATGGGTCGTATTATCCCGCCGCAAACCGGCCCCCATCGGGATGCACGCCACGCGCATCCTCCGAACACTGATAAAATTCCCTTTTGCCCTATGAGTGAATCCATCTACCCTCCCAGTCCCGAGTTCTCCTCCCAGGCCAACGTCCCCAGCATGGAAGCCTATGAAGCCCTCTACGAAAAGGCCAGGGAGCATCCCGAAGCCTTCTGGGGCGAACTCGCCGAAAAAGAACTGCACTGGTTCGAGAAGTGGAACCACGTCTTTGAATGGAATCCGCCTTTCGTAAAGTGGTTCGCCGGCGGGAAGTTCAATGTCACCTACAACTGCATTGACCGCCACCTCGCCACTCCCAGAAAGAACAAGATCGCCATTCTCTGGGAAGGCGAACCCGGTGATCAGCGCATGATCAGCTACCAGGAAC
>JAIXKK010000054.1 GCA_026954325.1 Bryobacterales bacterium | reverse complement strand
TTGTACATCCTGGACGGTGAAAAGACGGCTTTCTTCTGCTCCTCCCAATGCCCGGGCAGAGTGATCCTGAAGACGTTCGACGCGATCACGGCGATGCGCGATGAAGGCCGTACCCTGATCGGCGGCTTCCACTCGCCCATGGAATGGGAATGCCTGGGCATCCTGCTTCGCGGGCGTCAACCAGTGATCTGGGTTCCGGCACGCAGCATTCAAGGGATGCATCTCGAGCCGGAACTTCAGCCGGCATTCGAAGCCGGCCGACTGCTCATCCTGTCCCCGTTCGAACCCAAACACAAACGCATCACCGCCGTCCTCGCCGAACAACGGAACCGCGTCGTGGGCGCTCTCGCCGACCGCGTGTTCGTGGCGCACGCCGCGCCCGGCAGCAAGACGTTGGCCCTCTGCCGGGAACTGAGAGCGCTAGGCAAGCCGGTCGTCACCATCGATGATCCTGCGAATGAACCGCTGCTTCAACCGCCCAGCGGCTCTAGTCACGAAAGGGAAGAGGCGCGTGCCGCAGGCGGTTGAAGGTGGAATGGACGTACAGCGAACGACTTTGCTTCGCGCTTGCCGCTCACTCGATTCAATTCAAGGCCGGCGCAGCGCAGCCCAAGCTTCGGCTTCATTCAATGACCGCCGCATGGCTTCCGCCAGCAACTCCGGTAACTCGTCAGCGCCGCCGGAGGGGCCGAAGCGCAGCGCGGCCTCAGGCGAGGGCTGTACCAGCACTCGGCTTTGGGAAGCAGGGGAACATGCCCTTCGGCCGCGATCCTGGCCGGCGGGTTGTTCCCGCGGACGGACCTGTACTCAGGCCGTGCAGGGTGTGGAACGTAGGAGATGCTGCGCGACATCACCCACGCCGGCCGGCGTGCGGGTTGTTTGGAAGGCGGGGGATCTCAGCGTCATCCGCGCCGCAGGCGCGCGTTCAGTTACGGTCCGCCGATTTGCGGTATTGCTGAATGGCGTTGCGGTACAAAGGTGCGGCCTGCGCGTAGCGTTCCCTTGCGGAAATAGTCCTGACGACCGCCACTCCGCCCGCGCCGGCTTCCCCTATTCCGGTTGTCTCCCACGCCGCCCCGCTGGTCCCGCCGGTCTCCAACCGCCCGCACCGCAGCCTTGCAGGCGTTCTCCTCGCTGGAGGCCTGGGCGAGCGCCCGCTGCTACAAGACAGCCTGTTGGCCCCGAAGCGGGGTGGCGGGCCTGATGCACAACGCAAACGCCGATCCTACGTTATCAGTTGTCGGATGCCTTACCGTACCGTGACGCGGCCGGCGGGTTTTCATGGGGAGGAAAAACACGGCCGAGGCCTGCCCCAGCAGTAGGCGAGCACTCGGCCGAGATATTGCAATTGCCCGGGTACACAAGGAGGAGGCAGAGCAATTGCAGGGATCGGGAGCAGGAACGCGAGGCTTACTGGACTCGGGTGGCGGTGGTCTCCCGCTCGTTGCCGTTGACTTCCATGGTCAGTTTCATCTCATTGCCGCTGACCGTACCTTTGTAGTTGATTTTCATTTCGTTTCCGTTGAAGTTCCGGACCACACTGAAGGAAACGTTGTCGCCGTCGACTTTGCCGTCGGTGATATCCACGGAACCCCGCTGGCTCTCCATCTTGCCGGTGAGTTTGTTGCCGTCGGCTTTGAGTTCGATGATGCTTTCGCGCTTGTCGCCGTTTCGGGTGGTGAAGGATGTTTTCCATTTGCCGGAGACATCGGCGGCGAAGGCGGAAATGGCGAGGGCGGCGGCGAGAGAAACGTGGGTAAGGATGCGCAGTTTCATAGTAGGAGATCTCCTGCAACAGGAGGATGGCGAGTGGGAGGGGGAGGTTACCGGATGAAGAAACAATAATGAGGGGCGCGAGCGATATCGATCAGCGAGGGGGATCAGTATCCCCTCGACTCGCCGCTCTATTTTCCGCCACCACACGCCCCCTGGAATCTATTAAGCTGTAGGATGTCCGTGAAGACCGCAATCATCGTGTTCGCGCATGGATCCAGTGTGGAATCCGCCAATGAAGCCGTCCGGTCCGTCACCGCCGCCGTTGCCGAAAGCGGCGGCTGGGGGATGGCGGAGACCGCTTTTCTTGAGCTGGCGAGCCCGGATCTGCCCGAAGCCGTTGCCCACGTAGCCGGCCAGGGTGCGGTCCGCGTCATTGTCGTGCCGTATTTCCTCACCCTGGGAATTCATCTTCGGCGGGACCTGCCACGGATCATCGCGGACATCCTGCTGGATCATCCGGGCTTGCGCATCGAGGTGACGGAACCCCTCGACGGGCATCCGGGTCTGCGGGAAATCGTGCTCGAACGCGCCAAGAAGGCTTTAGAATGCTAGCTCACCAAATCCCTCATCAGGCAAAACTGACCCGATATATTGAAATCGCTCCCGATGTCCGCCATTTCTGGTTCGAGATCCCGGATATGGAGGAGTTCCGGTTTGTCCCCGGACAGTTCGTCTCGCTGTCCGGAATCGTTAACGAGAAAAAAGTAACCCGTGCCTATTCCATTGCCTCCTGCTGGTACGAAAACAAGTTCGAACTATGCCTGAATGAGGTGAAGGACGGGATCTTCTCCCCGTTTCTCTTCCGCCTCAAACCGGGAGACACCGTGGAGATGAAGGGGCCGCACGGGATGTTTGTCCTGAAGGAACCGGCGAGCCATACCATGTTTGTGGCCACCGGCACGGGGATTGCGCCTTTTCTGCCGATGCTTCAAGACCGCCTCGCCAAGGACAGCGCAAACGACTACATTCTCGTTTTTGGGGTTCGCTATGACCATAGCGTCCTTTACATGGAAACGTTCGAGGAGATGGCGCGCAAGCACGCGAACTTCAAATTCATTTGCACGGTTACCCGGCCAGGGCCCGAATGGAAAGGCAACTCGGGCCGGGTGCAACAGTATGTCTTTGGAGAAATCGGCGAGCGGCGGGACCTCGATGTGTATATCTGCGGACTGAAAGAGATGGTGAACGACGTGCGCGACCGCCTCAAGGAACTCGGCTTCCACAAGAAACAGGTCATCTTCGAGCGCTACGATTGAGGCCGCTTCCGGGCAGCGATTACAATTAGAAGGTGCGTCGAACGCTACTTCTGGGGGCGGGCATCGTGGTTGTGTTCGCTCTCACCATCGCCATCATGTGGCAACTGATGCCCATCCCGCGCAAGCAGGTGGATTACCTGGTTATGGGGGCCACGGCTACCATGCTCTCGATGGCGGTGCTGTTCATCGTGTTGATCAACACGACCCACAAGTCC
>JAIXKK010000210.1 GCA_026954325.1 Bryobacterales bacterium | reverse complement strand
CTCACATCCAACCCGCCCCGCACCCGTCCGCGCGCAATCACCAATGTGGGTATCGGTTACAAGGGCGAACGCTGGGAGGCCGGTTTCCAGGTGTCGAACATCACGAACAAAACCGCGCTCTACAACTTTCAGTCGTTGTTCGTGGGAACCCGGCTTGTGGCTCCGCGAACCGCCGCCATGAGGCTTCGGTGGTTCTTCTGAACACCGCCGGGCGGCCGTAGGACAATACAAAGACAAGTGGCCCCGCGCCGTTCTCCCACACTCGGACTCCTGGCGGGTCTCGCCGTGACCCTCTCCGCCGTTGCTGTCTATTCCGGCTACACCATCGCGCAACTCCGCAGTCTGCGCCGCCTGCAATCAGAGACCATCGGCCGCAACCGTCGCGATTCGCTGCTGCTGCTTCGCATCCAGAACAACCTCAACTCGCTTTCTCTCGCCATGCGCGACATGCTGGACTCGAGCGAACCCTATCCGCTTACCGCCTGGCAGAGCCAGTTCCACCGCATCCGGACGGACCTCGAAGATGCCGTCAGGCAGGAAGCGATGGTGTCGCCCTCCAACCGGACCAGCGGCCAGCGCGATTACCTCGCTGTTTCCATCACCCGCTTCTGGGACGCCCTGGAGCGCATCTTCACCCTCGCCCAAGGCGGGCGGGAAGACGAGGCGCGCACGCTCATCCGGCTTTCCCTTCAGGCGCGGCACGATGCCCTCACCACTGCCGTCGCCCGGCTTCAGGTGCATAACAATGAGAGCGACCAGCAGGCGGCGGCGGCCGCGCAGGAGATCTACTCCCGCGCCGAGCGCAACCTGTATCTGTTCCTCGCCGCCATGCTGCTTCTGGTGGCGGCCACCAGCCTCTACCTCGTGCTCGACAACCGCCGCGTCTTCCGCCAGATCACGGCGCTTTCCGAGCGCCGCAGCGAACTGGCCCGACAACTGATCACGAGCCAGGAAAATACCTTCCGCTACATCTCCCGCGAACTTCACGATGAATTCGGCCAGATTCTCACCGCCATCGGCGCCATGCTTCAGCGCGCGGACCGCGGGACGCCGGCCAATGATGCCCCGCTCCGGGCGGACCTTCAGGAGGTACGGGAGATCGTCCAATCCACACTCGACAAGATCCGCGCGCTTTCCCGCGCGCTGCACCCTATTGCGCTCGATGAAGTTGGCTTCGAGACGGCGCTCGACAATTACCTGCCGGGGTTTGAGAAGCAGACGGGGATTGCCGTACGATATGAAAAAATGGGCTCCAGCCAACGGGTGGAACGGCAGATGGGCATTCATCTCTATCGAATCCTCCAGGAAGCGCTGAATAACGTTGCCCGCCATTCACAATCGAAGCGCGCCCTGGTGCGGCTCGGTTTCGAACCCGGACGCGTGGTCCTCGAAGTGGAGGACGAAGGCGCCGGATTCGGGAATATCACAGAGCGCTCCGGAATGGGACTGACCTCGATGCGTGAAAGAACTGAACTGATTCATGGCCGGATCGAATTTCTCAACCGGGCCGGCGGAGGAGCAATCGTCCGCCTCACCGCGCCGCTGGCCGCGACGGAGGCACATGCCGAAGCCTGAAACCACCATCCTTCTGGTGGACGATCACGCCCTGGTGCGCAGGGGCTTCCGGCGCATGATTGAAGACGATCCGGACCTGCGCGTCGTGGGCGAGGCAAGCGATGGGCATGATGCCGTGGAGATGGCCCACAACCTGATGCCGGCCGTGGTGGTCATGGATTTCGCCCTGCCGAGCATGAACGGCGCAGTGGCCACGCGGCTCATCCTGAAAGACGCGCCTGAAACCAGAGTGCTGATCCTGAGCATGCATTCCGAGCCGAACTATGTGCGTACGTGCCTCGATGCCGGGGCCCGCGGCTACCTCCTCAAGAACGCGCTCGACCTCGAGCTTGTGGAGGCGATCAAGAAGGTGGCGGGAGGAGCGCGGGTCCTCGATCCGCGTCTCGGCCGGATGCCCGAAAAGACAACGCCGGCGCTCAGCACGCGCGAACTGGAAGTGCTT
The DNA here is from genome assembly GCA_026954325.1 of Bryobacterales bacterium. Taxonomy (GTDB): domain Bacteria; phylum Acidobacteriota; class Terriglobia; order Bryobacterales; family Bryobacteraceae; genus CADEFT01. Next base: position 22,661 of record JAIXKK010000210.1, on the reverse strand, counting down.
CAATTGATCGTGCACGGCAAGTCGAACAGGGAGATCGCCATGGTGCTGGGCTTGAGCGCGAACACGGTGGCCGTGCACCGCTCCAACATCATGCAGGCGCTCGGCATCCACAACACGGCGGAGCTGGTGGTGTACTCCATCCGCAACGGACTGGCGAGCATCACGTGAACCGGCGCGCGTTTCTTCTCGGGGCCGCGCGGGCGCTTCAGGCCGCGCCCTCACCCGGCTTTCGTCTGGTCGATATCACCGCCCCGGCAGGCATCCACTTTCATCACAACAGCGGCGCCTACGGAGCGAAACTACTGCCCGAAACCATGGGGCCGGGCTGCGCCTTCCTCGACTACGATAATGACGGCTGGCTCGACATCCTCCTCATCAACGGGATGGACTGGCCGGGCCACAAGAAGCGCCGCACTACTCTCAAGCTCTACCGCAACAACGGCAACGGCACGTTCACCGATGTCACCGAGCGCGCGGGACTGGCCGTGGAGATGTACGGCCTCGGTGTGGCGGTCGCCGACTACAATAACGACGGCTTCCCGGACATATTCGTGACCTGCGTGGGACAGAACCGTCTGTTCCAGAACACGGGGAAAGGCCATTTCCTCGATGTGACGGCGAAATCCGGACTCGGGGGGAGAACGGCGTTCAGCACGTCCGCCATGTGGTTCGACTATGACCGCGACGGCCATCTCGACCTGTTCGTGTGCAACTACGTCAAATGGGCTCCCGAGCACGATGTCTTCTGTAGCGTGGATGGAAAGAACAAGTCCTACTGCACGCCGGAAGCCTATCGCGGCTCCACCTGCTGGCTGTTTCGCAACCGCGGCAACGGCACGTTCGAGGACGTCACCGCCAGGAGCGCCATCTTCGATACCAGTTCGAAATCGCTCGGCGTGGCCATGCTTGATTACGACAGGGACGGGTGGCCGGACCTTATTGTGGCCAATGACACGCAGCCGAACAAGCTTTACCGCAACCAGCGGGATGGGACGTTCGAAGAGATGGGGGTCAAAGCGGGAGTGGCTTTCAGTGAAGACGGCAAGGCGCGCGCCGGGATGGGGATTGACGCCGCGGACTTCACCAACTCCGGCTCGCCGGGCGTGGCCATTACAAACTTCGATAACGAGATGATGGCGCTCTACCTGGCGTCATCGCGCGCCGCGTTTTCCGACATCGCGCTGAAGACGGGCATTGGCCGGCTTTCGCGCAGCAGCCTCGGCTTCGGGTGCGCGTTCCTCGACGCCGATCTCGACGGATGGCTTGATCTCATTGCTGTTAACGGCCACATTGACGCGACTGTCCGCAACGTCCCGGGCAATGTCGGTTACGCCCAGCCGCCGCACCTGTTTCTCAACCAGCGCGGCACTGCCTTTATGGATGCGGCCGGGCAAGCGGGGGCGGGGTTCGCGGCGCCGAAGGTAGGCCGCGGATTGGCCTACGGCGACTTTGACCGCGATGGCGATCTCGATGTGCTGATGACCACGAATCAGGGGCCCGCGTATCTCTATCGCAATGACGTGGCCAACGGAAACAAGTCGCTGCGCCTGCGGCTGACGGGCACAAAATCGAACCGCGATGCCATCGGAGCAACGGCGCGTCTTGAAACGCCGGCAGGCGCGCAATCGCGTACCGTAAAGAGCGGATCGAGCTACCTCTCGCAATCCGAGTTGGCGCTCACTTTCGGATTGGGAAAGCAGGCATCGGCCAGCCGGCTTGTCATCGAATGGCCCAGCGGGCGCGTGGAGGAGCACAAGAATCTGCGTCCAGGCCATTATGAGTGCCGGGAAGGAGATCTCCTCAAGGGTCCGGACCGTTATTGACGCGAGGCCTCGCGGTAGAGGCAATCGCGCACTCGCAAGTAGCGCTCGGGGTCCTGCTCCTCGCGCGATGGCTCGGCCGCGTAGCAGGTCTTCCCTTCATCGGCGAGGGTTTGCGCGAGCGCCCTGTCCTGAAGCGTGTTGCGCTTGACGACGTCACTCAGGCTTCTCACCGCGGGCGCCTCCGTGGTTTTCGGGATGGTGGCGTTGAGAACGCGCACCTCCATGGGCGCCACCCGCCAGGTGTCCGACTTCGCCAGCACCTCCAGCCTGATGCGTCCCACGGGAGTCTCCCGGGGCGTCCATACGTCGAGCAGATACACCTGCGTGGTCTGACCCGGAATGTCAATATCGATGTCCGGTGTCACGCGAAAGTAGGGCTCGCGCAACTCTTCGAATTCGCCGGGGACCCATTGCCTGCCGCGCAGCGCGTACTTCTCCTTATAGAGCTTCCATTCAAAAACGTTCGGCGGATTCGACTGCACCGCCATCATGTAGATGGTCTTGGGCTCCGCCGTCACCGCCACCTGCACGGAGAAGAATCCGCCCCGCGGGACGCCCGGCGAGAGGATTTCGCGGGGCTTGTGGCTGGTATCGATCTTTCCAAACGGATCGACCTTGACCAACTCCGAATACAGATCGAGCGAGCGCGCCACCTGCGCCGGCAGCGGCGCCGCGAGGAGAAGGATCGGCACAAGCCACCCGGGCCTCATCAGATCTGCGTGGTCATCCACAGGAACATGCGGACGAAGCTGAATCCGGTGACCAGCAGACAGAGCCCCGCGATGGCTTGCCAGGCGCGTTCCGACGTGCTGCCCGGCGCATGCGGCTCCCTGGCAAGGAAGGCCACGGCGAAGCCCGCGATGAGGCCGCCGATGTGGGCGGCGTTGTCGATGTGGAGCCCGGGGAGAAGGCCGAAGAGCAGGCCGTAGATGGCCCAGCGGATGTACATGCCGCGGATAGCCGAGCCCATGGCGGTGTTGTGCCGGACTCCGAGGGCGATCATGGCTCCGATGAGGCCGAAGATGCCGGCGGAGGCTCCGATGCTGAGAACGGGGCTCCAGACGGCGCTCAAATAGAATCCGAATACGGTGGCGATGAAGTAGAAGATGAGCAGGCGCGCCGAGCCGTAAAGTTCCTCGACCTGCGCGCCGAGGTCCATCAGCGCCCAGGAGTTCATGCCGATGTGGAGGAGGCCGCCATGAAGAAACCCGGCGGTGACCAGACGCCACCATTGTCCGGCGGCGATGCCCTGATTCCATTTGCCGCCGAACAGCACCAGGGTTCTGCCGCTGATGTCGAGCAAACCGCCGCCATCGGCTCCCTGCCGCATGTCGAACAGCCATGTGGCGGCAAAGAGAGCGCTGTTCACCAGCAGAAGCATCATGGTGGTAAAGCGGGCGTGCGGGATGAGGCCGCCCAGCACTTCGCCGGATGTGCGGGCAACCGCGGTGGGGGCGCCGAGAGGAGTTTCGCAATAGGGGCACACTTTGTCCGCCACTGCTGTAAACGCCCGGCAGTTCGGGCACATGCGGCTGTTCTTCACTGCCCTCATTCTACCAACCCCTTTGCGATTCGCCGCCCGAAGTTGGAACCGTAACCTGATACAATCGAGAGTTCGGATGCCAAAAACAGAACGGGAACTGCGGCAGGACATCGTCGAAGTAGGCCGCTATGTGTATCAGAAGGGGTGGGTTGCGGCCAATGACGGCAACATCAGCATCCGTCTTGATGAGGGCCGGGTGCTCTGTACGCCCACGGGGGTGAGCAAAGGCACGATGCATCCCGATGACCTCATCATCTGCGATCTGAAGGGCAACAAACTCGAGGGGCGCAAGGAACGCACGTCGGAGATCATGATGCATCTGACCATCTATCAGATGCGCGGTGATGTGCGGGCGGTGGTCCATGCGCATCCGCCGGTGGCGACTGGATTCGCCACGGCGGGAAAGCCGCTGAACCAGGCGCTGCTGCCGGAAGTGATTATCGGACTGGGCTGCGTGCCGCTGGCGGGTTATGGCCTGCCGGGCACTCCCGAGTTGACCGAGCCGATGCTGCCCTACATTCCCAAGTACAACGCGCTGCTGCTGGCCAACCACGGCGCAGTCTCCTATGGCGACGAGGTGTGGCAGGCCTACTACCGGATGGAAACGGTGGAGCACTTCGCGCGTATTTCGCTGGTGGCGGAACTGCTGGGCGGGGCCAACAGACTGCCGCGTACGGAGGTGGACAAGCTGTTCGACGCGCGCACGCGGTACGGCGTCAAGGCGCGCGCGGGCGTGGAGCCGGGCTGTCCCGTGACCGCGGAGGATGATTCGCCGGCCGCCGCCTCTTCGGAAGACAAGTTTCTGGTGACGCGGGAAGAACTGATCGCCCTGGTGGATGAGGCATTGCGCGCCCGCGGCATGGCATGATAGTTTCATTTGGCATGAGAGAGTTGGGAGGTTGAATGGGTGAAGCGTTAGGAATGATCGAGACCCGCGGCCTGGTGGCGATGATTGAAGCCGCCGACGCGATGGTGAAGGCCGCCAAAGTCACGCTGGTAGGCTGGGAAAAGATTGGATCGGGCTACGTAACGGCTCTCGTCCGCGGCGATGTCGCCGCTGTCCGGGCCGCCACCGACGCGGGCGCGGCCGCCGCGCGCCGGGTGGGCGAGCTTGTCGCGGTCCACGTCATTCCCCGTCCTCATCCGAGCCTCGAGGATGTTCTGCCGATCGGCAAGAGCGCGAAGTAGCGCCGGCGCATTATGATACTCGCCCGGGTAGTGGGCACGGTAGTCGCCACGCGCAAAGATCCGCGCCTGGAAGGCAAGAAGTTGCTCATCATTAAACCCGTGACGCCCGATGGGAAGGACGAAGCGGGGTACGTTGTGGCCGTGGACACGGTAAGCGCGGGGAACCGCGAACTGGTGATTGCCGTGTCAGGCAGTTCGGCGCGCATGGCCGAGGGCTGCAAGGACCATCCCGTCGATACGGCCATCATCGGGATTGTCGATACGGTCTCTCTCGACGAGCCGCTACCGAAGTCCGGCAAGAAGGGCTGAACGATGTTTCTCGCTCGGGTCATCGGACGGGTGTGGGCCACGGTGAAGGATCCGAAGCTCGAGGGGCAGCGGTTGTTGATCATTCAACCGCTGACGCCGGAGTTGACGGAAACGGGCAAGCGGATGGTGGTTGCCGATTCGGTGGGCGCGGGCGCGGGTGAACTGGTTTACTGCTGCCGCGGGAAGGAATCGAGTTTTCCGTTCCTGCCGGCGGAGGTTCCCACGGACACCTGCATTGTCGGGATAATCGACGAGATGCACGTCAACCGGAGCAAGCAAACGCCATGCTGATTGCGCGGGTCATCGGCGAGGTGGTTTCCACGCAGAAGCATGAGAGCCATAAAGGGCAGAAGATCATGCTGGTGCAGCCTCTGCACCTGGACGGGTCGAACCGCGGGGATGCGGTGGTGGCGTTGGACGCGGTGGACGCGGGCATCGGAGACAGGGTGCTGCTGGTGACCGAAGGATTCAGCGCCATGACCAGCGCCGGCAGGCCGCAATCGCCCATCGACATGGCTATCATCGGGGTGATTGATCACGTCGAATTAGTGGAGTAACGCATGACGCCTGTCTTTGTTCTGATTGGCCTATTCGTCCCGCAGACGCAGCATCAGCACCATCCGCCGCGCGATGCCAGGGAGTATGCAAAGATCCTCGAGGACCCGGCGCGGGATGCGTGGCAGAAGCCGTATGAGGTGATCGCGGCGCTGAAGATCCGGCCGGATGAAGTGATGGCGGATATCGGGTCTGCCGGAAGCTGGCGGCGGCGCTGAAGCCGGGCGGGCGGATTGTCAATATCGACTTTCACAAACGCGCGCTACCGGTGGGTCCGCCGGAGTCGATGAAGCTCAGCGAAGAGCAGGTCACCGGCGAATTCAAGGCCGCCGGTTTCCATCAGACGGAGAGCTTCGGTTTTCTGCCGAACCAGTATTTCCTGGTCTTCCAACGCTGAGTTTCATGGCGCGGCTTCCACGGCGGCGTGGAGGCATTCCTCAACAGGTACGGCCCACCGGAGGCGGTTTACAGGGCCTACCGGTGGGACAGCGTTCTATTTAGGACGCGATTGGGAACCGCTGATTCTGACCTACGTCGTAACCTGAGGCGGGTGAGGTGTCCGGTGGCCAATGGTCCACCCGATGGCGCCCAGCACGAGGACGATCACGCCAATGATCAGGCTGTTCACGAAGCGTCCCGTGGAAGCCGTGTAGGCGTAGATCCACGGCGATGCGAATGTCCAGATGCCAAGGATCAGGTGGATCAAGCTCAACCCCGCCGTGGTAAGCGGTTTCGAGACTCGAATCGCGCCAAAGATTACGATCAGCGCACCCACGATCCAACTGTTCCAGGCGCTGTGGGGCGTATAAGCCCTATAGGCCCACGGTGAAAGGAACAACCAGATGCCCGCGAGCAGGTTGATCACGGCAGATGTTTTCACGGCAGATATTTCTCTGCTAGTCATCGTTTACCTCCCTTCGGTAAAAGGGGAGCTGAAACAGCTCTCATAAAGTAGATGAAGCAGGGCCGTACTCGTTACGAAAGGGGAAGAGCTACACGGTTTTCACGGGGCGGACGACGCCGCCCGGGCGGCCGTACCGGTGGCGGCGGGCAGTGAACCTGGCGGTTCCGTATTCGCCCAGACTGGCTTCACCGGTGATGGTGTCCTCCGCGGCCTGGCCGAGGAACTCATAGCCGATGCGGGTTCCCTCGTATTTGTGCGAACTGCGGAACCAGACTTCGGCGCCGTCCACAGTGCCGCGCAGGTCGCCGCGGAGGAACTCGCCCTGGTGGGTTCCGGCGAGTTCGCCTTCATGCTGTTCGAACACGAGGTGGTGGTGGGCTTTGCCGACGACGTACTCCATCTCGACATCCCACTGGCCGGTGAGGTTGACGGCCGGCGGGGAAGGCTTGTGGACGGGAGTTCCGGCGGGGTGGGCCAGCACTTCGTGAATGCGGCGGGCGGCGATGCCGGCGTCGCCGGGCATCATCATGTAGGGCATGATGGTGAGAGAACTGTGCTTGACTCCGTTGCGGCGGCCGCCGCTCGAGCCGCCGAGAATGATGCGGGGCTGGCCGTTGAGGAGGGCTTTTTCGGCATCCTCGCCGGAGAGGCCGAGGGCTTCGCCATCCCAACTGATGCGCAGTTGCGGGGAGTTGTTGGAGAGGCTGTCCGGCTGGATGACTTTCGTAGAGACGCCGCTGACGCGGGTGACGCTGTTCGAGATGGTGTCGAGCCAGCTTTCCCACTGTTTCCATTCGGCGTCGTGGTCACGCTTCACCCACATCTCGACGGCGGCGAGCATGCCCATGATCTCTTCCTTACAGGCTTTCATGGGGCGGCCGAAGGCGTGGTGGGGAGCGGAATTGAGCCATGCGGCTTTGATGAGGTCTTTCCGGCCGAGCAGGAGGCCCGCGGCTTGCGGCCCGCGGAGGCACTTGCCGCCGGAGTAGGCGACGAGGTCGGCCCCCGCGGCGAGGTGGATGTTGGGCACCTTCAGGCGTTCGGCGGCGGCGTCGACGAGGACGGGAACGCCATGTTCCCTGGCGATGGGAGCGAGCACCTGGAGGCCCAATTCGCCGCGGTCGCCGGGGCCGGCGAGGACCATGACCATGGCGGTGCGGTCATTAAAGGCCCGCCTGTATTCCTCGAGGGTGTGGACATCGACGAAGCGCGCGCCGGCGCCGCGAACCGCGTGATCATAGACGTTGCGGGAGTAGGCGGGGGCGATGACTTCATTCCTGGGGGCGGCAGCCAGGGACAAACGCTGCATCTTTTCGGGGTCGGCTCCCGCCATGCAGGCAGCGGTGGCATGCGCGAGGGCCGCGGCGCAGCCGTTCGAGACCATGCCCCATTCGGCCTGGGTCAACTCGGCGAGGCGCTTGCCGACGGCGTCCATCAGTTCGTCGAGGTGGACGTAGTGATGGGAGGCTGCTTCCATGGCTGCCTTGACTTCCGGGAGAGATTGCGAGCCGGAGATGATGGTGTAGGTTCCCTTGCAGTTGATGAGCGGGCGCACTCCGATGGATTCGAATATATTGGGACCGATCTTGAGGGCCCCCGCGGAGAGGCGGCCACGGAAGATTCCGAGAGCGGCGAGGAGAGAGCCACTTTGGAAGAGATCACGGCGGCTGAAGAATTTGGATAGCATTGACTGAAATCCTAGCGTGAAGGTCATATAAGCGCAAGGGGAATGGTGCGAACGGGGAGGGTCGAACTCCCATGCCCTTGCGGGCGCTGGAACCTAAATCCAGTGCGTCTGCCAGTTCCGCCACGTTCGCACAAAGGTGGCCCGCTACGATCATAACATTCGAAGGGCGTGCTACAATCCGCCCATGCTATGGAGAATTGTGGCGCTGGGACTGCTGTGGGCGGGCCTCGTGAGTGGACAGACGATTGTTTTAAAGGCGATGCGGCTGTTCGACGGGCGGACGGGGAAATTGCAGAGTCCGGGAGTATTGGTTGTGACCGGGGGGCGGATCGAGTCCGTGGGCGGGATAGCGCCGGCGGGGGCGCGGGTGGTGGAGTTAGGGGATGCGACGCTGCTGCCGGGGTTCATGGACGCGCACACGCATCTATCGATGCCGTATTCGAGCGACACCGGGACGGGGGCGTTACAACCTTTGCGGCAGACGGTGGCGGAGCGGACACTACAGGCGAGCGTGAACGCGAAAAAGACGCTCGAGGCGGGGTTTACGACGGTGCGCGACTTAGGGGGCATCGACTTCATCAACATCGGGCTCAGGGAGGGGATTCACAAAGGCTACGTGGAGGGACCACGGATGCTGACAGTGGCGTATGCGATCGGGACAACGGGCGGGCACTGTGATCCGACCGAGGGGTACCGGTTCGGGGCATTGAATCCGGCGCTGGACGTGCCGGCGATCGGGAACGGGGCGGATGCGATGCGGGCGGCGGTGCGGTGGAACACGAAGTACGGAGCGGACGTGATCAAGGTGTGCGCGACGGGCGGCGTGCTGTCGCTGACGGATGACGTGGATTCGCCGCAGTTGACGCAGGAGGAGTTGAACGCGCTGGTGGACCAGGCGCATACGCTGAAGCGGAAGGCGGCGGCGCACGCGCACGGCGCGGAGGGAGCGAAGCGGGCCATCCGGGCTGGGATCGATTCGATCGAGCACGGGTCGTTTCTGGACGAGGAAGCGCTGCGGATGATGGTGGAGAAGGGCACGTACTATGTGCCGACGCTGATGGCCGTCGAGGGTCTGCGGATGGCGCTTCCGGGAGGGAAGATCGATCCGCGGATTGCCAAGAAGGCGCGGGCGGCGATGGACGCGATCGATGTGACGGTGAAGAAGGCGATCGGGATGAATGTGCGGATCGCGTTGGGGACGGACGCGGCGGTATATCCGCATGGGATGAACGCTGGGGAGTTCCGGCTGCTGGTGGAGCGCGGGATGAAGCCGGCGGAAGCGCTGATGGCGGGAACGAGCGTGGACGCGGAGTTGCTGGGAGTCTCGGACCGGCTGGGGACGCTGCAAGCGGGGAAGATCGCGGACGTGGTGGCTACGCCTGGGGATCCGACGAAGGACATCCGGGAGACAGAGCACGTATTCTTCGTGATGAAAGAGGGCCGGATTTACCGTAACAGGAAATAGGGGCCATGCCGGAGTTTCCCGGTCGCACTACCGCGAAGCGCCGGACCGGGGGACGATTGCCGGCGTACGGGGGGTTATCGCGGATTTTGAAGGAGAGCCGGCCGCGGATGCTGGATAAGGCCTGAGGCTGGGTTCGGTTCGTTGGGGGTGAGTTTGCGGATGCGGTGGTTGCCGCGATCGACGATGTAGATGGCTCCGGAGGCGTCGACGCAGGCGGATTCGGGGTTGGCGAAGCGGGCGGAGAGGGCATCGCCGCCGTCGCTGAAGCCTGGGATATCGCCTCCGGCAATGAGTTCGAACTCGCCGGTGGAGTGGAGGAAGTAGACGGCGCCGGGCGTAGTGAGGACAAGGGCTCCTCGCGGGTGGACGGCAACGCCGTTGACGCGGAACGGGGCTTCGATGGGTGTGATGGTTCCGTCAGGCGAGATTTGGCGGAGTTGGCCATTTTCGGTGGTGAAGACGGGGCCGTCAGGGGCGGCGGCGAGGGTGGTTGGGTTCGTCAGGGTGGCGAGGGTGGAGAAGATTCCGGGCGGGGTGAGGGCGCGAATTTCGCGCGGGGTGGAGAAGAAGAGAGTGCCGGCGGGCCCGGCGGAGAGCCAGCGGGGGAGGATCTCTTCGGCGATGACGCGGGGAGGTTCGTGGGAGGTGACCTCGAGGATGCGGTTATTGAGGGTATCGGTGAGGAAGACGCGGTCCTGGGCATCGACGGTGACGGCAGTGGGTTGGTTCAGGCCACTGAGCGGGAGGGTTTCGAGGATGCCGTCCGGACGCACGGTTTGGACCTGGTTGTTATTGGGTTGGGTGATGTAGAGTGCGCCGGTGGAGTTGGCGGCTACGGTGGAGGGATCGAGGAGGAGGAAATCCGTGGCGGGGATGCCGGGGCGGGTGTGTCGGACCTGATCACCGGCGACCGGCGCGCCGATGGAGGTGTAGCCGGGCGCCCAGATGTTCATCTGCTGGGGATAAGCGATGAAGACGTTGCCTGAGGGATCGACGGCGAGGGCTTGGGGAGGGCCGAGTTGGGGGAAGAGGGTGTCAATGATTCCATCGGTGGTGATGCGGCGGACGCAGCGGTTGGCGGTGTCGGCAATGTAGAGGTTGCCTTGGGCATCGAGGGCGACATCGCGCGGGGAGGCAAGCTGGGATTCGGCGGCGGGGCCGAGGTCGCCGGAGAATCCGGGAGCGCCGGTTCCGGCGATGGTGGTGAGTTTGCCGGCAGGGGAGAGTTTGCGAATGGTGTGATGGCCGGTGTCGGCGAGGAAGAGGTTGCCGGAGGGGTGGAGGGCAAGGCCGCCGGGGAATAAGAAGCCATCCGCGAGGGTGGTGACGGCGCCGTCGGGGGAGATGCGGCGGAGGCGGGCATCGCCCGATGGGTTCGACTCGCAAAAGAAGATTTCGGCAGAAGGGCTGACGGCGATGCCGGAGAGGAGGCCGAGAGGGGAGCGGAGGGCGGGGACACCTTCGCCGCCCGCGCCGGGCAGGCCGGTTCCGGCGATGGTGGAGATGACGCCTTCGGGTGTGATCTTTCGAATGCGGAAGTTGGCGCGGTCGGCGAGGAAGAGATTGCCTTGGGAATCGAAGGCGAGGAAGCCCGGGGAGGAGAGGTGGGCCTCGGCGGCGGGGCCGCCGTCGCCGCTGAAGTAGGGGGCTCCGGCTCCGGCGAAGGTGGAGATGGGGCTGTAGGCGTAGCGAACTTCGACGAAGGGCTGGGAGGAATCGATGGGGACGCGGCGGATGCGGTGGGCGGCGCTATCGGAGAGATAGAGGTTGCCTTGGGCGTCGAGGGCAAGGGCAGAGAGGTTCGAGAAGATGGCGCGGACGGCCTGGCCACCGTCGCGGACCGGGTCGGCTCCGGCGACGGTGGTGACGGTGTAGGATGCGGCGAGCGCGGTGGAGGCGAGCAGCAGGGTGGGGGATAAGAACAAGAGTAGATTCTCCTTTTACTCTTCTAAGGACTCGACAAAACGGAGGCTCGCCGCCGGGCCACGTTGCGAGTCCGCACAGGGCTTGCGGGGCGGCGGCCCCTTTGCGGGATTGTAAGCGCGATAACGGGGAAAGTAAAGGATCATGGTTGCCGCGGGTGGAGGAGAGGCGGGGCGGAGTTGCCGCAACAGCGTTTGAACTTGACGCCGCTGCCGCAGGGGCACGGGGCGCCGCGTGGGACTGGCGTGGACTCGGGAGGGGTTTCGATGGGGGGCTGGGTTTGGTCCGTTGAGGGAGGGTTGATGGAGTTGCCGAGGATCATCTGGATGACTTTGAGGCGAAGGGCGGGTGGGGTGGAAGGATTGTCGAGAAATTGGGAAAGACCGTGGAGGGCTTTGGCGCGGAGGTCGTGGACCTGGTCGCGGCAGGAATCGGCGTATTCGAGCGAAGCCTGGCCGATGGCGGAGTTGAAGGCGGGGATGGACTTGCGCCAGTTGTAGATGGTGGCGCGAGTGATGCCGGCGGCAGCGGCGGCGGAGGTGATGGAAGAGCCCGCGGCGAGGGCTTGGACGACTTGACGCTGAGCGGGAGTTAAATCTGTCAAATTTTGTATAACGGTGGATTGAGTCGCGGTGTGAGGCATGATGTGGCTCTCTGGGGCGAGTGTACTATGGGGTGGGTATGTGGCGGGGTGTGGTTTCGAAGATTTTCTTTTAGTTTCAGGGGATTAGAAAATTTCTGGTGCTTGTGACCGATAGATTTCCCTCGATCAGGCGGGGCGGGCAATTTTTCCGCGCGGGAGCGCGGAGGGCGGAGAGTTTGGCGAGGGTTGTCACGTTTGATTGTGGGATTGCATCTGGGAGTGCGAGATGAAAACCGTACTTGTATCGGGCTGCGCGCTTGTGGCGGGTGTGTCTTTTTTGTTGGCGCAGATGGGACCGCGGCATGGGCGGATGATGGGCGGGCGGATGGGGATGATGCATGGGTTCCGGCCGCTTCCGGCGAGCTTTGAGAATGAAACGAATCCAGCGACGCAGGCGAAGGTGGAGTTGGGGCGGATGCTGTACTTCGAGAAGCGGCTTTCAAAGAGCGGACAGTTTTCGTGCAATAGCTGCCACGACCTGGCGACGTACGGAGTGGACAACCAGCCGACGTCGACGGGACATAACGGACAAAAAGGGAGCCGCAACTCCCCGACGGTGTACAACGCGGCGGGTGAGTTCGCGCAGTTCTGGGACGGGCGCGCGCAGACAGTGGAAGAACAGGCGAAGGGGCCGATGCTGAATCCGGTGGAGATGGCGCTGGTTTCCGGGGACGAGGCGGCGGCAATTTTGAAGAAGCACCCGGAGTATGTGAGGCGATTCCGGGAGGCGTTTCCGGGAGAGGCGGATGCGGTGACCTTCGATAACGCGGCGCTTGCGATTGGCGCGTTTGAGCGGCAACTGGTGACACCTTCGAAGTGGGACCGGTTTTTGAAGGGCGATCAGGATGCGCTGACGGAGCAGGAACGGATGGGTTTCCACACGTTCATGCATACGGGGTGCGCGTCGTGCCATTCGGGAACGCTGGTGGGCGGCGGGAGTTTTCAGAAGTTGGGAGCGGAGAAGGCGTATCCGGACAGTAGCGATGCGGGCAGGTACGAGGTAACGAAGAATGCGCGGGACCGGATGATGTTCAAGGTACCCTCGCTGCGGAACGTGGAGAAGACGGGGCCGTATTTCCACAACGGCAAAATTGGGAAGTTGGAAGAGGCGGTCAAGCAGATGGCGGAATACCAGTTGGGGACGAAGTTGACGCAGGAGGAAGTGGGCTCGATTGTGGCGTGGCTGAAGACCTTGACTGGAGAGGCTCCGGCGGAGTTGGTTCGTGAGCCGAAGCTGCCATAGGCGCGGGGCAGATGCGGGAATGGTAAGCTGTGTGTGCTGTGGAACAGATTCCTCCGACTAAATTGCCAGCCGCGTGCGCGGAGTGCATCACGACGCTGAAGACGGCGCAGCCGAACGTGGATCCGAAACAATTTCCATCGAAGATGTTTCGGGATGCGGAAGGGCGGATGCGGGTCGACTCGGGGGATACGTCGGTGATCACGGATCCGAAGAAACGGGAGACGATCATCCTGGATCACGTGAAGAAGGAAGTGCAGCGGATCCCGATGCCGCAGCCGCCGCCGATGCCGCAGATGCCGAAGTTCACGCCGCCGGGGATGCCGGGCGGTGCTCCTCCGGCTCCTCCGGCGAACGTAATTGATCTGGGGAAGAATTTTATCGAAGGGCATGCGGTGGAGGGGAAGAAGTACCTGTTTGAGCCTCCGGCTCCGCCGAACATGCCGCAGGCTCCGAACATGCCGCAGGCTCCGCGGCCGCAGGGGGTGATCTCGGCTCTGGAGGTGTGGACGAGTTCGCAGTTGCACCTTCCCGTGTTGACGAAGACGACGGGGAGTTTCGGGGAGCAGATCTGCCATTGCCGGTGCGCCGGGATGGAGCCGCCGCCGAATACTTTTGAGATACCGCCGGATTATAAGCCGGCGGCACCGAAACTGCCGGGGATTCCGAAGGCGCCGGGGTTGCCGGGGTAGGGGGGCTACCAGCCTTTGACGATTTCGAGGTTGGGTAGGGATTGCTTGAGTTTGGCAATTCCGGCGTCAGTGACCTTCGTCTGGAAGACATAAAGGTGTTTGAGGCCGGCGAGGGCGGTGAGTTGTTCGAGGCCGGCGTCGTCGACTTCGGTGGCGAAGAGGTTGAGGTAGGTGAGGTTCTTCAGGTCTTTGAGATTGGCGAGGCCTTTGCCGGTGATCCTGGTTTTTTCGAGGTGGAGCTGTTCAAGACCGGTGAGAGGTTTCAGGCAGGCGAGGGCGGCGTCGGTGATGGCGGTGTTTCCCAGGTTCACGATGACGACCTTGTGGAGTGTGGCAAGAGGAGCGACGTCGGCGTCTTTTATGGCGGGACCCTGGAGATAGAAGCTGACCTCGCGGCGGTCATCGTTCTGGGCCAAGGGGCGGACGCTGCCGCCGGATTTTTCAATCCGCGCGATGGCCTCGGCGTCGGGACCGCCGGCTTCGGGCGTTTTGGCGCCGGTGGATTGGAGCATGGAAGCAAAGATGGAAAGCAGCCTCATGGAATAGCATCCTCGTGTACCAGATTTATTCCTGTTGTACTCCTGCCGGGCGGGGTTGGGCAAGCGGGGTGGGGGTGGTGACGAGGCATCTTCATGATGTGAGGGATGTGAGGGACAACACGACATTTGCATACCGGAGGGAGGCGGAGGGGAAAGGAGGGGAAGGATGCTGTCCTCGCCGGTGAACAGGTGATATATAATCGGGGAACCAAGAGAGAGTAGAGGAGGCGGTTTCGTGTACTTTCGAATATCTCTTCTCGCGGTGGCTGTTGTATGGGCTGCTTCCGCGGGGAGTTCGACTGGGAATGAAAAGTACGCGCCGGCGGAACGGCGGCACTGGGCATTTCAGCCACGGGCGGCTCCTGTTGTGCCGGCGGTTGCCGGAGCGGCCAATCCGATCGATGCGTTCCTCCTCGACCGTCTCCACAAAGACTCTCTGCAATTCTCGCCGCCCGCGGGCAAAGAAGCGCTGATCCGCCGTCTGTATTTTGATTTGACAGGCCTGCCTCCCTCCCCGGCAGAGGTGGATGCATTCACGCGCGACAAGTCGCCCGCGGCTTACGAGAAGGTGGTGGACCGGCTGTTGGCCAGCCCGCGGTATGGCGAACGGTGGGCGCAGCACTGGCTGGATGTAGTGCGGTTCGCGGAAACGGACGGATTCGAGTATGACACCCACCGTCCGGACGCCTGGCGGTACCGCGACTACGTGATCCGGTCGATTCAGGAAGACAAGCCGTACAACCAATTTCTCACCGAGCAGCTTGCGGGCGATGAGATGGATCCGAACAACCGGGAATATCTGATCGCATCGGGGCTGGAACGGATGGGGCCGTTGAGAAAGAACGCAGGGAACCAGGAAGTGGCGTCGAGCCGGAATGAAGTTCTGGTGGAGATGACGAACATCGTGGGCTCTGGTTTTCTGGGGGTGACGCTCGGTTGCGCGCGGTGCCACGATCATAAGTTCGACCCGATCCGGCACAAGGATTATTACCGGATGATGGCGTACTTCGCGGCGGCGCATGAGAAGAACGTGAGCCTTGCCACGCCGGAACAACAGACGGAATGGAACGCGAAGAAGGAAGCCTACGACCAGGAGATGAAGAGCCTGAAGAAGCAGTTGAAGGGGCTGAAGGGCGAAGAACGGACGCGGATGCTGGCGAAGATCGAGGAGGCGGAGGATCAGGCTCCCGATCCGCTGCCGTCGATTTTCTCGGTTTCCGACGATATGTCGAAGGCAACGCCGATCTACGTGCTGGCGCGGGGCGATTATCACAATCGCGGGGACCAGGTGGCTCCGCGGCCGCTGGGGGTGCTGCTTCCGGACGGGAGTCCGGAGTTGCCGGCGGACGCGCCGAATCCGCGGACGCAGCTTGCCAAGTGGATCACGGAGCCGCGGAATCCGCTGACCGCGCGGGTGATGGTGAACCGGATCTGGGGATATCATTTCGGGCGGGCGATTGTGGCGACGCCGAATGATTTCGGACGGATGGGGATGCGGCCGTCGCATCCGGAACTGCTGGACTGGCTGGCGAACGAGTTTGTGAACAACGGGTGGCGCATGAAGCCGCTCCATAAGCTGATTGTGATGAGCCGGGCGTACCGGCAGTCCTCGGATTCGCCGGTGGAGAAGGCGGCGATGGAGAAGGACGCGAACGATGCGTTGCTGTGGCGCTATCCGGCGCGGCGGCTGGATGCGGAGCAGATTCGCGACGGGATGCTGGCGGTGGCGGGACGGTTGAACCCAAAGACGGGCGGCCCGAGCGTGATTGTGCCGGTGGATCAGGAGTTGGTGAACCTGTTGTACAAGCCGTCGCAATGGGCGGTGACGAAGGATGTGAGCGAGCATGACCGGCGGAGTATTTATCTGCTGCATAAGCGGAATTTGCGGCTGCCGATGATGGAGGTGTTCGACTCTCCGGATTTGCAGATCAGTTGCGCGCGGCGGGAATCGAGCACGCACGCTCCGCAGGCGCTGGAACTGATGAACGGCGATTTTTCGAATGAAATGGCGAAGGCATTCGCGGCCCGGCTGGACCGGGAGGCCGCGTCGCCCGCGAAGCAAGTGGAACTGGCGTTCCGGCTGGCGGCGGGGCGGCTGCCCAACGCGAAGGAGAAGGCGGCCGGAGTGAAGTTTCTGGAATCGCAACCGCTCAGCGAGTTCGCGCTCGCCGTGCTCAACCTCAACGCATTTCTTTACGTGAACTGACATGTCCCAACACATTCGTTCGACCGGAAACCGCCGGGAGTTTTTGACGGACGCCTTTTGCGGGTTTGGCTCGCTGGCATTCACCACGATGCTGTATCAGGAGCAGTTGCGCGCGGGCTATGCGAATCCGCTGGCTCCGAAGGCGCCGAATTTCACCGCGAAGGCGAAGGCGGTGATCTTTCTATTCATGGCGGGGGGGCCGAGCCACATCGAAACGTTCGATCCGAAGCCGCTGTTGAATGAATTGAACGGGCAGAAGCGTCCGAAGGAGTTCGGGGAGGCGAAGTATCAGTTCGTCACGACGGAAGCAAAGCTGCTGGGGACGAAGAGGACTTTCCAGAAGTACGGACGGAGCGGGATCGAGGTATCGGACCTGTTCCCGCGCATGGCGGAGCGGGTGGATGACATGGCGGTGATCCGGTCATGCCACGGGGACATGGTGGTGCATTCGGCGGCGCAGTATCAGATGATGACGGGGCGCATCATTCCGGGATTTCCGGCGATGGGGGCGTGGGTGATCTATGGACTGGGCACGGAGAGTGATTCGCTGCCGGCCTATGTGGTGATGCCCGATCCGAAGGGCGCGCTCGAAGCGGGCCAGCCGATGTACATGAACGGCTTCCTGCCGGCGGTCTATCAGCCCTCGATGCTGCGGCCGGGGAAGAAGCCGCTGCTGAACCTGGATCTGCCGAAGGGAGTGAACGAGGCGGAGCGGAAGAAGACGGTGGATCTGATCCGCGAGATGAACATGGCGGGTCCGAAGGCGGAGTCAGAGGAGTTCGCCGCGCGGATGAACGCGTATGACCTGGCGTTCAAGATGCAGACGGAGGCTCCGGAGGTTTTCGATATATCGAAGGAATCGCAGGCGACGCGGGAGATGTACGGCGTGGGGAAGGCCGTCACGGACGATTACGGGCGGCGGTGCCTGCTGGCGCGGAGGCTGGTGGAGAAGGGGGTGCGGTTCGTGTGCGTGGTGAGCGGCGGCGGGCCGGGCAACATGCAATGGGACGCGCACGACGATATTGAAGAGAACCACCTGCGGATGGCGGCGCAGACGGATGTGCCGGTCGCGGCGCTGCTGAAGGACCTGAAGCAGAGAGGGCTGCTTGATTCGACGCTGGTGGTGTGGGGCGGCGAGTTCGGCAGATCGCCGGAGGCGCAGGGGGGCAAGGGGCGCGACCATCACAACCTGGGCTTTTCGGTGTGGCTGGCGGGGGGCGGCATCAAAGGCGGGCAGGTGGTGGGGGCGACGGATGCGATCGGGCTGCGGGCAATTGAGGATCCGGTCCACTTCCGGGACTTGCACACGACGATTCTGAATCAGCTTGGACTGAATCAGCATGCGTTGAGCTACATGCACCAGGGGCGGAGAGAGCGGCTGACGGAAGTGGAAGGGCACGTCGTCAAGCAGATTGTGTAGGGTGAAGCGATGCGGGCGGCTCCGGTGACGGAGGCGAGCCGTGGCGTGTATCGAACAGCGAGCGCCCGGAGTTCATCGGACGGATGGCGGCGGCGCTGATGAGGATCAGGGGATGGGGGATTGGGCGTACGGCTGGAATTACGCGCGGATGACGATGACGCCGTGTGGGGTGGGGCGATGAGGCGGCGCAGCGGCGGGATGGTGACGGCTCCTGACTTCGCGTTCTGGAATCCGGATGTGGAGGTGGAGTTCGATCCGAAGGCGTGGCGCGAGGGGCATGATACGCAGTTCGAGAGGGCGGTGGTGAGCGGCGGGGGGAAGTGACCCTGCTCAGGCGCCGGCGGCGATGATGCGGTCGAGGCGTTCGGCGCCGGTATCGGTGTTGAGTTGGACCCGGATCGGGAGATGGCCGGACATCTCGCAAGTGAACTTAGCCTTGGTGGGCGGGCCGGTGACGTAGAGGCCGGGGATGGACTGGCTGTTGAGGAAGAAATCGAGGACGCCGCCGGATTGGGTGAAGGCGGAGGTGAATTTGGGGTAGTGGAGGATCTGGTCGTAGCGTTTGTCCTTGGCGAGGTTGGAGCCGATGTCTTTTTTTGCGATGGCCTCCACCATTTGCAGGCCTTTGGCGGAGACCGCTTTGTAGAGGGGTGAATCAAGGGAGGGGATATTGAAGTCGCCCATGACGATGATATCTTTGTCCCAGCCGTGTTTTTCGCGGGCGCGCTGATCGACCCAATCGGCGAGGAGCGAGAGTTCCTTGATGCGTTGTTCTTCGCTGTCGCCCCAGCGGATATGGGCGCTGAGGAGGATGAAGTCGAAGTCGCCGGCCTGGAAGGAGGCGAGGAAGGGACTACGCCAGAAGGTGATCCGGGAGACGTATTCGCCCTCGGCGTTTTTCTTACGCGGGGGACCGGCTTCGGCGGCGAGGCCGGTGAAACGGGCGGCGCGCTCATCATGGACGAAGGCGAGGCGCTCGCGATTGCCGCCGGGGTCGAAATCGTAGTCGGAGACGACGGCGCGCCAGGTGGGGCCGAGGTATTTGAGGACGGTGTTGAAGTCGTCGAGGTTATCGCGGAGTTCGACGATGCAGACGAGATCGAACTGGCCGATGATTTCGGCGATGAAATGGAGTGATTCGGGACGGCGAGGTTTCTTGCCGAATTCGCGGATATTCCACGAGGCGAGGTTGAGGGTTTCATCGAGCTTGGATGAGGGGATTTGCCCGGCTTGGATGCGTTGCCGCGGTTCCTTCAAGCCCTTGGCAATGCCGGGCGTGATTTCGCCGGGAAACATCGGGACCTCCAGAGTTAGAGGAGAGTATAGCAGGGTAAAGTAAGAAAGATGCCAAGTGAAGCGATAGCCGCGTGCCTGAGTGTCCCGCGGGGACCGGTGGAGATCAAGAGGATGCCCGTTGCGGAGCCCGGGAAGGGAGAAGCGCGGGTGCGGATGGAGGCTTGCGGGATCTGCCATTCGGACGTGATGATCACGGGGTTGGAGAAACTGCCGTTGACGCCGCTGGTGCTGGGACACGAGGGGATCGGGGTGGTGGAGGCGGTGGGGGAAGGTGTTACGAATGTGGCGGTGGGGGACCGCGCGGGGATCACGTATTTCGCGGCGGGGTGCGGAGCGTGCGAGATGTGCCGGACGGGGTTTGAGCGGTATTGCGCAAAGCAGACGAACCACGGCTATACGCGGCAGGGGGCGTTGACGACGGAGGGAATCGTGGCGGCGCAGAACCTGGTCCGCGTGCCGGAGGGTTTGACGGCGGAGGAGGCGGCTCCGTTGTGCTGCGCGGGGTGGACGGCGATGGGGGCGTTGGGGGAGGCGCATGTACGGCCGGGGCAGTTGGTGGCGATCTTCGGGTTTGGCGGATTGGGTCACCTGGCGCTGCAATACGCAAAACACATGGGCGCGCGGACGGCGGTGGTGGATGTGGGCGCGGAGAAACTGGAATTCGCGAGCAACTGGGGGCGGACGCGGCGGTGGCGGCGGAGGATGCGCGCAAGGTGCTGGTGAAGGAGCACGGCGGGGCGGATGCGGCGATCGTGTTCACGGCATCGGCGGCGGCGGCGCCGGTGGCGTTCTCCTGTCTCAAGCGGCGCGGCAGGCTGATCCTGGTGGGGTTGACGACGGACACCTACACGTTCTCCGTGACGGAGACGGTGTTGAAAGGGATCCGCATTCAGGGGAGCTATCTCGGGCCGCGGGCGGATCTGGAGAAGGTGTTCGCGCTGGCAGCGCAAGGAGTGGCGAGGCCGAAGGTGGCGACGTATGGGATTGAGGCTGTTCCCGAGTTGATTGGGAAGCTGGCGCAGGGGCAGATCACGGGGCGGGCAGTGATCAGGTTTTGAGTAACCGCGCGGCTACGCGCCGGTGGTAAAGAACAGTTCCGTGAAGAGGAGGCTGCAGATGAAAATAGTAATTCTTGTGGCATTGCTTTCGTCGCTGGCGACGCTGGTGATGGTATTTGGCGTGGTGGGGGCGGAGTTGCCGAAGAAGGTGAAGCTTGAGAACGCGAAGGTGCGCGTTTCGGAGGTGACGTATCTGCCTGGGGCGCCGCGAACCCGGTATATCCGGCCGACGGACCAGGTGATTGTGTTCCTGGACGACTGCAAGTACCGGCGTACGGATTCGAAGACGGGGGAGAAGACGGTGAGGGAGCGCAGGAGCGGGGATGTCATTTTCCACGAGAAGGGGGAGGACGCGCCGGTTCTGGAGAATCTGGGAACGAAGCCGTACCGGACGATGGTGATCGAGTTGTTGAAGCCCTGAGCAGCAGAGCGAGGCGCGCCGGATCGCGCGGAGGCGTATAATAACCGCCGGCGGTAATTTGGTTGGTTCCATTCCTGACTGCGTGGACTGGTAACGCTGAAGCGTGGCACGGTAAGGGCAGCAGGAGTACGGTGTAGAGGGTGTATCAAGGAGGTCTAAGATGGCACGGTATCTTCTACTTTGGGAACTTGATAACACAAGAATCCCCGAGGATCTTGAAAAACGCAAAGCCATGCACCAGGGCTTTCAGGACATCGTCCGCCAGCAGATGAAGGCAGGTGAAATCTCACAGTGGGGAGCTTGCGCCGGAGAGGCAAAGGGCTTCTGTATCGTCGATGGCTCGGCCGAGGACGTGCACAAGCTGACCGGACGCTGGATTCCCTGGGTCTCGTTTCAGGTGAGGGAGGTGCTCTCCATCGAGCAGGTGATCAACGCGACCGCAGCGATGTGAACACTGCCAGGGGTGGCTGCGCCACGGGGGCTACGTTTGGCCGTAGTAGGCGGCGGCGCCGTGTTTGCGAAAGAAGTGTTTGTCGAGCAGGGGTTGGGGGATGGGTGTTGCGGAGGGGTTTAGCGCGAGTGTGCGTGTGGCCAACTCAGCAACCTCTTCGAGGATGACGGCGTGGCGGGCGGCTTCCATGGCGGATTCGCCCCAGGTGAAGGGGGCGTGACCGGAGACGAGGACGGCGGGGATTTGCAGGGGATCGAGGTTCTGAAAGCGGCGTGCGATGGCGTGGCCGGTGTTCTCTTCGTAGTTCGTACGGATTTCGTCAGCAGTCATGGGGGCGGTGACGGGGATGGGTCCGTAGAAGTAATCGGCGTGGGTAGTTCCGAAGCAGGGGATCTCGCGTTGGGCCTGGGCAAAGGCGGTGGCGGCGCGGGAGTGGGTGTGGACGATGCCTCCGATGGGGAAGGCGTTGTAGAGGACGAGATGAGTGGCGAGATCCGAGGAAGGGCGCATGTCTCCCTCGATGATTTCGCCCTGGAGATCGACGATGACGAGATCGGCCGGGGTCATTTTGTCGTAGGGGACGCCGGTCGGCTTGATGACGACGAGGCCGGCTCCGCGGTCGATGCCGCTGGCGTTGCCGAAGGTGTAGAGGACGAGGCCCTTGCGCACGACTTCGAGGTTCGCTTCGAAGACCTCTTCCCGCAATTCTGGAAGCATCATTTGTGCCAGTACATCTCCCAGCCGAGATATTTCGTGGCGGCTTCGTGGACGGCGGCGGCGCTCAGGCTGAAGTTGGCCGCGACGTGATGTTCGAAGCCGGTTTCGCAGATATAGCGGAGCAGATCCTGGAGACGGGGGATTTCGACGACTCCGGCTCCGCCGAAGGTGTGGAGGGGGTCGTCCGTGAAGCGGCCTTCGCCGATGTAGCCGCGGACTCTGCCGGTGGTATCGTGCGTGGAGAAGCGGGCGTAGCTCATGGGGCCGGCCTTGACCTTGCCGGCGCAGGTTCCGAAGGTGTTCAGCTTGCCCACGGTTCCGGCGATGATTTCCTGGTAATCCATCTTCACGGACTCGAAGAAATGTTTCGGGAGATTGCTGCAATGGAAGCAGACGGCCTTGTTCGGATCATCGCCGTAGTTGTTGTTCCAATCGAGGAGAGCGCTGGGGGTTTCCGAGGCGAGGCGCAGGGCGTGCATGCCCACGACGCCGGGGACGTCCACTTCGCAGGCGCTCGACATGAGTCCGTTGCTCATCATGCTCATGACGGTGCAGGGGACGACGCCGAAGTATTCTTCCAT
>JAIXKK010000225.1 GCA_026954325.1 Bryobacterales bacterium | reverse complement strand
CCGGCTCGCCGATGCTCCAAGCTAACTCAGGTTAACTGCTCTTTTTAGGTTGAAGAACCCTGCCCGTGGGAAGAGGTGAGCGAAACGAAAAAGGTGGCCGATGCGCTCGAAATGAAAGTGGCGGGCGGAGAGCAGGATTCCTCGCTGTGGAAATTCCGCGATATGATCGCCACGTACTCCCGGCTTCGGCGTCGAGTTCGATCCCGATTGCGTCCGGGGCCTGGAAAAGGTGACGGCCTAATGCGGGCGGTGTCGGCCGGACTCAATCCACCGGCCGCAGAGAAGCGACCCCGGTGGCATGATCCGAACCTGGAAGGAACCGTGAAATTCCCAGACGCGCGACACGGTAGCCCCAGTAGTAGATGTTGCCCCGGGTAACCGCCTGCCGCCCTTCCAGAACAAAACGGCGCGTCACACGGCGGTAGAAACCTTTGCGCTGCACCGGAAGGGGGTAGGCGGAATCAACAATTTCGAATGGCTTGCCGCATTCCCTGATGCGAACCACCGCCATGCGGCCATCCGTCACCGTATCGGGGCGAGAGAAGCCGGACATCCTCGGCCTGCCGATCAAATTCGCCTGCTCGACGCATCCCGCAAATTTCAGGTCCTGCAGCACCTTGAAACGCTCGCGGTCGATAAACGGATCGGTTTCGTGGGTGAATCCGAAGCCGGCGGGGCGGATAGCCGTGTCATGCGTGGCGGCGGCGGCCCAAATGTCCTTGCCTTCGTATTGCCCGGGACGCTTCCAAAGGCGAATGTGATGCCGCTTGGTGAAGGTGTTGAGGGACTTCTGGAACATCATGTCCGGCGTAGCCCCCTCGAGGCGCAGCAGCGACATGGGCGCCGTCGGGTACCCCCGCTGGGCGCTGATCGCCCGGCAGATGCGTATCCCCGTCTTGCGGTTCAATGGCTCGGAAAGATTCCAGCCTGATTGCTCGAAGGCCCGCTCCACCTCTTCTTTCGAGCCTACAAACAGCAGATTGGTGATATCGGACGGCGAATCGGAACGGGGGCGGGTGGAGACGAGCGGCTGCGCATTCGCCAACTCGACGAGCGGTTCCGGCACGGGCTCGGGAACGGTCTCCGGCTGCCGGACGCCCGTCTCGGGGATCGTTCTCAGACTCAGCAGCATGTCCGTTCCGGGGCTGAAATGGATCTCCGGCTCCGGCCAGCGAACCACGACAAACCGCAACGCCACCACGCCGGCAATCCCCAAGGGCGTGAAAGGAGTTTTCGTCAACATGAACCGCGAAACACCGGCAAATCCGTAGGCCGTGCGCACGAGGGTGGAAGGATCGGGTTCCCGCCATAAGCCGAGGATGAAGCCGGGCGCTCCGCCCGCGGCCAAAATGCCTTTCACCTCTCCCTTGTTCGTTACTTCTTCCCTGGCATTGTCAATCAGAACCAGATCCGCCGAAAGCTTGTGGCGCGTGCCGTCCGGATGCTGCCAGGTATTGAATTCGAACTTCAGCGATGCCCGCTCCCGGACCAGGCCATAGCCGACACGATGGGCCTCGACCACCTGGCCGATGACGATACTGCCGCGCGGAATCAGGACATAGCCATCTTTTTTGCAGGGAGTCACCACCACCGCGCGGATCTCATCGCCCGGACGGGACAGATAGCTCGAGACGTGCGTCTGCAACCGCACTTCGATCACCGGCCCCTGTGACAAAGATGAGATGCTGCGGGCTTTGCACGGGCACGTCATGGCGGCGGCGAACAGCATGCCTGCCGCGAGGCGATGTAGCTTCCCGCCCGATGACTCAATCATGGCGCACCATCATACTGAATCCGAGAGCAAGAATACTTATCGCGAATCCGGCCATGGCATCCGCGGCGTAGTGGTAACGGCCGTACACGGTAGCGGTGGCGACGAGAACGGCCATCACCAACAGGATTCTTCCCACGGCCGGCTTTTCCGGGAGAGTCCGCATCATGGCAAAGGCAGCGGAGAAGGCGGTGGTGACATGTCCGCTGGGAAAAACGCTGGTGTCGATGTCGCCTCTACCGAGGATCCACTCATTCAGACGCCGCCAAACGGTGGAATACGCTGGAAGGTCCAGCCCCGGAAACTCGAATCGCGGGGATGCCGTCGGGAAATGCGGCAATAAGGCGTAGGCGCAAAAGGTGCTGAGTAGGAATGGAAACAAGAAGCGGTCCACGCGGCGGCGTTTGCCGTAGAGGTACAGAGCCGCAATGGAGAGTGGGGGAATGGCGTACAGGAGCGTGTATGCGACTTCGAGCACAGATGGAATCACGGGACCCATACTCTCGATGGCCTTATGGAGGCCTGCCTGGTTCAGAATCGTTTGATCGAACCGGAGAAAGAATTTCTCCAGACCCACCATGCGGTGGGGGGACTGATACCAATCCAGTTGCCAGTAGGCGCCCAGCACGAGGGCGGCGGGCAGCCAGTCTCGCACGATACTTGTCCAACGACGGGGATTCCGGGAATCGGCCACGCCCAAGGCGAAAAGCAGGACGGGAACCGTGACGGCGGCAAGCCGTTTCCCCGGCGGCACGGGATAGCTCGCAGTCAAAACCGCTGTGTAGGTGAAATAGAGAAGAACCACCCACTCGCTGGGCCGGAACAGGCGGGACACCCGGCTCCAATCCACGGGCATTACCGGAACATAGGCTGGCCGGAGTGTCTCCGCATTCCACTTTTCGTTCATTCTAGCCTACACCTGTCTTGACGCTTCTCACCCTGACGTGCTCTCGTCCATCATAGGGCAAGTTGCGGGGATTCGCTACAGGGTTGAAACATTAATCTTTCGCCTTGTTTCCAGGTATAAGGGATTCCAACGTTCACCTCGACGGCCCGCCTTGAATTCACACCGCCCGGGCCAACTGCATCGAAAGCGCCACCAGCGCGAGCACCACGTAGGCGGCCCTGTCGCGAATGACGAACCACACGGGATCGTGGGTCAATTCGCGGCGCCGCGCGAGCAGCCACAGGCGGTTCAGGTAGTACATCAGCAAGGGGCAGGCGGGCCACAGGAAATGCGGCTCGTGATAAAGAATCCGCACGCTGTCGCTGTTGATGTAGAGCGCGAGCACCAGAATCGAGATCATCGCCGAGCCGATGCCCATCGCGGCGAGCAGGGGCGCATCGTCCTTCTGGTAGGCGCGGGATTCCGACTCCGTTTCCGAATCCTGGAATTCGACAAAGCGCTTGAGGAACGCAAGGCTCGAGAAAATGCAGACGGAAAACAGCAGCAGCCAGGGCGAAACGACAATGCCCGTGGCCGCGCCTCCAGCCAGAATCCGCACCGTGTACAGGCCGGCCA
>JAIXKK010000001.1 GCA_026954325.1 Bryobacterales bacterium | reverse complement strand
TTGTGGCCGGAGACGCGCCGGGGAATCCGCGGGTAGCGCGCGCGGATCTCGTCGAGAGAGAGCGAAGGCGCGATCTCGCGCAGTGTTTCCGGCTCAATGGCTCCCTCGAGATGAACGTGAAGCTCGGCTTTCTCCAGATGATCGGCAAACTCCAATTCTGAACCCCTCTCTATCCTTACATCGCGCGCACAGGCCGCTTGTTGACATAATAGCCTTCGTGACCGCCGCCGATATCGAAGCCATCGTCTCCGGACGCCACCGTGATCCGTTCCGGATACTCGGCCCACACCAGACACAAGGGGAAGGGGAAGACCCGCGCTGGGAAGTACGCGCCTGGCTCCCTTCCGCCACGGAAGCCTGCGTGGTTATGGAAGGGGCGGCGACGCCCATGGAGTTGCAGCATCCGGAGGGATTTTTTAGTGTCTCGCTGACGGGGCGGCGGTGTCCTTACCGGCTTCGGGTCAGCTATGGCGACGGCAATAGCATGGAGACGGAAGATCCCTACCGGTTCCCGCCGGTGATCACGGATTTCGACATCCACCTGCACGGGGAGGGGACCCTCAAGGAAGCGTGGCGCATGCTGGGAGCGCACTTCGCGCGGTGTGAAGGCGTGGAGGGAGTCCGCTTCGCGGTGTGGGCTCCGAATGCGCACGTGGTGAGCGTCGCCGGCGATTTCAACGGATGGAACACGCGGATGCATCCGATGCGGCTGCGCAACGGAGGGATCTGGGAGTTGTTTCTTCCGCTCATTGAGCGGGGCGCGGCGTACAAGTACGCGGTCACCGCGCAAGGCGGCCTACACCAGGAACTCAAGAGCGATCCCTACGCGTTTTGCACGGAGACGCCGCCGAAGCAGGCTTCGCTGGTCTGGGGGGTCCCGCGGCATGAATGGCGGGATTCGGCGTGGATGGAGCGGCGCGGCGGGGGCAACCTTCTCAAGGAGCCGCTTTCGATTTATGAGGTGCATTTGGAATCGTGGCTGCGCGGCGAGAAGGGCCGTCCGCTGAGCTACAAGGAACTGGCCTCGACGCTCATTCCCTATGTAGTCAAGAACGGATTCACCCATCTGGAACTGCTGCCCATCATGGAGCACCCGTTTTCCGGTTCCTGGGGCTACCAGGTTACGGGATACTACGCGCCCACGGCCCGCTTCGGCACGCCGGAGGATTTTCAGGAGTTTGTGGACCAGTGCCACGAGGCGGGGATTGGAGTGATCCTGGACTGGGTGCCGGCGCACTTCCCGAGGGACACGCATGGATTGGCGCGATTCGACGGGACCGCGCTCTATGAGCATGATGACCCGCGGCAGGGAGAGCACAAAGATTGGGGGACGCTGATCTTCAACTACGGCCGTCATGAGGTGCGGACCTTTCTGCTGGCGAACGCGCTGTGGTGGCTGCGGCAGTTTCATATCGACGGGTTGCGGGTGGATGCGGTGGCTTCGATGATCTACCTGGACTACTCGAGGCAGGAGGGGGAATGGATTCCGAACCGCTTCGGAGGCAGAGAGAACCTCGAGGCCATCGAATTTCTGCAACGGTTCAATGAACTGGCGCATGAGACGCCGGGAGCGGTCACCATCGCCGAGGAGTCCACTTCGTTTCCGAACGTGACGCGCCCGGTCTACCTCGGCGGGTTGGGTTTCACCATGAAGTGGAACATGGGCTGGATGCACGATATGCTGCACTATTTTTCCGAAGACCCCGTGCACCGCAAGTATCACCACAACAACATCACGTTCAGCATGCTCTACGCCTTCAGCGAGAACTTTCTGCTGCCCATCTCGCACGACGAAGTGGTCCACCTGAAGCGCTCGCTCATCGGCAAGATGCCCGGGGACGAGTGGCGCAGGTTCGCCAATGCGCGGGCGTTTCTGAGCTACATGTACGGGCATCCGGGGAAGAAGTTGTTGTTCATGGGGCAGGAGATCGGGCAATACGAAGAGTGGGACGAGAAGGCGAGCGTACGCTGGGAACTGCTGGCGTTCGATTATCACCGGAACCTGCAAGCCACGGTGCGGGAGTTGAACCGCATCTACCGGTCCGAGCCGGCGTTGTACCAGGTGGACTTCAACTCTTCGGGATTCGAATGGATCGACATCGCGGACGTGGACCAGTCCGTGATCTCGTTTCTGCGCTTCGCGCAGGACCGGCGGGATTTCCTGGTGTTCGCATGCAACTTCACGCCGGTTCCCCGCCCCAACTACCGCGTGGGCGTGCCGCGGGCGGGGGTGTATACAGAGTTGTTCAACAGCGACGCGGCGGAATTCGGAGGCAGCAACGTGAGGAATGCGGCGCGTTTGGAGACCGTGGATCAGCGATGGCATGGGCGGCCGGCGTGTGTCTCCGTGACGCTGCCTCCGTTAGGCGTCCTGATCCTCAAGCCGGAGGCCCCGGCAGTCCCTGATAACGATTGACGGCTTTCCCGGTCTTGCGGATATGCTGAACAACGGCGCTAGCGAGCGAAAGTGAAACCCAGTCCGGTCGTGTACAGGAAGTCATTCGTTTTCCGGCCGGGGGCGGGGTTGTTCAGGTAGCGGTCGCTCAAGGAAAGATTCCAGGTAAGCCATTTGGAGATCTTTGTCACCGCGCCGATGTCAAAGTTAACGCGGTAGTCGCCGGTGTTTGTCAGGTCGTTAAACATGCGGAAGCTTTGCACCAGGGATGTGGCCGCGGTCATTTTCAGGCTGTACTCATTGCCCCAATAGAATTCCGCGGATTTCCGGATCAACGGCGTGCTGAAACTCGACCGGTTGAAGTCCGCGCCGGCGAGCAGGTCCAGCGTACCGCGCTCTGATTTCAGAGCATGGAAACCGAGGCCGCCGCCGATGACAAATCTCAGGTCCAGATTTTGGAACTTGTCATATTCGTAATCGTTGAAGGCATTGAGGAAGAGGCGCGGGCTCACGTTGTGATCATAGGAGAGGCCGCCGCGGACAGCCTGCGCGGTGCCGGCGGCGCGGCCATTGACGAGGGCCGAGGCTTTAATCGCATTGAAATAGATGGAAGTCTTGTCTGTGTTGGTGACACGCGCCGCGTTGAGGCCGGTGGTAAAAGTGAGAGTCCGCGCGTTGCCGCTTGTCCCGGCGAACCCGATGCTGGCGGCGCCGGCCCAGAGGTCTCCCCAGCCGGGATTTTGCAATCGCTCGAAGGCTTTCTGCTCATCGGCATCGCGAATGGTGGTGATCCGCGTGGCGGGCACGTCTACTTTCGATTCCTTGCCCGCCACCTCCGCCTTGCCCTCCGTCACCGCAAGGGCGCCTTGCACGGTCTTCCCGTCCTCGAGCACGACACTGAGGGGTTTTTCCGCCTTGATGGACTCCACCTGATCCCAACTGGTGGTGACGACACCAAACTGATCGGTCTTGATGACGAGGTTCTTGCCATCCTTTTTGACAATGGTCCCGGTCACCCGGTCCCCGTTCTTCATTACGATCTGATCGCCGTAGAGAGTGCCCATCGCGGCAAGGACGAGCGATGACAGAAGGATGGGCCGAAAAAATCTGAGAAGTGAATGCATAGGTTTTGTAGTACTTTCCGGGGCATCAGCCCTCCGAACTTTTCTTCAACCGCGGTTAAATCTACAAGACACGGTGAGTGCAACCTGAAATTGGGATGGACGCGTGAAAGGACGCGCGGATCTTCACTACCGGGGAAACGGCGAAGAAAAGTTTGTCAAGCCGGCTTGCCGCGCGCGCAACGAGGCACACTACGGATGCAATGACCGGCAGACTGCCCCTTATCGCGAATGCCTGAAAATCTTTCCTCCTGGACGGATCTCTCCGCCCGTGTGACTTCAAGCGCACTGTGTTTAGTTTACCTGTTAGCGACCCGCGCGCGCTTGGGGAGCATGAAGAAAAAAAGGAACAGTATTGAACGGGATGTGGCGCGGGGCAAAGGCGGACAGGACCGCATCGGCGGGCTTGCAGGGGTCCGTGAAGTGAAGGCGCCGCGGAAAAGTTCCACGCGGTTATCGAGCGGATTCGAGCATCCTCGGGCCGACGCCGCGCGCGAGGAGAGGCGGGAACCGTTTGAGGATTGTTTCCGGCAGCGAGCCGGCGCTGCCTCCCAAGCCGGCGAACCGGGGTAGAGGGCAAGCCGAGCCGGACGCCGCGGCTCTCTTCGTGGTGCGACAAGGAGGACGGGAGCTATGAAATGAAGCACGGCGGTTCGGGTTGCCCGGCGATGAGCCTGAGCCGGGAGTAGAATGACATCAGCCGATGTTCCTGGCCCCCGGAAGGGGGAAGTCACCGATGGATTCGGCTTCCTTGAGCAGCTTTTGAAACAGCCGTCCGCCGATGGCGGCGCTCTCCTGATTCCTCACGCCGTGTCCGTTGCCGGAGCCTGGGAAGACGATGGTGATGACTCCGGAAGAGATGCCGGCGTTGATGAGGCGCCCGCCGGAAGCCGTGTCGCGGCCGGCGATCACCTCATGGCCCAAGTCGCGGTGGAGGGCGATGGAGCCCTCGCCGAGTTTGTTGGACGGCCCTACGTCGCCGAAGCAGGCATAGGCCGTGCGGATGCCGTAGATGACAACGCCGATATCGCCGAACTGAATTCCATGTTGGGGGTAGAAGCCGCCCGGGAGCACGAAGTAGTTAATCAGGTCGGCGTCGAGAGACTTTCCGCCGGCATCCTTGGCGGAAGTGGATGCCTGGCCGCTGGGGTCCTGGGAGATGTAGGCGGATCCGTCCGTGTCCAGATCGAGCTTCGATTCGAAGTACAACTGGCCGCTCGGAAACTTGCACATGAACTTCCGGCCGATCAGCGCCGGAGTGGTGATTTCCCGGGTTTTGGGGTGGAGAAAGAGAGTGGGAATACTGTCGAGAATCAGAACAGACAGGCCCTGCGGTTTGTAAGTAATTGACATTTGGAACCTCCTCGGCTGATAGCCGCGACGCAGCCCTATTTCTACATACGGAATCGGCGTCTGAATCTAGTACGCGGGAGTGTTCCAATTCCCAGCACCAGAGGCGCGGGGAATTCCGGCGGCGGGCGGGTTCTTCGTGGTCTTCAAAGACGGTGCGGCCATGGAGCACGAAATGGTGTTGACGAACTGCCTGCCGCCGCGCCGTATTTGGAAACTCACGGCCGGACCGTCGCGGCGGCAGGCTTGCTCGAGGCGCGGATGCCGGCGCAGGAGGTATCGAATTCCGCGAGAAGTTGAGGAGAGAGGGTATCGGTCCACCCGTCCGGGCCGGAGAATTGATCGCCGCGCCAGGCGCCGGGGCAGTGAACGGAGCGTTGCGCGCCAGTGAGCCACATTCTCATCCCCGCATGTTGCCGCCTCGCGGCGAGGCGGCCGGCGGATCAGCTACGCTAACGGAAGATGAGTCAACCGAGCCTTGCATCTTCCGCGCTTGCCGTGCCCTATTCCCGCATCCGGGAGTTGGGAGAACTGGCGATGCGCATGGACGCTTCCACCACGGATGAGAACGACAAGGTGCTTCGCCTGTACTTCGGCGAATCGAACATCCCGACGCCGGAGTTTATCAAGCGGGCCGCGCAGAAGGCGATGGCGGACGGGTTCACGTTCTATACGGAAAACGCGGGGATGCCGTCCACGCGCAAGGCGCTGGCGCGGTATTACGAAGAGATCCACGGAGTGGCGCTCGATCCCTCGAACCGCATTGTGGTGACCACCAGCGGGGTGCAGGCGCTGAACGTGACGCTGCGGTGCGTGCTGAATCCCGGCGACGAGGCGATTGTGCTGACGCCCGCGTGGCCGAACGGATCGGCCATCGTCACCATGGCGAACGCCGTGGTCCGGCAGATTGCGCAGCCTCTGGCGGGCGACCGTTACGGCATCGATTTTGACGCCATCGAAGCGGCCATCAACGAACGGACGCGGGTGATTCTCTACACATCGCCTTCGAATCCGCTGGGGTGGGTGGCGACGAGCGAGGATCAGGACCGGTTGCTCGAGATCGCGCGGCGGCACAAGCTG
Organism: Bryobacterales bacterium; assembly: GCA_026954325.1. Lineage (GTDB taxonomy): Bacteria > Acidobacteriota > Terriglobia > Bryobacterales > Bryobacteraceae > CADEFT01. Next base: position 19,326 of record JAIXKK010000001.1, on the reverse strand, counting down.
TGGCTGATGGCGGATGAGGTGTACGAGCGGCTGTACTACGGAGGGCCGAAGCTAGGGGAGCCTGTCCCGACGATTCTGCGGAAGGCTTCGCCCGAGGATGCGGTGATCGTGGTGCAGTCCTTCTCGAAGACGTGGTGCATGACGGGATGGCGCGTGGGCTGGATTGTGTCGCGTCCGGATTTGTGCGAGAAGGCCGCGCAATTGAACGAATTCATCATCTCGCACGCGCCGAGTTTTGCGCAGAGAGCGGCGGAAACCGCGTTGTTGTGGGGGGAGCAATCGCTGAGGGAGATGCTCGCGCGGCTCAAGGAGAATCGCGATTTCTGCATTGCCGCGCTGGCGAAGATTCCCGGAGTGACGGTGCCCAGGCCGGAAGGGGCGTTTTATCTGTTTCCGAAGATCGAGGGGTTGACTGATTCGTTTGATTTCTGCAAGCGGCTGCTGCTTGAAACGAAAGTGGGGTTGGCTCCGGGCGTGGCTTTTGGAGCGGGAGGGGAGGGGTCCATCCGCATCTGCTACGCCGCCGAGCGGCCTATCCTCGAGAAAGCGATGGCCAGACTCGGCCAATTCCCGCGGCCGTGATTCTTGCGAGGCGAGCGATCGTCCCGCGTTTTAGCTGCAAGAGCCCGGACCGGGCCCTCGGGGCGCTCAACCACCGCCGCCGGTGAAACGGTTGAGCAACAGCACGCCCAACACGATAAGCACGATCCAGATGGCGTCCACGAGATCTCCCTGTCTTTATTCTACCGCGGCTCATCTGCCCACGACGAGGATGGTGAAAGATCCCGGCAGGGCCTGAGGGCGCTGTTTGGCGCCTTCGGGTTGCGGCTTGAACTCCGCTGCGGGCAGATACAGCAGGTGCGTGCGGGGGTCGATGGCCATGGTGCGGGCTCCGGGTTGCGTCTTCACCGTCCCGGCGGCCTTCAGATCGCCGCCGACGACCGTGAGCGTACCCTCGCCGTTGGAACTGAACGCGAATCCGGAATCGAATCCCGCCCCATCGGTGTCCTCGCCGATGGGGGGCATTGCGATCACCCTTCCGCCGGCCGCGTCCACCACCGCCATCACCTTGTTGGCGCAAACCGAGAACAAGCGGCCATGCGCGGGGTCGATGGCCAGGCCGCTCGGCTCTTCGCATTGATCCAGCGGCGATCTCCGGGTCACCTTGTTCTTGCGGCTGTCGATACGCACAATCTCGTGAGTGTCCTCGATGTTCACGTAGATGAGGCCCTTGCCGTCAGAGACGGAAAATTCGGGCTTGCCGCCGAGCGGGATGACAGCTTCCACTTGTCCGGTTTTCGCATCGATCACGGTGGAGTCTTTGCTCGCTCCGTTGAATGTGAAGACCTTGCCTGAAACGGGATCGTAGAGGATGGAGTCGGGATTGCGGCCCGCCGGGACCTTGCGGATGACCTTCAGCGTCTTGAGATCGAAGACGGACACGTTGTTCCCGCGGCCGTTGCTGATGAAGCCGCGCCCCAGTTCGGGGGCAATTGCAATGCCGTGCACGCCCGGTGTATCCGGTATGTCCCCCGCGACCTTGCCCGCATCGAGATCGACGACAACCACGTGCGTGGCATGAGATACGTAAAGCCGGCGGGCGGCGCTGTCTACCGTGAGATAATCCCAGCCCCCCTCGCCGCCCACGGGGATTTTCCTGATTACGTGGTAGCCCGGCTCCGCGGAAATGGCGAGGGAACTGAACAAGAGCAGATAACCCAGAATCCTCATGAACAACCGCCTCCGTACGTCACGATAGCATCAAGTTGTAACCATTCGTCCCGTGGAGGCATCATCCTGAAAGATGAGACGCTTGCTCGCCCTGTCCGGCTTGATCCTTTGCGTGGGGGCACTGACGCCGGCGGCGCAGTATTCGCGCCGCGGCGCGGCGCAGCGGCGCCAGATGCCGGCGCCCAATTCGAGCGCGGAACCACTGGCGCAATTCAACGGGACTTTGAAGGCCATCACGCACAAGAAACTGACGCTGGAGATGTCCGACGGCAACACACTGGAGTTCTTCTGTTCGAAGAAGACCGCCTACTTTGACGGCAAGGACAAGATCAGCCGGAGCCTGCTCAAACCGGATGACATGCTCACCGTGGACGCCAGGGCGGCGATGGACGGGTCGCTGGACGCGGTGAAGGTCCGCAGACAGCATGAACAGGCTAACCGCTGATCACTGCGGAAACCGTGACTTGCCGATGCCCGGGATGAGCCGCAACGCGTTCCTGTAATAGATCTTCTTCAGCACTTCGTCCGGCAGGTCGAGGCCGTACATTTTCCAGATGCCGTGATATTTGCGGTCGTGATCGAAGTATTCGTCGGCCGTTTCGAGCGTGCGGAAGTAAGTGCCGTACTCCGCCTTGTTGTAGGTATCTTTGCCGAACAGCACGCGGTCCTGATACTTCACAAGGAACTGGCGGGCGAAGCGGGGTTGCCGCCCCAGTTCCTCGATGACGGCGCCGATTTCGGTGTTCACATTCGGGAGGCGGTCGAGCAGTTTCGCGAGTTCACCCAGGTTGTTGCCCAGCCAGCCGAGGTGCGCGTCGATGAATTTCGTATTCGGATGGCGGGCGAAGAGGCGGTGCTGCTCCTCCATCAGGTCTTCCCACTTCGGATAGCGCTCCGGCGGGCGCCCGCGCCCCGGGTGGGTCTTCAACTCGAGCCAGCGCTCGTTGTACCTGTCCATGGGGAGAAACAGGCCCAGCGGCTCGCCGGTGTGGATGAGCACGGGGATGCCGCGGCGGGCGCAGACTTCGAACACTTCGTCAAAGCGCGGATCATCGGTGTGGATGCGGTTGCCGCTGGTGTCCTTCAAGTCCATGCCGAAATTCTTGAAGATCTTCAGTCCCTGGGCTCCATTGGCGATGTCGCGCTCGAGTTGGGCGGCAGCTCGCTTGGAATAATCCGGCGCGTCGATGTTGTTGAAGTCGATGTTGGCGAAGATGACGAAACGGTCCGGGTACTTGCCCTTCTGCCGCTTCACGTTTTCCGCCAGCCTGTCGCCATAACCTCCGGAGAGTTGCACCATGACGCCCATGTTGATCTCATCCATCTCTTTCACCAGTTGATCGAGTTCCGCGCCGGAGCGGCGGTTCTGGTGGTTGTGGACATCGATGAACCGGTACCTGGCGCGCGGAACCTTGTGTTGCGGGACGACGAGGAGGGATCTCGGCTCGTACTCCTCGACGGTCATCGTCTGCCGGCCTTGGGCGAAGAGCTGCGTGAGGGCGAGCAGTCCCAGAGCGAGTTTCTGCATATGAATGTCAGTGTAAACGTTCAGGCGGTGTTTTTGCGGATCTCGGCGAGCATGGCTTCCACCTGTTCGCGCACCTGAAGGGTGAGCGTTTTTCGTTCCTTCGAGGTGAGGCCCTCGGTGGGTATCGGTTTGCCGATGCGGATCCGGACATCTCCGGGCACCATGCGCAGCGAGCCCAGCGGCATGATCTCGCGCGTGCCCTCGATCGCCACGGGGACAATGGGAACTCCGGCCGCAATGGCGATCATCGCCGCGCCCTCTTTGAAGGGCCGCAATTCACCGTTGGAACGGCCGCCTTCGGGAAACTGGAGCACGGAGATATTGCGCCGGCGGATGATGCGGCCGGCGTCCAAAACGGCGCGGACGGCCGCCCGCGTATCCTCGCGCGGCACGGGAATGTGCCCGCCGCGCCGCAGGTGAAATCCGATGAACGGCACCTTGAACAGGCTGTGCTTGGCCATAAAACGGAACTGGCAGGGAATGTTTGCGAGAACCACGGGCGTATCGGAGAAGCTCAGGTGGTTGGCGGCAAAGACGTAGCTCCCGTCGGGGTGGATGTTCTCGATTCCCGACAGGCGGACCTTGACGCCTCCCACCAGCAGCAGGGAGCGCGACCACATCTGCGCGATGCCGTGCTGCCAGTCGCCGGTGGAATCGAGGAAACTCGCGATCATATCGAGCGTGCCATAGAACGTCGTCAGCAACAGCACGAGCGGTCCCGTAAAGAATAGCGTGATCAACCAACTGAGCATTGTTTCCCTATTTTACGGTCTGGGTTTGCGCGTCATGACAAAGCAGCGCCCGCGCTTCGCCGGCGAGAAACAGCGAGCCGCTGATGAAGATCACGTCTTCCCGCGCGGCGCCGGCTTGCGCCATTTGCACGGCCGATTGCAAATCGGGAGCGGCGCGCGCGTGTGTATTTCCGCGCAACGGGAGGAGGCTGGCCGGATCGAGCGCGCGGGCCGAGGAGGGGGCGGCGAGTATCAACTCGTGCGCCAGCGGAAACAGCGTGTCGGCAATTTCGCCGACGCTCTTGTCGCGCATCGTGCCGTAGATCAGCCAGATTTTGCGGCCCTTGTGAAACCGGCTGATGTAATCCGCAAGCGCCCGCACACCGGCCGGGTTGTGCGCGCCGTCGAGAATGATATCGGGTGAGTGGGCCACATATTCGAGCCTTCCGGGCCATCGCACCCGGGCGATCCCCTTCCCGATAGCCTCGGGCGAGACGCCGAGTTGCTTCAGCGCCATGGCGGCCGTGATGGCGTTTTCGATCTGATGGAGGCCGGCCAGAGGGCAGCGCAAGGTGAGCCCTTCCCAGTGAATCGTGGAGCCGCGGGCATCGGCTTCGAAACAGGCGTCCGAGCCGGACTGGATGAGTTCGCAGCCAAGGTCCTCGCTCGTGCGCAACAGCACCGCTTCGGCCTCGATGCGCTGATAGGAGGAGACCACGGGAACGCCGGGCTTGAGGATGCCGGCTTTCTCGCGGGCGATGGCCTCGATGGTGTTGCCGAGCCACGCTTCGTGATCATAGTCGATGGGGGTGATGACACAGAGGTCCGGCTTGACGACGTTGGTCGCGTCGAGGCGGCCGCCGAGGCCCACTTCGAGGACCACGCGCTCGACGCCGCGTTCGCGGAACAGAAGAAACCCCATGGCGGTGACGGTTTCGAAGTAGGTAGGGTGGTGCTCGATGCGTCCGGCGGAGAACAACCGCTCGGCTGCGTCGTGGACCGCGTTGAACGCCGCTAGAAACTCATCGCGGCTCACGGGCACGCCTTCCACCTGAATGCGCTCGGTAGGCTCCACGAGGTGCGGCGAGGTATAGAGTCCTGTCCGGTAGCCGGCCGCGCGCAACGCCGATTCGATCATGGCGCACGTGGACCCTTTTCCGTTCGTCCCGGCTACGTGGACAAACCGCGCGGCCTCGTGTGGATTGCCCAGGGCGTCGAGAACGGCGCGGATCGTTTCCAGGCCGAATTTGGCGGTCTTGATTTCATTGCCGAGGGAATAGAGAAACCGGACCGAGTCCGGATAGGTATGCATGCGAAAAATCAGGCCGGGCCCTTGTGCTCCGCGTGGCGGCAGCCAAAGGTGGAGGGAACGCGCCCGCCTTTGTTCAGTTCCCTGTATCCGATTTCGGTGGAGTAATAGATGCGGCTGGTGAGTTGCTTGGCCATACGGAAGAAGCGGTGGCCCGGAGCAACCTCGGGACTCTCATTTCTGTCGAACGCTTCGAGGATGGCCGTCTGCCGGGGCGCGGCGCAGCGGACGAACGGCTCGCCGTGCTTGCGGATCGAGTAGGCATCGAGGAAGGAAAGGCCTTCGAGGAAGCGGTCTCGCTCGCCGAGGGGTCCATCGTGCAGCAGGAGATCGATGTAGCGATTCACTTGCGCGGCTTTAGCTCCCGGCGTGCCGGTGGAAGGGATGATGAGGTCAGTCAGCGCAATGACGGTTTCGTTCTGGTGTGCATCGAGAGTTTGCGGCTGCCATGGCGCTGTCTGCGCCAGCGATGGAGACGCGAGGGCAGCGGTGGCTGTCACTTGAAGGTATTCGCGCCGGTTCATGCGTGTTGTTTCATCGTAACATTAGCGCGCGGGATGGAAGGCGAGTTTCGCGCCTCCGCTCCACGCTACTTCATCGGGGATGGCATCGGCGGTGGTGACGAAGGCGCAGTAGGTGACCGTGGCTTCGCCCTTGGCGGGGAGCCAGCGGTAGCCGGGCACGCCGAACAGCATCGGCCGCTCGATCATCTGGCGCCGTGTTTCCGGCATGGGAGAAACGCCGAACTCCATGCCGCGGGTGAGGGTGCGGCTGTTCCAGGGCTCCTGCTCGCGGGCGAAGTTTTCTTCCCAGATTCCGAGCCACGGGAAGTCGGTACGGCTCCAGACATAGCCGGTGAGCACTTTCAAGGAGGGCGACCAGGCGAGGAAGAACGCCTGCTCGCGGCGCGGGTCCATGAGTTGCGTGGTGAAGCCGCTGCTCGCCCTGGCGTCGGGGAGGATGCGCAAGTCGAGCGAGCCTCCTTGCTTCAACGGAACCATGGGCCAATCGAAATCCATGCCGGCGACGTAGCGCCCGAACTCGCCGCCGAAGTCCTGCTCGTAGACACGCGAGCGAGTGGCCGGCAGGCGGAACAGGGTTTTGCCTTTTTCGAGGAACGGCGGGCCGAGCGTCACGTGCTGTGTCCATGCGGTGGGCTTGTCGATGGAAGTGAGGTTGCGCGCGGTTTCTTCGATGATGGCGATGCTGCCTTCGAGATGGATGCGGCGTTCGAACTCAATCTGCGCGTGGGGGAAGTGGGCGCGCGCGGCGAGGACGCCGCCATCGTCCGAGATGGAGTAGGGGACGATGGATCCGTCACCGTGCGGGGTGAGTCCGGCGGCGGCTTCCGCATCGGACATGCCGCCGAAGATATCCATGCAGAGGTTGTGCCCCATGATGCCGGCGAGCAGGCGGCTCTCGGCGTGCGCGCCGTAGAGGCTTCCGTGCTTTGCCGGATCGAACCGTGACGGTTCGACGGAAGGCCAGGGCGGCGTCCAGAGGGGGTTCGTTCCGGAAGCTTTGTGCCTCAGTTCGGCAAGATGTCCGCCTTCCACAAGCAGAGTCACTTTCAACTGCTCGTTCTCGATGGAAAAGGCGCGGCGGCCGCGATAGGTGATTTCGCCCATGGTGCTTCCGCCAATATAATCAAATCGGGAATCCCGATGCACGCCGCTCTTCTCGCGCTTCTGCTTCTTGCCGCGCCTTTCTGGGAGGCGAGACAACCGCGGCAGTGGAGCGACGAGGAGTTGCAGGAGATGCTGACGGACTCGCCGTGGGCGCAGACGACGACGTTCCGCGATGCGGCTCCGGTGGTGGTGTACCTGGCTGGGGCGAAACCGCTGCTCGACGCGGAGGCGGAGAAACAGCGGCGCTATTCGAAGACGGGCGCCGCGCCCGCCGCTGCCCCGTCGAACTCCGAATACGACGTCTTTCTTGCGCAAAACAAGGGCAAGGTGATTGTGCTGGCCATTGGGAATCCCAATGTGGCGGCCCTGTCGGAAGAGGCGGAAGTAAAGCGGATGGAAGAGGAGTCCGTGCTCAAACTCGGCAAGAAGAAAGTGCGGATGACGGGGCATTTTCCGCCCACGCCTTCCGATCCGGTGTTGCGGCTTGTCTATCCCCGGCCGGCGGAAGCGGTGAAGGATCTGGATTTCGAGTTGTACATTCCCGGCGTGACGGGACCGTACCGGCAGGCGATCTTTCGCTGGAAGGACCTCGCCTATCAAGGCAGGATCGAGATGTAAGGCGGCGGTTCGCCCGCTGTGCTACCATCTCCCGCTGTGAAACAGATGGAACGGGCGCTGTGGGTTTTGTTTGCCGTCAACCTGCTCAATTTTTATGACCGCAATATTGCGGGCGCGCTGGCCGAGCCCATCCGGCGGGAGTTCCAATTGAGCGACACCGAGATCGGGCTGTTGGGCACGGCGTTTACGTGGCTCTATGCCGTGGTGGGAGTGCCGCTCGGAAGGCTGGCGGACCGGTGGAGCCGGAGAAAGCTGCTTGCGGCGGGTCTGCTGGTGTGGGGCGCGCTGACGGCGATGAACGGGCTGGCGCGAAACTACGCGATGCTGCTGATGGCGCGCCTCGGCGTGGCAGTGGGCGAGGCCACGTGCGCTCCCACCGCCACCAGTTGGATCGGCGATCTGTTTCCGGTTCACAAACGCTCGCGGGCGCTGGCGATCTTCATGCTCGGGGTGCCCATCGGCGGGGCGGTGAGCTATTTTTTCAGCGGTCCGCTGGCGCAGGCGTTCGGGTGGCGAGCGGCGATGATGGTGGCGGCATTGCCCACCGTTGTGCTTGTGCCTTTGCTGCTGAGGACTCCGGAGCCGGAGCGCGGGGCCACGGAATTGCGCAAGGAGAATGCGGCTCCGGCGTCCATCGGAAGCATTCTGCGCATTCCCACGCTGTGGTGGATCATCGCTTCGGGGGCGCTGCTCAACTTCAACATGTATGCCTTTGGGACGTTTCTCCCGGCGTTCTTCAGCCGCGTGCATGGATTGACGCTGGCGCAATCGGGGATCGCGGTGGGCGTGGCGTACCTGACGGGCGGCATCGGCGGCGGCATGCTTTCGGGGAAAATCGGGGACCATGTCGTGCATAGGCGCAAGGACGGACGGATGCCGGCGGGGGCGGCGCTCGCATTGCTGACCGCGCCGGCGGCGTTCTTCGGCATTCTGCAACCGGCGGGATCGCTGCTGCCCGCGCTGTTTCTGATCGCCCTGGCTTACGGAGGCTGCAATAGCTATTTCGGCTTCGTGTATGCCTCCATCCAGGATATTGTTTCGCCTGCCATGCGGGGCACGACGATGGCGGTGTATTTCATGGCGATGTATCTTCTGGGGGGGAGTTTCGGACCGCTTCTGACGGGGCATATCAGCGACTGGCGGGCGCGCGCGGCGGCGGAGGCGGCGGGGTCGGCGGTGATCACGGAGCAGTTCAAGGCTGTCGGGCTGCGGCAGGCGATGCTGCTGATTCCGGCGCTTGCCGTGGGGCTGGCATTCGTGTTGTGGGCAGGCTCGCGCACCATTGTGAAAGACATGGCGCGGCGGGAAGCGGAAGCGGCGGTTCACGCCGTAGCATAGAAGGGAATGGTTGTTTTCCTTCTCGGGCTGCTGTGGCCGTTGCCCGCCCCGGCGCAGAATTTGCAACTGTATTCGGAATTCCGCCGCGTGGATGCGAAGGGGGCGATTCTGCGCCAGGACCTTGGGGGCACGCCGCGGGAGATTCTCTCGCCGGGATTCGCGCGCAACGCGTGGCATTCCATGCGGCTGGTGCTGCGGCCGGTGAAGGGCAAGTGGTACACGCTGTGGGTGACGCAAAACCCGCCGGGATTGAACGTGAAGCTGTACCGCGAGTTGGCGGCGGCTCCGAATTCAGCGGTGCGCGACCGGCTGGAGCAGGTGAGAACGCCCGTGCAAGGACAGGGCACGGGGGAGGCGGAGACGATCTGGCTGGATGTGTTCGTGCCCGCGTTCGCGGAGGTGAAGCGCATCCGGCTGGAGGCGCAATTCCATGACGGGGACCAGTGGTTTACCTATCCGATGGAGGTGCGGATCCTGGCGGCCATCGTGCCACGCTTCCGGCCCGCGGGCGGACCGATTGCCAAGTGGGAAAAGCCGAGCGATGAGACGGCGCGGCAGACGCTGCGGGAGTACTTGTGCGGGGATAGAGCGATGCCCGGCGGGCCGCGCGGGATGGGGCGGGCGCTGACGCGGCGGAATGTGCAGCAGGATATCGCGCTGGCGCGGGCGATTGAGGCGAAACGGGGGGTGAAGGTGAAGGACTCGATGGCGCGGGCGGCGGGAGCGGAGAGCGCGGCGGCATGGTGCTCGGCGCCGCCGGGCGCATCGCCCTACGGGCCGGAGTGGTATCTGAGGGTACGGGACTTCCTTTATCGGGAGGGCTCGCGGTGGTGATGGCGGCGGCGCTGGCGATCGCCATCACGCACGTCACTGTGATTGACGGAACAGGGGCGGCGGCGAGAGCGGAGCAGACAGTCGTGATCGAAGGGAGGCGGATTCATTCCGTAGGCAACGGCCGCATTCCGAAGGACGCGCAGGTGATCGACGGAAGGGGAAAGTACCTCATTCCGGGGTTGTGGGACATGCACGTTCACTTGCTGGCCAAGCCGGAGAAGGCGTTTCCCAAGCTGCTTGCGAGCGGGATCACGGGCATCCGGAACATGCATCTGGAGGCGGAGGACGCGCTCGCGACGGCCGTGAGGCTGCGCCGGGAGGTGGAGTCCGGGGCGATGGAGGGGCCGCGCATCGTGACGAATGGCCCCATGATCGACGGGCCGATTCCTGTGTGGAACGGTGCGGTGACGGCAGGGGACGCCGCCTCGGCGCGGCGCGCCGTAGCGGCGATGAAACAAGGGGGCGCGGACTTTGTCAAGGTGTATGATTTCCTGCCGCGGGACGCTTACTTCGCGCTCGCCGCGGAGGCGCGCAAGCTGCGTCTGCCGGTGGCGGGGCACGTTCCGATTTGGGTGACGGCCGAAGAGGCGGCGCGCGCGGGGCAGAAGAGCATCGAGCATCTGAGCGGCGTCTTCGAGAGTTGTACGGCCGATGGGAACGTGGACCGGGACATGAAGCGGGCGGCCAATCTGTGGCCGATCTCGCGGCAGGAATCGGCCAAACAGATGCATGCGCTATTGTTTCATGCGGCGGCGACGTATGATCCGCGGATCTGCGCGCCGCTGTACCGTCTGTTTGCGGAGAAGAAGACCTGGCAGTGCCCGACGCTGGCGGCGCTGGGGGAAGTGCGGGAGGCGGGATTGCGCGTGGCGCGGGAGATGCACGCGGCCGGGGTTCCGCTGCTGGCGGGGACGGATGCGGGGGGCAGCGCGAACGTGGAGCCCGGCGAAAGCCTGCACCGGGAGTTGGAACTGCTGGTGGAGGCCGGATTGACGCCGATGGAGGCATTGCAGGCGGCGACGCGCAATGCGGCGGAGTTTCTTGGCCGGAAGGACATTGGGACCGTGGAGAAGGGGAAACTGGCGGATGTGGTGCTGCTCGAGGGGAATCCGCTCGAGGACATCCGGAACACGCGGCGCATCGCGGCGGTGATTGTGCGGGGCAGGCTTATTGATACAGCTTCTTCGGAGCAATCAACCGCCACGCCTGGCGCAGGTACACAGCCAGGTCCTCGTCACTGACGCGGCCGTCATTGAAGAAGGTGGGCTCGCCGTGGGACAGCTTCTCCGTCGTCTCGGGCAGGGGGAGGCAGATACGGCGAACGCGGCGGATGTGCTCTTCATTCATGGCGGCGGAACCAATAATAGACCGGCAGGCCGAGCATGACAATGGCGAGGCCGGGCCAGGTGGTGGCGGGCCGGTAGATAAACAGGACCAGAAGGATGGCGGCGGCTCCGAGGATGTAGAACGCGGGGGAGGACCGGGTAGCCGAAGGCGCGGTACGGACGCTCGGCATCGGGACGAGTCCGGCGGAGGCGGAAGACGCCGGCGATGGTGAGGATGTAGAAGATAAGCGCGGCGCTGATGACGTAGTCGAGGAGATTGCTGTAGAGGTTGCCGTAGGCTCCGGTTTGGGGATTGTGGGTGCGGGGCAGCACGAGGAGCACGGCCCACACGCCCTGGGCGGCGAGCGCCCAGCCGGGGACATGGGCGCGGTTGAGGATGCCCGCGCGGCGGAAGAAGACGCGGTCGCGGGCCATGGCGAAATAGGCGCGGGCGCCGGCGAGGATGAGGCCGTTCATGCAGCCGAAGGTGGAGACCATGATGGCGAGGGCCATGAGGGCCGTGCCGGCTCCGGGGAAGATGTGCTGGAGGGTGGCGGTGGCGACGCGGTCGGCGGGCGCATGCTGGATGGATTCGATGGGCAATGTGACGAGGTAGGCGGCGTTGGTGAGGAGGTAGAGGAGGATGACGGTGGATGCGCCAAGGGCGAGCGACAGCGGGATGTTGCGTTTGGGGTTGATGACTTCTCCGGCGGTGAAGGTGATGTTGTTCCAGGCATCGGCGGAGAAGAGGGATCCGGTTTGGGAGACGCAGATGGCGAGGAAGAGGCCGAAGAAGGAGGCGGCGGTAAGGCCGGGAGCGACGGCGTCGACGCCGCGCGCCTGCCAGGCGTCGGCGAAGTTGGCCTCGACGGCTCCGTGATTCCAGCCAAGGAACAAGCCGGCGATGATGAGGCCGAGCAGGCCGCCGGTCTTGGCGGTGGTGAAGATGTTCTGAACGATTTTGCCGTACTGGAGGCCTTGCATGTTGGTCCAGGTGAGGAAGGCGATGACGGCGATGCCGAGCAGTTGGGCGGTGGAGAGAGAGACGGCGTAGCCGCTGGTGATATGGATGGGCGGGATGAGGTAAGAGGTTTCGGAGATGGATGGGAGGAAGACGCCGGTGAAGCGGGCAAAGCCGACGGCGACGGCGGCGATGGTGCCGGTCTGGATGACGAGGAAGAGAGTCCAGCCGTAGAGGAAGCCGGACAGAGGGGAGAAGGCTTCGCGGAGGTAGACGTATTGGCCCCCCGCGCGGGGCATCATGCCGGCGAGTTCGCCATAGGAAAGGGCTCCGGTGACGGTGAGAACGCCGGTGAGCAGCCAGGCGATGAGGAGCCAGCCGGCGCTGCCGATCTGGCGGGACATGTCGGCCGAGACGATGAAGATGCCGGAACCGATCATGGAGCCGATGACGATCATGGTGGAGTCGAGCAGGCCGAGTTGGCGGCGGAAGCCGGCGTCTGTGGGCGGCGCCTGATCGGAGGTTCCGGGAAGAGCCATGGATACGATGGTAACTGGTTTTGGGTGGGGCTTTATCCGAGGCCGGCGAGGAGGTCTTCGAGCGCGGGGAGGCCGCCCGAGAAGAAGTGATCTTCGGCCTCGACCCAGAGGAGCGGAGTGGGGGTGGGGAGGGAGGCGACGAAGCGTTGAAGGGGTTCGGTGGGGCAGATGGCGTCGCGGCGGCTGTGGATGAAGATGCGGGGGATGGGGCAGTGAACGAGGGTTTCGGCGCCGGGGGAGTGAGCGGGGAAGCCGATCGCGATGGCGCGGCGGGCTTCGGGATGATCCTGGGCGAGGCGGAGGGCGACGCGGGAACCGAAGCTGAATCCGGCGAGGGTGTAGGGTAGTTCGGGGTAGCGTTCGCGCAGGAGGGCGAGGGCGGCGCGGGCATCGTCGACTTCGCCTGCTCCGTTATCGTGGCTGCCTTCGCTGCGGTTGACGCCGCGGAAGTTGAAGCGGAGGACGACGTGGCCGGAACGGCGGAGGCCGCGGGCGGCGCGATAGACCACCTTATTGTGCATGGTGCCCCCATAGAGCGGATGGGGGTGGCAAACGAGGGCGGCTTGCCGGGGTTCGAGGTCCGCGGGCTCCTCGAGGAGCGCTTCGAGGTTGCCGGCGGGTCCCGGGATGAGGAGACTTTCGATGCGGCGCGCCACGGTCTAGTTGGAGCGGTAGTTGGTGAACGCATGTCGATGCCGAAGTCCTTGCCGCGAGGAGGGCGATGATGTCCTGCAAGGTGTCGCGGTCCTTGCCGCTGACGCGGACGAGGTCGCCCTGAATGGAGGCCTGCACCTTCTTCTTGCTGTCCTTGATGGCCTTGATGATCTCTTTGGCTTTCTCGGTGGGGATTCCTACCTGGAGGGTGATCTCCTGACGGACGGTGGAGCCGGCGGCGGGTTGGACGGGGCCGTAGATGAGGGCCTTGAGAGGCACCTTGCGTTTGGCGAGTTTGCCTTCGAGGATTTCGACCACGGCCTTGAGTTTGAATTCGTCCTTGCCGGCAAGGAGGATCTTCTTTTCCTTGTCGTTGAGATCGATGGAGCTTTTCGAGTCCTTGAGGTCGTAGCGGGTGATGATCTCTTTCATGGCCTGGCTGATGGCGTTGACCACTTCGGGCATCTCGACAATGGAGACAATGTCAAAGGTATTCTCGGGCATGCTTTATCCATTGTCTATTTTTTGAGGGCGCGCACAACCTGGCGGGTGATTTCCTCGATGATGGCGGGCATGGCGGTGTCGAGGGCGATGGTGACGGCGGCGCGGACGCGCTCTTCATCGACTTCGAGGGGTTCGAGGGCGGCGTCCTCTTCTTCGTGGTGGACGGAAGCGGTGAAATCGCGGGCCTGGCGGGCGCTCTCGAGAAGCGGCTTGAGGGTATCAAGCATGAGGGAGGCTTCGAAGGGCTTCTTGAGGAAGGCGTCGCTGCCTGCGCGGGCGGCTTCGGCCTCATCGACGGGTTCGAGGACGCCGGCGGTGAGGACGATGCGGACGTGGCGGAGTTTGGGATTAGCCTTCACCTCGCGGCAGATGTCGAAGCCGGAGCGGCGGGGGAGGAAGGCGTCGGCGACGATGACGTCGGGGTCGACGTCCAAGAGGCGGACGAGGGCGGTCTCGCCGTCGGTAACGGAGACGACTTCGAAGCCCTCATCGCGCAGAATTCGCTCTCCCATCCTCTGCGCGTGAGGACTGTCATCGGCGAGCAGGACGCGGCTCATTTATTTTCGGGCTTCTTATTCTTTTTCTTCTTTTCCTTCTTTTCCTTCTGCTTCACGGGCTGATAGGCTTTGTTCTTCGGCGTATCGTCAGCGGCCTGAGCGGCGGGAGCGGCCGGGGTGGAAGAGGAGGTGGAAGCCGGCCGGCCGTTGGGTGAGTTGGAATCCCCGGGCTTGGGAGGATTGGCGCGGGCGTCGGGTTTGGAGTCGAGGGTGCTCGAGTCGTTGACGGTGGAGACGCTCACGTCGGTGACTCCGGTTCCGGCGGCGGGGACAGGCACGCTGGCGGGGATGGTGGGCTGCGTGCGCTCCATGGCGGGAGTGCCGGACTTGGCGGCATGAGTCACGTCAGGGCTCTTGGAGAACAAGCCCAAAGACTTCTTCGTGAAGCTCCTGGTAGTGCGGTTTTCCTCTTCGTACTTCATGCGGGCGAGAGCGACGGGATCAGGCTCGGGGATTTCCATCTCCATTTCCTTGAGTTTCTGCTTGGCCTGATCGGCATAGGGGCTGAGCGGATAATCCTTGACGATGCGGGTGTAGGCCTGGCCCGTCTTGTCGCGGAAGCGGGGACCCATTTTGGAGTAGGAATCGCCGAGGGTCCAGAGGGCTTCGTCGGACCCGCTGTAGAGCGGGTATTGATCGACGAGGGCCTGGAGGCGATTGGCGGCGGCGGGGTGGCTGCCCTTATGGTGATAGAAGTCACCCACGCGGAATTCGCCATCGGCGATGGCTTCCTGAATATTGCGGAGGAGTTGCTGGGCCTGCGGGGCGTACTTGCTGTTGGGGAACTGGACGAGGAGGTTGCGGCATTCTTCTTCGGCCTTGAGGGCATGCGTGGAGTCGCGGTCCGGCTTTTCCATCTGGCGGTAATGGATCATGCAGACCTTTTCCTGAGCCTCGGCGGATTCCTCGAGGGTGGGATAGAAGAGGATGAAGTCCTTGTATTCGGCTTCGGCCTGGGCGAGGCCGTGGGCTCCGCCTTCGCGGAACCAGCTATCGGCGATGGCGAGTTTGGCCTTGGCGAGATACTCGCTGGTGTCGTAGGTATTGATGAGGGTCTGGAGGGTGAGGCGAGCCACCTCGAAGCGATTCCGTTCGAGGTCTTTGACCGCCTTGTCGAAGAGGACCTTGTCGGGCTGCTGGGTGTCCTTGGTGATGGGGTTCTCATACTTCTTGCGGCGGAAGCCACAGGAAGCCAGCATGCCCAGAGAAAGGGCGACGGCCAAAACACGCAGGAACCAAACTCGCTTAGAAAGCTGCATAGCACAATACCTTTTTCAAAACTCGGTCACGGGCTGAGCCCCGGTTGGGGATTGTCTTCTCAGGCACGGATGGCGGTGGCCTCCCGGGCAAGGTGTTGCATGTGGCGCACGGCCGTGGCCGGATCTTCACTATGGAAGATGGTGGTTCCGGCAACGATCCAGTCACATCCGGCGCGGACGGCATCAGAGACATTGTCCATGGTAATACCGCCGTCGATCTCGATGTGGAAGTTCCAGTTCATTTGCCGGCGCCGGGCATCGAGGGCGCGCACCTTCCTGAGGGAATTGGGCAGGAATTGCTGGCCGCCGAAACCGGGGTTGACACTCATGATTAGCACATAGTCGGCCAGATCGAGAACCTAGTCGAGGGTGGAGATGGGCGTGGCGGGGTTGATGACGACGCCGGCCTGGGCTCCTTCGCTCTGGATCATGCGAAGGGTACTGTCGAGGTGGCGGCAGGCTTCCTGGTGAACGGAGACGCAATCGGCGCCGGCTTCGATGAAGATGGGGGCGTAGCGGTCCGGGTCCGCGATCATGAGGTGGACATCGAGGGTAGCCTTGGTGATCTTGCGGATGGACTTGACCACGGGAGGGCCGATGGTCAGATTGGGGACAAAATGACCGTCCATCACGTCGAGGTGAAGCATGGAGGCGCCCCCGCGTTCGACGCGGGCGATTTCTTCTCCCAGGCGCGCAAAATCAGAAGCAAGGATAGACGGAAGGATTTCCACCATGGAGGGCCGATGCCTTGCGCCAGAAGCGCTAATCCGATCGTATCACAGCGGCAAAAAAGCCATCTCCGGGTTGAAGGCCGGGGAGGCGGTGGCAGGTTTCGTTGGGAATCCTTCCAAGGACCTCTTCAAGGACCTCCTCATTTTCCTCGCGCTCGAGGGAGCAGGTGGAGTAAACGAGCAGGCCGCCTGGGGCGAGGCAATCGAGGGCATTACGGAGGATGAGGGCCTGGCGGCGGTGCAGGTGGGAGAGGTCCTGGGGGGTGAGGCGCCATTTGATTTCGGGGTTCCGGGAGAGGGTGCCGGTGCCGGAGCAGGGAGCGTCGACGAGGATGCGGTCGAATGCGCGGCGGAAGGGGAGCGGGTGGGTGGCATCGAGACAGACGAGGGGACAGCGTGGGTTTGGGGAACGGAGGCGGTGGAGGTGAAGGTCGCAGGCAGTGGCGCGGACTCCGAATTCGAGGGCGTGGGCGGTCTTGTTGCCGGGGGCGGAACAGAGGTCGAGGAAGGCGAGGCCGGGGCGGAGGTGGAGTAAGGTGACCACCCATTGAGAGCCGATGTCCTGCCGGCGGAGGCCCGCGGGGTCGCCGGAAAGGAGGCGGAAGCAACCGGGGACCTCAGTGGGTTCGACTCGGAGGGAGGGAGGGATGTCGAAAGTGTCGAATCGGAGGTAGGTGAGGGGAGGGGAGAGGGCGGCGGCGGCGATGTTTTTCGCCTTTTCCTCGCCGTACTGTGTTTGCCAGCGGGAGAGGAGCCAGGAGGGGATGGAGAGACGTGTGGCCTCATCGGGCCACTCGAGGGGGGAGGGGAGCGGCTTGCGGAGGACGGCGTTGACCAGGCCTGCGGCGGAGCGTTTGCGGGCACGTTTGACGAGTTCGACACTTTCGACAACGGCGGCGTGCGGGGGGACGCGGGTAAGGTGGAGGAGTTGGTAGAAGCCGATGCGGAGGGCGATGCGGACTTCGGGGTCAAGGCGGGCTTTGGGGGCGCGGAGGGCGATGAGGTGGTCGAGCTGGGCCTGGTAGCGGAGGGTTCCGAAGACGATCTCGGAGGCGAGCCCGGCGTCGCGGGAGTGGAGGGGGGCGGAGGCGGCGCGGAGGAGGTCCGAGGCCCAGGCTCCGGATTCGACGCGGAGGAGAACATCGAAGGCAATGCGGCGTGCGGGGGAGATGGCGGGCATTGCGGGTCAGGGATGGAAGAGGGTTCTCGCGGAGGCGCAGGGAGGAGTGTGGATGGGTCTCAAGTCTCTATAATAGGGGATTGGACATCGAGAAGACGCTATTGAGAAAAGTTGGGGAAGCGATTGGACGCTTCCGGATGATCCGCGGCGGCGACCGCGTGGCGGTGGCGCTTTCGGGCGGCAAGGATTCGTTGACGCTGTTGAAAGCGCTGCTGTTGTTGCGGAAGAAGGCTCCGGTGGACTTCAGCGTGTGCGCGTTCACGGTGCAGCAGGGGAAGTTTCTGCGGCCGATCGAACCGCTGGGCGCGTGGCTGGTGGAGCAGGGGATTGACTGGAAGTATTTCGAGGACAGGTCGTCGTTGCGGTTGCTGGAGGAGCAACCGGACCACGGATGCGACCTGTGCAGCCGGTTCCGAAGGCGGGCGGTGTACGAGATCGCGCGCGGGTTGGGGGCGAACGTCATCGCCTTCGGGCACACGGCCGACGATTTTTGCGAGTCGTTTCTGAGGAACGCGCTGTTTACGGGGAGATTGAGCGCGCTGCCGGCGGTGACGTACTCGAGCGAAAAGGATTTCCGGCTGATCCGGCCGCTGGTGTTCGTGACGGAAGAGATCACGCGGCGATACGCGGAGAGTTTGGGTGCTCCGGTGATTCCGTGCGGGTGTTCGCAGCGGACGGGGACGGTTCGGAGAAGTCTTCGCGATTTTTTCGCGGACCTGGAGAAGGAGCATCCGCACCTGAAGGAGAACATGCTGTCAGCGATGGGGAATATTCAACCGGGGCGTTTGCTCGACACCCGTTATCTGGACGTGGAAGGGAACGTGGAAGGCATGGAGGGGAGCGCTCTTTTCCCGATTGTGACGGAATCGTAATGATGTTGAGGTTGACCTGTCATAGTGGCAATGAGACACTGGGTCTTCGTTTGCCGGTTGAGTGGAGACTCCCTGAAATTTTATGAGGTTACTGCCGCGGGAAGAGAAGTTCTTTCACTACTTTTTGGGCCAGGCGCGCTTGATATCGGAGGCCGCGGTGCTGCTGGTGGAAGGCGCACGCGACGGCATGGCGCAAGCGGCGGAAAAAATCTCGAAGATCGAACGTGACGGGGATGAGATCATCCATGAAGTTTTTCAGAAGCTGAACACGACATTTATCACGCCGCTCGATCCGGAAGACATCCATGAGCTGGCGACGGCGCTGGATGATGTACTGGACGGAATCGAAGAGGTTTCGCACAAGCTGGTGGCCTATAAGATCAAGCCGGTGCCGATGGCGGCGCTGCAGATATGCGAGATCATCGAATCCTGCGCGAAGTCGCTGACTTTGGCGTTCGAGGCGCTGAGCCAGGAGAAGTCGCTGCTGGAGCACTGCATTGAGATCAACCGGTTGGAAGACCATGCGGACCAGGTGTCGCGGGCGGCGGTGGCGGCGCTGTTTGACCAGGAAAAGGATGCGATTCAACTGATGAAGCTGAAAGAGATCTACGACCTGCTGGAAATGACGACGGACTCGTGCGAGGACGTCGCCGATGTGCTGCAAAACGTCGTAGTGAAGAACAGTTAGCTCCGCACAAACGCATGGACACACTGTTTCTGGTAGTGGTCATCGTAGTTATCGCTCTCATATTTGA
Organism: Bryobacterales bacterium; assembly: GCA_026954325.1. Classification (GTDB taxonomy): domain Bacteria; phylum Acidobacteriota; class Terriglobia; order Bryobacterales; family Bryobacteraceae; genus CADEFT01. The sequence continues at coordinate 272 of JAIXKK010000001.1, read as the reverse complement.
TTTCATCAACGGTTTTCACGATGCGGCGAACTCGGTGGCGACGATTGTGGCCACGCGGGTGTTGACGCCGTTTCAGGCGGTGCTGTGGGCGGCGTTTTTCAACTTCAGCGCGGCGATGTTCACGGGAACGGGAGTGGCGGGCACGGTGGGAAGCGGGATGGTGGATCTGAAGATGGTGACGCCGTACGTGATTCTGGCGGGGCTGTTGGGGGCAATCGCGTGGGACCTGATCACGTGGTGGTGGGGGCTGCCGACGAGTTCCTCGCATGCCT
>JAIXKK010000163.1:7883-25379 GCA_026954325.1 Bryobacterales bacterium | reverse complement strand
AATTGATGGTGGTGTAATAGCCGGAGTAGTTATAGCCGAGCAACTTCATATCGATTACGGCCCCGATGTTCCCCTCCCGCGAAAATGCCCCCTCCGGCCCCGGAAACAACCCGAACAGCGCCCAATGCCCCGCCAGCATCATCGCCGCCGCCGCCGCCTGGTAGGAGAATCGCATCCGTGTGATGAAGAAACACAACAGGTAGCCGAACGCGATTTGCGACAACACGTTGATCAGTTGCAACGTGAGGTGCGGCTTCGCCGTCCCCCAGTTGGAATAGAGGTTGCTCAGCGCCACCAGCATGAAGGCGCGCCATGCCACGTGGCGAAACAGCACGGAGGTGGTGGCCCCTTGCGCCATGCGCCGCGCGAACGCGAATGGCATCGCCACCCCCACCATGAATGTGAACGCCGGTTGAATCAGGTCCCAGAACGTGCAGCCCTCCCAGGCGGTGTGCTCCACCTGGTTGGCGAGCCAAGCCCACTGCGGGTAATTGCGCAGCGAGGCCAGGCCGAACCCTGTCGAGGCGAGCGCGATCATGATCAGGCCGCGGTAGGCGTCGAGGCTGGTGAGCCGGGCGTCCACTTTCTTCGGAGCGGGGTGCTCCGGCGTGGCGGGCGCCCCCGCGGTCACGGTGGAAGCGATGGTAGCCATAAATTCTTGTGCCGTAGTATACACCCGCCACGCGGTGAGAAGCACGGCGGCCGAAGTCAGCCATCTAAAGCCATCCCTTCAGTTAAACTAGAACCCAGTAGTAGATCCGCACGAGGAAGGGGCAGCATGAAAAGATTGTGGTGGAGTTTTGGCATTGTTTTGGTTTTCTCGTTTGGCGTTCTGGGCTGGATCGGAACGAGAATTTATCAGGAAATGCCGCCGATTCCGGCGAAGGTTGTTTCCACTGACGGCGCCGTGGTGATTCCCGAAGGCGACATCGGCCGCGGCCAGAACGTATGGCAGGCGATGGGAGGAATGGAAGTAGGCTCCATCTGGGGCCATGGCAGCTATGTGGCGCCTGATTGGACCGCGGACTGGCTGCATCGGGAGGCTGTGACGGTTCTTGACGAATGGAGCAACACCGGCTACGGAAAGCCTTACGCCCAACTGGATGTGGAAGACCAGGCGAAGCTGCGAGGGCGCCTGGAGCAGATGTACCGGCACAACACCTACGACTCCTCCACCAACACAATTCGTATCGAACCCGTGCGCGCCAAGGCATTCGAAGCATGTCTAAGCCACTTCTCGGACGTGTTCATGAAGGGAAACGACGCCTATGCCATTCCCGCCGGCAGCGTCAGCACTCCCGGACGCATGCGCCAATTTGCGGCTTTTATGTTTTGGACCGCGTGGTCCGCCGCGGCGAACCGCCCCGGAGATCAGGTTTCCTACACCCACAACTGGCCCTATGAGCCGCTTGCCGGCAACCACCCCACTGGCGAAACCGTCATCTGGACCGGAGTCAGCATCATCATGCTGCTGGCGGGCATTTGCGCAATGGTCTGGTGGTACGCCGCGCAGAAGGGTGAAGAACCGCCCGGTCCGCTGCCTGACCGCGACCCGCTCGGAAAGTGGGTATCCACGCCATCGCAGCGCGCCACGTTGAAGTACTTCTGGGTGGTGTCCGCGTTGATCCTGGTGCAGATTCTATTAGGCGTCGTCACCGCCCACTACGGCGTGGAAGGAAACGGATTTTACGGTATCAAAATCGCCGAGGTGCTGCCCTACAGCGTGTCGCGAACCTGGCACGTGCAGATGGGCATTTTCTGGATCGCCACGGCATGGCTGGCCGCCGGTCTCTTCATCGGACCGCTGGTGAGCGGCCATGAGCCCAGGTTCCAGCGCCTCGGCGTGAATGTCCTCTTCGGCGCCCTGCTGGTGGTTGTCGCCGGCTCTCTTACCGGCGAATGGTTGAGCATCCAGAACAAAATCTCCGGCGCCGCCGCGTTCTTCTGGGGCCACCAGGGGTACGAATATGTGGACCTCGGACGTGGCTGGCAGATTCTGCTGTTCATCGGATTGCTCATCTGGTTTTTTCTGGTGGTGCGTTCCGTGCGTCCGGCTTTGAAGACTGCCGGCGACCAGCGCCAGTTGCTGTGGCTGTTCATCATCTCCGCCGGGGCAATCGGCCTGTTCTACGGCGCGGGGCTTACTTGGGGGCAGCATACTCACCTGTCGATTGTCGAGTATTGGCGTTGGTGGGTGGTGCACCTCTGGGTGGAGGGTTTCTTCGAAGTGTTCGCCACCACGGTCATCGCCTTCTTCTTCGCCCGCATTGGCTTGATCCGTCCGAATCTGGCCGCCCAATCCGCGCTGCTGTCGGCCACCATCTTCCTCTCCGGGGGAATCATCGGCACCTGCCATCACCTCTACTTCAGCGGCACGCCGACCGTGGCGCTGGCTTGGGGATCGGTGTTCAGCGCCCTCGAAGTCGTGCCCCTGACCATGGTGGCCTACACGGCGGTGGACGACATGCGGCGCGGAAAGCTCACCACTTGGGCGGGGCGCTACAAGTGGCCGGTCTACTTCTTTGTCTCGGTGGCCTTCTGGAACATGGTGGGAGCAGGACTGTTCGGCTTCATGATCAACCCGCCCATCGCACTCTACTTCATGCAGGGCTTGAACACCACTCCTCTCCACGGCCATTCGGCGCTGTTCGGCGTCTACGGCATGCTGGGCATCGGCTTGATGCTGGTATGTCTGCGGGCGATGAGTCCCACCGCCCGGTGGAGAGAAGGTTGGCTCCGTTTCGCCTTCTGGGGTATGAACGGCGGGCTCTTCCTGATGTGCATCGGGAGCCTGCTGCCCGTGGGCCTGATGCAGACGTTCGCCTCCGTGAACGAGGGCTACTGGTATGCCCGCAGCACGGAGTTCATGGGCACTCCCATCATGCAGACCCTGCGCTGGATGCGCGTTCCCGGCGACACCATCTTCGCCCTCGGCGCCCTCGTGCTGGTGGCCTTCGTCTTCCGTTCGAAGGAACCCGGCGAGCGGGTGCTGAGCCCCCGCGCCGTCCCCGCCTCCACCGACTAGCGCCGAGCGAGGGGATGGCCGTTGACCTGCTTCTCTGAGCCATGATACGGTTGCAGGACGCCACCCCCTCACTCTCACGCCATGCCACGAATCCTCATCAACGAATGCAAGCAGGAGATCTCCTCGTTTAACCCCGTTCCCGGACGCTACGAGGATTTCGCCGTCTCCTTCGGCAATGACATCACCGCTCACCACCGCGGAATCGGTACGGAAGTAGGTGGCGCGCTGCGCGTCTTCTCCGAACATCCCGAAGTGGAGATTGTGCCCGGCTATAGCGCGCGGGCCATCACGTCCGGCGGAACCCTCGATGACGCCGCCTACAATCGCATCGCCGCCGGATTCCTGGACGCCGTGCGACAGGCGCGCGATGTGGACGCCGTCTACTTCAGCCTCCACGGCGCGATGGCTTCTGAAAGCGTGCACGACACCGAAGGTCATCTCATCGCCGAAACACGCAAGATCGTGGGCGAGCGCACGCCGCTGGTCGTCTCGCTCGATCTGCACGGCATCCTCACCGACGAAATTCTCCGCCACTCCGATGCCGTGACGGTCTACCACACCTATCCCCACGTCGATTTCCTCGAAACCGGAGAGCGCGCCGCCCGCCTGCTGCTGCGCATCATGGCCGGCCAGGTCAAGCCGGTGAGCGCGCGAGTTCCCATCCCGGCCCTTGTTCGCGGCAACGAATTGAAGACCGCTACAGGCCGGTTCGGCGAGTGCGTGCGCGAAGCCATCGCCGTCGAGAACAGTCCCGGCGGGCTGAGCGGAGGCATGTTCATCGGCAATCCGTTCACCGATGTCCCCGATCTCTGCTCGAACGCCTTTCTGGTCACCGACAACGACCCGGCGCGCGCGGAACAGGAGGCCGTCCGCATCGCCCGCATGTTCTGGGAGATGCGTCATCATCTGCATCAGCCCCTGACGCCGCTCGCCGAAAGCGTCCGCATGGCGGCCGGCGCCGCGGGCCGCGTCGTGCTGGTGGATGCCGCCGACGCCACCAGTTCCGGAGCCTCCGGCGACAGCAACGCCATCCTGCGCGCCCTGCTCGATGCCGGCTACCGCCGCACGGTCCTGCTGCCCATCGTCGATGCGCCCGCCGTCGAGGAGGCCTTCCGCGCCGGCGTGGGCGGCGCCATCCGCGTCCCCATCGGCGGCAGTCTCGACCGCGGCCGCTTCACTCCCGTCGAGATGGAACTGCGCGTGAGGATGCTTTCCGACGGCGTGTTCCGCAGCGAGTCCCACGGCAACCTGTGGAACGGCGGGCGCTCGGCGCTGCTCCAGGCCGGCAATTATATGCTCGTGGCCACCAGCAAAGCGGTTAGCCTTTACGACCGGTCCCTCTTCTACGCCCACGGGCAGGACCCGGCGGCGTTCGACACCGTGATCGTCAAGTCGCCGCACTGCCAACCGCACATGTTCGAGGAGGGCGCGCAACTCCTGGTAAATGTCGATGCGCCCGGATCCACCAGCGCCAATCTGAAAAGCCTCGGCCACACGCGCTGCGCCCGTCCCGTCTTTCCCCTGGATGAAGGCGTAACCTTCACGCCCCAGGCGCGCCTGTTCCGGCGCGATCATTGAATACGACTATGAAAATTCGAGATATTCAGGCATTCGGGCTCCGCGGCCGCACACCGGAGGGCGGCTGGTCCAATGAATTGCAGCCCGAAGATTGCGTACATACGCTGATTGCGGTGCTCACCGATGAAGGCGCCGTCGGATGGGGCAGCGCGTTCACCAGCGAAGACCTCGTGCGCGCCTCGCTCGCCGTGCTCCGGCCGCTCTATCAGGGCGAGTGCGCCGTCGAACCGGAGCGCGTCAGCGAGAAACTCCACCAGAACACGTTCTGGCAGGGCCGCGGCGGAGCCATCACCCACGCCATCTCCGGCATCGACATCGCGCTCTGGGATCTGCTCGGCAAAGCGTCCGGACAGCCCGTGGGCCGTCTCCTGGGAGGGCGCTACCGCGCGCGCGTGCGGCCCTATGCCTCTCTGCTCATGCGCGAACCGGAACTCATGGCCGCTGAACTGCTCCCCGTCAAGGCGCAGGGATTTCGCGCCTTCAAGATCGGCTGGGGGCCGTTTGGCAGAAAGAACGCCGCCACCGACGAGGCCATTGTGCGAGCCGCGCGCGAAGCGGTGGGCGCGGATTCGCTCCTGATGGTGGACGCCGGCGGAAGCGACGCCTTCTGGCCCGGAAACTACAAGTGGGCCCTGCGCACCGCGGACATGCTGGCCCAGTATGACGTGGCGTGGTTCGAAGAGGCGCTCCATCCCGACGCGCTCGAAGACTACGCCGCTCTTCGCCGCGCCTCGAAAGTGCCCATCGCCGGCGGCGAAGTCCTCACCCGGCGGCAAGCCTTCGAACCATGGCTCCAGGCCGGAGCGTTCGATATCGTACAGCCCGACGTCACCAAAGTCGGCGGCATCAGCGAAGAGCGCCGCATCGGCTGGATGGCGCGCCGGCACGGCGTGCGCTTCATCCCCCACGGCTGGAACACCGCCCTCGGACTCGCCGCGGATCTTCAGCTTGCTTCCGCCTTTCCCGACACGGACCTGGTGGAGTACCTCACCGGCTCGCCGTTCATCGATGAGATCGCCGCCGGCGGCTGGCGCCTCGATGCGGACGGCATGCTCGAAATCCCCTCGAAGCCTGGCCTCGGAATCGAGATCAACATGGACGCGCTCGCCGAATATTCGCGCGCCGGAACAGACGAACTTCGGAGGAGGCTTGGCTAGCGCGGCATCGAGAAGCGGCATGTGGCTGGTCTTCTTCCTCTGGATCGCCTTCGCGCTGAACTATGTCGACCGCCAGATGGTCTACTCCATCTTCCCCGCGCTGAAGGCCGATCTGCGCTTCACCGATGTGCAACTCGGGCTCACGGGAAGCGTCTTTGCGTGGGTCTACTCCCTGTCGATGCCCATCGCGGGAAGGCTGTCCGACACCATGCGCCGGGACCGTATGATCGTCGCGAGCCTCGTATTGTGGAGCGCGGCGACACTCGGCTGCGGGCTCAGCACCTCGGTCCTCGTGTTTCTCCTGTGGCGCGCCGTCATGGGGATCACCGAATCGCTCTACTACCCGGCCGCTCTCGGCGTGCTCGCCGAGGCGCATTCCGGGGCGACGCGGTCCAAGGCGATGGGCATTCACCAATCGGCCCAACTGGCCGGCATCGTCGCCGGAGGTTCGTATGGCGGATGGATGGCGGACCACGCAGGCTGGCGCGCGGGATTCCTGCTTGCCGCGGCGGCGGGCATGCTCTATTCCTTCGTGCTGCTGAAAAAACTGCCCGCCTCCCAAGCCCCCCGTGAGCAGAAATCCGGCAGCCCGCTGCGCGGCGCCCTGTCGCTCTTCCGCGGCCGTTGCTACCTCGCCATCTCCGCCGCGTTCTTCGCCTTCTGCTCCATGCTGTGGATCTTCTACGCCTGGCTGCCCGCGTTTCTCTACGAGCGCTATCACCTTTCGATGGCGGAAAGCGGATTCCAGGCCACCGTGTTCGTGCAGGCAAGCTGCGGCGTCGGCGTCGTCATCGGCGGCGCGCTCGCGGACCACCTCTCGAAACGCATCCCCGCCGCGCGCTTCTACATCGCCGCCGCGGGCATCCTGCTGTGCGCGCCTTTCGGATACCTCACCTTCGCCCTCCACTCGCTCACCTGGGCCACCATCTGCTCGGCGGGCTACGGAGGCTTTTCGGGACTCACCGTGGCGAACGTGTTCGCCGCGGCCTACGACATCATTGCTCCGGCCCGCTTCGGCTTAGGCGCAGGCGTGCTGAACATGATCGGCGGAATTGCCGCCACCGTGATGATCTATCTTGCCGGGCTCCTCAAGTCCTCCATCGGCTTTGCCGGCTTGCTCGGTTGGGTGGCGGCGGGGTGCGTGGCCACGTCGCTGCTGCTGGTGTGGGTTGCCCTCTCCAGCTTCGACAAAGAGTCAACTCGGAGGCTCACCGGGTAGCGCTTCCGTGGTAGCATCGGCGGGTCATGCGAAGAAGAGAATTCGCCCTCGCCGCAATCGGGGCCGGCGCCCTCGGCGGACAACCCCCCGAGCCCCGCACCTTCATCTACAAGAAAGCAGCCGGCTGCGACATCAAGGCGGACGTCTTCGGCCCGCCATCGGATGGCCCCAAGCCGGCCGTGGTGCATATCCACGGCGGCGCACTCATCATGGGCTCCCGCCATCTTTCCCCAAACACGCGCGTGCTGCGCGCATTGCTCGATGCCGGTTTTCGTGTCATCTCCATCGACTATCGCCTGGCGCCGGAAACCAAGCTCCCCGGAATCATCGAAGACGTGCGGGACGCCTTCCGCTGGGTGCGGCGGCAGGCCGGCGAACTGCAAATCGATGCGGATCGCCTCGCTGTCTGCGGCGGCTCGGCCGGCGGGTACCTCACCCTGATGACCGGCTTCCGCGTGAACCCGCGTCCGAAAGCGCTCGCCGCATTTTGGGGCTACGGCGATATCACCGGAGCCTGGTATTCCCGTCCCGATCCCTTCTATCTCAAGCAGCCCCCCGTTTCCAAGGAAGAGGCGCTGGCATCGGTGACAGCCTCCGCGGTCTCCCAGCCGCCGCCGAAGAACAACCGCCGCCTCTTCTATCTCTACTGCCGGCAGCAGGGCATCTGGCCCCAACAGGTGGGCGGACACGATCCGTTCAAGGAAAACCGCTGGTTTGACCGCTACAGCCCCATCCGCAATGTCGATGCCGCCTATCCCCCCACCATGCTGGTGCACGGAACAGCGGATACCGATGTCCCTTATGAGCAATCGAAAATGATGGCGGAGCGTTTCACAAAGGCGGGCGTCGAACATCAGTTCGTCACCGTCCCGGACGGAGGTCACGGCATCGGAAACATCCCGGCGGAGCAACAGGACCGCATCTACCGCGACGCCGCCGCGTTTCTGCACAAACACGTGACCGCCTAGGGGCAAACCTTCAGCTTCTTGCGCATCTCCACCCCATCGCCGGCGGTCTCCACCATGCGGAATCCCTGTTTTTCGAAGAACGCCGCCGCCCGCGGCGTGCTGTGCACCCGCGCCATCATCGGATCCCCGTCCTGTGTGATCTTGCGCAAAGCGGAGAAGACCAGCAGCCTCCCGAGTCCGTTGCGGTGCAGGTCGCCCCGCACGATGATCCAGCGCAGGCTCGCCAGGTCCGGATTCTCGAACGCATAGCCGCCGCACCCGGCGATGGAGCCATCGTGTTCGAGAACAAAATAAGGCCCCGGCGGATTGTCCAGAAACGAAGCAAACCCGGCGCGCCCGCTCGCCGGCGCGAATTCCGGCGCATTGGAATCGAAGACCGCGAGACAACCTTCGCGGTCGGTGGTCTGGTAGGGACGTAGATCCATCTTCTATCAGGACATCACAGCCGGGTACACTTTGCGAATCGCGGCGGCGATATCCTCCGCATCCCTCCGCGTGAACCGCGGGTCCATCAAAACGCCGCCGAATCGATCCAGGATGTCGATGGTCCGCGGACACGTATCCGCGCCGTAGCGAATCGCTTTCCCCCGCTCCGTCTGGAAACTCGGCCAGTTGGGATGGATGGTCTTCTTGGCAATCACGTGTGGCAGCGTGGGAAGAATCACCGAACCCCCCGGACGCGACGCGGCCACGTTCTCCGCCTTCATCGCCGTAAGGAATCGCTCGCGGCGCTCCTTCGTCCCGAAGTCCAGGAAAACACCGCTGCCGAGTTCGCCCTCCGGGTCGGGCAGATGCCGCAACCGCGCGCCCGGCAAATCGCGCACGCCCGCGTAGACCTGCTTCGCATTGCCCCGCACGGACGAGATGATGCGGTCGAGCTTGCGCACCTGCGCCAGCATCACTCCCCCCGTAAATTCGCTCATGCGGTAGTTGGCGCCGAAGAACCAATCGAGTTGCTGTTTGCCCACCGCGTTCTGGTGCGGCGCGCGAAAACCGCCCAGGTCGTGGAACCGCGAGGCCCGCTCGAAGAGTTCGGGATTGTTCGTCGTCACTGCCCCGCCTTCGCCGGCAGTGATCGTTTTGTTCAATTGCAGGCTGTAGATCCCGATGTCGCCCATCGAGCCGACCGGCTTGCCCTTGTAGCTGGCGCCCACGCTCTGCGCGCAATCCTCGATGACCCGCAAATTGTGCTTCCGCGCAATAGCGAGGATGCGATCCATATCGCACGGATTGCCTTGCAGGTGCACCGCCATGATCGCCTTGGTGTGCGGCGTGATGCGATGCTCGATGTCCTCCGGGTCAATCGTGAACGACGTGTCGATCTCCGCGCATACGGGCAGTCCTCCCGCAAGCACCACCGCGTTGAAGCAGGAATGCCAGGTCCAGGCAGGCAGAATCACCTCGTCCCCAGGCCCGATCTCGAGCGCCGCCACCGCGCATTGCAGCGCCGCCGTTCCCGAGGTCACCGCGAGCGCAAAGCGCGTCTGCATGCGCGCCGCGAACTCCTGCTCGAATTTGAGCGCCTTCATCGGGGTCTTCGGGCCGTACCAGCGGAAGGGCGATTTGGCCTCGAGAACGTCAAGCAGTTCGACACGCTCCTTCTCGTCGTAGAACTCCGACCCCCAGAATCCCGGCCGCAGCGGCTTTTCGCGAATCGGGGAGCCCCCGTCAATGGCGAGTTTCGCGCCCTTTGCGGCCATGGCGGAAGCAGCGGCAGCCGCCGTGAAGTGCCTGCGATTCATCAGAATTTTCTCCCTGATTGTCACGGTATTCTCTTTTGAACGCCGCCGCAAGGGGAATACAATACGCGAAGGGGCTATGAACTCTGAGGTCAAGCGCTGGTTCTTCCTGGTGCTGGAGCACCCCGCCCGTCCGCGCATCGCCACCCTCGAGATTCACCGGTTGTCCGGCGCCCCGCACGTCGATCCGCGTGAGGCGCCGCGGCGCCATCGAAAAGAAACGGTCCGCTCGCGGGTATTCCTGCGTCCACGGCGAGAGGCCCTTGTGCTGATCAGCCCCGCAAATGTCCACTCCGCTTTCTCCCGCCAGTTCGGCATGGGCAGACCGTAATACTCCACTCCGGGGAATTGAACAAAAGGCCGCTGGAAGCAGTAGAGAGTCCCATCCGTCAAGCACGCCGGCAGACAGCGGCAACCGCTTGCGGAAATTCACGCGCCCCTCTGCATCGGGCATGGCGCCGCCTCCGGCAAAGATAATTCCGGCCGAGCCCCTACAGCGTCAGGCAGGGCAAAAAACGGATGCGCGGCGCCAATTGCTCGTCAACTCCCCTACCAGAGCAACTTCAAGGCGAACTGCACCTGCCGGTTAGGGTTGGCGGTGGAGGTGATCTGCGCCGTCTGAGGCTGGCCGATCACGTGATTCGGCATCCCGAATTGCGTCCGGTTGAAGAGGTTATAGAATTCGCCGCGGAACTCCAGGCGGAAGTCTTCTCTCAGGCGAATCGGGATGAAGCGGTGCAGCGCGAAGTCCACGTTGTTGGTTCCGGGACCGTACAAACCGTTGCGGCCGCCGTTCCCGTAAGTGTACGCGGCGGGAGTGACGAAACAGCTTGCGTCGTAATAGCGGTTTGGCGTCCAGTTGGAAAGGGCGCCGTTGCAGACACGGTTGGGCCAGTTGGTTGTGCCCATGTTCAGGTTGTCGAGCGGCAGTACCACGGTAAAGGGCGTGCCATCCTGCGCCGTCCAGATGCCGCTGACCTGCCAGTCGCCGAGAACTACCCGGCCCGCGCCCCCCTGCAGGTACTTGCGTCCCTTGCCGAACGGCGGGTCCCACGTCAGGCTGAGAACGCTGCGCAGCGGCGAATTCGACGTCATGGGCCCGCGCTCCGCCCGCAGGTCGTACGGATTTTGAATCCCCTCGGCGGCCCCGCAATAGGAACAGCCGTCCAGGCCGACGCCGGAGTTCAGGTCAATCCCCCGGCCCCAGGTGAAGCTGTGCAGAAACGCCAACCCATGCGACATGTGGCGCTCCAGCCGCGTGGACAATCCCTCGTAGTAACTCCGTCCAAATGGAAGATAGGACGTGATCGGAGCCAGCGTGACCGCTCCAAACCGCCGCCGCGTCGCAATCCCGCCCGGACCCGGCGTCAACGGCTGATTGGCGGGCACGGCATTCCAAAGCCCGTAGCCGTTATTGCCGACATACGTCACTTCCAGCACCGTATCCCGCAAAACTTGTTTTTGCAGGCTCAGGTTCCACTGGTTGACCACCGGAGCCTTCCAGTAATCCGGCCAGTAGATTAATGTGGATGTCGCCGAGCGGAGGAATACGAATTCCCGCGGAGTGGCCGTCTTGGGTAACGGCAGGTTGCCGCTCAGATTAAACGCCGTGGATGGCGACACGCGATCGCCGTCGACATTCACGCTGCCGTACCCGACGAACGGCGGATTGTTGGTCATCATGTTCCCCACCCCGGCCTGTTCATCGGGATTGCCATGGAACATGCCGTAACCGCCGCGGATGGTCAGGTCGCCTGTGTGGGGGACGCGATAGGCAAAGCCGAAGCGCGGCGCGAAGTTGTTGCGGTCGGCGCGCATCAGCCCCCGCGGGTTGCCGTTCAGACCGGCAAAGATCATCTTTCCGAAGTCCTTGGATCCCTCGTCGATGATGAAGTCGGCATAGCGGTCATCCACGTCGTAAATGGGGAAGTAGAGTTCATAACGAACCCCTAAGTTGAGAGTAAGCCGAGGAGTAACTTTCCAATCGTCCTGAAAGTAAGCAAAGGTGTTGGTGGAACGCAGATTGCTCACGCCCGTGCTGCTGCTGCGCACGGTGTTGGCAAGCCCCAACAGCAGATCGGCGAGCCCGGCGCCGGTGCCGGGGCGCGCCTGCGGATTTTGTGTGTAGCTCCCGTCGAAAGTGAAGGCGCCGCGGCCCTGCAGCGTCGTGAACGTGTACATCTTCTGGAACTGGTAGGTGAAGCCCATCTTGAGAATGTGGTTGCCGATGATCTTTGTGGCGTTATCGGAAACCTCCCAGGTGGCTGAAGTTTTCGCCAGCGGGACATTGGTTAGGCCCGTAGGCTGCGCGCCCAAAACCGTGAGTCCGTTTACGTTGAAGGTCGGCGTGCTGCTGTCCACTCCCGGCGCCAGCGCGCCCGGAATGACCTCATTCCTGGCGAGCACGGCATCCTTGTCGATGCCCGGACGCGTCCAGGCGAAGCGCAATTCATTCACCAGCGTGGGGCTGAACGCGCGCGTATAGCCGAGGCCGAGATTCCAGGCAGGCATATGCTGGTTGACGCCCGTCCCCGCCGGTTCCGGCAGCGCCGCATCGGCGTTGATCGTGCCGCGGTTCATTCCGAAGCGCGCGAAAAAACTATCCTTGTCGCTCGGCGTGTAATCGTGGCGCACCGTCAGGTTTTGCAGGCTCGTGCCATACGTGGCGTTACGCACATAGTTCGAGCCGGCGGCGGGGAGGTTCGGATCGGGGTATGACGCGGCGAGTGACTTCCCAATGGAATTGAACGCCGCCGCCGGCACGGTGTTGTTGGGATACAGTGTGCGTGTCGCGGCGGCGCCCGTTCCCGCCGTGCTGAACGGATCAAAGATTGCGTTCGGGAACACGCCGTTCTTCATCGCCGCGGAAGGCACCGTGGAGATGTTGGTCTGCAACTGGCGGATTTCGGTCCCCTGGTAGGCGCCGAACAGGAAGGCCTTGTTCTTCTTGATAGGGCCGCCCAGCGATCCGCCGAACTGGTTATACGACAGGTGCGGCACGGGGCCCGGGGGCGCGAAAAAATCCCTCGCTCCCACCGCGCTGTTGCGAAGAAAATCGAACACCGATCCGTGGATCTCATTCGTCCCGCTCTTGGTGACCACGCTCACTACGCCGCCCGCGGAACTTCCATACTCCGCCGAGAAGTTCCCGGTCTGCACCTTGAACTCCTGGATGGCTTCGAGTGACGGACGAAGCGCGTCGCGCTGGTGGTTGTCGATGCCGCGGATCTGCGACTGGTTGCTGCCGCCATCGAGCAGATACTGGTTCTGCATCCCGCGGTTCCCATACGCCGAAAAGCTCTGATCCTTGTTCGCCGACGGCACAAGGCCTGGTGTAAGCAGCGAAAGTTGCATGTAGTTCCGGCCGTTGAGCGGCAATTGCTGCGTCGTACGGTCGTCAATCACCTGGCCGAGCGCGTTTGTCGATGTGTTGAGCAGCGGCGTCTGCGCCTCGATGGTGACCGACTGTGTCGTCTCGCCGAGTTCGAGAGTCACCCGCAGCGAGACTGTCTCCGTCACCCGGAGCACGACGCCGCGCTGCGTCGTCGTGCGGAAGCCCTGCTTCTCAATCTTGACGTCGTAGGCGCCGGGGTTCAGCAGCGGAATAGCCGCCAGCCCGGTGGGCCCGGTAGCCGCGGATCGCACCAGCGAACCGGTCTCGGTTCCGGTGACGGTGACCCTGGCATCGGCCAGAATTGCCCCCGAGGGGTCGCTGACGAGGATGTCAATCTCCCCTCCGGCTGACTGCGCCCGCAGCGCCGGCAGCGCTGACAGAAGGATAGATAACAGAAAGAATCTTCGCTTGCCTTGCATGAGAACTCCCCTCGAGCCGTCCGGTTGCTCGCCTATTCGGCAATCGCCAGCAACTCGGCTTGCAGCTTTCGGAACGCGGCGGCATCCCGCACGTAGCCCGTCAGTTCGGGAATCGCGGATCGCGCCAGCCGCCCCGCCTTCCCCTCGTTACGGACAGCGGCTGCCTTCAATAACTCGTAATCCTCGATGCCTTCCATCATCGCCTCCAGCCGGATCGAGCTGTGAATACTCTTGCCTTCTTTCCACGGATAGGTGAGGAAGGCGTCTCCGGCCGGCAGCAGATCGTGGCCCGCGTTAATGATCGGCTGCGTGTCCGCGTAGGGATCCTCCGTCCAGTAGTTGCCTCCCCAGTGCAGGAAGCCCGTAAAACCGTACCGGAAATTGAACCAGTGCAGAAGCCGGGTTTTGACCAGCGGCTGCTGGATGAACCGGTTCAGGTGCCGGCCTTGCGGATACAGGCATGTGTAATACCAGGCTTGGCCGCCCTTTTCTACATGCCGCCGGATCGCGTCGAAGGCATCGTCGAATCTGCCGAGTTGCGGTACCCAAATGTCGCACGCCTCGCCGAGCAATCCGGCCGTCTGGTCGATCGCGTCGATCGTCTTTACCCCCGGCATGGTTTTACGCGCCAGTCCCACATATCGCATGTAGACCGGCGGTTCGGCGCCGTGCGCTTCATCAAGAACGTGCTGCACATACCGGTCGAGCCGGCCTTTCTCCTTCAGGTGCGCATGAAGCGCCGGCAGAAAGGAGTTGACGTGGGCTTCGGCGCGCGGGTCGTCCGGGTCGAGCGCTGCTCGCTTCACTTCGCCGCCCTCCACCACGAATGCGGGCACTATCAGCGGCGAGTTGTATCCGGAAGCCCTGCTCAGAAGGTGGCCGCCTTCGATCACCCCGGCCGCCCCCGCCTTCTCAAAGATTTCGAGGAAGCGGTCAAGCCGCGAGAAATCGTAGGAGACCCGTCCCCCGTTTTCCCGCGCCACCGTCAAGTCCAGAACAGGCGTCAGGATCACGTTCTGCCGGTGCTCCCCGAGCACTCGCGCGATGTTCCCCAGAACCTCCCAATAGCGCTCCGGGCCGCCATCGAGATCGTAATAGCGCCCCAGCCTCGCTTCCTCGAACGTGAACCAGTTCGTCACCAGGAGCGTCTGCTTCGGAACCGTCGCTTTCGCCACCCGGATCTCGAACGGCAGCGTGGCTACTTTCTGTTTTCCCGCCTTAAACACCGCCCGCCCGCCGTAGGAGCCCGGCTTCGTGTCCGCGGGCGCGAACACCGTAATCCATACCCCCGTCGTCTCGTTCCCCGGCAGGCGGAACGAAGCCTCTTCGAACAATGGATCGGGGAATCTTCCAGGAGCGCCGCGGATCAGTTCATCAGCCGGCGACTTCGGCGGATCGGAACGGACGGGCACGTAGCCCACTCTCCGCACCGTGGTCTTCAACCCGCCCCGCAGTTCTATCGTAACCTCGAGTTTCTCCACCGCATCGTCCGGCCGCACGGCGAACTGCAAACTCGTGTGCCCGTTTCGAGCGATTGCCCAAGGCCTCCGGCTTACTTCGTTTGTCCCGGTCTTGTCGTCCGGAAATACTTTAATGAGCGAGTCCACCTGCCAAATCGATATCCTCGGCGAGGCCCAAGTCAGTATGCCGCCGAGCAGCAGGCATCCCGCAACGCGAGCGAAACACATGGGCCTGATCATACCACCGCGCGCGCGCGATAGATCCCGCTCCCATCAGCCCTCAGCCGTGTCTGATGAACGTGCCCTCGTTCAATTCCCGCATCGCCTGCCGCAACTGCTCCTGCGTATTCATCACGATGGGACCATACCACGCTACCGGTTCCTCCAGCGGCCTGCCGGAAACCAGCAGAAACCGGATCCCCTCGGGTCCCGCCTGCACGGCAACCTCATCGCCGCGGTCGAACAGCACCAGAGAATGGTTCCGGGCATCGTACACCGGACCTGCCTCCGGTTGCGCCGCCTGTTCGGTGAGCACCGCGCGAGGGCCGGACGAGTCGCGGAACGTTCCGGCGCCCGCGAAGACGTAGGCGAAGGCGTTACGCGTCGTCTCCACCTTCAGCCTCTTCGTCTTACCTGGCGGAACCGAGATGTCCAGGTAGTTCGGATCAGCCGCTACTCCCTCCACCGGGCCGCGCTTGCCCCAGAACTCTCCCGAGATCACACGCGCCTTCGTCCCGTCGTCATCCGTCACCTCCGGAATGGCGGCTGACGGAATGTCCTGATACCGCGGATCCATCATCTTCAGCGACGCCGGCAGATTCGCCCACAACTGAAAACCGTGCATCCGGCCTCGCGGGTCTCCCTTCGGCATCTCCTGGTGCAGAATGCCGCTGCCCGCCGTCATCCACTGCACGTCCCCGGCTCCCATCGTTCCCCGGTTCCCCAGGCTGTCCCCGTGCTCCACCGAACCGGCCAGCACATAAGTGATGGTCTCAATCCCGCGGTGCGGATGCCAGGGAAACCCCGCCAGATAATCCGCCGGATTATCGTTCCGAAAGTCATCGAGCAGCAGGAACGGATCGAAATCTTTCGTCTTCCCGAATCCGAAAGCCCGCTGCAGTTTCACCCCTGCCCCTTCAATCGTGGGTGTGGTCTGAATAACTTGTCTGATCGGTCGCAGCGACATCACAACCTCCTTAGTACTGCCCCTATTCATTCCATCCGTCCGTCAGGCCCATCCCTCAAGCCTTGACGAACTGAACGTCCAGAGTGATCGTAACGTCGTCCCCCACCAGAATCCCGCCCGCCTCGAGCGCGGCGTTCCAGGTGAGGCCGAAGTCCTTTCGGTTGATCTTCGTGGCTGCCGACAATCCGATGCGCGTATTGCCCCACGGATCCTTGTTCGGCGGAGTCGGCCCTTCCACCTCGAAAACAACTGCTCGCGTAACCCCGTGAATCGTCAGGTCGCCCGTAACCGCCAGTTCATCGCCCTTCCGCTCTATCTTCGTTGACCGGAACGTCAGCGACGGGTATTTCTCCACATCGAAGAAGTCCGCGCTCTTCAGGTGTCCGTCGCGCTGAGCGTCCCGGGTCTGGATTGAAGAAGCATCGATGGTTGCCTCCACGCGTGAGTTGGCAATCTGGCTCTCGTCCAGTGTGAGGACGCCTGAAATTCCCGTGAACTGCCCTCTCACGTTCGAGATCATCATGTGTTTCACCTTGAACTCGGCCACGGTGTGAACCGGGTCCAGATTCCAGGTTGTCGCCGTTGGCGGCGCGGTAGATGTGGTGCTCATCAGTTTTGTTCCTTTCCAATCAGATTCCATGCGGTCCAGCCACTTTTCCAATATACTTGTTTAAACAAATATTGTCAAGAGGAATGTTTCCTCCTCACGCTTACGCGGTAGCGCCCCAATAGTGCCTTGAAGCGTCAAATCAAGCGCTTGCTGTTTCAGGCTGACCGGCGTAACGTCACAATCCTGAACCTCTTGGTGGTTACTGGCGAGCGGTGCGAGAAACTCTTGGGCCGCGTTATTCGCAATGTTCCTGTGAACGATGTCCAATGCGATGAGATGTGGGGCTTCATCCAGAAGAAGCAGAAGCAGGTTTATGATCGCTACCGATAGGCATAAAGATCTTGCACCTTCATACCGATGTACAATATTGGCGGAAGGCTGCTCCCTATGCCAACTGCACATCTACCCCCCACAAATTCGTTGCATCAGGATAATGATGTCACCGAAGAAGCGATGGAAGCATTCGACAGGACATGCCGTCACTATTTGGATATGGGACGGGAAGAGTTCCTTCAGAAGTATGATTCTGGCCTGTTTGCTTCTTCCGATCTAGAGAGCGTTAAATTCCAGAGAGTGTTATCCATGCTACCATTCGCGCGGTGAAGGATTGCCCTGGTCCCTCGATTGCCAAAACGCCCAGGCAGGCGTATGAGAGATATGCGGACCAACTCAAGCAAGTGCTATCTGTAAGCGTCTTGTGAACCACCATGGAAGGCTCCCGGCGAGCCCGGGGAGTCTTTT
>JAIXKK010000163.1:0-7873 GCA_026954325.1 Bryobacterales bacterium | reverse complement strand
GTAAGCGTCTTGTGAACCACCATGGAAGGCTCCCGGCGAGCCCGGGGAGTCTTTTGATTTAGGATTGCTGATCCGTTGCGAGAGTCTTCCAGTTGTGAGGCAGCAGTTCCGCGATCCGGTGGATGGGGTGGGTGGCAATGCGAGTTAGCACGTCGCGGAACCAGGCGAAGGGCTCGACTGCGCTCCGCTTGCACATGGCGATGAAGCTCAACAACACGGCGGCGGTCCGGCCGCCGGTGTCGCTGCCGAAGAACGTCCAATTGCCGCGGCCAATCGCGATGTCCCGGTTGGCCCGCTCGGTGGCGCCATTGTCGATCTCCAGGTCGCCGTCTTCCAGATAACGCGTCAGCGCTCCCCATTGATTCAGCGCATAGCGCACGGCCCGCGCAGCTGGACTCTTCGGCAGCACCTGCTCGCGAATCTCGAGCAGATACGCGTGCAGTTTCTCCATCACGGGAGCCGCTAACCGCTGGCGCAGTTGGAACCGCTGCTCGCCACTAACTCCTTTGGCCCTATTCTCGACCGCGTATAGCCGGGCAATCAGATGCAGCGCCGGGCCCATGCGCCCCTGATCCGAGTCCAAGGCTTTCATGAAGTACCGGCGCATGTGCATCATGCAGCCGACCTCGGTCAGCCCGCGCGCGGGTTTGAAAAAGGCGTCATAGACCGAGTAGGCATCGGCCTGCAAATACCCGGTATATCCTTCCAGAAATTTCGCCGGTCCGTCGCGCCCTCGTGTGGCCGTGTAGTCGTAGACCACAACCGGATGATGGCCGTCCCCCACATAAGGCCAGATCCGGCCCGTTCGCGCAAACGATAGTTTCGGGTCCAGCACCTTCACCCCGGTGTCGTCGGTCCCAATCACCTTGGACTCGAACAGGACCTTCTTGGCCGCCTCATACAAGGGCGCCATTAATCCGGCCACTGGCGGCATCCATCCGCCCATCGTCTTGCGCGAGATCTCCACGCCGTGGCGCGCGAAGATTCTTTCCTGCCGGTGCAACGGCAGGTGATCAGCGAATTTCGATACGATCACCTGCGCCAACACGCTCGCTCCCGCCGTGCTCTTCTCAATCGGCTGCGCCGGCTTCTCCGCCGTCTTCACCGTGCAATCGCAGGCGTACTTCAGCCGCACGTCCTCAATCACCTTCATCACGGCGGGGATGAACTCATAACGTTCGCTGGCTTCTTCGCCCAGCAGGTGCAGATCCTTGCCGCAGCACTGGCAGTGCTTTTCCGCCTCCGTCAGATCGTGCACCACCCGCTCCCGGACCAGATGCCGCGCCAACGGTTGGCGTCCACTACGCTTCTTGTTCTGCGCTTTCTCGGGTTCCTGTTTTTCCTCGCCCGTCCCCTCGGCGTCGGGTGCTGCTTCCTGTTCTGACTCGGGCGCCTCCGGATGGCCGGCTTCCCACATGGTCTCAAACAAGGCCAGTTGGTCTTTGGTGAGTTGCTCGCTCTTGCGGTTGCGCTGCGCATCCAGCAGTTCGCGCAACAAACTCCGGAATTTGTCCTTCTCCGAGGTTTCGTGCTTCAGGCGCTCGCATAACTCAACGACGATCTTATGCAGCAGATCGATGTCTTTCGGCAGATGGTCAGGATCGAGGGGCAGCACCAATGTGCTATCAGAATAAGCGGAAACAGAGCCGATTCCAAGTTAAAACAGACAGGTGTCGAAATGTTTTTACGCGGCCGCGCGACAATACCGCTTGCGCCGGATGGCGGTGCTCAGATCGATGCCGCTCAGCAACGCTCCCAGTTCCTCGACGGTGATCTCCAAGCGGGTCGAGCCGGGTTCTCCCAAGGGGATGGCGTAACTGCCCGCTTCCAGCCGCTTCGCCCAAATTGCGAATCCATCCCGATCCCAGTACAGAATCTTCAGCCGGTCCTTTCGTTTGTTGGCGAACAGGTACAGATGCCCGGCGAAGGGGTCCAGCGCGAGATGATCGCGCACCAGCGCATGCAGTCCATCGAAGCTCCGCCGCATGTCACATGGGCTCAGGCAGAGATATACCCGTACACTGGCTGGCAGGTGCATCATGACCGCACCACATCCAGCACCAGGCGGAGCGTGGCCGCATCTACTCCGTTGGCGATGCGCAGCCGTTCCCCGTTCCCAAGCACCAACTCCAGCGCGGAGTCTACTACGGTGGCCACCGCGGGTTTCGGCTCCAGCAGTGCGAACTCGACGGAGTCAGGCCGATGCAGCCGCCTGCGCCATTTGTAGAAAGAATACTCGCCGATGCCGCGCTCGCGACAGAACGGCCGGGCCTTTTGTCCGCTGGCCTCCTGCTCGGCAATAACCTTGCTCCAATAGTTACGTTGTTTTTCTCTCACCCTTCCAGAGTCCACCGCGCTGGCCTCCGCCGAAAGGGTAGTTCACGAGACGCTTACTGCTATCTTGCATTACAGATACGCACTTTGTCAGCAATGTGCATCCGCATCCGGATTCTCCGTTCGCCTTCGCGTTCACCCACAATCCTGCTCGCTTAAATCGTTCTGCCTACTGCTTATACCTTATCCAGAGAATCAGACTCGTTCGAGATGATAGGCAGTCCGGCACGTGGAAGGTGAAAACGCTCTCCTATGAGTACAATGTCGAGAGATGGGAAGATCACCAGGAAATCGTCTGCTTTCATTGGGAGGGAGAAGATGGCAGAAACCCGGATCCACACATCCATGTTGGATTCGCCGCGTTGCAGAACAGTCGCCCCATGCCAATCGGACCGAAGAGTCATATACCATCGGGACGTGTTGTGATTGAGGATATTGTCAAGTTTGCCATAGAAGAACTTGGTGTCGACCCAATCTCGCATCGACGGACCACCTGGCGTTCGATCATAAAATCAACCAGGAAGCTCTTCATGAAGTTCAAAACTTGGTGATCGGCACTCGGCCAACGCACTGTTGGGACACTACCCGCTACCCTCCGCACGGAACATTTCTCCCCCCGCTTCCGTACCTCTCCTTTTCATGCCACCTTCCCTTCCAACCCCTTTCGACTCCCACCATTTGCCGGACGCTACACTCAAAACCATGCACTGCTTACGTCGATACGCTGCCCCTTTCCAACGGACCTGCCGCGCCCTCCTCCTCGCTCTCGCTCTGGGCGCGCCCGCGGCCTCGGGGGAAAGTCCCATCCGCATCGAACCCGCCCGCGGCAACTGGCTTACGCGCCCCTACCGCGCCCGCGGCGTCCCTGCCATCAACCTCGCCAATAGCGGGCGATTGGCGGGACTCGTGCGCGGCGGGCGGCTCTACCTCTCCGCGCACGACGTGGTGGCGCTCGCCATCGAAAACAATATCGACGTCGAAGTCCAGCGCTACGCCCCGCTGCTGGCCAGGGAAGTCCTGCGCCGCGCCAAGGCCGGCGGATTGCTCCGCGGCGTCGGCCTCGGCGTCGCTCCGGGACCGCAAAGCGTCAGCCTCCAGGGCGTCAACGTCCTCGATACCGGAGCCGTCACCACGGCCGGAAATGGAGTCAGCACCGGCGGCGGCATCATCACCCAGCTCGGACCCTCCATTCCCTCCTTCGACCCGTCGTTCCTCGTCTTCGCCAATTTCCAGCACATCACCGTTCCCCAAAGCAACACCGTCCTCACCGGCGCCACCGCCCTCGTGCAAACGATGCGAACCGTCCAATCCCAGTACTCGCAGAACTGGGATTTCGGACTCAATGCCCAGTTGTCCTACTCGAGCACCCACACCAAGGTCAACAGCCAGTTGTTCAGTCTGAATCCCTTCACCAGCGGCAGCCTCGACCTCCAACTCACCCAGAACCTCCTCCAGGGTTTCGGACCCGCCGTGAACGGCCGCAACATCCGCGTCCAGAAAAACAACCTCAAAGTCACTGACCTCCAGTTCCGCCAGCAGTTGATCACCACCGTCTCCGCCGTGCTCAATCTCTACTGGGATCTGGTCAGCTTCAACCAGGATGTCGAGTCGCGCCGCCAGGCCGTCGCCACCGCGCGGCAAACCCTCGATGACAGCAAACGCCAGGTGGAACTCGGCGCTCTCGCCGAAATTGAAATCACTCGCGCGCGCTCCCAACTCTTCGCCGCCCGCGAGGATTACGTCATCGCCGAAACCAACCTGCTCCAGCAGGAGACCATCCTGAAAAACGCCCTCAGCCGCTCGGGCATCGAAGCCGCGGACCTCGCCGACGTCCACATCACTGTCCTCGACCGCATCGCCATCCCCAAGGAAGACAACTTGAAGCCCTTGCCGGACCTGGTGGAAGAAGCGCTCCGCAACCGCGTCGAGATGCGGCAGAACCGCATCAACATCGAGAGCAACAAGCTGAATCTGACGGGCATCAAAAACTCCCTCAAACCCTCGCTGCAAGCCTTCGTCGAACTGACCAACAACGGCTTGACGGGCGACCTCACCGCGCTCGGAGCGTTGCAGCCCGGCATCGCCTACCTCGCCGGCGGATACGGCAACCTCCTCGCCCAGATCGCCCGCCGCAACTATCCCAACTATTCCGCCGGATTCAGCCTCAACATCCCCATCCGCAATCGTGCCGCCCAATCCGACTATGTCACCAGCCTGCTCGAACTGCGCCAGAACGAACTGAGCCTTCAAAAAAGCGCCAACCAGGTGCGTGTGGATGTGCAGAATGCCGTCATCGCCCTCCGCCAGGCCCGCGCCCGCTATGACGCCGCCGTGCAGAGCCGTCTGCTGGCCGAAGAATCCCTCAAAGGCGATCAGCGCCGCTTCGTCCTCGGGGCCACTACGCCGCTCCAGGTCGTCCAGGATCAGCGCGATGTCGCCGCCGCCCAAAGCGCCGAGGTGCAAGCCATGGCGAACTACACCCACGCCCGCATCACGCTCGACCAGGTGCTGGGGCGCACTCTCGAGGTGAATGGCGTTTCCGTCGAGGAGGCAATGGCCGGCAATCTGGCGCCGCCCGCGAAGCCCACACCCAACCCGAATCAGGGAGGCAGCCGGTGAACCCGCAAACACCCCTCTCCCGCTCCCTTGCTCTTCTGCTCTCGCTCCTGCTCCTCGCCCCGCAGCTATCCGCCCAGGGAGTGACGGAGATCGCGCCCATCCCGCCGCCCGCCAACTCCCTGCTGCGGCCTTACCTCGCCCCCGAGGCGCCGCCCATCCGCATCGCGAATTCCCCTCGTCTCGCCGCGCTTCTGCGCGGCGGCAACCTCTATCTCACCGCTCACGACGCCATCGCCCTTGCTCTCGAAAACAACATCGATCTCGAGATCGCCCGCTATTCCCCCATCCTCGCCGATTGGCGCGTCACTCGCGCCCTCGCCGGCGGCGCGCTGCCGGGCGTCCCGAGCGGAGCCGGCCAGGCGGCTTCCTTCGCCAGCGGCCAGGGCGTGCTCGGCAGCCAGGCCGCGGCCGGAGTCAGCGGCGGCGGCGGCGCGGGCGGAGGAGGCGGCCGGTCTAATGCAACGGTCTCCCAGGTGGGCCCCGTCGTGCAAACCCTCGACCCCACCATTCAACAGGCCACCACCTTCAGCCACCGCTCCAATCCGCAATCGAACGTCACTCAGAGCCTCACCAACAACCTCATCTCCCGCCAGCGCGCCTATAGCGGTTCCTTCCAGCAGGGCTTCCTCACCGGCGGCAGCGTCACCGTTTCCTACAGCCACTACTTCCTCGAGGAAAACTCCCCCACTAACCTGCTGAATCCATCCGTCGCCTTGAACGTCTCCATCATGGTCCAGCACAACCTGCTCCAGGGCTTCGGCACGGCGGTCAACGGCCGCAACATCAAAGTGGCCAGGCTCAACCGCAACATCTCCGATATCGACTTCGAGACGCAGGTCAGTTCCACCGTCGTGTCCGTCCTTCGCGCCTACTACAAGCTGGTCGCCGATGAAGAGGACCTGCGCGCCAAACAGGACGCCGCAAACACCGCCGCGGAGTACCTGCGCGAAACCCGCCGGCGCGTTGCCGACGGAATCGCCGCCGAACTGGATATTGCCAGCGCCCAGTCGCAACTTGCGGCCGCCCGCCGCGATCTCATCATCTCCCGCACAACCTTCAGCCAGGATGAAACACAGTTGAAGAACCTCATCAGCCGCAACGGAGTCCAGGACCCGGCCCTTCGCGACGCCCGCATCATTACGCTCGACAAACTCGAAGTCCCGGATAGAGAGAACCTTCCGCAAATTCATGAACTCACCTCGAAAGCCCTCGCCGGCCGCACTGACCTCCAGTCTCAAACCGCGCGCATCGAGACCTCGCGGGTGTCGGCCATCGGCACGAAGAACGGCCTCCTCCCCACCGCGCAGGTATTCGCCATCACCCGGCAATCCGGCCTCGCGGGCGTGCAGCGCCAGGCGCCCCGCGGAGACGGCTTCCAGACCGCCGATCCCTATTTCGCCGGCGGCGTGGGAACAGCCCTCGGCCAGGTGTTCCGCCGCAACTACCCCACCGAAGGAGCGGGCGTCTTCTTCCGCAATGTCTTCGGCAACAACCAGGCCCAGGCCGACTACGCCATCGACCAGTTGCAACTCCGCCAGTCCCAGTTGACCGGCGCCAAGAGCCGCAAGCAGGTGGAAGTGGATGTCCGCAACGCCGTCATCGCCATCGAACAGGCCCGCGCCCGCTACGAGGCGGCCCGCGAGAACCGCATCCTTGCCGCCGAGTTGCTCGAAGCCGAACAAAAGCGGCTGCGCCTCGGCGCTTCCACTCCCTTCAACGTCCTTCAACAGCAGCGCGACCTCACCGTCGCCCGCTCCGGCGAAATCACCGCCATGGTCGCCTACAGAAACGCCCACATCGCCCTCGAACGAAGCCTCGGCACGGTTCTGCAATCAAACGGAATCACTATCTCCGAAGCAATGTCGGGAAGAGTGGAACAGCCCGCGCGCCGCCCGTGATTGGGCATGATATGCTTGCCGCCATGGCGCATTATCGAATTACACGAACGATTATTGCCGCAACTCTTTTCCTCCCGTCCGTCATCCTCGCCCAATTGGAGCCCGATACCGCGCAGGTCAATCTCTATTTTCCTCAGCTCGCCGACGGCGGCGATCAGGCCCAGACATGGCAAACCTCGTTTGTCTTCACAAACTCCAACCCCGCCATGCCCGTTGCGTGCATGCTATCCACCCTCAATGACTCTGGCGGACCGTTGGCCCTCGACCTCGGAACCGGCCTGCAATCCCGTCAATCGTTCACCATCCCCCCATTGGGCAGAAAAACCCTGCGCAGCCTGATGGCTTCGCGTTCCGTAGTCACCGGTTGGGCCTATGCCGCCTGTAGCCTCCCCGTTCAAGGCACGGTCCTCTTCCGCCAGATCGTGAATGGCGTTCCCCAAGTGGAGATCTCCGCGCCCGCTTCTCTACCCTCGCCAATTTACCGCTCGGCCGCAAATCGTTCCCTGGGCGTCGCCTTGGTCAACGTATACAACCGCCCCGTCACAATAACTCTTCAGGCGTTTGACTCCGCCGGAAATCAGGTGGGCAGCCGCGACATCACCCTCTGCGCGCTCTGTCACACATCCTTCAATCTGAGTAGCTTCAGTGGAAATTTCCCCCGCGATTTTGAAGGCATGGCTGTACTCTCCGGCAGTGAGCCATCCACCGTTTTTTCCGCCTGGACCCTCAACGCCGAGCGCGGCCTTCTCTCGAGCCTCCCCTCCGGCGGAGTCTCCTGGCCCGGCGGTCATGAGGACAAAATCTGGCGGGCCTATGACCCCTACGCGAGCGCCGGAGCCATGGGCAAGCTGATGATGATTACAAACAGGACCGATTTGTTCTCTCAGGCCTTCGACAATCTCAGGGACCCGCACACGTCTTTCTCAAATCGCATGGGGGTCCTCTTCGCAACTCTCCAACTGGCTTGCTCCCTACCGGCGGGCCAATCCGCTTGTGCTCAGTACAGGAACGCGATTCACCCC
>JAIXKK010000037.1 GCA_026954325.1 Bryobacterales bacterium | reverse complement strand
TTTGCGGTTCAAGAGCCGGTTCGATCCTTATTCCCCAAAACTGTTAAGCACCCAAATGGGAGGGGGCATCCGACGAACGCCCGATCCTCTGGTAAAATAGGGGATTCGTTGTCAACCCGTCTCTGGTCTCGTGAAACCAATCAAAGGGGTTAAACGTCTCGATAAGGGCGCAGAGAGGAAAGGACCGTTGTATTGATGATGTCTCCCAGGCTTGGAGGCCTGCACGCCCTCTTCGTCTTGCAAGCGGCTTTATTTCTAGGGGTTTTCAGTTCGGTGCAGGCTCTGCTTGCGCAGCAATCACAACAACAGGCTCCTCCGCCGAAGCCTGCGCCCCAACAGAAGAAAGCCAATCCCTTCGAAGCGGTGCCGGAAGCAGCCCCACCAGAAACACCACAGGTGAAGCCCAGCCAGGCGAAGCCGGTTCTCGAAACTCCAAAGGCGGCCGAGGGCGCTCCCAAGCCCGCCGCGGTGGAAAACGTTATCGAGGCCATTGAGTTTCGCGGTTCCCGCCGGGTTCCCCAGGATACGTTGCGCGCCCTCATCTTCAGCAAGAAGGGCGACAAGGTGGATGACGACGCCCTGCATCGCGATTTCATGGCGTTGTGGAATACAGGGCGATTCGACGATATCAGTCTGCAGCGGGAGCGCGGGACCTACGGCTGGATCATCCGCTTCATGCTGACGGAACGCCGCGTGGTGCGCTCCATCAAGTACGAGGGCAATAAGTCGATTACGGTTTCCGAGATTCTGGACCGGTTCAAGGACCGCCGCGTGGGATTGTCGGTGGAGTCGCAGTATGATCCGAACAAGGTTCAGCGGGCAACCAACGTGCTCAAAGAGTACCTTGCCGAGCGTGGCCGGCAGTACGCCTCGGTGGAGCCCGAAATCCGGCAGATCCCTCCTTCCTCGCTCGAGGTCCTGTTCAAGATCAAGGAAGGTCCGAAAGTAAAGGTCGGAAACATCGACATTCAGGGCAACAAGGTGTTCAGCGATCGCGTTGTGATTCGCGCCATGAAGAACCTTCGTCCCATCGGCGTCCCCCACAGCCTCCTGTTCGAAAACCTCTTTGCCAAGAGCTTCGACTCGACCAAGCTCGAAGAAGATAAGGACCGCATCCGCAACTTCTATCAGGAAAAGGGCTACTTTACGGCCCGCGCCCTCGACCATAGCGTCAAAATGCGCGACGTCGGCGGCGGCGGCTTCCGCATTCCTCTCTTCTACCCGAACAAGCCAGGCAAGCGCGCGGACATCACCGTTCCTATTGAAGAAGGGCGCCAGTATCATTTGAACAAGATCAACTTCGTGGGAATGAAGTTGTTCCGCACGCCCGACTCGCTGATGAAACCTCTTTTCCAGATGGGCGAAGGGGACATCTTCTCCACCGCGAAACTGCGCAAGGGCCTCGAGAGCATGCGCAAGCTCTACGGCCAGTTCGGCTACATCGACTTCGTGCCGGAGCCCGGGTTTGACATCATCCCCAACAGCGACAAGCTGGATATGACGCTGACCGTGGATGAAGGCAAGCAGTTCTTCGTGCGCCGCATCGATTTCAGCGGCAACACCACCACCCGCGACAAGGTCATCCGCCGCGAACTGCTCATCGATGAAGGCGACATCTATAATACCCAGCTCTGGGATGTCAGCATTCTCCGTCTCAACCAGCTCGGCTATTTCGAGGTGCTGAAGGAAAACGAGGCCGCCACCATCACGCGCGACACGAAAAACAATACCGTGGATATCACTCTCAAAGTGAAGGAGCGCGGAAAAAATTCAGTACAGTTGAATGGCGGCGTTTCCGGTATCGCCGGCAGTTTCGTCGGCTTCGGATACTCCACCAACAACTTCCTCGGGCTCGGTGAAACGTTGTCCATCAACTCGCAGCTTGGCGACCGCGTTCGCGACGTGACGTTCGGATTCACCGAACCGTACCTGTTTGACCGGCCCATCCAGGCGGGCTTCACGGTCTACATGCAGCGGTTCAACTACGACCAGGCGCGCGAAGTCTCGCTGCTCTCCGGACGCAACCTGATCCCTCTCTACCAGTCGTTAGGAACGAATAACCTGCTCAACTATGTTTCCAACGGCGGCGGATTCACCGCGTACACCAGTTACCAGCTCCGGCGCAGTTTCGCCCGTGTAGGGTTGAGCTACGGGTATAACCGGCAGAACATCACCACCCTCACCGATGCGTCGAAGGCTTACTTCGACTACATCAACTTCCAGGGCTTGAGCGGGCCGAACTCGCTCAGCGGGATTCGCACCAGCCAGTTGATCCCCTCCTATAGCTACAACACGGTGGACCACCCCATCACGCCGAGCCGCGGCAAGAGCCTGTACATCACCACGTCCTTCGCCGGCAGCTTCCTGCGAGGGAACGTGAACATGATTGAGCCGACGATCGACGCCAAGTATTTCCGGCACGGCTTCTTCAAGGGGCATGTCATCGGAGCCCACGCCCTGGGACGATTTGTATCCGGATACGGCGGGAGGACCGCGCCCCCGTTCAACCGCTTCTACATGGGTGGTGAAAACGACATCCGCGGTTTCGAAATCTGGGGCATCAGCCCGATTGCCTACATTCCCAGCAGCGGGCAGGTGCCGCTATTGAACTCGGACGGTTCGGCGCGCCAGCAGAAGCAGATCGTCGACGGAGTCGAGCAATGGGTGACGGTCACCAAGACCATTCCCACCTACCAGTTGATCTTCCCCGGCGGCGACACGCAGGGAGTGGGGAACTTCGAATACCGCATCCCGATTGTCGGTCCCGTTGTGCTGGCCGCGTTCTTCGATATCGGGATCAACAAGATCAGCTTACAGCGGGATCTCTCTCTGAACGCCGGCCGCCTGGCGGAGTTGAATTCCACTTTCCCCCAGGCGAACTTCAGTCCACAGGCGGTGATTGTGAAAGGGACGGAGAAGATGCGCAGTTCCACCGGCCTGGAGCTTCAAATCATGATGCCCGTGGTGAATGCGCCGTTCCGGCTGTATTGGGCTTACAACCCCAACATCTACCGCGATATGCTGATTCCACCCATTGTCGCGGACCGTTCGCTGTTCCCCAACAATGCGTCGTTCATCAACGCCGTGCAGACCATCGGGCAGCCTATGCCGTTCTGGGAAAAGAGAAGTACGTTCCGGTTCACGATCAGCCGCACATTCTAACCCGGCGGGAAGAGAATCGTCAAAGAAGTTGCTAGAGTGAGAAGATTCGAAGGAGTTTCGCAATGCAAATGAGACAGCAATTGTTGCTGCCCCTGCTCGCGGCCCAGATTGCGGGTATCGCGGCGGCACAGGCGCCGAACAAAGTCGGCATTATCAATATCAACGCGGCGATCGCCAGTACGAAAGACGGGCAGAAGGCTATCGGTGAGCTCGAGAAAAAGTTCGCACCCCGCAAACAGGACCTCGAAAAGAAGCAGCAGGCCATCCAGAACCTGCAATCCCAGTTACAGAAGGGCGGGTCAGTATTGAGCGACGACCAGAAGCGAAGGCTGATGGGCGACATCGATGCGCAAACCAAAAGTTACAACCGGGACTTGCAGGACGCCAGCGAGGAACTGGAACAGGCACAGCAGAAAATCTTTCAAGACCTGGGCGGGAAGATGATGGCCGTCATCGACAAATACGCCAAGGAAAAAGGATTTTCGGTGATCCTGGACGTCAGCTCGCAGCAGACTCCCGTGCTCTACGCCGCCAGTGAAGTGGATGTGACCAAGGATGTCATTACCGCCTACGACACGAGCGCCCCGGCCTCCACAACCGCCGCTCCGCCCGCTTCGCTTCCTTCCGCGGCGCCCAGGCCGGCTATCGTTAAGCCTGCCGCTCCGGTAACCAGGAAGTAAGTCTCAGTAACCTTCGGCGCGCACCCAGTAACTTTCCCGCCACCGGCCTCCGGGGGCGATATGCTGCAAATCGGCATATTTCCCCTCGTGCGCCAGATTGAACGCGTTGGTGACTCCCGACATCGGCTCGAAGCAGATGAAGTCGCGTCCCGGCGGAGCGTATACCACGGCCACGTGAAACTTCGATCCGAAGCGGAGTGCTATTTTCTTTCCGCCGCCTTCGACGGAGAATTCCGCGTTGTGGTCCACGCCCGCAAAGACGTCGTCGAGTTGCCGTCCCTGGAGCGAGATGGGCTGGGCCGCCGTGAACGGCTCCTGCCCTCCGGTGGGCGTCAGCTTTTCGTTCAAAACGACGTGCTCGCGAACAGGGATGCGGACCAGCCACTGGCCGCGCGGAACGCCCGGCAGCGTGAAGTACGGGTGGAAGGCGACCGAAACAGGCATCTGCTCGGCGGACAGATTCTCCACCGTGGTGTCCACCTCCAGCACTCCGTCCTTCAAGCGGTATGTCATCTCATAGGCGTGCGCGAAGGGGAACTGCGCCATCCATTCGGGGTAGCGCCAAAACTCCAGGCGGCTGGTCGCGGCGGCGTGTTCTTCGCCGCTTTGCAGCGAGGTTACCTGCCATTGCGAAGCGTTGTTCACCAACCCGTGGATGGGTTGATGGAAAGCATCGTAGCGGAAATTCTTTAGATCCGGATTGAGATGATACTTCCTGCCGTTGGCCCAAAAGGCGTCCTGGTCCAGGCGGTTCGCCCACGGCGCCAGGAACGGATTCCCCAGCAGCGCCGGTTTGGCCTTCCATTCTCCCAGCGTCCGGTAGGGTGACCAATACACGGGCTGCCCGTTCACTTTCATCTCATAGGAGTTGTTGCCCATCGACGGAGCGATGGAGACCTGCGCCCTGCCGCGAGCGTCCGTGAGACGGATGACTTCGAAGCCGTCGATGGTTTGCCGTTCGGCGGTGTAATTCATGGGTGTCGATTAATTATCCAGCTTATCGCGCAAATCGAGTTCGGTTTCCTGCTGGCAGCACACACACCTGCCCGGCGTGTAAGTGCGGATGGCGCAAACATCGCACCAGTAAGTTACATACAGTTTCCTGCCGCCCTTCTCCACAAACAGGCCGCTCTTATGCATCGGCTCCACAAGGAACGCGCCGCCCGCCGAGTAATGTCCCAACACCTCCAGCGGGAAGCCGTTCAGCCGTTGATCGTTCAGCACACCGGCGGTCGGCTCATCGCCGGCCAGCCTGACCGTGGAGCCGTCCTTCAGCGTCAGCACGGGAGCCTGCCCCTTCACCTGGGTGAGTTTGCCGTGCAATTCCACAAGCCCGTCAGCCTTGGCGGAAGAGCCGGCCCAGGCAGGAAGGGAGGCCAATAGCGGAAGGAAGGGAAACTGCCTGCGCTTCACCTTTTCATTGTAACGCGCCGGGTGGCTCACTCCTGTTACAATCCTTCTTTTACATGCCCGCCCGAGTTTCCATTTTCGTCACCTGCATCGTGGACCAGGTCTTCCCGCGCGTCGGCATGGCCATGGCCGAGGTTCTGGAGCGAGCCGGCTACCAGGTCGAATTTCGCGAAGACCAGACCTGCTGCGGCCAGCCCGCATTCAACACCGGCTATCGCGAGGATGCGCGCAAGGTGGCCGGGCATTTCATCCGCGTCTTCCGCGACGCGGAGTTCATCGTCGTGCCGTCCGGTTCGTGCGCATCCATGATCACCCATCATTTCTTCGACCTGTTCCCCAAGGGGTCCAGCCAATATGAAGAGACCGAATACCTCGCCCCGCGCGTCATCGAGTTCTCGCGGTTTCTCACCGAGGTGGCGAAAGTGGACGATGTGGGGGCGCGATTCGAGGGGATCGTAACCTATCACGACAGTTGCCACGCCCTGCGCGAACTGCGCATCAAGGAAGGCCCGCGGCGTCTGTTGCGCAAGGTCCGCGGACTGGAACTGCGCGAGATGAGCGCGGCGGAGGAATGCTGCGGCTTCGGAGGAACCTTCTCCGTGAAATTTCCGGAAGTTTCCGGCGGCATGGGCCGTACGAAACTCGACTCGATTCTCGCCACCGGGGCCTCCACGGTGGTCTCGATTGATTCCAGTTGTCTGATGCAGTTGCAGGGAGTGTTTTCGAGGGCGGGCGCTCCTCTGAAGACGATGCATCTGGCCGAAGTGCTCGCCTCGAGGTAATCCGCGATGCTGATGAAACCGGAACAAGAGGAACAGATCCGCCGGACGGTGGACAATCCGAAGATTCAACTGGCGGTGTATTCGGCCACGGCGCGGCTCAAGGAGAAGCGCGAGGAAGCGGTGGCGTCCGAGGCGCTGCCCGAGTATCAGGAACTGCGCACGCAGGCCAATCGCATCAAGAAGCATACCCTCGAAAACCTCGACGTCTACCTGGAGGAGTTCGAGGCGAACGTCGAGGCGCACGGAGGCAAGGTCATTTACGCCCGCAACGGCGCGGAGGTGGCGGATTTCATTCTCGGCCTGGCGCGCGAGCGCGGCGTGAGGATGCTGGTGAAATCGAAGTCGATGACGACGGAAGAAATCCACCTCAACCAGCGGCTGGAACATCATCACCTGGAGGCCGTGGAGACGGATCTGGGCGAGTACATCATCCAACTCGCGCACGACCGTCCGTATCACATTGTGGCACCGGCGGTGCACATGACGCGCCAGGACGTGGCCGACGTATTTGAAAAGAACCTGGCCGATCCGCGCACCGAGGAGCCCGAAAAGCAGGCGATGATCGCCCGCCGCAACCTCCGTGAAAAGTTCCTCGCGGCGGGAATCGGCATCTCCGGCGCGAACTTTCTGGTGGCCGATTCCGGCGCCGTCTGCATTGTCGAGAACGAAGGGAACGCCCGGCTCACCACCACCGCGCCCCCCATCCACATCGCGGTGGCGGGGCTGGAGAAGATGATCCCCCGGGCGCGCGATCTGGCCGTGTTTCTGAAACTGCTGGGGCGCAGCGGGACGGGGCAGTTATTGACTGTGTACACGTCGTTCCTCTCCGGGCCGCGCCGCGGCCGGGAGGCCGATGGGCCCGGCGAGTTCTACGTTGTGCTGATGGACAACGGCCGGACCCGGCTGCTGGCCGACGCGGAGAAGAGGCAGTCATTGTACTGCATCCGCTGCGGCGCATGTCTGAATGCCTGCCCCGTCTACCGCAAGATCGGCGGGCACAACTATCCCGGTGCTTACTCCGGACCCATCGGGGCCATCATTACGCCGCAATACGAGGGCATCGCAAAAGATCCGTGGCTCCCCTTTGCGTCGAGCCTTTGCGGAGCGTGCGCCGAGGTCTGTCCGGTCAAGATCGACATTCCGAAGATTCTCCTCGATCTGCGTAAAGAAGTGGTGGAGGATCGCGCCGTCCACGGCGGCGGCTTCGTCGAGCGTAAGGCGTTTCAGATGTACGGCTGGCTGATGCGGCGGCCGAAACTCTACGCCATGGCTGGACGAATCGCGGCGAAGATGGCGCGGCTGCCGGGGGCGGCGTCCATCGGCCCGGCGGCCAAGTGGGGCAGCGTCCGCGAAGTGACGCTTCCGGCCAGAAAGAGTTTCCGTGACCAGTGGCGGGAACGGGAGAAATCGAAGTGACGCCGCGGGAAGAGATTTTCGATCGCGTGCGGAAAGCGCTGGGACGCAAGCCTGGAGAGAAGCCGGCGCCGGTTCCGGAGCCGCGCATCCGAATTCCGGAAATTCCTCCGGAGCGCCGCGTGGCTCTTTTTGCCGGGCGGTTGGAGGCCCTCGGCGGAAAGGTGTATCGCGCGGCGGGCCTCGCGCAGGTTCGCGAAATCGCCGCCGGGATTCTCGAAGGCGCCGCCGCGGTATGTTCCACGGATCCGCTCCTCGAGAAGGCCGGTATCCCCGGCCTGACGGGCGTCGCGGGCGGATTCCAGGACGAGCCCTCGCTTCGCGCCGCTTGCGCCCTGGCGCCTTTTGGAATCACGGGCGCCGATTACGGCCTGGCCGAAACCGGAACCATCGTCACCCGGTCCGCGAGCGAAGCGCGCCTGATTTCCCTGCTGCCGCCCGCCCACATCGCCGTGCTGCCTCTGAGCCGGCTGCTCACGGGGTTGGATGAATTCTACACCGTGCTTCCCAAACCGGCGGACGCCTCTTCCTCCACGGTCTTCATCACCGGCCCCAGCCGCAGCGCGGATATTGAAATGATCCTCGTGCGCGGCGTTCACGGCCCCCGCGTGATTCACGTTATCGTGGTAGACGAGGAGCATGCTACAAATCGATGAGACGGATCAGTCCGCGAGTCTTCTGCTTCCTGCTGCTTTCCGCCGTTCCCGCGCTTTCCCAATCCGCGGAGTTTTCGATTATCGGCGGTGTTTCCCGCCTGAATAACAAGAATCTCGGCGTCTTGAACGACGGGCAAAGTCTCACTGCCTATAGCCTCACCGACGGCTGGAGGATCGGCTTCCGAACCACGCTCAACAACTGGCGCTATTTCGGCCACGAATTCGGCTACGGCTACAATCGCACGCACCTGCGGAACGATGCGGCCGGCCAGGAGTCCGGAATGGCGATCCATCAGGGCTTTTACAACTTCCTCGCCTACGCAACCAAGGAGGGTTCGAAAGTGCGGCCATTCGCCGCCGGCGGAGTCCACTTCAATAGCTACACGCCACCCGGGACCAGCGTGACATCCGGCGGCGCCTACACCAAGTTCGGCTTCAACTACGGCGGAGGCGTGAAATACCGCCTGACTCCCATCTTCAACCTGCGCTTCGACGTGCGCGAGTACCAGAACGGCAAGCCTTTCAATTTTCTGGTGAACCGGTCGGGATTCATCGGTCAGTTGGAGGTTTCGATGGGGTTCGGGCTGGTGATCTGAGCCTGAAACAGAATCGCTCCTCTACGCTTTCGCGAAGATGTCACTTTAATCCAAGCCGATCGAAACACAAGAGCCCCCCGCGCGGAGCGGACCTTTTGTTCGTGGAACCGGATGCCGCCGGAAGGCTCGCATCACGGCGCCGCGGCGAGGCGGATCATACCGCCATTGGTATCCGGGATTCCGTTGCGCCGGCCACCCCGTCAAAATATGAACTTCAACGCGAGTTGCATCTGCCGCATGGCCGAGCGGGTGCTTGCGATGGTGCCGAACGCGCCGGAATAGAAGTTGGTGTTGGGGTCGCCCCAGTTGGGGTGGTTGATGGAGTTGAACAACTCCCAGCGGAACTGCGTCTTCATCGACTCCTTGATGTTGAAGTCCTTGATCAGCGACGCATCGATGTTGAAGATGCGAGGGCCGATCATGGTATTCCGGCCGACGTTGCCGAACGTGCCGAAGACTTGCGTCGAGAAGGCATTCGCATTGAAGAAGGCTTCGGTGGTTTGCTGCCCGCGTGGCCGGACGGGATCCACGCCGGGAACGGCGTTCGGCCGGTCAAACCCGGCGCCGATATTCGAGGAATCACGGGCATTGGCGCTGATGGTAAGCGGGAAGCCCGACTGGTAAGTCCAGATGGCCCCGATCTGCCAGCCCCCGATGACCGCATCGGCGGCGCGGTTCTGAATGTTCTTCTGCCTCCCCTTGCCGACGGGAATATCATACAGGAGGCTGGTTACAAAGCGGGATGCGGTATGGAATTGGGAGAGCGCCCGTTCACACCGCAGGCAGTTGCTGTTCTGGGGAAACAGAGTATCTCCATTGTGGGTGCGGATCGAACTCGAGTTGTCAATCGATTTCGCCCACGTGTAGGAAGCCAGGTAGGTCAGCCCGTTGCTGTAGCGCTTGGTCAACTTGCCGGACAAACCGTTGTAGTTGGCGTTCGAACTGGCGTCCACTAACTGGATGCGTCCGAATTCAGCGAACGGCGTACGTTCCAGGACGGGTGTAGTCCCCGGAATCGCCTCATTCACCGCGCGCAACGACTCGAGGTGATGGCTGATGGACCCGAGATAGCCGGCCTCGAGCACCGTGTTGCCGGGCAGTTCCCGCTGGACGTTGAGAAGCATCGTCATACTGCGCGGAGTCTTGCGGTCATAGAGGTTCGCGAAGGCGTAGGGGCGAAACACAGTGGCCTTCGCCCCCGCCAGGCTGGCGAAGGCGTTTTCAAAGGTGTAGAGGACGGGGTCGATCGATTCGAACCGCGTGCGTCCGGCAAGGTTGCGCGCCATGTCGAAGCGGGGGTTGCCCGTGTCCTGAGAGAAGAAGAAACCGAAGCCGCTCCTTATGACCCATTTCGGGCTGGGATTCCAGGTGACGCCGATACGGGGGGCGAAGTTCCTGTTATCGACGGAGACCAGCCGGTTGCCCAAATGTCCGTCGCGGCGCGCCTGGATATCCGGCCAAATGAGATTGAACCCCTCGTAAAAATCTCCGCTGCCTTGCCTCTCCCAGTAGGGATGAAGCTTGAGGTCCGCCACCTTGGGAACCATGGTGTCGAGTGGAATAGCGGCCGTGATCAGCTTTCCGGTCTGATCCTCGAAGGGCGGAGTGCGCTCGTACCGCAAACCGAGATTCAGGGTCAGTTTCGGACTCACCTTCCAGACATCGTCTATGTAGGCGGCGAAACTGGTGGACCGGAACTGAGCTTCCGCAATCTGGACGGCCGCCTCGGAACGCTTCACCTGGCCCAGCAGAAAGTCGGCGAAATCGTCCCCGCCGGATGCGAGGGCGGGGTTGCGGGTGGCGTTGATGTCGAACGTGAAGGACCCGCGCGCGAACTGATTGCCCACCTGGTTATAAGCATCGCGGCGGATCTCGCCGCCGAAGCGGAACGCGTGCTTGCCGCGCACCCAGGAGAAGTTATCGACGAACTGGAGGGCGTTGTTGTCGTTCGCATACGGTCCTTCCGAATCATCGCCGAAGCCGCTGTAGCGCGTGAAGGCGACCGCGGGAATGCCCCACGTCACCGGATCGCCGGCGTTCAGACCAGGAATCGCAAGCTCCTTCACCACATTGCGGACGAAGGCCAGTTCCCGCCCCGCTGAATTGAAGAACCGCGAGTAGCCGAAGCGAAATTCGTTGACCATGGAAGGGCTCAGCACGCGCGTGTTCGAGCCCATGTACTGCTCGACGTTGGTGAGCACTTTGAATCCGTTGAGCTTCAGCCCTTCGTTGACCTGATTCTCATCCCCCCAACTGTAACGGCCCGACCATTGCGAGTTGGCCGACTCATTGAAATCCATGCGCAGGATGAATTGATCCTTATTGCGCGGCGCTGCCTGGGATTGCTGGAAGTTGCGGATCAGGGTTGAGTTCGGGAGGTTCGGAGCGGGATAGAACTCGAGAAATTTTTTCGAAATAGCATCCATCCTGCTCGCTGGGATGACGTTGCCCGCAAACTGCGTTGCCGTGATCTTGCCGTCGGCGCCCGTGGCGCGGGTGTTCGGATCATAGATGGTGATCCCGCGGGCAAGCATCTCGGAAAAATCACCGGTGCGCATCGCCGAGGAGGGCAGATTGTAGAGCGCCTGGCTGCTCTGCCGCTGCCGGAACGATTCGTAGTTTCCCATGAAGAAGAGCTTGTTCTTGCCGTTGAAGAGCTTGGGAATCCAGACCGGTCCGCCGAACGTACCGCCGTATTGATTCCATTTGAACGGGTACTTGGTGGTACGCACGGAAGTGAACGAATAGTTGTTGGCATCCAAGGCGTCATTACGCAGAAACTCGTAAAGCGTGCCGTGATAGCTGTTGGTGCCGGGCTTTGTCGAGACGTTGATCTGAGTCCCTTCGCGGCCGAACTCGGCCGGGTAGACTCCGGTTTGCACTTTGAATTCCTGCAAGGCGTCTATGGAGGGCTGGATGATGTAAGTGTTGAAGTTGGGGTCGGTGTTATCCACGCCGTCGAGCGTAAAGTTATTGAACTCACTTCGATTGCCGCCGACGGAGATATTCTGGGCGGCGCGTTCGCCTCCCTGGCGTGAGCCCGCTTGTCCCGCGCTCCCGAAACCATAGCTTACGTTGGGCGCCAGGGAAACAAGCTGGAGATAGTTGCGGCCATTGAGCGGCAATTCGACAATGCGTTTGGTCTCCACCACGGTGCCGACAGTAGCGTTTTCCGTGGAGAGCAGCGCGGCGGATGCGGAAACCTCGACGGATTCGGAAACCTGCCCAATCGGCATCTCGATATCGAGACGCGCGCTTTGTTGCACCTGAAGCTGGATGTCCGTGCGCGTGACGGACTTGAACCCCGATTTCTCCGCGCGAACGCTATAGAAACCCGGCACCATGGCGGGAAAGCTATAGACTCCGGCATCGTTTGTTACCGTGTTGCGGGCGACGTTGGTTTCCGTGTTGGTGGCGGTAACCTGGACCCCGGGGATGCCGGCCCCGCTCGGGTCGCGAACCTCGCCGCTGATTTCCCCAAATGTCTGTCCCCAAAGAGAAAGGCCGGATATGAGGATAAAGATCCCCACCCCAAACAGCTTAACTTGCATAGACACTGACCCCTGTAATGAATGCGCTTCAAAGCTACTCTCGCCTGGGAATGTGGGGATAGCAACAACACACCAACCCCGATAATACAAGGTCCCCCTTTACTTCATCCCCATGAAAGCGCTAAACCGAACTACTTATAGCTGAGAACGCATTGGAAGTCAAGCTGTTGTTACCGTTGCTGTTATTGTTGCCCGAACGTCATTGCCGGAAGACAGCGCCATACCCGGCTCCATGCCCCCACCGCGCGCGCATCGGGCTCATCGGTCTCCCATTGCGGTACTTCACTCACGCCCAACATGCTGATGGAGTCCTTCATCAACTCCGGCATCGGGCCGTCTGTACGACATCGGCTGGCCGGCGCCCATCCGGGGGCGATGCAAACCGTGTACCGTGTCCTTTCCAGCCCGGGTTCTCACGGATTAAGCCTTGAGGCTCATCCCTGGTGATATTCTTGAAAGAGGTTTGCTCGGGAGAGGGCCCTTAGCACAGCGGTTAGTGCAGCGGACTCATAATCCGTTGGTCGTAGGTTCAAATCCTACAGGGCCCACCACATTCCCGAGAGCGTTAGCATTATCCAGATTTGTATCCCTTTGCGCCGCAGGATTGGTGCGCGGAGGCGGCGAAGGTTTTCTCCGAGGATGTTTTCTTTGCCGGTGGGGGCTGCGTGCTCCGGGAGCTTTGGAGAGTTGGGAGGAGTAGCCACGGGTTCCGGGCGGAGTTCGTGGACCGCATGATCCGAATGCCGCGCTCCCAATCGCCACCGGTGTGAACACGGATGAATGGAAGGGTGATGGCCGTACCGGCGGCTGGATGGGGATGAACCTGCCGGGTTCCTGGCGCGGATGAAGCAGCGCGACGTAGGGCAGACCTGGGTGGGACCCTCGGCGGGGTGCTGCATAAGGTTATGGCCGGGGTGAACGAACGGGTTGCCGGGCCGGCGGCGGCGTTCATTCTGCGTCCTTTTCTCCGGCGCGGGCGATGCCTCTGCGGGAGGCGCGGATGAACCGGACCATGTGGGCGGCGTGGGGGCCGGGGAGTTCCGCTTCGATTCGGGCAAGCGCCTCGGACAATTTAAGTCCCGAGCGGTACAGGAGCCGGTAGGCGGCTTTTACTTCCGCGATTTCGGCGGCGGAGAAATGAGCGCGGCGCAAGCCGACGAGGTTCACTCCCCTGGGGGCAACGTTGAAATCGGAGTAGAGGAGAAAGGGCGGCAGGTCGCTGTTGACGCGGGTGTTTCCACCCACCATGGCGAGGCGGCCGATCTTTGAGAACTGGTGGACGACGACGCCGCCCGAAAGGAAGGCCTGATCCTCGACTTCCACATAACCGGCGACGAGCGCGCAACTGGCGATGACACACTGGTTGCCGATGGTGCAGTTGTGGGCGATGTGGCCGCTGGTCATGATGTAGTTCTCATCGCCGATGATCGTGGCGGACTCGGGCCTGGTGCCGCGGGAAATGGTGTAGTGTTCGCGGATCTTGTTCCCGCTGCCGATACGGAGATAGCTGCGTTCGCCGGTGAAGGTCTTGTCGAGCGGATCAGTGCCGAGGACGGAGCCGGCGGAAATTTCGTTGCCTTCGCCCATCCCGGTCCAGCGCTTCACGTAGACATAGGGCTCCAGGCGGCAGAAGGCCCCGATGACCACGTCGCTTTCGATAACGCAATACTCGCCGACGACAGTCCGCGCCCCCACGACCGCATCGGGATGGACGCGGGCAGTGGGCGCAATGGAAGCCGAGGGGTCAATAGGCATACTCTTAATCGTAGGGCAGGCCCGCGGCCTGTCACAAAGGAGAGTCTCGAAACCATGCGCGTACGGGAACTGGCGGACTGGCTGGGCTGCACATCGAGGGGGGGGAGCGGGAAGTGGACGGAGTAGCGGCTCTGGAGTCGGCGGGCGCCGGACAAGTGTCGTTCCTCGGGAACCGCAAGGCCGCCGCGCAAGCGGCGCAATCCGCCGCGGGCTGCCTGATTGTGCCCAGCGATTTTGTGAATGCCGGGGGGCGGACGGTGATTCGGGCGAAGGATCCGCGATGCGTCTTTGCGCGCGTGGTGAGCCGCTTCCATCCGAGTCCCGCGCCGAGTCCCGGCGCGCATCCCACGGCGGTGATGGGCGAGGGAGTGGAATTGGGCGAGGGCGTTTCGATTGGACCGAATGCCGTGTTGGGAGAAGGCGTGCGCGTCGGGGATAGATCGCGAATTGGCGCGGGCTGCGTGCTGGGGTGCCGTGTTTCACTCGGCCAGGATTGCATTCTTCACGCCAACGTGACGCTCTACGACGATATCGAAATTGGGGACAGAGCTATCCTCCATTCGGGCTGCGTTCTCGGAGCGGACGGGTTCGGCTTCGTACTGACGGGAGATTGTTACGAGAAATTTCCGCAGGTGGGGCGGGTCCAGATTGGGCATGACGTGGAGGTGGGAGCGAACTCCACCATCGACCGCGCGGCGCTCGGCGTCACCTGGATCGGCGACGGGGTGAAACTGGACAACATGGTTCACGTGGGGCACAACTGCCGCCTGGGCAAACATGTTGTGGTGGCGGCGCAGACGGGTTTTTCCGGCGGGGTTGTGGTGGAGGACTACGCGGTGATCGGCGGCAAGGTCGGCATTGGAGACAAGGCGCGGATCGAATCCCGCGCCGTGCTCGGATCGGGTTGCGGCGTTCTTACCTCGAAAGTGATCCGCGGCGGGGAGGTGGTATGGGGCACGCCGGCGCGGCCATTGAAGGAAGTTTTAGAGCAGCTTGCCAACCTCGCGCGCCTGCCGCGGATGCGCGAGGAACTCGCGGCGCTCAAAGCCCAGGTGGGAAAATTGTTGGAAGGGAAGCATTGATGCTGGTGGTAGTAGGCGGGCATAGCCGGAATGTCGGCAAGACCTCCGTAGTCTGCGAGATCATTACCGGAATCCCGGAGGCCCGCTGGCAGGCGATCAAGATCACGCAGCACGGACACAACTTCTGTTCCATTGACGGGCACCCGTGCGATTGCGCGCCGGGAGACGCATCCCATCCGTTCGTGATTGATGAGCAGCCCAGCGCGGACAGGACGGATTCCGGCCGCTACCTTGCGGCGGGCGCGCATCGCTCGTTCTGGCTGCGCACCGCCAAGGGCGAGCTTGGCCATGCCGTTCCAACATTGAAAACATTGCTGGCTGGAGCCGGGCACACCATCGTCGAATCGAACAGTGTGATGCGCTTTCTCACTCCGGACCTCTACATCGTGGTGCTTGACTACGGCGTGGATGACATGAAGGATTCGACGCGCCTGTACTTCGATCGCGCGGATGCGTTTGTGGTGAACTTCGCCGGCCGTCCGGCTCCACCTTGGCCGGGTATCCCCCGGCGGTGGCTGGAGGACAAGCCGCGATTCGCCGCTGATCCGCCGCGATATGGGGGACCGGAGTTGATTGCGTTTGTGCGCTCGAGGATGACATCCCGCGCGCCGGTATGTGGATCCCTTCCTTCTTTATTGCTCTTCTGATCTTTACTCTGCGCATTCCACTGCTTCATCAGCAAGACCGGGCGCCTGTGCGGAACGTGCTGCCTTTTCTGGTTCTTGCCGCGGTCTGGTCCATCGCG
Organism: Bryobacterales bacterium; assembly: GCA_026954325.1. Lineage (GTDB taxonomy): Bacteria > Acidobacteriota > Terriglobia > Bryobacterales > Bryobacteraceae > CADEFT01. The sequence goes on along the minus strand of JAIXKK010000037.1, from coordinate 9,653 downwards.
ATGGTGGGGAAGGGCCGTCTTGAAGCATGCAGTACCTCATAATGGAGAAGAGAGTAGCATGGCTTCCAATCCTGTTCACAAGCTGACGGAGGAAGAATATCTCGCGGTGGAACGCGCGGCCGAGATCAGGAGCGAGTTCTATGGAGGCGAGATGTTTGCCATGTCGGGTGGGACGATGGCGCACTCGATTCTAGGGAGCAATTTCCTTGCAGAACTTCATCTTTCGCTGAAAGGCCGCCCTTGTATCGTGTTCAATCCGGATATGCGGATCAAGGTGGTAAAGACGGGCCTCTACGCCTATCCGGATCTCTCCGTGGTCCGCGGCCGACCGTTGTTCGCGGATGACAAGAAGGACAGCCTCGTGAACCCATCCCTGATCGTGGAGGTGCTTTCGCCGTCCACGGAGAGTTACGATCGAGGGCGCAAGTTCGAGCACTACCGTTCGATCGAAACGCTGCGCGACTACATCCTGGTCTCGCAGGACAGGGTCCTGGTGGAGCACTACGCCCGCCGGGAGGCTGCGGCGTGGCTGCTGCGTGTGTATTCGCTACTCGAGGAGGAACTGCGCATCGATTCGGTTTCGGTGGCCATCCCGCTGTCTGCTATCTACCGCGGCATCGAATTCGTTGAATAGCCGCCCGCTCTGCCGCGACGGTGTATGTATCATCTTGTGGTCCGGATTGACAAAAGCAGCCCGGCGGCGGATTTTGTGGTGAGTTGCCGGCAGGTGGCTCCGGCGTTGATCTGGTACCGGCACACAAAGACGGGCTGGACTCGCTACGTGATCGAAAAAGAGTTTCCGCGAATCGAGGCGGGAGGGGCTGCATTCGACATCGATCACGACGGCGATCTCGATATTGTCTTCGGAGACGGCGCATCAGGGGATCGCCTCTACTGGTGGGAGAATCCCTATCCGCGCTTCGACCCGGGGATTTCCTGGAAGCGGCACACCATCAAAAACAGCGGGGCCAATCAGCACCACGATCAGATTTTCGCCCGCCTGAAGGGCACGGACGCGCCGCAACTCGCCTTCTGAAATCAAAAGGCGAAGACGCTGTTCCTGGCAGAGATTCCGGCCGGCCCCCGGCATGCCGAATCGTGGCCGCTCGAGACCATCTTTTCCGGTCAGGCGGGAGAGGATGTGAAAAGCGCGGCCAGGTACGCGGAAGGAATAGATGCTTTCGACGCGGATGGGGATGGCCGTCCGGACCTGCTCGCCGGGAATTCCTGGTTCCGGCGCGAGGGCGGCGGGTACGCGCAGATCGTCGTTGGCGGGAAGACGGCACGGGACCGCTGATGTTCTATGAAGCGGCCGCACTCCCGCGGAACCGTCATCCTGGCGAGGGCGGAATCTGCTGGGGCGCGACCTGGTGCACGGCCATACGCTCGACACCCGCGATATTGACGGGGACGGGAACCTCGACATCTTCGCCGCCGAGATGGCCAGGTGGACGAAGAAACCGGGGGCGGACTATCCCGATGCGACGGCCTGGATTCTGTACGGAGATGACAGGGGAAATTTCCGGATCACCAGTTGGTCTGCGGCAACGGCCGGCATGAGGGAAAGCTCGCTGATGTGGATGGGGATGGCGACCTCGACATCATCAATAAACCGCATTCCTGGGAGACTCCGCGAGTCGGCGTCTGGATGAATCAAGCCACGCCGGCCACGCGCGGGCGATAGGGTTCCGGGCGTCGTCCCGGGGCGTCCGCGCACCAGCCGAAACAGCGCTCCATTTCGAAGTGTCTACTCCTATGGAAGGAGGAGCCGGAGGCCATGTTCGGAAAGAAATTCAAGATATTCAAGCTGCTTGGCTTTGAAGTGCACATTGACGCAAGCTGGCTGATTCTGGCGCTGCTCGTGGTCTGGTCTCTGGCGCGCGGTTACTTTCCGTTTCGTTACCCGGAATTGGAAAATGCCACGTATTGGTGGATGGGAGTGGCGGGGGCGCTCGGCCTGTTCCTGTCGATCGTGATCCATGAGTTTTCGCATTCGCTGGTGGCCCGCCGGCGCGGACTTCCGATGCGGGGAATCACGCTTTTCATATTCGGGGGCGTCGCCGAGATGAGCGCGGAACCGCCAAGCGCGGCCACCGAGTTCCGCATGGCGATTGCGGGCCCCATCGTCAGCGTGGCACTCGGAGTTGCGTTCTACCTTATGCATTTCTTGCTCCTCAACGCGGGCGCGTCGAATGCGGTTACGGGCATTCTCTTGTACCTGGGATTCATCAATATAGCACTGGCGGTGTTTAATATGATTCCGGCCTTCCCGCTGGACGGCGGCCGCGTGCTGCGGGCCTATCTATGGAGCCGCAGGGGAGACATGCGAAGCGCCACGCGGACCGCGGCTAAACTTGGTTCGGGTTTCGGCGCGCTCCTGATCGCCCTGGGCGCGGTGAATGTGGTGTTCGGCAATTTCATAGGAGGAATGTGGTGGTTCCTCATCGGGCTGTTTCTGAGAGGCGCTTCAGCGACATCGTACGAGCAACTGGAGGTTCGTAAGGCGCTTGAGGGCGAGCCGGTCTCGAGGTTCATGACGGATAGTCTGATCACGGTTCTCCCCTCGACTCGGCTGCCGGATCTGGTGGAGGGTTATTTTTACCGGTATCATCACCGGATGTTCCCGGTCGTAGGAGATGACGGCCATCTCATCGGATGTGTGAGCACCCAGGACTTGAAGGCGGTTCCGCGAGAAGAGTGGCATCGCCACACCGCGGGTGAAATCGCGGAAAGTTGTAGCAATGGCAATACCGTTACGCCGGAAACGGACGCCGCGGAGGCGCTCGGCCGGATGACGCGCGGGGGGCAAAGCCGCCTGCTGGTAGCTCGGGACGGACGGCTGCTCGGGATGGTGACACTGAAGGATCTGGTGAATTTTCTCGCGGTCAAGCTCGATCTCGAGTCCGGACCGAGGCAGCTTTCCCACATCGAACAGGTGGTTGGGACGCGGCGGTGACCCCGTCGAAAGGCGCACCTATACTATGCACACAGACCGGCTTGCGGCGGCACGGTCCAGGCTGGGAACGGATGAGACTGAATGACCGAAAACGAATTCGACGCCGTGAAACGGCTCACAAGGGTGAGCGATCGCTTCTCGGCGGGAAAAGTGGACACCTGCATGTAAGCAACGATTTCCAAGGAGGAAGCGATGTGTGACTACTCCCTGACCGGGCTCCCCAACCGGCTTGCAAGAGAGGGCGAGGAGCTGATTGTTCACAGGTTTCGTACCGGATCGATGGGTCTGGCTTCCGCGGCGGATCTGCTGTCCACCGCGCCCCCACCGGAATCCCCCCGCAAGAGCATTTGGGAGCGGATTGTGGCGTTTCTTGCTCCGCCGCCTGCCGCCACCGAGGTTTGCGCGGTGTGCGTCCCTCCCGGCGCGAGGCTGGTGCTGAGCAGTGTACCCCAGAAAGTAAAGTCGAAGTGGGATGTGACTGAGGGGACGCGTGTGCTCTTCACGCAAACTACCGAAGCCGCCTACACCTACCGGGATGCCTTCCTCATGCCTAACGGATGCGCGGTACTGCTGCAGTGCCTTCCGGAAGGGATGAGGGTGGTTATTTTGTCGCTTGGCGGCCTGGAGGAAACTCCTGCGGTTCCGGAACGAAATACATTGATCCGCGCCTGAATCCTGAAGCCGGCCTTTCACGCCCCGTGAAGGAAGGTCCGGGAGTGGAGCGCGGAGAAGGCTGATGGTTACGTCGCGATTTTGCCTGCCGCGCGTGGGGATCACGCTAGAATAACAATTCATGCGTTGGAGCAAGCTTTTCATCCCCACGCTGCGGGAGGCGCCCTCCGAAGCGGAGGTCCCCAGCCACCAGTTGTTGTTAAGAGCCGGATATGTGCGGCAGCTTTCCGCGGGTATCTACAGCTATCTCTTCCTGGCGCAACGGTCTTTGAACAAGATCATGAATATTGTGCGCCGGGAGATGGATGCCATCGGCGCTCAGGAGATGTACCTTCCGGCGTTGAATCCGGCGGAGATCTGGCAGGAGTCCGGGCGGTGGCAGGTGATGGGCGACAACATGTTCCGCCTCAAGGATCGCTTCCAACGCGACATGTGCCTGGGAATGACGCATGAAGAGGTGATGACGTCCATCGCCCGCGGAGAATTGCGCAGTTACAAGCAACTGCCGCAGATCTGGTATCAGATTCAGACCAAGTTCCGTGACGAGCCGCGGCCGAAATCGGGCTTGCTGCGCGTGCGGCAGTTCCTGATGAAGGATTCCTATACCTTCGACATGGATGCCGCGGGGCTGGATGTAGCCTATCAGAAGCATTATGAAGCCTATTGCCGGATCTTCGACCGGTGCGGTCTCAAGTACACCGTGGTGGAGGCGCACTCGGGCGCCATGGGCGGCAGCCAGTCGCATGAGTTCATGGTTGCCTCGGACGCCGGGGAAGACCTGATCGTAGTCGGGGAAAAGAGCGGCTACGCGGCGAATCTGGAGAAGGCGGTTTCGCGGCCGGTCCCGCCGGCCCTACCGGATCCCGAGGGAGACCTTGCCCCGGAGGAGTTCCACACGCCAGGGCGCAAGACAATCGAAGAAGTAGCGGCATTCACCAGCCTTCCCGCCACTTCGCAGATCAAGAGCCTGGTGATGGTCGCCGATGGGAAACCGGTGCTGGCGCTGCTGCGAGGCGACCATCAGTTGAGCGAGACGAAACTCGCCTCGGTGACGGGCGCGGCGGAAGCGCGGCCGGCGCATCCGGCGGAGATGCGGGATTGGATGGGCGCCGACGCCGGTTCGCTCGGCCCGGTGGGCATCACGAAGATGCGCGTGGTGGCGGACCTGGCGTTGGAAGGGCGGCGCAACATGATCTGCGGCGCGAACAAAGATGACTACCACCTGCGGCATGTCACTCCGGGGGAGGATTTCCAGGCGGAGTTTCATGATCTGCGGCAGGTGGCGCCGGGCGATACGGAGGCGAACACGGGCGAAGCATTGAAGATTGTAAAGTCGATGGAAATCGGGCATATCTTCAAGCTGGGCTACAAGTATTCGCAATCGATGGGTCTGCGGGTGACGGATGAACACGGCAAGGAAGTGACGCCCATCATGGGCTCCTACGGCATCGGCATCGAGCGCATTCTGTGCGGGGCGATCGAGTTGTTTCATGATGCCGACGGCATGATGCTGCCATCCTCCATCGCGCCGTTTCAAGTGGTGATTACGCCGGTGAACAGCAAGGACGCCGCGCTGCGGGAAGCCTCGGAGGCTCTCTACAAGGAATGCCTGGCGATGGGGGTGGATGCGCTGCTGGATGATCGCGACGAGCGGCCGGGCGTCAAATTCAAGGATTCCGACCTGATTGGAATCCCGTTCCGGCTGACGATGGGTAAGAAACTGGGGCAGGGATTGGTGGAACTCTACGTGCGCAACGGCAAGCAGGTGACGGATGTGCCGGTGGCCGAAGCCGCCGCGAAGATCAAGCAAATGATCGGATAAGCATGCCAGATTGGGACGCTGTCCGCCGGGAATTTCCCGCTCTCGAGGGCTATACCTTTCTCAATTCGGCCACGTACGGACAGTTGCCCCGCGCCACCACGAAAGCGGTGGAAGAGCATTTTTCGCGGCGTGACCGGTTTGCCTGCTCGGATTTTCTCGAGTGGTTCGACGATGCCGACCGGATTCGCGGCTCCATTGCGCGGTTGATTCACTGCGAGGGGGAGGACGTCGCGTTCTTTCCGAACGCCGCCACCGCGGTCTCACTGCTGGCGCAGGGCATCGACTGGCGGGCGGGTGACCGCATCCTCACGCTGGAGGATGAATTTCCCAACCATCTCTACATCGCGCAATCGCTGGCGCGGGCGGATATCGTGCCCTGGCCGCGATTTTTCGAAGCCCTGACGCCGCGCACGCGGTTGGTGATGCTTTCGACGGTGAATTACACCACGGGGCTGTGCCCGCCATTAGATAAGATCGCCGAGGCGTGCCGCGCCAACGGAACCGTGCTCTGCATAGACGGGACACAAAGCATCGGCGCGCTCCGGTTCGACGCGGCGCGAATCCAGCCGGATCTGTTTGCGGTGGACGGGTATAAGTGGCTGTGCTGCCCCAATGGCTCGGGGTTCGCCTACATCCATCCACGCGTCCGGGAGTGGCTGAAGCCGCAAACCATCGGCTGGCGCAGCGACAAGCGCTGGCGGGAAGTGAACTCGCTGCATCACGGGGCTCCGGAGTTCAAAGAGAGTGCGGAACGCTACGAGGGCGGCATTCTCCCCTTCCCCGCCATTTATGCGATGGGGGCGTCGGTGGAGTTCATGCTGCAATTGGGCCCGGAAGCGATCGAGCAGCGTGTTCTCGAACTGGCGGGGAACCTTCGCGACAGGCTTCGCGGGCTGGGCGCGCGGTTGCTGAGCGACCAGGACCCTGTCTATGTCTCGCCCATTGTTGCAGCCCGCTGGCCGGGAGTGGATTCCGGAAATCTCTCGCTGGCGCTGAAGCAGCGGCGCATCCTCACCGCGGCGCGGCATGGCAATCTTCGCGTATCCACGCACTTCTACAACAACGAAGGGGATGTTGGCCGGTTGATCCAAGCGCTGAGGGATCTTCTCGCATGACTCCGGCGGATCTCAAGAATCCCCGCGAACTCACCTTCAAGGCCATCGCGCTCGGTCTGTTTCTGGCGTTCGTTTTCGGATCGGCGAACGCGTACCTGGGCATGCGCGCGGGGCAAACCGTGGCGGCCACCATCCCCGCCGCCGTCATTGCCGTCGCGCTGTTCCGGTTGCCGGCGTTTCGCGGCACCATCCTCGAACAGAACATCGTACGAACTGCGGCGAGCGTGGGTGAGGCGCTGGTGGCGGGCGCGATCTTTACCATCCCGGCATTCCTGCTGGCGGAGATGGACGGCCGCCGGCTGTGGGGGAACCTCCGCGATCATTACTGGGAGGCGACGATGATCCTGCTGGTGGGAGGGCTCATCGGAGTGTTCTTCATCATCGCGCTGCGACGGCCGCTGTGCGTGGATGCCGGCTTGCCGTGGCCGGAAAGCGTCGCGAGCGCGGAGATCGTGAAGGCCGGGGCGGAGGCCGGCGACGCGCCGCGCACCATCTTCGGAGCCATGGGATTCGGCGCGCTGATGCAGCTTCTGAAATCGGACAAGGGCCTCCAGATATTCCGCGAATATACCGAGGGGTGGCTGCCGTTTCCGCCCTCGGTGATCCGCCATTCGACGGGGACGGCGGTCACACATGGCGGAGGAGTTCCGTGGTCCACTCCAAGCCTCTCGCCCGCTCTGACCGGCATTGGCTACATCATCGGTTTCGAGGCGTCTTCGATCACGTTTGCGGGAGGCATCCTGGCCTGGTGGGTATTCATCCCGCTGCTTCTTTTTTTTGACCCCGACCTGGCGCGGAGGCTGGGCGGAGGGGAGAACGGCGCTCCGGATGTTCTGGCAGGCACGGTATGGCGCAACATTGTGCGGCCGATTGCCGTGGGCGCGATGCTCATTGCCGCGGTCCAGACGATGTGGTCCATTCGCGATTCGCTGATCACGTCGTTCCGGGGGGCGCTTGCCGCCACCTCGCTAAAGGCGGAGGAAGCGATGGAGCGCATCGAACTCGACATCCCGCTGAAGTGGGTGATTCTGGCCACCGCCGGATTACTGATACCCATCACCGCGATCTATTATTTCTTCACACAGAATCTATTGGCGGCGATGGTGACGGCGGTGATTATGGCGGTGGCCGGTTTTCTGCTATGCGCCTGCGGCGGCTACCTGGTGGGCCTGGTGGGCAGCAGCAATCAGCCGCTTTCGGGACTCACGCTTTCGGCGCTGCTGCTCTCGGCTATCGTCATTCTTGCCATCGGAGTGAAGGGCGGTCCCGGGGTGGCGGCCGTTCTGGGGGTTGCGGCGGTTGTTGCCTGCGCGTGCTCGGTGTCGGGTTCGCTGATACAGGATTTGAAGGCCGGCCACCTTCTGGGGGGAACTCCATGGAAGATGGAAGTGGTGGAAATCCTGTCGGTGATTCTGCTCTCGTTCTTCCTGATGGGTCCCATCATTGCGCTGCATGAGGCGAACCTTGCCACCGGAGGCATTGGCGGGCGGGCGCTGCCGGCTCCGCAAGCGGGGTTGATGGCGCAACTGGCGAAGGGCATCGTGGGCGGGGAGATGGCCTGGGGTTTGATAGGGATCGGCGCCGCGCTGGGTGTGGCGTTCATTCTCTGCGGAGCGCGCGCGCCGATGCTGATCGCGGTAGGGATGTATCTGCCGCTTGACACGACTTCCGCCATCTTTCTTGGCGGGTTGATCAAGTACGTGGCGGACAAACTGACGGCCGCGCGGCCGGAGCACGAACGGCGGCATATCGAGGAGAAGGGCACGCTGCTTGCTTCCGGACTGGTGAGCGGGGAGGCGATTGTTGGTATTTTGCTGGCGGTCACCTATCTTGCGGGGGTTCCCTCGTTCACACACATGCTGGTTGGGAAGGATACGTTCGATTTCTATCCGGCGTGGGGGGGATGGCTGTCGCTGATTGGGTTTGCGTCGCTTGCTTATGTGCTGATCGTGATTCCGCTGCGGCGCCGGCGTCTTTAATGCCGTCTGGTTCCGCAAAGAAGCGGCTCGAACTCCCGCCTGGTACGACTTCGCCCCGCCCCGAATCGTCCGCCGCCACATCAACTACTACAGCCGGGAGCAGAACACCCCGCCGCCGCGAATTACGCGGGAGATGAGGGATCCCGATCACCACGTAGACAATCGCCCCGGATTCGTTCAAGCCACCAAGACATGCCGGACGCCACTTTGGAAGGGGTCGAATGGGAAATCCGGCATGTGTTGAATTGAATGGACTCATGGTGCGGGTTGAGGCTCACGGCAAGAATCTCTTATTCCGCGCTCAAACCCATCTACTCCCGGCCGTGATCGCCGAAGCCGCGAAAATAGCCCGAAAATAATTGGACGCTTTTTCCGCCTCTTGCGCGATCAATGGGTGAGTGAAGTGGTTGGTCACAGCAAAGCAGGAGGAGGACCGGCAACAATGCAATTGACTGCCGAGGAATATGCATACCTTGTCGTGTACGCGTACCGGGAGGTTCGGGTACGCGACCCCAACGCCGGCGCCCAAGCCATCGAGGATCTGCTGCTGGATCTCCTCCAGGGAGCCGGTGAAAGCGTCGGGCGCTCCGGCTCGGGGACACACGCCGGGAAAACGCCAGGCAACTGCTCAGTTTTCTCATCCTGGACCGGTTCCGAAACTGGCGGGACGATATGCGCCGGGACAGCGAACCGTCCGCGCGTCGTCTGTCCGGCCCAATCCGGCAGTTGTCACCGGCCGAACTCGAAGCGTTGAATCCCGCGAATCGCATTCTGAGCGACCTCGACGCGCTCCGCTCGGACTACGTAGCCAGTATCGCCTTTTCTTTTCTTCTGATAAACGATGTGAACCGGGACGATACCATGATGTACGCCCGGGCGGCCTCACATGTGCTCGACATCGTTGGCGGTGTGCGAGACGTTGCAGGCGCCTACGCGATGAGGAGGCGGTCCGCGCCTCGTACCATGCGAGAACGTGTTGAGGCGCCCCCGTCTCCGCCTGCCTCTCAACGATCCCGGACGGAGGGCTATGGGAGAAGAGGAAACGGTTGATAACTATTGAGTTTCGCATAATACAGTGACAAACAAGTCAAAAAGAAAGGCCAGCGTGT
>JAIXKK010000029.1 GCA_026954325.1 Bryobacterales bacterium | reverse complement strand
GTTTGCCGGCGTTCGGAAGCCGAAGGATACCGGCAAACCATACGCGATGGTCGGGAGCTTCGAGGGCCACTTCGCGAAAGCATTTCAACACCGTCTCCGCCATCGCGAAGGGAAACGCGACGAATCCGCTCAGCACGTGCCGGACCGGCTGTAACTGGTACTCGAACGAAGTCACGACACCGAAGTTTCCGCCACCGCCGCGCAGGGCCCAAAAGAGATCCGGATGCTCATCGCCGCTGGCGGTAACGAAGTCGCCTGCCGCCGTGACGACATCGGCGGAGACGAGGTTGTCGCAAGCCAGGCCATACATTCGGGAGAGATAGCCGAAGCCCCCGCCGAGAGTGAGACCGGCGATTCCGGTGGTGGAGACGGCGCCGCCCGGGGAGGCCAATCCGAAGGCCTGCGTTTCATGATCGTATTCGCCCCACAGCACTCCGCCTTCGGCGCGGGCGCGACGCGCGAGAGGGTCGACACGGATGGATTTCATGGCCGCGAGATCAATCACCAGGCCGTCGTCGCACACGGCGCTCCCCGCCACGTTATGACCGCCGCCGCGGATCGCGGCCGGCAGGCCGCGATCCCGCGCGAATTTCACCGTGGCCTGGATGTCGGCTACGCCGGCGACTTTGACGATGGCGAGCGGCCGCTTGTCGATAACGCCGTTCCAAACCCGGCGCGCCTGATCGTACCCTTCGCTGCTACGCAGAAGGATGCTGCCGCGAAGCGCGCCTTCCAGTTCTTTCAAGATACTAACGCCGACAGTAGGAGCCACCAAGAAAGGTTAGCGCAGAACTGTGAAGGTTTCGTAGCCGGCGCGATATCGCGTCAGATCCTGCCACTGTTTCGAGTTGTGTCCGGTACGGCGCTCCCCCCGGCCTTGGAAAGATGCGAAACACCCCGGTGGCTGTCACCGCGCCCGGTTCGCACCCATCGAGAACATCAACGCTGCCCGTATCCGATCGGCTCGATGCGCCAACCTTCCACACGTGCTACATTCCATAACTAAAGTGCACCGCCTTCTCTCCCTTCTCGCCCTGTGGTGTCTCGGCTACCCCCAAGGGCCGGCCTCCGAATGGAAATCTCTTTTCGACGGCAAAACGCTCGGCGCCTGGCAAGCCACACCCTTCCCACGCCACAAAGGCGTGCGCGTGGAAAACGGCGCGATCATCCTCCCCGCCGGCCAGCCCCTCACCGGAGTCACCTGGCAGGGTTCCTTCCCCCAGCAGGATTACGAACTCCGCTTCGAGGCGGTCCGCAAGCTCGGCGGCGATTTCTTCGCCAGTGTCACGCTTCCCGCCGGAGGCCACTACGCCACATGGGTCCTCGGGGGTTGGGGCGGGGACATTGTCGGCATCTCCTCCATCGATGGATGGGACGCCTCCGGCAACGAAACCCGCATCTACTATAACTTTGAAACAGGCCGCTGGTACCGGTTCCGTATCCGCGTCACCGCCCAACGCATTCAAGCCTGGATCGATGACCAGCGCGTCGTCAATGTCCCCATCGCGGGCCGCGCCATCAGCCTCCGCCCCGGCGATATCCGCCTCTCGGCGCCGCTCGGTTTCGCCTCCTACAACACAACGGGAGCCCTCCGAAACATCGAATACCGCCCAGCCGATTCCGGCTAGCCTATCCGTCCAGGGTCCAACCCGGCCGGTACGTCCGCTTCAGCCACTCATTCGCCTCCGCCATGTTCGTCACGCGGCCGGCTACCGGATCGTACACCAGTTTCCTGCCCGCCCGGTGCGCCACTAACCCGAGCAGCATCTGCTCCATCATCGAACCCGCATAGTCGAAGTCGCAATTCGTCTTCGAACTCGTCCCGTGCGCCACATTGTTCCGCCTTCCCTTGCAGGCTTCAATCCAATCCTGTTGAAACACATCCGGGCGTACGGGCGGCGGCTGTCCTGTCTTTTCCGCGGCGGCCATGGCGGCTGCCGCGGTATTGGGCATTCCGATCGCCGGCGGGATATTGCCCTCCATCATCTCGACATGCGGAAAGCCGCTCGGTCCCACCTCCGCGCTCGGCAGCGCCCGCATGCCCCCCGGCATCGCTTGCGCCGTGCGTCCGCTGCCCGCGCGCGGGGGCGGTGGCGCTTGCGCCGGCTGGCCCGTGCCCATCACCAGCGGCAGCAACTCTTCCTTGCCGCGCCGCTTGTAGTACGTAAAGTCACCATCGTCGTTGTTCGGAATCACGGCGCGCGACGTGAAATCGGCCAGTATGCTCCCCTTCGAACCTTCAAAAATCGCCCCGTTGCCGATGCGTGAAACATCAATGTAGTTCTTCGGCGCCTCGGGCTTCAGCCCGCCCTGGTACCACACCAGCTTTACGGGACCGCGCCACGAATTGGCCGGATGTTCGAATATCGCCTTCAGCCGCACCGGGCAGATGTTCGGATCGTACTTGTCGCTCACTTCCCAGTCGATGTCGATCTCCGCCGGCGCGCCCGCATCCACCGCGTTCCAAACCAGATCCATCGTGTGCGCGCCCATGTCGCCCATCTGCCCCACGCCGAAATCGCGATACATGTTCCAGAACAGGCAGTTCAAGCCGCTCGAACCGCCAAAATACTGCGGGGTGTAAGGATGATACGGCGATGGCCCGATCCATTGCTCATACCGCAGCCCCGCCGGCGGTAGCCCTTCACCTTGCGGATACCCCGGTCGGGGCAGCTTTCGGCTGTCCCAACTGTGCACCGTCTGTAACTCGCCGATCGCGCCGTCCAGAATCAACTCCCGAATACGCGCAAAATTCGGATACGCGTGCCGCTGCGTGCCGTGCTGTGTGGCCACCTTCGCCTTCCGCTTCAGATAGTTCGCGCGCACGGTGCGGACCTCTTCCACGCTGATGCCCAGCGGCTTTTCGCAAAACACGTGCAGGTCGCGGTTCAAAGCCCAGTTGGCGATGAAGGCATGGTGATGATCCGCCGTGCAGATAATGACAGCCTCCACGTCCTTCTGGTCCAGCAGCCTCCTCCAATCCCAATATGTCTTCGCCTTGGGGAAAACTTCCAGCGCTTCCTTCATGCGTGGTTCGTTTACGTCGCAGATGGCCACCACGTTCTCATTGCGCATCGTGGCGTAGTGCGCCGTCCCGCGCCCCCACACACCGATCAGCGCGACATTCAATCTGCTACCCGGCGCTGTCTGCCCCCGCAACATGCCGCCGCGCGGCAGCGTCAGAGCGGGGGCGGCGTGTTTCAACAAGTCTCTTCTGTTCACGAAAAGGCCTCCTGACCCTGCTCAACATCTTAGCCGGGATGCAAGACACGAATCGATGCCGCCCCTCCCCCAGCCCACCCCGTTTCATGGAAGGATAGAAGTCGGATTTTCTCATTGTTGCAGGAGGCACGAATGGCTAATTGGACGCGAAGGAGTTTCGTCCGGTCGCTTTCCGGCGCGGCGGCCGCAATGCCGCTGCGGGCGCAACAGCAGCGCACCCGGCCAGGCGCCATCAAAATCACCGATCTGCGGTGCGCCATCATCGGGCGGAACCCGACTGTCCGCATCGTCACCGATCAGGGCATTTCAGGCTACGGCCAGGCAGAGTCCACCAAACCCTATCTGAAGCCGATGGTGCTCTTTTACAGAGACTATCTTCTCGGTGAAGACCCCACCGACGTCCAGAACGTTCTGCTGAAGATCCGCCGCATGGGCGCGTCCAAGCCCTGGGGGTCGGCCGTGAGCGCCATCGAGATCGCTCTCTGGGACGTTGCCGGCCAGGCGGCGGGAGTGCCCGTATACAAACTGCTCGGCGGCAAGATCCGCAACCGGGTTCGCGCCTATAACGGCGGCGTCCGCTTCCCCATGTCCGGCCAAACGCCTCGGGATTACGCCGAGAACATGGCCAGGATGAAGGAAGCCAAAGAGGGGTTCACCCTCATCAAGCAGGCCGTCGGTTTTCACAATCCGGCCATGATGCGCGCCATGCCCGGCGCGTGGTATGACGAGCCGCGCAAAGGTCCGCCGCACTCCGATCGCGGCCTCATGACGGAGCGCGGCTTGAAGCATGTCATCGCCTGCGTGGAAGCCATGAAGAAAGTCCTCGGCGATGAGATCGGCCTTGCCCTCGACTGCGGGCCAGGGTGGACAGTAAAGGATGCCATCACGTTCGCGCGGGCGCTGGAACCATATCACATCACCTGGCTCGAGGACCTCATCACCGGCGACTACACCCCCTATCCCAATGCTGATGTTTTCCGTGAAGTCACGCAAAGTACTTCCGTCCCCATTCACACCGGCGAGCAGATCTATCTGCGGGAAAACTTCAAGGACCTCATCGAAAAACGGGCCGTGGACGTTGTCGGACCTGATCCGGAAGACGTGGGCGGAATCTCCGAACTGAAGTGGATCGCCGAATACGCTGATCTGCACGGCATCCTCATGGCGCCCCACGGCATTTTCGACGGTCTCTTCGGGCTCGCCGCCCATGTTCACATGGCCGCCGCTCTGCCGCAGAATTACATCGCCTTCGAGTATCCGCTGGGGCAGCCGGACTGGTGGTATGAAATTGTCGAAGGGTTGCCGAACCCCATCATGAAGAAAGGGTTCATCGATGTTTGGGACCGGCCGGGCCTGGGCGTTACCTTCAATGTTCGCGCGGCGAAAGCCCGCCTGTCCGAAGAGGACCGTCACTTCTTCGACTGAGTCAGGAACGAAGTAGACATCTCGCTGTCCGTTTGGTATATAATTCGACCGCTATATCCTTAATCGCGAATCAAGACCGTCGGTTCGCGCTATGTGGAGCGGGGGTTATGCACACACGAGTACCGTCTTTTTTCGCGGCTGCGGCAATCTGCCTGACATGTCTTGCTACCGCCGGCTGGTCTCAAACGGGCCAGGGAACCATCACCGGCACCGTTACCGATCCCACGGGCGCAACTATTCCCGCGGTCGCCATCCGTATCACCAACGTGGAGACGGAAGTCTCCTCGGCAACCTCCACCAATACCGAGGGAATCTATCGGGCGCCCTACCTGAACCCGGGCATGTACAGGATTTCCTTCGAGGGGCAGGGCTTCAAGAAACTGGTCCGGTCGAATATTCAGGTCCGCTCTTCGGAGACACTCCGCGTGGATACCGTGCTCGAGGTGGGCAGCCTCGTGGAATCCGTCGAGGTTTCCGCGTCAGCATCCCTGCTTGAAACAGAAACCTCCGCCACCGGGCATCTGGTTACGGGAACCCAATTGATGAGCCTGCCCTCGCCGCAATTGAAAATCGAGAGCATGCTCTGGTACGTGCCCGGAGTCACTTCACAGGCGGGCTTCGGCCATGCCGCCGGCGGGCGCTCGCGCGCCTTTAACATGGCAAACGACGGCGTCTCGGCCACCACGCCGGGCAACGGCACCCTCGGCACGGGACGCAACGTCAACCCGGCCGAGTACAACATCGAAGAGATCAAAGTGCTGACCACCACGCTCCCGGCCGAGTACGGCCATTCGGGCGGCGGTCTCATGAACATCACCTTCAAGAGCGGGACCAACCAGTTGCACTTCATGGCCGAGGAGCGCTACATGGCGCAGCCGATGATTCATCGCAACTGGCAGGATGCCGCGCGGCCCAACAACGTATTCGGGTTCCACCTGATGTCGGGCAACGTCAGCGGGCCCATCGCGCTGCCGAAGATCTACAACGGGCGGAACCGCACCTTCTTCCTGGTCGGCTTCCAGCGACATCATGAGAAATCCTCCGAAAATGCCGACACGGACGTTCCAAGTCCGGCGATGCTCAATGGTGATTTCAGTTTCGGCGGAATCGGTGATCCTATCTACGACCCCGCGACGCTGGTGCGCCTGCCGGACGGGACCTACTCCCGCGCGCAGTTTCCGGGCAACCTGATTCCCAGGAACCGCTTTGATCCGGTGTTCAGCAAGCTCCTGACCTTCAATCCCTACCAGCCCGAGAACAACCGCAACAACCAGGCCTATATCAATCGCACGGGTCCGCACGCCAACCGCAGCGCCGACACAGTCTTCCGCTCTTACCGCACCAACATGGATTTCAAGGTGGACCACTCCTTTTCCGACACCCACAAGTTCTTCGGGCGCTTCTCCGATTTCCGCAACCGCTCATTCAACGGGCGCTGGCAAACGAACGTGGCGAACCCCATTTTCGACTACAACGTTACCCCGATTCCGTTAGACCTGACACAACTGGTGCTCTCTGACACGCTGACCTTCGGCCCGAGCATGATCAACGAAGTCCGCCTCGGCGGAACGCGCCGGAAGAGTACGCGCGACCCCGAGAGTCTGAACCAGGATTGGGCCGGCAAACTCGGCATCCCCAACGCGGGGCCGCAGACCATGCCCACCTTCCTGAACTCCGGCGGGGGAACCATCATGTTCACGTTCCCAGGCGGTTCCTCCGTGGATGTCAACGAGGCCATCAACTTTCAGGACAACTTCACAAAGATACACGGCCGGCACACCTTCAAAATGGGCTACGAACTGATCCGGACGAGAATGAACTCTCATGTCTCGGCGACGCCTTCCGGCGTGTATTACATGGGTGGCACGGAGTTCCCCTTCCGGCCGAACACGGGCAATGCGTTCGCCTCGTTCATGCTCGGCGGCGTCGTGCAAGCGCAATATACCAACGATCTGGCCACGTGGCTCCCGCGCTGGTGGAGCCACGCCGCCTATTTCCAGGACGATTGGAAGGTCACCTCGAAGCTCACGCTGAACCTCGGCCTCCGCTGGCAATACGAGTCACCGTACAGCACCAAGTACGGACAGCAGAGCCAGTTCAGTCCTACCGCGATTGACCCGCTCACCGGCGGAACCGGAGCATTGTTGCATCCCAAGGGCGCGCTCGCCGGCAGGGACCTGAACAACTTCCAGCCGCGTATCGGCCTCGCTTACAACTTCAGCAAGAGTTGGGTATTCCGCGGCGGGTTCAGCGTGAACACCCTCGATCTTTGGACGAACGGGATGCAGGAAAACTTCGAGGAATATCTGGCGACAGCCGTGGTCCAACAGGCGCCTGGGAATCCGGACGTGGCGTTCTACCTGCGCAACGGGCCTCCCCCCATCCGTTTCAACGTCAACCCCGATGGCTCGGCGCCCTACCTGGGCACGAACTATGGCGGGCGTAACGCGTCTTACTTCGACCCGAACATGCGCATGCCCTACATCATGAACTGGAACTCGAGCCTCCAGTTTGAGGTCAACCCCACCCTGATGGTGGAACTCTCCTACCAGGGATCCGCCGGCGCCGGATTGCTGAACCGCTGGGACGTCAACGCCATTCCGTTGAACGTCTCGAGCGACCCTGCCGTGCTCGACACCATCCGCCGCGCCTCGCAGAACTACAAGCCCTACCCGCAGTTCGGTTCCATCTATCACTACGGCAACTATGGGCACAGCACCTTCCACGGCGGAACGCTGAAGATAGAAAAGCGCTACTCGCAGGGGCTGAGCCTCGTCTCGTTCTATACCTTCAGCAAAGCCATCGACGAAGCATCAAGCGACGGCGCGGCCTCCGGCATCACCTTCTACAACCGGCGCTTGGAGAAAGGACGCTCCGATTACGACGTCACCCACCGCTGGGTGACCTACGCCACCTACGAACTTCCGTTCGGCAAAGGCAAGAAGTGGATGCGGAGTTCCAATTGGCTGGTGAACGGAGTGTTTGGCAACTGGGCCGTCAACGGCATTCAGACCATCGAAAGCGGGGCGCCGTTCAGTTTCGGCTTCACGGGCACGAACAATGTGTACCTGCCTGGTTCGAACCGCGCCGACATGGCCGCGGGCAAGACCTACTCGGATATCGAACTCGCTTGGGATCCCCATGGCCCCTGCCGGTTCCAACTCGCCTGTGCTCTTCCGTGGGCGAACATCAACGCCTTCGCTTATCCGGCGTCGTTTACCGCGGGCAACTCGGGACGCAACATACAGACTTCCCCGGGAATGTTCTGGCACCAGTTGAGCGCCACGAAGAGTTTCCTCTTCCGGGAACGTCTGAAGGGCACCCTGCGCTTCGACATCAACAATCCGTTCAAGATCTACTTCTTTAACCGGCCCGGAAACACGGTGGACTTCCGCAATTTCCAGAACTTCGGAAAGATCAACGGCAATCAGGGGAGCTTTTCCGGGCAGGGCGGACGTTTGTACATGATGGCGATCTTCAAGCTCGAGTTCTAAGCGAGCCATCCCACATCGGGATATCATGCGACGAGGAATGGGGGCATGTGTGGAAGGCGCGGCGCCGCCTGCTCGCCGTTTTCCTTCAGGAAGTCACTACGGCACGCGCTTCGCCGTTACTTCCAGCGCCTCGTGGCCGCCGAACTGCATGCTCAGCTTCATCACCTCACCCTCCACGCGTCCCTTGTACTCCACGGCAACCTCATCTCTGTTCCCCTTCCGGACGACCGTGAACGCGATGTCCTTGCCTGTAATTCCGCCCTCCGTGATGGGAGTTCGTCCCCGCTCACTCGTGATGGTCCCGGTCAATCTGTCGCCTTCCACCTTCAAGGCGAACGTGCTCTCCCGCCTCAGTCCGTTTTGCGTGGTGTAGGTGGCTGTCCAGTTCCCCGTCACATCCGTTCCAGGCAAAACGCTGCCTGCCGGTACAAACTCGAGCGTCGTCTTCGGCCGCACCGTCACGTATAAGTGCTCCCCCTCCCGCCGGACATACTCGGCATTCCAGCGGTCCGTCAGCGCATCACCCTGGGCGGGGAGCTTTTTACCGCCGGAGAGCACCTCCACATCCGCCGGAGCCGCGAAATCGAGCGTGATGCTGCCGTTGTAAATCTTCGGGTCCACATCATGCGAAACCTCGAAGCTTGCTCTGGCGCGGCCGGCGCCCAACGCGCGGACCATCGTGTGCTCCGCCAGGGTCCGGAACGCGTAAAGCGGACCCATGGGCACATACCACACGTCCTTCTTGCCGCTGATGCGGGCCAGGTGCCGCTCGTAGAATTCGTCCGGCCCATAGTCGAGCCACTGCGGATGCGACATGAAATTATAGATGCCGCCGTCGCGGTAGACCTCGTCGAATGTGGCGTCGTTGCCGGCGCTATCCACCCTGTCGCCCTTCGCTGTTCCGTTATGTTGAACGGCCTGCGTATAGCCGGCGTTCATCGTGTTCGAATCCCAGGTCCGGACGCCGGGGCGCATGTGCCCGTTGGCGGCCTCGTTCGGGTAATTCCGCGCCACGATGTAGCCGGCGGCGGCAATGCGCTTCTGAATGAAGTCGTGATCGGCGCAGTTGCCGCAGGGATAGCACCACGACCACACATACGGCTGATTGGTCATCTTCAAAATGTCATCGCGCGATCCCGCGATCTCGTAATCCGTATAAGCGGCGGCGCAGAAGCTCTCATTGTCCGGCTTCTTGCAGGGATGCTGCCGCGAGTGCGAGCCGATTTCGTGCCCGTTGCCGATGGCCTGCCGCAACCGGGGCCAGAGTTCCCGCATCTGCAACTGCGTGAAAAAGCGATCCTCCGGAGCAGGGTCCTCTTCGGTGCTCACAAAGATGGTCGCTTTGATGCCGTACTTGTCCATGGTGTCGATGCACTGGATCACGGACTTGGTCGAATCGTCGATGGTGTGCGTCACTACTGCGTGCGCGTTGTTGAGGTATTTCGTCTTGCCCAGAAATCGAACCGGCGAGCCATCCGCGGCCGTTAGCGGCGGAAGGCAAATGAGGCCAAGCAACATTCGATACATCAATGAGTCCTCCCGTCGCTAGATGCGTCCCGTGACCTTGTCAAGCAAGGGCGCCAGATAACGATGCGCCGCGGCAAGCCGCTCATCCATCACATCCGGCGGCACCTTGTTATTGCCGCCGTCCCGCCCGTCCACCCGTTCAATCGCCATCGGCCCGTTGAACCCCGCCGAAAACAACGTCCGGAACAGCAACTCATGATCCACGTTCCCCTGGCCCGGAACGGGAAAGTTGTTATCACCCCGCAGCCCGAGGTGATCCTTGATACAAAGCGCCTTCACCTGCGGAGCCAGATCCGGAAGGTCGGGGTCGGGATAAACACCCTCGTAGTAGGAAATGTTCCCGGCGTCATAGGCGATCTTCAGCCATGGCGATTCCAGGCGCTTCAACACCTGGAGGCAATCCCGCGCCCGGGCCGTGATCCCCGTATGCGGCTTCAGCGCAATGGTCACCCGCGCCGACTCGGCGTGGCGCACCGCCTTCTCGAGTCCCGCGAAAAACCCGTTCACTTCCACCACCCAGTCCTTTTCCCGCTTCGGCAGGTTGGGGAACTTCGTGTAATACCAGGGACCGGCGCCCACCATGATCGGAATCTCGTAGTCCGCGCAAAGATCGAGTTGCTCCCTGTACCCCTTCAGCCCTTCTTCGGTGTGCGGATCGCCGGCAAAGCCGCCGAGGCTCAGAAACGGCTGCAATCCATGATCGCGAATGCGCCGCAGCATCCGTGCCCTCTGGGGCTTGGTGAGTTCGGGCGCAAAGACAACCTCGTCGGCATGCTTCCGCCCGATACTGATGTACCGGTAGCCCGCCTTGCGGATGCGCCTCATCGCGTCATCGAAGGGTATGGTCGAGTAGACTGTCGCCATCACTCCAAGACGGTAGCGTTCAGGAGCCGCGAAGGCGGATGGCGCAAGCGCTGGTAAAGATGCCGCGGTCTGCAGCAGTTGCCTGCGCGAAACGTGGTTGTCCATTGGGGGTCCTCCAACACTGGCAGCTTATCAGCCCGTCGAGGAAACTTCCACTCGATGGGGATAACATATACGTGGGTACTTCTTATGCAAGCGGACTTATCTCGAAGAAACTTCCTTGCCGCGGCCGGCAGCGCCGCTGCCATCGCCGCAATGCCTCGTGTCTCCTCCGCCGCTCCCAGCGATCGCGTCGTGATGGGAATGATCGGTGTGGGAAGCCAGGGAACCGGACGGTTGCGGGAATTTCTCGATCACGACGATGTGCGCATCGGCGCAATCTGCGACGTGGACCGCCGCCATCTCGACCGGGCGATCGCGCTGGTCGAGAAAGAAAAAGGCTACAAGCCCCAGGCCTTCGATGACTTCCGCGGGCTGCTCGAGTCGAAGGAAATCGACGCGGTGGCCATCGTCACTCCCGATCACTGGCACGCCATTCCCACCGTCAGCGCCTTCGAAGCCGGCAAGGACGTCTTCGTCGAGAAACCGCTCAGCTACAGCGTGGCCGAAGGGCGCGCCATGGCCGACGCATCCTTGAATCACAAGCGCGTCACGCAAATGGGGAACCACATTCACAACACCACCGGGAACTACCGCCGCGTGGTGGAAATGGTGCAGTCCGGCAAACTCGGCAAGATCACTCGCGTCCATCTCTGGAAAACTTCGCCCACCCGGAATTTCCGCGTCCGCGAGCCTGCGACCCTCCCCGAAGGGTTCAATTACGATTTCTGGCTCGGCCCCGCGCCGAAGCACGCCTATACTCCCCTGCGTTCCCACGGCAGCTTCCGCCAGTTCTGGGATTACTCCGGCGGCACTTTCATCGACTTCTGGTGCCACATCTCCGACGTTGCCTTCTGGGCGCTCGACCTGAAAGCGCCGAAGGCGCTCTCCGCGGCGGGCGGACGATTTTTTCTCACCGACGAAACCGAAGCCGCGGACACGATGGAAGCCATTCTGGAATTCCCCAACCTGCTCTACATTTACAGCTTCCGTCCCACGCCCCTGCCGGGCTTCGAGCACATGGGACACATCGGCTGCCTCTTCGAGGGATCCGAGGCGTCGCTGGTGACCAACTATGAAGACCACGAGGTCTGGGTAAAGGGAAAGAAGGTGGACGACTTCCCCAAACCGCCGCGGACCATTCCCGATTCGCCCGGGCACATCCGCGAATTCCTCGATGCCATCAAGAACCGGAACCTGGAAACCACCTGCAACCTGCGCTACGGACATCATCTTTCGAAGTTCGGCCTTCTCTCCAACATCTCCTATCGCACCGGACGCCGCATCGAATGGGATGAGCAACGCGAACAGATCATCGGTGACAGGCAGGCCGGCCGTTACCTGGTACGCAACTTCCGCAAGCCCTGGAAGCTCAAGGTGCAGCCGCGCCCCGCGCGTTCTGCTGGGGAACAGGTATGACCACCATCTCCGCCGCCGAACTCCCCGCAAAAAAGTACCTCAACCTGGCCGCCATCAAAACAATGGTGGCGGCCGCCGAAACCGAAGCTCGGAAGCGCAACGTCGAGGTGACCCTCTGCGTCATGGATGAAAGCGCCAACGTCCTCTTCCTCCAGAAGGCCGATGGCGCGGGCCTGAATACCATTCAGTTCGTGCAGCGCAAGGCGCGCTATGCCGCCCTCTACCGCCGCCCTTCGAAAGCCGCCGCCGATCAGTTGAAGAGCGGCGATCTGCAAGTGCTGGCCTTCCCCGATGGCTTCCCCAACCAGGGCGGGCTCCCCATCCAGGTGGACGGCCACACCATTGGATCCATCGCCGCCAGCGGGGCTCCGTCCGAGGTGGATGAAGCCATCGCGCAGGCCGCCATCGATGCGCTGCTGAAGAAGTAACATGCTTATGCGAATCGCGGTGCTCTTGTTCCTACCCTGCGCCGTCGGCGCGCAAACGGACCGCGGCCAGACACTGTTCACCCGGCACTGCGTGGTTTGCCACGGAGCAACCGCGGAGGGCGGTTCCGGCCCCGATCTCACCAGCGCTGTCTGGAGCCGCTCCGTGACGGACGATCAGTTGCAAACCGTGATCCGCGACGGAGTCCGCGGAACAGCCATGCCCGCATTCGGCGGCCGCATCGATGCCGCCGGCCGCGCCGCGCTCGTGGCTCACTTGCGAAAGTTGTCCGCCGCCGCCATCCAGCCATTCAACTCGCTGACGGCGCCGGAAATCAAAGTGAGTTGGGAAGACTTGAAGAACCCCGGCGCCGGGCAGTGGCTGATGTACGGCCGCGATTCGGGCAACCAGCGCTTCAGCCCGTTGAAGGATATCCACCGCGGCAATGTCCGCAATCTCGTGCCGCTGTGGAGCTTTCAAACAGGAACCCCCGACGGGCTCGAGGCCACTCCTTTGTTCGTCAACGGCGTGCTGTTTCTCACCACTTCCTGGAACCACGTCTTTGCCATCGACGCGCGCACGGGCGCGGAACTGTGGCACTACAAGCGCCGCCTGCCGGAAAAGCTGAGATACTGCTGCGGCCCGGTGAACCGCGGCGTGGCGATCCTGAACGACACGCTCTATCTGGGCACCCTCGATGCTCACCTGGTTGCCCTGAACGCGCGCGATGGCCGCGTGAAGTGGGACGTGGAAGCCGGCAGGGTGGAAGACAACCTGAGCATTACGTCTCCGCCGCTGGTGGCCGGCAACCGCATCGTGACGGGAGTAGCCGGCGGAGACTACCCCTCGCGCGGCTTTATTGATGCCTACGATCCAGCCACGGGCAAACGGCTTTGGCGCTTCTATACCGTGCCCGCCGAAGGCGAAGCGGGCGCCGAGACCTGGTCCGGCGATTCGTTCAAAACGGGAGGAGCCGCCACTTGGATGAACGGATCCTACGACCCGGCTCTCAACCTCATCTATTGGGGGACAGGCAATCCCTATCCCGATTACGACGGCGATGCGCGGCGGGAGAGCAACCTGTACAGCGATTGTGTGGTCGCGCTCAGCGCCGATACAGGCAAGCTCGTTTGGCATTATCAGTTCACCCCGCACGACGTGTGGGATTACGACGGCGTGAACGAAATGGTCTTCGTCGACGGATTGCTCCACCAGGGCCGCCGCGTCAATGCCCTGGTGCATGCGGATCGAAACGGACATTTCTTCGCGCTCGACCGGGCCGGCGGAAAGTTCCTCTACGCGAAGCCCTTCGTCAAGGTAACCTGGACCAACGGGTATGACGATAGCGGCCGTCCCGTAACGAACCCCGCGGCAATTCCCACCTATGAGGGTGTCGAGGTATGTCCCGGCGCCGCCGGCGGCAAGGAATGGAATGCCATGTCATTCTCTCCGCTGACCCGCTTCGTTTACCTGCCGGTCATCGAGAACTGCGCCATGTTCTACAACTATGGCGTCGAGGCGCGCAAGAAAGGACTTCCGCCGGGACCCAACGGGTTCCGTTACCTGCCCGGCAAGGCTTTCGGAAAGGTGATGGCGATCCGGGCCGATACCGGCGAGCCGGCGTGGGAAGTGAAGACGCGGACTCCGATGGCCACCGGCATGCTCGCCACCGCCGGCAACCTGCTCTTCACGGGCAACGCCGAGGGCAGCTTTCAGGCATTCGATGCGGAGAAAGGCGCTCTGCTGTGGTCCTACCAGACCGGATCAGGAATGCGCGGCGCGCCCATCGCGTTCCGCATGGACGGCCGCCAGTATGTAGCCATCGCATCCGGCATGGCGGGAGCCATCGGCGGCTATACCGGAGCCGGCGCGCCGTGGATGAGAAATTACCGCCCCGGAGGAACGCTGTTCGTTTTCCATCTCTTCGAGCCCGGCGCTTCCACTCGTTTTCACGGCGGGGCGGAGAGTAAGTAAGCTGAGTACAGTGGATCAAACACATGACACGCCGAACGTTCGCCGCCGCGGCGATGGCGGGGTTCTCCGCAGCCGCTGAGGAATGGATTCCTTTATTTGATGGGCGCAGCCTGAATGGCTGGCGCGCCGGCGAGAACAAGGGCACATGGACCGTGGTGGACGGCCAACTGGCGTCCAACGGACCACGTTCGCATCTCTTCTACACCGGACCGGTGAACGGCGCAAACTTCCGGAACTTCGAACTCGAAGTCGAAGCGCTGGCCAAGCCGCTGTGCAATTCGGGAATCTATTTCCACACACGGTATCAGGAGGCCGGCTTTCCGGAAAACGGCTTCGAAATCCAGATCAATAACACGGCAACCGGGGAAGGGAACTACCGCGAGCGCAAGAAGACCGGCTCCCTCTACGGCGTGCGTAACATCTACAAGCAGCTTGTCGGCGATGACCAGTGGTTCCGCCTCAACGTCCTCGTGCGCGGAAAGAATATTCAGGTGAGACTCGACGGCGCGCTTCTTGTCGACTTCACCGAGCCCGTCCCGCCCGTCACCGCTCCAGGCGAAAAGGGCCGCGTGCTCGATGCGGGAACGTTCGCCATCCAGGGGCACGATGCCGGCTCCCACGTACGCGTGCGCAGTGTGCGCGTGCGTCCGCTGCCGGATTCCACAGCCCTAACGCCGCCGCCACGGGTGGACGATGTCTTCCGCGAACTGCTCACCCTCGGCGCGCACAATGTTCCCGTGGTGGATTATCACGTGCACCTGAAGGGCGGGCTCACCTTGGAGCAGGTGCTCGCCAAAGGACGCCGCGACGGAATCCAATGCGGCATCGCGATCAATTGCGGGAAAGGATTCCCCGTGCAGGACGACGAGACCGCCAGAAGCTTTGTCGAATCGATGCGTGGACAACCCGTCTTCGTGGCCATGCAAGCCGAGGGCAGGGAGTGGACGCGGATGTTTTCCCGAAAGGCCGCGGCGCTGTTCGACTACACCTTCACCGATTCCATGACCTGGACCGACAACCGCGGACGGCGCATGCGGCTCTGGATCCCGGACGAAGTGGGCACGATCCCCGATGCGCGGGAGTTCATGGACACGCTGGTGGCGCGCACGGTGCGCATCCTCGAAACCGAGCCCATCGACATCTATGTGAATCCCACATTTATCCCGGAGGTCCTGAAAAAAGACTACGAAGTCCTGTGGACCGAAGCAAGAATGAAAAAGGTGATCAATGCCGCGGTGAAGAACGGCGTCGCCATCGAACTCAACAGCCGCTATCGCCTGCCGGGCGAGTCATTCGTGAAAATGGCCAAATCCGCCGGATGCAAGTTCACCTTCGGCACGAACAACGCCGGCTCCGGCGACCTTGGCCGCTGCGAGTACGGACTCGAGATGGTGAAGGCCGCCGGGCTCCGCTGGCGGGATTTCTTCGTTCCCGGCGTGGCGGAAAAAGCCGTGGACCGAAAGCGAGAAGCCCTGAAAGGTTGACTCGATGCGTTCATACGCCGCATGTTTGCTCTTATCCACCGCCATCCTGTCAGCCGCGGAGAAGCCGGTCTTCCCCTACGGCGCCGTCTATTTCCGCAAGTCTAATCCGCCGGAGCAGGATTGGGCGCGGGACCACCAGACCGCTGCGCGCATCGGCATGAACACGTTCCGCCACTGGTTCCTGTGGGGGGCCATCGAAACCGCTCCCGGCCACTACGACTGGCGCGATTATGACCAGATGATGGACCTCGCCGCGAAGAACAACATCAAGGTCGTAATCGCCGAGATGGTGACCTCCGCCCCGGAGTGGATGTTCACTAAGTATCCCGATGCCCGCTACCGCGCAAGCGACGGCACGGTTGTGGACAGCGGCATCGGTGGCAGCAGCGCCACGGGAGGATTCCCCGGCCTCTGCCTGGACAACCCGGAAGTCCATGCCGCCGCGGAGAGGTTTCTGGTTGCCCTCGTGGAGCGCTACCGCAATCATCCGGCCCTGCTTGGCTACGATCTGTGGAATGAGAACACAGCCTACGGCGGCCGGCCCGGAAAGATGTACTGCTATTGCGACGCCACGAAGCGAAAACTGCGCGAATGGCTGCGAAAGCGCTACACCTCGCTCGAAGAAGCGGCGCGCGTCTGGAACCGTTACAGCTACGCCTCATGGGAAGACGTGGAGCCGCCCCGCAATTTCACGGGCTATCCGGAAAGTCTCGACTGGCTCGAGTTCCGCATCGATGACGCCTTCGATTTGTTCCACTGGCGCACGCGGTTGTTCCGCAAGCTCGATCCGCATCATCTGATCGCCGCGCATGGCGTGGCCGGCACTCTCGAATCCCTTCCTTCGGCGGCGCACCACGAATGGCGCTCCTCGGCCGAAGTCGACACATGGGGCTTTACCTTCGTCGCTTCCCGCAAGGGAGATGAGCCGTGGAAGCAGTTTCAAGCAGTCGACCTCGTGCGCGGCGGCTCGCGCGGCAAGCCCTTCTGGCACGCCGAAGCGCAGGCCGGCCCGCTGTGGATGCAGCCTCAGGTGAAGGGCCGTCCTCGCGCGGACGGACGCATCAGCACGCCGTCAGACGTGCGCCTGTGGAACCTCGTTTCCTGCGCCGGTGGAGCCACGGGTATTCTCTACCCGCGCTGGCGTCCGCTGCTCGACGGGCCGCTCTTCGGCGCATTCGGAGCGTTTGGCATGGATGGCTCCGTCACGCCCCGCGCGGAGATGGCCGGAAAGATGGCGCGCTGGGCCAACGCCCATGAGCAGTTGTGGCGCTCTCATCCAGTGCAAGGCGACATCGGTCTCCTGTTCGTTCCCGAATCCGAACTCTTCAATTACGTGCAGCAGGAGTCCACCGATTTCTACGCGCAGTCGATTCGCGGCGCGTATCAGGCATTCTTCGATTCCAACATTCAGCCCGATTTTGTTTCCCTCGGGGACATCGGGAAGTACAAGGCGATCTATCTCCCCTACCCGGTGATGCTGAAACGCGAGACGGCGGAGGCCCTGCGCCGCTTTGTCGAAAATGGCGGCGCGCTCATCAGTGAGGGACTGCCCGCCTACTTCGGTGACCATGGCCGCGCCGGCCCGGTGCAGCCCAACTACGGCCTGAAGGAATTGTTCGGAGCCCACGAATCCTACGTCGAGTTCACCCCGGACCTGCTCGAGAACCTCACCCTCGAAGCGCGGGGCCATCGCATCCACGGCCGGTATTTTCTTCAGGAATACGAAACAACGGGAGGCCGGCCCGCCGGGCGCTACGCCAACGGCCGCATCGCCGCCGTCGAACATCGGTTCGGCAAGGGAAAGACGCTGCTCGTCGGCACGTTTCCCGGCGGCGGGTATTATCGTCATCATTCCCCCGAAAGCAAGGCATTCTTTGCCGGCTTGCTGCGCTGGGCTGGAGCGGAACAGAGGCTTCAAAGAGACAACCCGGCCGTTCAAGCGCGCCTGCATGAAGGCCCAGGCGGCAACTACCTGTGGGTAGTGAACCCCTCGCACGGCGGCGCCCATGTGACGGTATCGTTTTCCTCGAGCCTGCCGCGATTCCAGGCAGCCGAAGACATCTGGGGCGGAGTCCCGCTCACGATTGCCGGCCGCAAGATCAGTTTGACCGTTCCGGCGCGCGATGCGGCCGTCATCTCGTTGCGAGTTACTCGTCCCGCTCCTTGACCAGTTGCGTAGCCACCGCCACCTGTTCCGCGGTTCCGCGCAACGCCATTGCCTTCGGCGCATTGTACGTGAACAGCCGCCTCACTTTGGATGTCGAGCGCACGTACGTCGCGAGTTGCTGCAATTGTTGCGGCGTTTCCGTGTGCTTCAGGTGGAACACCCGGACCGTGTTCTCGTCTCCGCCCTCGGCAAAGCTATATTCGCGCGCCCCTTCCTGACTCGCGGGACTATCCACTTCCCGAATCAGCCACGCCGGCAACGCCATCTGCTGCGAGGTTCCCCGCAAGGCAATCCCTCTCGGTGCGTTGTAGGTGAACAATCGCCGTACCCCCGTCATCGAGCGAATCAGGGTCGCGGCCTCTTGAAGGTCCTGCACCGTTTGCGTGTGCTTCATGTAGAACACCCGCACCACATCGTCGCTTTCCCCGGGCACCCTGTATTCCGCGGGATTCGTTCCCGCCCCCTCCCGGTCCAGTTCGTGGATTACCCAGTCTGCCGCCGCCATCTGAGACGCTGTGCCGCGCAATTCCAGAGTCCTTTTTCCCACATCGAAAGAGACGATCGGTGACTCCGTCTAATCGCCCGCACCACCGTGGCGGCTTCCTGAAGGTCGTCTTCCCGCGTGATGTGAGTGAACTCGAACACGCGGCTCACCGTGGTTTGTCCCCACCCAAGGAAGGCGGCGAAAGAAGCAACGGCAACAGGCATGGCTTTCATGAGAACGCTGGCTCCTTGCAAGCCATGCATGTCATGGATGTGCATGCGATCTTCCACCGCGTAGTAGCCGTACTCGTCCGTGGCCCCGTAAGCATAGCCGTGCTTCACTCCCGCCCCCGACATCCACATCGTGTATCCGTACGGATTGTGGTCCCGCCCGTCTCCGGCCTGCGCGATGGGCGTGCGCCCGAACTCGCCGCCCCACACCACCAGCGTATCGTCGAACAGGCCGCGCGCCTTCAGGTCCGTCAGCAACCCCGCGATCGGCTGGTCCACCTGCAACGCCGTGCGCGTATGCAGCCGGATCAGCTCATTGTGAGCATCCCATCCCACTTCATCTCCCGGACCGTATTCGTGGTTGATCTGGATGAAATGAAGCGCACGTTGCGCTTAGCCGGCCGCCGCGCCATCAGACACCGCCATCCGAAATCCCGTGTTTCCGGCTGGTCCATGCCGCAAAGTTTTCGCGTGGCCGGCGGCGATGCCCCTCACGTTGACTTCCCCGCCCGATGGGTCCGGCGGCAGGTCCCCCGCGATCTGTTCTCGAATGAATTGGTCATAAGGCAGATCGCGGTTGAAGGCGTCGATGACGTAATCCCGGTAGCGCCAGGCATGCGGGTATGCAGGCTCGATCGGCTCCAAGATCGGAGCGATCGCGAGCGAAGGGATCACCCTCAGTGAGACCCCGAACCCTCCACATACCCCCTCTGTGCCCTCGGACCGAAAGCCGAAAGCCATGGCTAGAACTGGTTAGAACACAAGACCCGGCGCTCCTCCGTAATACTTCTGCTGAAGGGCTTCGAAGTCCTGCTGAGCTTCCCGCAATGGGTTGAAGGCCGCCGGCGAGTGGATCAGCCCCGTCATTCCGCCCCCATGGGTCAGCCCGAGCATCTCGTTCGAGAACTTGTCGATCAGGCCTTTATGCCGCTGGTAGAAGGTTCGCGATTCGCTACCAGTCAGCGTCTTGAACTCGCTCACCGGACCGATGTTCCCCCGCAACGGCTGGTTGGTCTTGTACTTCGCATTCCGCTCGGAAACGAAAATATTCGCCACCATCAGAGCGTAAAATTCCTCCGTATTCCCGAACCGGCGAGTGTGGTCATCATTGCCCATATCGAGCAGGTTCACCAGCCCCATCATCATGCGCAAAGCATGCAGCAGTTCGTGCACCAACACATCGTCGGGCATCAGGTTTCCGATGCGGCCAGTCTGCATCGGCCCCATCAGCCAGGTCAGGGCATCGTAGCGGATGGTTACGTTGGATCCGTCTCCGGTCCCGAGGACCGGCTGATTGCTCGCATCCGTTACCACTTGGCCGGCCTGCTCGCGTTGTGCCGTGTTCGGCAGATCGCCAGGGAACTTCAGCGGTTCATTGTAAGGGGACGCTCCCCGCGTGTCGGCTGGAACCGATCGCGCATCCTGCGTCCCGAAGGCGATCGGTATGATTCGTACGACTTTGCCCATGGGAGACCGCATGATCTCCCGCAACAGCACCTGGCCGGCCGTCGTCTGCTTGATGCCGTCCAAGACACTCGCCACCTGCGTTTCGTAGTGCATGCTCTGAGTCGGATCCGGGGTGAACCTGACGCCGGGTTGCGTCCCTGCTCCGTCAATCAGAATGGAAGGATGATATTGCCGCATGACGAGTTCTCCTATCTTACAGGCGGATTTCAGACTCGAAAATCCCTCACCGGGATGCGGAAAGTTTCTGCTCCTCGCCGCGGCGGCGCCGCTTGCCGCCGCCCACGTGCGCTTCCATGGAGCGCCTCGCTTCCGTGCGCGGGCGGCGAATCTCAATACCGCAGCGGGCTCCCGTTCACCTCCACCGTGGCCTGCGGGAAGAAGAACCAGCGCACAAAGCCCCCGCGCACGTTGCCGCCGAGTTCTTCGTTATCGCCCAGGCTGAGGCGCACCACCCCTTCGCCGTAGCCGTAGTAGGGAAGCACGCGCGCGCCGGGTGCTGGCTTCAGCTTCGGATTGAGTCCGATGGCGAACTCCCGGAAACGATGGGCGGCCTCGCCCCCCTCCTTCAGCATCTTCTGAACCGCGGCCACGTTTTCGCCGGCCTCCACGCCGGTCAGGCGTCCGCGCGTGAACGTCAGCTTGATGTTGCGCGCCGTCTCCGCCCCAAATCGGGCCTCCGGTATCACCACGACGCCGCTCGCGGTCTCCTCCACGGGCGCCACCCGGACGACGCCCGCCGGTAGTTCGATGTCGCGGTCAACGCGCATTTGCGCCGCTCTCGCCCGCGCGGCCGAGGCGTCTCCATCCTGCTTATTAAACGGCCGGTCTCCCGTGCGGAACACCATGTCCGTTCCCGCGGCCGTGCGCACACGGATGAGCCCCCTCTTGAGTTGCGCAATGACGCCGTCCTGCGTCGCGCCCAGCGTCTTGTAATCGATGTCCAGGGCATCCTGGTAAAGCGTATCCAGCGCATCGCCATGCTCCAGATAGAGGCCGTCCGGCGAGACGCTGCCTTCTCCCCAGTGGAAGTGGAGTTGCCTCCGCGGCCCTCCCTTATCGGTCCACTCCTTCACGGCATGCCGCTCCGCGGACGGCAGTCCCGGCCCCCCGGGACGCAGCGGAAGCCAAAGGTAAATCTCCGCGTCATCCAGTCTCTTCACCTCCACGGCGCCTGCCGCGGCAAGTTTTTCGCGCAATGGCCCGAGCAGTCCCTCAAAGTAGCCTGGATCGGGCCGGAAGTAGACCCGCTCTCCAGGCAGCGGATGTAGCGATTCGACAATGCGGCTGGCTAGCTTCTCGTAGTTCATGGCGTTCTGCTGATGGAAAAGAAAGTAGTCGAACGCGGCGCGGGCAATCTCGGCGATGGCGCGGCCGGAATGCGCTTCATCGCGCGTTTCCTTCTTCACAAAAGCCGCCAGTGCGACATGCCCCGCGCCGCCCGGCAACTCCAGGATCCCCACATCATTGGCGGAATTGGTAATCGTCCCGGTCTTGTGCGCCACCACGCTCCCCGCCGGAAGAATCCCCTTGATGCGCGTGCTCCCGGTGCGGCAGCGGCGCATAATGTCCAGAAGCAGTTCCGCGGTATCCGGCTTGAGCAAATCTTTGCGGTGGATGTGGATCAGCAACTGGGCCATCGCATCCGGCGTCGAAGTGTCACGCGGATCCTCGTTGAAGGCCTTCCGGGCGGCCTCCCGCGTTGCGGCGTCCGCCCCATGGAAAGCGTCCGCGAAGATTTGCGGCGTCCATTGCTCTTCCGGCGGGAGCCTGTCGCGAAACCCGGCGGCGTCGGCGATCAGCAGCGCGGTCGAGCGATCCGCACGCAGTCCTTCGATGCCGATCGACTTCATTCGCGCGGTCACCGCCCCCGGGCCCCCGGCGATTCGCAGCAGCATGTCCGTCGCCGAATTGTCAGAGATGAGCAGCATCAACTCGAGCAGGTTCCGGATGCTGAGCGACACGCCCGGTTTGTTGAACAGATCGGAAAGCGTGCCGCTGCCGGGGTGGAGATCCCGCGCCTCCACCGTAACCATGCGATCCATGCGCTCCTTGCCCTCATCCACCAGCCGCAGCAGGTGAACCGCAAGCGGAACCTTCACCGTGCTCGCCATCGGGAACCGTTCCCGCGCGTTCAGACTCACGCGGCGCCCTGTTTCGATGTGGATGGCCGTGGCCCCCACAACACCCCCGCTGCTGAGCCGCGCCAGCCGCGCCATTTCCCGCTCCAACAGCGGCAGTGAGGAATCCTGTTGCGCCCAAAGATACTGCGCGCAGCAGAGTATCAGAGCCAGCCGCTTCATGGATTCTTTCTCCGGAACTGCTGCTCGATAAATTGGACCGTGGCCACGTTGCCTTGCGCATCAAGTTGGAACTGCACCAGCGAATCCCCAAGCGGGGTCTTGTCAGGCGCGGTGAGAAATGTATCGAACTGGAAATGCGCCAGCCGCGTATTCCAATTGCTCCAATGCAGTTCTAACGCTCCTCCTTCAACAGTGATCACCGCTTCTCCATAACCGCCGTTCTCGAACTTGCCCGCGTAAGCCTCCATCTCGCGGGAAGGCTTCGTGTCCTTGCGCCGCTTGACGTCACGCTCCTTGCGCGTCTTCTCCTGCTCTTCCTCCCGCTTCTTTTGAACCTCGAGGTATTTCTCGTTCCAACCCATCGGCGCCAAATCAAGCAGTTCATCGGCCAGCGCGGAGCGCAGACATTCGGGCATGTTGTCGCCCCCCAGGTTGGCGAGAATAATGA
This sequence comes from Bryobacterales bacterium, assembly GCA_026954325.1. Classification (GTDB taxonomy): domain Bacteria; phylum Acidobacteriota; class Terriglobia; order Bryobacterales; family Bryobacteraceae; genus CADEFT01. The sequence goes on along the minus strand of JAIXKK010000029.1, from coordinate 2,594 downwards.
TGCCGTAATGCTCCTCCGGAAGCAGAGTCACCTGGGCGCGAAATCCATCGATCGCGCCGCCGTGCGAAACCATCGAGTGCCCGCGGTAGTCCTGAATCACCCAGCCGAGCCCGTACGACATGACATGCGTGCCGATGTTGACCGTACGCGAATTCGGATCATCCAGCCGCATCACCGTCTGCGGCGTATGCGTCTCCAGCAGCGTCTTCTCCTTCAGAATGCGCCTCCCCTCGAAGACGCCGCCGTTCAACTGCATGCGAACCCACTTCGAAAGATCGTTCACCGAGGAGTTGATCGCTCCGGCGGGCGCGATGTTGTCAATGTTGCGCCAGGGGACGGAAACCACCTTCCCCTCCCGCTCTTCATACGGCATGGCGTAGTCCGCCGCATGAACCACATCCCGGACGCTGAAATCGGAATTCCTCATCCCGAGCGGCGCCCAAATACGCCCGCGGACGAACTCCTCCCACGTAGTCCCCGCAATCCGCCCAACGGCGTATCCGGCGGTCAGGAACATGATGTTCTGGTATTGGTACGCCGACCGGAACGATTTGCTGAGCGGGACCAAGCCGATCCTGCGGATAATCTCTTCACTGCCCCACGGCGAGCCGTACCACAGCAGGTCATTGCGCGAAAGTCCCGTCCGGTGGCTGGTAATATCCCGCATCGTAACGTTGGCATCGGCGAGCGGATCGGAAAGATGGAAGAACGGAATGTGCTTGCGCACCGGATCATCCCAACTCATTTTTCCTTCATCCACCAGTATCCCCATGGCTGCCGTCGTGAACGCTTTCGTGGTGGACCCGATGGCGAAGCGAGTGTCCGGCGTCACCGGAGCCGAGGCCCCAACCTCTCTGACACCGAACCCTTTCGCGAACACCACGGAATCGCCGTGCACGATGGCGACTGCGATGCCCGGAACATGAAACGCTTTGCGCGTTTCTTCGATGATGCGGCCGAGGCCGGCGGCATCGGTCTTCGCGCACAGCGCCCAGGCTATCGAGAGCAGCAGGAACAACAGGCGGGCGGCCATGTTCGTAAGCGTACCAGAGCGAAGCGCTACTCGTATTCCACGCCGATGAGAAACAGGCCACATGCAGGCACGGCATAGCCGAGTTTTCTTGCCGCCGGGTTTCGAAGCAACGCGGCTAGGTCCTGCAAGGTCAGGTTCCCTTTGCCCGCTTCCAGCAATCCACCCACCAGGTTGCGCACCATATGTTTCAGAAAGCCCGAACCCCGCACGCGGTAAACCAGCCGCGCCCCTTCCCGCCGGGCCGTGGAACTGAAGATGGTACGCGCCTTCGTTGCCCCCAGTGAATCCTTTTCGTCAGCGGCGGCGAAGGCAGTGAAATCGTGCGTTCCCTCATAGAGCGAAGCAGCTTCACAAAATGCCCGTTCATCAAGCGGATAAGGATGATGATGGACGTAGCGGCGCTCGAAGGGCGGGCAGATTTCCTCCCGATAGATGCGGTATTCGTACGTCTTGGCCACCGCCTGGAACCGCGGATGGAAATCCGCCGCTGCCTCCCGCACTTCGAGAACTCGAATATCCCGCGGCAGCAGCCGGTTCATCGCCTTGCGAAGGTTCATCGTAGGAATGGGGTTGTGTAGCGTGGCGGCGGCCACTTGCGCCAGCGCATGCACACCCGCGTCCGTGCGTCCCGATCCCACTACATCCACGCGAGTCCCCTCAATCTGGCTCAGAACCTCCTCGAGTGTGCCCTGTATCGTGGCCAGCCCCGGCTGCACCTGCCAGCCGTGGTACTCCGTCCCGTCATAAGAGATGGTGAACTTCAGCCTTCGCGGCATTCAGGCAACGGCCCGCGAGCCGGGCTTCACCACGGGAATGCCGTTCGCGCAAAGCGGACATTGCGTACTGTCGTAGGCAACCACATGCATCGTCGCAAGCGCGATGCGCGGAACCGACACATCCGCCCGCCCGCCGCTGCGGTCAATGATCGACCCCGCCCCCACCACTCGCACCATGCTTTGCTTCAGCAGTTGCACCACTTCGAGAGTGCTTCCTCCCGTCGTGATCACGTCCTCCACCACTACGGCTGTTTCTCCTGGCTTCAAGGCAAAACCCCGCCGAAGGACCATCTTCGTCTCCACGCGCTCGGCGAAAATGTGACGCGCATTCAACGCACGCGCCACTTCATGGCCTATGATGAGGCCGCCCATCGCGGGACTCACCACGACATCCAGGTTGCGAACCGGCTCCAGCCGCCGGAAGCCGGAAGCCAGCTTTTGGCCCAGGATTTCCGCATAGTGAGGATACTGAAGGACCAGAGCACACTGTAAGTACTCCGGACTGTGCATCCCGCTGGTGAGACGAAAATGCCCTTCGAGGTAGGCGCCGGTCTGGCGGAAGAGTTCCAGGATTTTCTCGGTGTTCGAGTTCACGCGAAGCCCAAGTATACCATCGGCGAAAGAAGAAGCGGAGATTAGAAACATAAGGATCCGTAGGCCCGAAACCACGCTTGCTTTCACCGGAGCCGATTATCGATTCCAGGGCTGAGGCTCCAACCAAATGTTCATCTTACGAGTTTTCGCATAACCTCCATCCCGGTCCCGACGCCCTTCCTGATATACCA